>NZ_OY771475.1:708500-1417000 GCF_963674635.1 Breoghania sp.
ACCGCTGTTCCCGCCGCGCCGAGCGACCTTGCCAGAGAGCATTTTGCCGCCGAATTCACCTTCGAGGCTGATTGCTGGGATGTGCATGAGGCGCTGGAGGGCGAGCCCGGCTTCGTGCTTCTGGATGTGCGCAGTCCGGCTCTTTTTGAAAAGGGCCACGTGCCGGGAGCGATCAACCTGCCGCATGGCAAGATCATCCGCTCCAAGATGGCAAGGTGGCCGCAGGAGACCCTGTTTGTCACCTATTGTGCCGGCCCGCACTGCAACGCCGCGGCCCGCGCCGCACTGCGGCTGGCGGAACTTGGTCGCCCGGTAAAGATCATGGCAGGCGGCATCACTGGCTGGATCGATGAAGGGTTCGAATTGGCGGCCGGTCCCGCGTAATCGTGCGCAGTCTGCGGCGCATGCCCTGAACCGTTCTCCGCATTGTCTGTTCGGCTGAAGAGTTGCAAGGCAAGCATGAAACAATTCTGCCCGCATGGCAGGTGCACATGCGGGCAGAAGGGCAGCTCGTTTTTCGCAAGGCTTCAGAAGGTCGTGTCTGCCTCCGCCGCTTTTGGCAACAAGCCCTCGCGAAGGGGGGACACAATCAGCCTGCGACCGGGGCCTCAGGCAGCCCGAACTTCTGCCAGGAACCGCTCCACTTGCGCTCTGAGCTGTTCTGACTTGCTGCTGAGTTCACCAGCGGTGCCTGTAACCTGGGTTGCAGCCGTTCCCGTTTCGCTGGCTGACTGCGACACGGCCAGGATGTTCTCGGTCACTTCCTGGGTGCCGCGAGCGGCCTGCTCGACATTGCGCGCGATTTCACCGGTGGCCGAAGACTGCTGTTCAACGGCATCCGCAATACTCGCGGCGATCACATTCATCTCGCCGATCGTTTTTCCGATCTCCTGGATCGCTTTCACCGCTTCATCCGTCTCAAGCTGAACGGTGCCGATCTGCAGGCTGATTTCCTCGGTTGCCTTGGTGGTTTGGCTTGCGAGTTCCTTCACTTCGGCGGCGACAACCGCAAACCCCTTGCCGGCATCGCCAGCTCTGGCAGCCTCGATCGTCGCGTTGAGGGCCAGCAGGTTGGTTTGTTCGGCAATGGCGGAAATCAGATTGACCACATCGCCGATCTTCTGAGAAGCGGTGGCAAGACCCTGGATCTGCCGATCCGTCTGTTCTGCCTGAGATACGGCGCCCCCTGCAATCTCCGATGACTGGGTCACCTGTCTGCTGATCTCCGCAATGGAACTCGTGAGTTCTTCCGTCGCGCTGGCAACTGTCTGAACGTTTGCTGCGGCCTGTTCGGCGGCGCTGGCAACCGATGTCGCTCTTTGGTTGGTGTTGTTGGCAATGCCGGAGAGTGCGTTCGCCGTGCTTTCCATTTCTCTCGAAGCAGCGGAGGTGGCGGCCAGCAACTCACTGGCATCGACATCGAAATTCTGCGTCAGAGCCGCGATGCGCTGTGCCCGTTCTTCCCGACGCTTCGTTTCATCCGCGGCGGCATGGGTGAGCTCATCGGCCTTGATCATGTTGTCTTTGAACACTTGCACGGCGACGGCCATATCCCCGACTTCGTCAGTCCGTTCCTGATAGGGGATTTCGGCCGACGTATCATGCCCTGCCAGCTTCTTCATGGAGTTTGTTATGGTGACAATCGGCTTGGCAATGCCGCGTGCGGCAAGGAACATGATGAAAGTGGCAGCCACGCCGACGACAATTCCGAGAATGATCAGCCAGAGGGTTGCGAACCGGGAACGCTCAGTGAGCTTGTCCTGCAATTGATGGACATCCGCAAGCGCCACTGCCTTGGGCACGGAGATCACGATCGTCCACGGCGTGTTATCTTCACTGAGGACGATCGGCGCAAAGATGTCGACCATCTCGAACGTACTGTCGTCGATGACGGTTGGCTTGTCCCGGTCGATTGAACCGACGCGCTGCGACCAGCTTGTTTGCGCTGTGTCGACCTTCTTGCCAATGAGGTCGGCATCATCGCTATAGGCAACGATCAGTCCGGTGTCGTTGATGATGATCACGCTTCCCTTGCCGCCAAACAGATCGGCATCGACGCTGGAGACCAGGTTTTGAACGAAGTTCAGATTGAAATTGGCACCGGTAATGCCGTGAAATTTGCCGTCGATCATGACAGGAACGGCAAACGTGGCCAGTGATACCAGCTTGCCCTGATCGAGATAGGTCAGCGGGCCGATGACGCGTTCCTTGCCGGTTGAACGCGGATCAAGATACCACGCCCCCTTCTGCAAACCGTATGACGCCATGGACGTTTCTTCGTACTCCACAAGGGCCTGCACCACCGCCTTGCCTGAAGCGTCTTTGGTCCAGTAGGGGAGGAACCGCCCCGTATCGTCGGAGCCGATATCGGCGCGGTTGCGATAGGCCGCGTCGTTGCCGTCAAGGGCGTTGGGCTCCCAGGCCGAATAGGTGCCGTTGATCGTGCTGTTTTCCTCAACGGTATGACGCAGGATACCATTGAATTTCTCGCGACGGATCTCAGGCGGCAAGCCCTTGCTCGCCGACGCCAGTTCCGAAAAGGTCGTCGCCATGTTGCGTGCGGTCTGGATGCCGACGCTCAGCCTCGACTTGATGACACCCGCTTGGAGGCCGGCCTCATTCAGCAGGCGCTCTTCGATCTGTCCTCCGATAATATCCGTAGCGGTTTTCCCGACATATTCGTTCGTATCGCGTGAGAAAAACAGTGATGTTACTACCAATGAGACAACGGTGAGGGCGATACAAAAGATTGAAAATACAGCTATCTTGGATTGAATACTGCCGAGACGAATGAAGTTATGGCTCTTCATTTTCGAACCTTTCGGGCATTACGTGGAGGTGTCGGTACTAAGCGGAGGTTTCCGTATTCCGTCGCCATTGTCTCAAGTGAGTGGCGACTAGCATTACTTTACTGGAAGTATTAATAAATGATTTCTTGTCCGAATTAAAAATACGATAACGTTACTTGTAGTGGGTAGTATATCGTGAAAAGTAACATAACGAAATATTGGAATGCGGAAACTGCGTAGACACGCGTTCCGGGGCAGGCTGCGAGGCGATGGAAGACGTGCCTGTGCGGATGGAGCCGGGGGTATTGGGCTGGAAGAAGGCGCCTCATTTTTCAGATCTGCCCGTCGCCGGCCTATGAGGCGCATATCAGAAAGCGGCGGGGCCTTCCGTCGAGATCTCCGGCCGGGCTCGGCGTCATAAAAACACCTTATTGATCCTTATTTCACGGCACCCGATCTCGATCAAAGTTCATTCAGGAATGTAAAGTCACATGCGGTCAAGAGTTATTCTTGTTGCTTTTCTCGCTTCAATACTTCCGTTTTCCGTGCATGCGGCTTGCGTTAAAGGTAATGGATCTGGGTTTCACCTGCGCGGAGATGAGGCAACCGACAAAAGCAGCGGTTTGACCTGGAAGCGATGTGCCGCGGGCATGACATGGAGCCAGGAGACAAGGCAGTGCGCGGGCGAGGTGCTTGGCCTTAGTGTGAATGACGCTTTGGATTACGCAAAAAAGCAAGGCAAGGGCTGGCGCGTTCCCACGGCGATGGAACTTGGAACGCTTCTTTCAGAAACCTGCGGCGATTTCTGGATCGACACGACCGTCTTTCCAGCAATCTCGGCGTCCGACTTCGGGGAAGGCGCCACATTCTGGACCTCGACGGAAGCAATTCCCGATGCGTATTACTTCTTTGATTTTACCAATGGCTTTGTCGATATGCACAGCCAAGGGTTCCGGCTGTCGGTGTTGCTCGTCAAATAGCCCGCGGTATCGCAGGCGCCCGCGCGCTCATGATCGATGGCGTTTTCCCGCTACAACGGGGGCGGGGCATTCCGCCCGCCCCCGTTGTAGCGGTGTTTCTCAAGCCGCACGTACCGACTTGAGAAATTCATTGATATTCTTGTTTATCTCATCCGCTGTCGTCGAAACTTCGAGTGAAGCGGACTTCACAAGTTCTGAGGACTGTTTCGTTTCCTCAGCCGATTCCGACACATTTTGAATGTTCGAGGCAACGATCGTGGTGCCTCGCGCCGCCTCCTGAACATTTCGCGAAATTTCGGTTGTCGCCGAGCTTTGCTGTTCCGCAGACAGGGCGATCGACGCAGAATAGTCGCGCACGGAATTCATGGTCGCAGAGATCTTTTCGATCGCAGCAACCGCGTTGCCGGTAGAGCCCTGGATCGCGGATATCTGTTCGGCAATTTCACTTGTCGCCTTTGATGTCTGATCTGCCAGCGCCTTGACCTCCGTGGCGACCACGGCAAATCCCTTGCCGGCTTCGCCTGCGCGAGCGGCCTCGATCGTGGCGTTGAGCGCGAGGAGGTTCGTTTGCTCCGCGATGTCGGTAATGATATTCACCACGTCACCGACACGTTCAACGGTCTTCGCCAGCCCGATGATTTCTTCATTGGCCGTGGTTACGTCTTGGTCGGCCTGGAGGATGACGTCACCCGTCGTCTTGATTTGGTGCTGTATTTCATTGATTGATTGCGACAGTTCCTCAGCCGCTGCCGCGACCGCCTGAACGTTCTTGGCGGCTTCTTCAGACGAACCAAATGCACTGCTGGATTTTTCCGTCGTCATTCGGGCGACGTCTCCAAGCCCATCGGCCGTTTCGCGCAGACTGTTCGCGGTATTTTGCGCTTGCTCCATCAAGTTCGCGACGTTGCTCTCAAAGCTGGAAATGAGATTGGAAATGGCATTTTGCCGTTTCTGCTCAACCTCGTTTGCCTCCACCTGCCGTTGCCGCAGGATCTCGGCTTCACGCGCATTGTCCTTGAAGACCTGCAAGGCAGACGCCATCTGGCCGATTTCGTCACGACTGACTTGCGGCACAGGGGCCTCCAAATCGCCTTGCGACAAAGCAAGGGTGGTGTGGTTCAGCGCCACCAGCCGCCGAATGACACGCCTTTCGACATAGAAAATGCCGATCGATGCGGAAAGGGCCACCGATGCGATGGACAGGGCTACCATCAACGTGAAAGCAAATGACGTCAGTTGCGTCATGTCCGATTTGGCGGCCGCGATGTTGTCCTTGGATGTCTCTACAGTTTGCAGAACGGCTTCTTCAAGTTCCTTGGTGCTCTTTTGCAATTCCGCCTCAAGGACATCCATCTCGTTTTTGGTTTTGATTATATTGACATAGATGGAGTAAAAGCTCTCCTCGTTTCCCTTGTCCATCAGGCGCTTGATCGTAGACAGCGTTTCCAGAGCTTGCGTTTTCCGGTTCGGATCATCAATTTTTTCTGCGTTGCGACCCAGAGCTATAAGCAATTGTTCAAACTCGGCATGGGCTTGCTCAATCCCGTCAAGAGATCGCGCGTTCTTGACCAGACCAATACTGCGCTCCACAGCGAGAGCATTCGCCTTGAAGCTTGTCATGGCGTCCGAGTAAAACAGTTTGATATCCAGCAGATCGTCGAGAGTGTCAAAAACAGAGCCTATTTTGCTGCTGTCTTCAACGATGTCATATAACGTCGAAACAGAGTTTGTGACGCTGGACTTCGAATTTGCGACGAGCGTTTCAGAGAGTATGATCAGATCTTTCGCATTCGATTTGATCTTGTCTTCGACGAGTAGGCTGTCATTGCTGTAGGTTATGCGCGTTTTGGTGAGTTCGCTGTAGGTTTTCAGCTTTCCGGTCAATGCTTCAATTTCCGAAGCCAATTTGGAGGTTTCGTCTTGACGGGCGCCAAGTGCCCGCAGCTTGTTCAAGGCATCGCTCTCCTTTTGAATCGTGTCTTGAAGAGACGCTTCAATGCTTGAGACCTGTTCAAGGTTTTGTGCCTGATCCAGCATGCCGGTCATGTTGGTGAGCAAGATGCCGTTCACATAGAGGTCTTTAGCCGCCTCAGAGGAGGGCATGTCGACGTCGAGGACGGATGCCTGCTCCTTGTTCATGGATCGCAGTGCAAACATTCCTGTTGCCGATGAGACGAGCACCATTGCTGTGACGATGCCAAATGCCGTCAGGAGGCCGGTTTTTACGGTAAGACCCTTCATGTGTACCCCAAATTGTTTGGAAAAAAGGAGCGTGTGTCACGCTCCTTAATTTTCATGACGGCTCAGTCGACTTTGAATGTCGGCGTGAAGTCGGAGGGGGCAAGCGATTCTTCCAGCGCGAAAGATTGCGCATTGTCTTTGTTGACGTTGAAAATCGCGGGGCCAACGTGGTCGGCTTCGACGGAACCTTCAAGGAACCGCACGGCCTGGTCGACCGAGATCATCCCCTGCAGCGCCGCGCTGTCGGTCGGCGCGCTTGAGATCAGGCCACGACGAATTCCGCGATAAATGGCGGGGGTGAAATAGTCCGAGACCAGCTTCACCTTGTCTTTCAGGTCTCTTTGGCGCAGCACACTCATCGCGACTTCAATCGCGACCGCGTTTCCGGCGATGTAGTCGACGTCAGGATGTTCGTCGAGAACGTCTTCAACGAGCTTTTGTTGAATTTCCTTGCCCGTATCGCCGAACTTGACGGTTACCAGTTCGATGGACGAGTCCTTGACGACTTCGCGGAAGCCCTTGTCCGTGAACTTCACCCATCCTGCAGCTTCCGGTCCTGGCAGCCAGGCCACTTTGGCGGAGGCCGATCCCGCGGGATATTTTTCCGAGAAATAGCGACCGGCAGCGCGGCCCATGTCATGCCAATCGACCGCGGCCATTCCCGATATTCCATCGGGCATGATCGCATTCACGGTCGCAAAAACGGGCTTCTTCTTGGCCGCCTCGACGACCGTTGGCGTCATCTGGTCGAACGAGACCGTGCCCAACAGAATCGCGTCATAGTCTCCGTTGGCGCAGTCCAGCAGTTGCTGCTTTTGCTTTTCCAGGTTGGGATATCCGCCCGCCTCGTAAAGATCGAGGGCCACGCCGATTTTCTGCGCATGCGCAACGACACCGTGGTTTGTCGCGACCCAATAGGGGTCTTTCAGATGCGGGAAGATGACGCAAAGCTTCCACTTCTTGGAAGCCTTTTCGAGCGCGGCATAAGCGGCATCTTGTGGCGGGTTGGTGAAATCATAGGGAGGCGTCCACTTGTCGACGTTCCATGTCTGCCCGACCGCAGCGGAGATTGAAAATGCGGCAATCCCAGCCGCCAATATAGTCCCTTTGAGCATGTCTTTCTGTCCCTCAGTTGTCCTGACGCCATTGTCTGCTTTGACTATTCGAGTCAATACGTAGCAAAATCTATGTAATACACGGATAGCGCGTCGAGAATTCGGTAAAAATATAAAAGACGCGTAAAAAAGAAGAGACAAAAAAGTAATGAAGGGCCGAAATACGAAAATATACAAATGGGAAAACTATAAAACCTTAGGGGAGGTGGCGCTGGGGCGTTATGTTCGGGCAGGAGGGTCTGCGAGGTGCAGTGAGTAGGGTGTTGAGGCGACCTTCTGCACTGAGTGGGGCCGCCTTATTGTCAGGAAAACGCACCATCACAGATGGAAGGCTGGCGACATTAGCCAATTGGAATTCTCACGAAGCTGGAAGAGGTTGTGATGCGTGTCGGGCCGGGGCTGGTAAGGGCGATGGTATTCGGCCGGGGACGATGGTATCCGGCCGGTTCGCGTAACACAGCAAACCGGCTTGCCTTTGTTGTCCGCGTTTTGAGCATGCCCTGCGCCCCGGCGGCAGCGACAAGCGATGAGAGGGCCCAGGTTTTCCGATAGGCAGATCACTGGCCTTTTGAAGGGGCATCAGGTGGGCTTGCCTGTCGCTGATCTTTGCCGGAAATGCAGCTTAAGCGACAACCGCAACGACCTTGACGCCGGTGTGAGGTGAGAGTGGCAGCAGGATCGCGGCTTTGAATGGCGTCGCATCTCAGCGGGCGAGCCCTCGGACACCGCGTGTATCGATCCGTTCAACGGGACGTTCCGGCTTGAATGCCTGAACCCGCACTGGTTCCTGACGCTTGACGATGCACGTCAGAAGATGGAAGGAATAGCGTAGAGATTACAATGAGGTTTGCGCTCACCAAGCCATCGGCAACATGCCTCCGATATCGCTCATGAATGGCTCCGGCGCATCCGGTCCGCGGTGAGTGTCACCCCGGGAAATCCCCGGGCCGGGTGGTCTACAATCGGGGAGCACGTCATTAACAGGTATATGTATGTTTATAGACCTTGGCGGGACTGGGAGCAGTCTTCCCAACCGAATCCTGCCCTCTTCGGAAATTGATCGCCAGCTTGGGCAAAATGTCGGCACGCTTGAAATGCGGACCGGAGTTGCGCAGCGTTATGTCTGTGAGCAAGAAACGCAGATTGATCTTGCTGTCGCGGCCGCGCGAGCGGCAATCGAAGACGCTGGGCTTCCGGTGGATCAGGTTGAACTGGTCCTGTCCGGTTCAGCAATCCCCTACCAGCCCTTGCCTGCGATGGCGCCGCTGATCATGCGGGAAATCGGTATCCCGGATGGCCAGGCAGCGGCATTTGACGTCAACAGCACCTGCCTCAGTTTTCTCACTGCGCTTGAGACCGCGGCACATCTTTTATCAGCGGGCCGGTATCAGACGGCGTTGGTGGTCGCTTCGGAAATCGCCTCGCGTGCCTTGCCTTGGGACGATCATCCGGAAACGGCAGCCCTTTTCGGGGACGGAGCCGGTGCCGTCCTTCTCCGACGCGCATCCGGGCCTCTTGCGAGCCGCATCCGCGCAAGCCTCATGACGAGTTTCCCTTCCGCCTATGAAGCCTGTTCCATTGGCGCTGGAGGGACCCGCTTCGATTTTCGTAAACAAAACGAGGACTTCGCCCGAAACGCCGTTTTCTCGATGGATGGCTCGGCGCTTTTTCGTCTCAGCAGGCGCCATTTCGCAGCGTTCGTCGCCAAGGTTCTGGATGAGGCCGGCTGGACGCTGAGCGACGTCGATCTGGTCATCCCGCATCAGGCCAGTCCCTTTGCACTGGAGCATATGGCGCGGCAGGTGGGGGTCAGTGCGGAGCAAATGATCGACATCACGCGCAGTCACGGCAACCAGATTGCGGCCTCCATTCCCTTTGCGCTCGATATTGCCCGCAAAGCCGGGCGCATCCAAACCGGATCCAGGGTGCTTTTCCTTGGAACCTCCGCAGGGGTCTCCTTTGGCGCCATGGCATTGGAGGTCTGACGAGGTGGCGAACGTTCTGGTGACCGGCGCCACGGGCTTTCTCGGTGGTCATGTGGTCGAGCGCCTTGCAAGGCAAGGGCGTTCCGTTCTGGCCCATGGGCGCGACGGCCGCAAATGCGAGGCTCTGGAGGCCGCTGGTCACACCGTCATGCGTGGTGACCTCAGCCTCGGTTTCGAGCCGGACTTTGGTCCGAGGTCAGGAAAGATCGACGCGATCATTCACTGTGCGGCTCTTTCGGCCCCCTTCGGCAGACTTCGGGATTTCCAGAGGGCCAACGTCGAAGCCACCAGCAATCTGGTAACTTTCGCCAGGCAGCAAGAGGTCCGACGCTTCGTTCTCATCTCCAGCCCGTCGGTTTACTTCACGTGCGCCGACCAGCTTGGTGTGCGCGAAGACGGTGTTCTGCCGAAGCCTTTCACGCCCTATGCGCGAACCAAGCGGGAGGCCGAGAAGATCGTTTTGGCCGCCAATGACATTGGCCCGATTGTCCTCAGGCCGCGTGGTATCTATGGCCGGGGCGATACGGCCCTTGTGCCCCGCCTCATTCATGCAGCAAACAAGGGGCCCTTGCCCTTGTTCCGAAAGGGCGCCGCACGCACGGACCTGACCTACGTAGACGATGTGGTCTCGGCCGTTCTCTGCGCCCTCAATGCTCCAGCCGCAGTGAATGGCGAGGTCCTGAATATTTCCGGCGGGGAGGTCCTGCCGATCCGGGAGGTCGCCGATGCCGCCTGCCGGCGTGCCGGGATCACTCCGCGCTGGAAGCCCATGCCCTTCACACCTGCGCTCATGGCAGCGGCCATGTTGGAACGCGCTTGTCTCATGCTGCCGAGGGCGCCCGAGCCACCGGTTACACGTTACGGCCTTGGGTTATTTGCCTTTGCCCAGAGCCTCGACATCACGAAAGCACGGACCTTGCTGGGGTGGCGCCCCGAGATCGGCTTCGCGGAAGGACTGGAGAGGACTTTCCAGCCGGGGGCAGGGCCGTGACACCGGTTTTTGCCAACAGCGCCCATGTCAGGGTTCCGGAGAGGATTGTAGTCCGCAAGGGAAAATGGCGTCCCATAGATCTACGGGTGCGATACGGTCTTTGCCTGCACCCCGACAAGGGCCCCGTTCTCATCGATACCGGCTATACGGCACATGCCCTCCATGCTGGCCAGCGCTCACTGGCGCTTCGGCTTTACGGATCCGTTCTTTCCCCCCGGTTGGTTCCCGAAAATCAACCGGAGGTCTTTTTGCGCCGGTTCAGTCTTTCGCCCGCCGATGTCAATCTCGTGGTTCTGACCCATTTTCATGCCGATCACGTTTCCGGATTGCAGCTCTTTCCGAACGCAAGGTTCATCGCTGACGCGGACGCCTGGCGCCGGATTGCTTCATGTTCGCGAGTGGGTCAGCTGCGCCATGGTGTCTTTTCCGAATTGATCCCGCCCGATTTCAGCCGGCGACTTGAGCCACTCGCCGATTGCGCCGGGGTCGATTGTCAGCGCTACGGATTCTCAGGCAAGGATCTGTTGGGAGACGGCAGCATGATCGCCGTTGACTTGCCGGGGCATGCGGCGGGGCATTTCGGCATCCTTTTTCCGCGTCAGGATCCCCCCTTGTTCTACGCGGTCGACGCACAGTGGGTTCACGCCGCATTGAGCAGCAACCGGCGCCCCGGCTTTCCTGCAAGCCTCATTGCCCATGACGCTGGCGCTCAGGCTGACACCACACGATTACTCCAAGGGCTTGAAAAACAAGGCGTCGATGTTTTGCTATGCCATGATCCAGCAATGACACACCATGATTCCGACGGTAAGGGAGGTGTCCCATGAGCGCTTCGGCGGAGGTGATTGCATCCTTCATCCGGACGCTTTGGCTGTCGCGCAAGTCATTGGATCGGCAACGGTTCGAGCGCTTGCAACACAGGGCGATCATGCGATGGCTTGCCCGCGATGTGCCGAGGGTTTCATTCTATGCTGGATCGGCCCTCTCACTGGATCAGTTGCCCGTCGTCGACAAGGCGATGCAAATGGCTCGGTTTGAGCAGTTCAATCAATTTGGACTGACGGCGCAGGAAATCCGCTCAACCCTGGCACAGGGATCCTTCCAGATTGATGGGCATACGGTTGGCGCAAGCACGGGAACCAGCGGCAACCGCGGGGTATTTGTCGTCTCCCGGCAGGAAAGCAATGCCTGGCTTGGATCGATCCTTGCCAAGACGATCCCGGACATGCTGTTGAAACGGCCCCGGGTGGCGATCCTCCTGCCCCAGAACACCGGCCTCTATGATAACGCGGCCCGCTCGCGGGTTCTGGATCTCGCCTTCTTCAACCTCACGACCGCTCCGCACCAGCTGCGTGGGGAGCTGGAAGGTTTCGCGCCAACCGTTGTCGTCGCCCCTCCGAAAGTCCTGCGATATCTCGCGGAGGAAAAGAGTTCCATTCGCCCGCAGCGGATTTTCTCTGCGGCCGAAACCCTGGACCCGGTCGACCGCTCCCCCGTCGAGGCCTTCTTTGGCCTGCGGCTGGAGCAGATCTACATGGCAACGGAAGGTCTGTTTGCAGTCACATGCCGTCATGGCAATCTGCATCTGGCCGAGGACTCCGTCCATTTCGAGTTCGAGCCGGTAGGGAAGGGGCTGGTCTCGCCCCTGGTGAGCACGTTCAGGCGTAATGTCCAGATCATGGCTCGCTACCGGATGAACGATCTGCTTCGCCTGTCGCCGCAATCGTGTCCCTGCGGCTCCCCCCTTCGGCACGTCACGGAAATTGTCGGCCGTCAGGACGACATCTTCCGTCTTGCCTCGCCCACCGGACCGGTGATGGTGACGCCAGATGTTTTGCGCAATGCCGTGTTGAATGCCGATCCTCGCATAACCGATTTCCGGATCGTTCAGACCGCTACGGACTGCATCGAGGTGTCGCTGGCGCCTGATCTGCCTGAGGAGGCGGCTTCGGCAGCTCTTCGTTCACTCCAGGCGCTTCTGGAGGGGCGGGGTGCCAAGGTGAATGTCGTTCTCTTGCAGCGTCTGCTTGAGTTGGAGACTGGGCGCAAGCTGCGCCGGGTCGAATGCCGGCTTGTCGATGCGCAGGTGTCTCGGTGAGCCTGCCCGATGACGAGCATACCGGGCACTCAGGCCAGAAGCGGGTCGCCAATGATCCGGGGCAGGTTGCGGCTCTGGTGCAACTGTTTCAAGACTATGCCTGCCAAGAGCTGATCGCCAACCTGGAAACTCAGCTGAAAAGCGTTGAAATTGCCGGAAATGCGTTTCCGCTGACAGTGAATGATGGCACTCCGACTTGCTACATTTGCAGCCCCGCTGCGGCCTATATCGACTACGCTCTCGATGAAACCCGTAATTTTGGCGGCTTTCCAAGGTTACAGAAAGCGATATGCAGGCTGATTTCAGGACTTGCCCCGCTCGTCCGCGCCAGCGGGCTTGACCGGCAGGTCCAGCTGAACAACTGGCTGTTTTCAACCAATCCGGTTCCCGACCTGGACCGCGATACGGTGCGGCAGATCAGAAGCGAATTGACTCAAGTGTATCCGACCCACGCCATCGTGCTCCGCTCGCTCAACGAGCTCGCCGACGAGGCGAGCTTGGTAGCTCTGAGACAGGAGGGATTCAGGATTCTGCCCGCCCGGCAGATCTATCTTGTGGCCGATGCGGACAAGGCAGCAGGCTTGAAGAACATGCGGGCCGATACCAACCGTCTTAAACGGACGCATTTTCAGTATGCTGGCAATGGCGATTTCCTTGAGGAAGATTATCCACGCTGCGCTCGCCTCTATGAGATGCTTTATCTCGTCAAATACACCCCGCTAAACCCTCAATACACCGCAACCTATATCCGGCGTATGCACGAGGCAGGACTTCTCCGCCTGGCCGGATTGCGTGACAGCACGGGAAAACTGGTTGCGGTGAGCGGGACGTTCCTGAATGGGCGGACATTGACCCAGCCGATTGTGGGCTACGACACAAGCCTGCCGAAGACAGAAGGCCTTTACCGGATGGTCATGGCCATGGCTCAGGCAGAAGCGCGGAGAACCGGCGCCTTCTTCAACGTCAGCGCCGGGGCCGCCGACTTCAAGCGGCGACGCGGGGCCGTTCCAGTCATCGAGTTCACAGCGGTTTATATCCGCCACTTGCCGTTGCGCATGCGCCTTGCGACAGCGATCATGGAAATCGCCCTTCGGACCATCGGTATTCCCCTCCTTAGAAAGTTTGAACTATGAGCCAATTCAAGGATCAATGGGCCGCCGTCGCCCTGTCGGCCGATGTTGGGCGCAAACCTAAGCGCATTTTCCTCAATGGCGTTCCGATCGTCCTGTTCCGGGGGCGTGACGGGGTGGCAGCCCTGCCGGATCGCTGCCCCCATCGTCTGGTCGCGCTTTCGGAGGGGAGGGTCGTCGACGGAGACATCGAATGCCCCTATCACGGCTGGCGGTTCAATGGGGACGGTCGATGCACCGCCATTCCGGGTCACATCGGCAAACTGCCTGTCTACAGGACGCAGACCTATCGCACGATGGAGCGGGAAGGCGCGATCTTTGTCTCGGCCGGCAGCCCGGCGCAGCCCCCCTATGTACATTGCATGGAAGGTCAGGATGTGGTCGTGCGCCGTGTGCGCAGTTCGACCCAGTCAACGGTTCTGGACGCTGCGGAGAACATCCTCGATGCCACCCATACCCACTTCACGCACAAGAACCTGTTGCGCGGACTGAGCGCGAAACGTCACAAGGTGACAGTTGAAATCACCGGAGGTGAGGGCTGGATCCAGGCGGACTACATCGGCGAAAATCGACAGGAAGGCATCGTCAGCAAGTTGCTCGAAGGCGAGCGGACCAGAACCGTTGGTCGGTTCCGGGCTCCGGGAATAGCCGAGCTGGAATACTGGGGGCCGAAAGGATTGGCTTTGGCAACAACCTTCCATCTTCGCCGGGCCGATGCGGAAACGGTCGAAGGTATCGGCTGGCTCATGGGGCCCCGCAAAGGTGGCCTCGGCCATCTTATGGCCCTTGCCTTCAAACCGCTATTCTCCGTCGCGCTCAACCAGGACCGGCGTGTTCTGCGTTCGGCCAGCTTGAATAGTCGCTTCACGCCGGATGCCCGCCCAGTGATCGGTCCGCTGGACTTTCTACGCAAGGATATCGAGGCTATCCTGAAGGGAGAGCCTCATTCGGCGATGGAAGTATCGCGCAGAGCCTCCATCGAGCTCTGAGCCGGGCCGTTCCACTCGATGTCGCGGGTTGCAGCCTGCTGGGGGGAGATGCGCTCGCGGAAAGCTATTCCGATGATTTCCGCAAAGGCCTTCCATTGGGCGCTGGCGCTCAGGTTGTCGCCGTCCCAAGTGAAAATATCATCCATACGCCGCAGATCCCGAAAGAAGGCACCAAGCTGTTTTCGCCTGAAGGCTTGCGGGAGCCCGTAGATCCACATGGCGAGGCGGGAGCCTTGCATGCCTTCGATATCCGGTTTCACCTCGTCTGCGGCCCCCAGACATGCGGCGATGAAGGCAGCTGGCTGGTGAAAGAAGTGGACGCCGCTGGTCGCCCGCGGATTGCATTCCAGCGGCCAGACCGTACCGTCAGTATCGCACATGAGATCAAACGATAGCTGGCCGGTCCAGCCGGTTTTTTCCGCGAATGTCTCCACAAAACCTCGGGCAGCCGGTGCGGTGACCATCTCGAAGCAAATCCCCGCACCCTTTCCGGCCCGGTACAGTGAGCGATAGAACGCAGCCGCCTTGAGCCTGCCTTCGACCGCAATGGCATAGACGCTGATCTCGTCGCCGTCGATGAAGCTCTGTGCAACCCAGGGGGATGACGACGTTGGCTGAACGTGGAGGAGATCCGTATAATGCGGGCGCAACAGTGTGTGGCTTGCAAAGCGCGACCAGACCGGCTTGAAGACGAGATCTGTCGTCTGTCTGCCTAACTCCTCAAGGTCAGCGCGTGAGACCAGAAGCCTGGTTTCGGGCGCTCTCAAGCCCATCGCCCTAACCATTTCGATGAATTGGAATTTGTTGTGCGCGGCCGCCACAAGATCGAGATGCGGGGCAAACAGCCGGGCTGGCATGGCACGATCGCGCCAGATCTCCCCCAGATAAAAGATCTCCTCGCATGTCGGTACGACCAGGGAAATGCGCTGGCTCTGAAGCAAGTCGGCAAGCCTTTCGGCATAGTTTGCCGGTTCGTCTTTTGGCTTTGGCAGTCGGGAATACGCCGTGCAGGCACGGCTTGACCGTGCCAGAGGCCAGCTCAGGCTGTCGGCCAGAACTATCCTGTGGCCGGCCGAATGAAACAGGCGGGCCAGATGCAGCGCGGCTGGTGCCCGCGCGCCGGTAATGAGTATGTTTTCAGCTGAAGTTGTCACGTGTTGCCGGGAGCGCATTCAGAATTCTATGAGATGATATGGGAAACGCACCCAACTTGTTAGTGTCAATGCCACCGAAGACCGAGGCACAGTTTCGCGCTGCAAAGGTCTGGCACCAATCTGAAATTGATGGGCGGCGTTGGGGGGGGCGAGCAGGCGTGGAGCGAAGCCGGCTGTCGAATATTGGTCAGTCACTCGGTCTGACATCGTTCCTTGCGGCGAGGGATCAGCACCTCGTCGTCGCGTTGAAGCTCCAGAAATATCACCGTAGTAAATCGAGTGGCATAGTCGGCGACACCAGTGCGTTCACACATCGATCGCGCCTCGCGACCATCAACCGGCGCGGCGAAGTCTGGATACCACACCGCCTGTCGAAGCAAGCCAGACGTGCAATTGAGGAACTTGTTATCGACCGGAGACGCGATTTTTACCCGCGATTTCGAGCCACCGCCGGTCTTCCCGACGAGAGGCTTGCGCGTGGAGCTCAACTCCCGATTGATCCCGAGTGCTTGCGTCTCTTCTTGGAGAAATTGGAGAAATTGGAGAAAGTCGACGCAGCTCCGCAATAAGGCGAAGCGATATTGTCAGGTCGACTGCGATCATTGCGACAGCGCACTGGTTACTCCGACAAGTTCAGCATCGAGAACGAGGTCGGACGTACGTCCGCTTCGGCAAGTCGAAATGTCGAGAGCGGCCCGTCAGTTTCCGGCCCCGAGGCAGATAGACCGCCATACGCTGCGACGCGGGCAAAGTCTGAGAAGGGCGGGGAGCGGACTTTCGCTGCTGATTGCTCAAGCTCTGCTGAGCGGAGCAACTATCTTGCCGATTTATGCGCAGAATGCCGATTTATGCGCTATGAGAAAAAGGGCTACTCAAGTGCGATTGCTGCATCATCAGCTGACTTGACCACATTCTCTCGCAACATATGGGCCAACCCTTGGTTAGTTAGCTGATGAAAAACTTCATGCCCTCCGTTTTTCAGATTATAGGTAGCAGCTCGCATCATGCCCAATGCCTCCATCTGCATGAGGATGCGTTGTTTGTCCGCCATGTCGATCGTTATGTTTGTTTCAGCGCTTAGGTTGGCTACCTTTCTAAGCACGCTATCAAGCGAAGAACTAATCCCTGATGTATTTGATGGCGTACGAAATTGAGGGCCAATTGCTGCCAATATCGCTCGCCATGTCATTGATGATGTACGGGGTGTCTTCCGAACATTCGAACCACCAACTCTCGGCTTTGACTCGAAGTGAATGATGAATTCTTCATCCAGTCCGGCAAGATTGATATTATCGAAAATCGGCGGTTGCTTGGCAGCGGAAATAATAGATCGTAACTCCTCATTTTCCTTTCTGAGGTTATTAATATCATTCAATATTTCGTTACTGGCGGCTGTATCAGCTCTGATCCAGCCCACACCTTCAAAAGTTACCCGCGCCTGTGACAGCGCCGCGAGTGCTTTAGTAGAAAGTTCGTCGGGATTCGCCCAAAAATCGACCATAGATTCATTCTTCAAAGAATCGATAAATGTGGAAAGTCTCTGCTTGTTCTCTAGGTCTTCCTCGATCTTATTTATGGGCAGGTTTTCGAGGTCGTTCCTGATAAAGGCGAGAACTGGGATACCCATGGATTTGGCATGCAAAAACTCTTTTTCTGTGTAACTCAAGCCATCCTCAGCCAGTGATCCATAGCGACCTGCCAAAATCAAAATGTAGTAGTCACAGCGATCAATAACTCTTTCGATGAAGCTCATTTGTTTTTGGCTCGAAGCTGGGAATATTTCCATACCTTCAGCCACATACCCCGCCTTCGCTACCGCCTCACTGACCTTCTTTCGCTCCTCTATGAGGTCGCTGTATGTTGAGCTAACAAAAACGTGAAATATCTTTTCCATGAATGACCCCAACGTGCCGACCACATTACTACGACTGGGCTTTGCTAGAGCTACCCCCTGAAATGTTAGCCCGAAAAAATCCGTTGCAAAACATTCATTTCTGCGACGATACTCGAATAATATGTTGAGAGAAAGTCATCCATGACAGAAGAAAAAATAACAATAACTTTAGAGATACCAAATGCACAAATGGCCCTATATGAAATGGAGGCGAATAAAATTGGCGTAGCCAAGGAAAATGTAATATTAACTCACTTATTAGGAAACACAACGCAAAACGCCGAATACGAAAAAGCATTAAATTCATTTATTGAGATACATAATCATGGAATAAGATAGAAATTTTTCTACTATATGGGTGGATTATTACTTTGATGCCTATCTGTTATTGTAGGTGCATGGCTTTTTATGGGAGGAATAATTGGGAAAACGTCATTTACGTTTGAAGCGCTTGGGTTGGCCCAAACGTCATTGACAGACGCGGGGCCTGGTGCTGTATTATTTGTAATAGGCCTATTTTTTGTGATATTTACCCGCCTCAAAGTGACCCATGAATTTACTAACTTGGAACAAAAAAATAATATAAGCTACGCAAGTTAAGCAGGTAAAGCGGACACTGATTTTCGTAATTTACTTTATCACCCATGGCCCGAGTAGCCACTGGGTCACATCCATGTTATCGCCTGTTTCATGACATATCTGGCGTGTTTAGCCAGAACGGGAACAGATACGGGGTGATTGCCCTTCCAGCAAACGTGAAGTGCGTTTACCATTATTCAATGACCCGCAGCCGAGACGAGTTCAGTCCTAGAACACGCAGCGATCTAGCTCTCAGGGCTAGCCACATGTGCTCGAAATGCAAGCGCTCAACATCTGGCCCAAGCGATGAAAGTCCAAGCGCAGTGACCAATATCGGTGTTGCTGCGCATATTTCCGCTGCGGCATCGGGACAGGGCGCACGTCGCTATGATCCAAACATGACCTCCGAAGAGCGGAGACACATCAGCAATGGAATTTGGCTTTGCGCGAGCTGTAGCGTGCTGATTGATCGGGACGAAGAGCGTTTCACAATAGCCGAGCTGAGGCGTATTCGTGACGAGCATGAAGCGTCGCGCCGTATAGACGGGGACAATGAAATCGACCGCGCGGATGTCATTGCCATCGGGCGCGATATCATCACCGCAGGCGACATCCTGAGTACGGGGCGTGAAGGGTTCAAAGTCCGCTTGCTGCATTTCGTGCAAGGGTCAGGCAGAGACCTCATGCGTTTTGCTAACGAGTTCCAACAAACTGACATTGGTGATCGGTACGTTCTTCTCAATGAGCTTGGTTATGGTGGTTTGCTAGCTGACACGCCGAGCGTGTCTCGCCAAGGCATCGATTACGAGCTTGAGTTCACGTTCTCAGAGCGAACACCTCGACGTAATGCAACACAGAACATCGTCAGCATGTGCGCCGAGACAGGCCGACTGATCGAAGGCATGGATGCGCTCGTCCAAAACTTCGAGCGGACGCTTGGCATGGCGCGGGGAGAGTGGTTTGCCGATCTGGAGTTGGGCAGCCACCTAGCTGACTTGTACTGGCGCTATCGTGGCTCGCCTTGGTTCGAGCCACTTGCTATGAACGAGATTGTGCGTCTGGCTTCTATCCCGAAAAGAAACCGCCTCACAGGCGAGGACGCCACTCCGTTCTTGTGCGTCAACAGGGTGAACCGCGTCTCCGTCCCCTCGTTTGAGCTTGAGGAGCAGAAGCTACAGATCGAGGTCGATTTCGAGGTTGAAGGGGTAGGTGATTGGTCTGGTGCTCTTTCCGTCTTTATCTCGACACCTCAGCAGCTGGTGGACGGTAGGGATCGTGCGGCTCAACACGCTGAAAATATCAGACGGATTGAGGCGGAGAACTCGCGATAGCAATCCATGCGTTGTGGGTGATAATTTGTTGTCTCCGGAATGTCAGCTTTGGGCCGAAAGCTACCGCAGAAAATGTCCTAACGATTGTCGGCTTACGTGAACGAATTTCCCAGAAGCCGACAGCCCGCTTACGGCTCCATTTTTGCTCTTCGTGGGTCAGCAACCCCACGAAGGAAAATCAGCACGAACGACTGATCAGAAACATGAAAACCCGCCGATCGGATCCGATCGGCGGATTTTCATTTGGCTGGAAGAATGTGCCTGATTTCTCAGATTGCCTCACAGAGGCAATCTGTTGCGCTCATTGAGGCGGACTTTGCTTCTCTCAGGCCATCCTTTGCTATCTCAGACAACATGTTGTCATGACTCCAATAGGATGCCTCATATATTTTGTAAGTAATTGAAAATATAATAGAAAAATATGTGAATTGCCTCATAAGTACTGAATTGCGCGCATTAAACTGCCTCAATAGTCGCAATCAATTGCCTCAAAATCTCGACTTAACTACAATCATGAATGCGAAAACGTAAGAGACAAAAAAGCCCCGAGCTTGGTCCCGGGGCTGGTCGGTTTCAGTATTGATTATTGGGGGCGCGAACTACAGCCCCAAGGCTTCGCTGATCCGCTGAAGATCCTTTCGTCGGAAAAAGGTGGCGGGCACATCTTGGGCGGGGAAAGCCGGGCGGATCTTATACTCACGGAGCAGCCTGTTCAGTCGCACATGGTGGATTCCGGTTTCTCTTGAGAGAGTGTGGAGCGATGAGAAGTCGCCCATAAACTGTTCAAGATCGGTTCGTTTCACAATGGTTTGCGGACAACGATTGATGGGATTCACGGCTGTTTGCGAAGGCAGGTGACCGTGTACGAGCAAGCCTTTCACGACCGCAGACGATAAGTGCATTTCCCTTTCCACCTGTCGAAGCGACAAGCCCCCATGACCCTCAAGCCGCACATGAGGCTTGACCTCTTCGACGTTGACCAGAAGCGAGAGATATCCACGCTCTTCGGAGAGCAGGCGCACCGTTTTGAGTTTGCGATCCAGAATAAGCCGGACAATCTCGACTTGTGAGCAATTGGCTCTCCTGGCCGCCGCAGGAATATCTTGAAGGACAGGTTGGTCGTTAGGCAAAGCGTCCTTCATCAGCCGCTGCATTAGGTCGTCGAGATCCGTCTTGGCGAAGGCGTGATGGTGCAGTGTCTCATTGCCGCCGCGCACCCAGGGCACGAGGATACCCGCCTCGAAAAGGCTACGATCAATTGGGCGGGGAATGTTCAGGTAATCGCGCACGGCAGCCATCGACATACTTTGGCTGGCGCGCGCAATGTACTGGCTACCTTCGCTGGCCGGGAACATAATTCGTTCATCAGTCAGGGACATTGCATCGTCGGCAATGACGCCCACCTCGTGGAGGATTTTTCTCAGCCGCTTGGGATGGACGGCGTATTCTTCAGAAGCAGAGCGAAGAGAATGCAGCTTTCGCGTTTCGACTGGAATGCCGAAGATCTCTTCTCCCGGCCCCAATGGCAGGGTGTCAATTGCGTGCTCGCGGATGAGATGTCGAAGGGGATCATAGGAAGAGTCCTCGGATTCGTGGGCCAGCCACTCATAGAGGCGCCCGTACATCGTTCTGGGCGCCCAGGCTTTTTGGGGTCCGCTTGACTGACTTTGAAGTCCACAAAGGAAGGGGCCGATGCCTTCCGGGCCAGCCCGAACGATTTCGTAGCCTAGACCCCCTGCGTGCCACCAGGCGTTGGGCGTAAGTTCTGCGGAGTGGAAGCGCACCCCGAACTCTGAAACCGCTCCCACAATTTCGCAGATCCGTGCCGCCGCGTACGCCGGAAAACGGTCTAGCCAATTTCCTTCGCCAGGTCGGTTTTCCAGCCGGGCGATGAGGTACTCTTCCAGTGGCGAGCAGTTCCTGTGTGAGCTTGCGCGAGTGATTTGAGCCAGGTTTGCACCTGTCGGAGCCACGAGCATCGTGAAGTCGTGAATGCGACTTGGGCGCTCGTCATCGCAGGCGGGCACGAAACTGGCTTCGTGGACGGCGCAGGTTCTAAGGGATGATACAAGCCAGCGCGTTCGCCCATAGATTGCGGCCGGGCCATTGGGACTGCGTGAGATATCATCAGCCAAGCAATGCGGACAGACGAAGAGGGTTTGTCGGCTGAGAGTGGCGCGCGTGAATTTGTTGGCTCCAATCCAGTAGGTCCTGCCGTCTCGACGAATTGGTGTTCCTAAATCGGTGCCTTCGGGAATGTTGCAAAGACGTGCAAGGGAGTCCTGTGCGCGCTGAACGCCATCGATGATTTCCTGGAACGTGAAGCCCATATCCAGACAGAAATCGCGCGCGCTGCGTCCGTTCAGAAATGCTGCGCGAGAGCAGAAGCTCATCGGCGATTCATCGGGGTGGAGCTCAGGCGTGAGTTTTGGGTGCAAAGGCATCAGGCGTTTCTCTTGTCTTTCGGTCGTTTGGGAGCGCCATCCGCGGAAATCGTGATCTTTGGTGCGTCTTCCAGTGCGCGCTGAGGATCGATCAGCAGGAAATCTGCTGATATCGAGAAGATGTTCTCGCTTGGAACGCACCCGGTTCGGGCGTGGTAAGTCGTAGCGAAATGGCCGAGCGTGAGTTGCTTGTGTCCTTCGCGAACAGCGGCGAGGATCGCATCCTGGGCAAGCTCGATCGCGATCCCGAATTGTGCGGACGCGGCGTGGATCAACCTCAAGGCGAGTGAAGTGCTTGCCAGTACGTGGTCGGCCGACACATCTGCCCGCCGGGCAAGGTTACGGATCATGGTGCCAACCTTCTTTGCATCGCGACCGGGCACGAGCGGCTCAAACCGGATGAATCGACAGCGTCGACGGACCTGCGTGTCGCCTTGAATGAAGACCGCCAGTTCGGGGAGTCCGGAGAGAATGAGGGAGACAGACCACTCAGGCGTCTGCATGAGACCTTTGAGCGTATCCCGGACTTTCTGGATTTCTCCATCACTCTTCATCTGAACGGCGTGCTGAAGCTCATCGATATGCAGGAACCTGATGTTCAGGTCCTTCAATCGACGGCGCACCATCGCCCAAACGACATTCTCCTTGAGATCTCGTTTTGTCTCATAACCTGTAGCCCGCAGAACACTTGCACCGAGCTGTTTCAGAGTGCAGGGAGACGGAGCAGTGATCGAGATGAGACGGGTAGGGGCGTTGGCCACCTGGTAGTTCCCGAAACGATCGGACAAGGCGCGGTGGATGGAACGAGACTTTCCGGCGCCGGATTCACCCAGAATTACGAGAGCGCGGCCTTCTACGAGGCGCCCTCCCAGATCGTTGTCCATCGCTTCGGCAACGAGTTGCTCATCTGAGATCAATTCGTTCAGTTCATCTGCGAGTGCTCTATCCCAGGGTTGCGAGAGAAACGTTCGCCGCAGTTCTTTCTTGAGCGACTACAAGCGCCGTTGCCGCTCAGCGGCGTGCTCGTTGGCGTCATCAATGGAGACGACGCAATTTGCCTCTTGCATGGTCAGTCCTCCCAGCGCCATTCATCGTCTTCGTCGTCAGGAACCTTTTCGACATTCGGCTCCATCTCAGGCGCGGCATCTTCCGACATGGATCTTGGTGCGGATCGTGTGTTTTCGGTTTCGAAGTCGAATTCGCCGTCCACGACTTCAGTTGGATCGCCGGAACATCTACTGAAGTCTCGCGCGACCTCTTGCTCGAGCTTTAAAAGAACGGTCTGGTCAAGGATTGGGGCTGCGATTCCGGCGCGGAGTTCAGCCTCCGTAGCTGTGGCTTTGACGTCTTGGATGGCCTGCAGAACAATCTCTTCGCTCATCTTTGCTTCGGCTGCCATGCGCGTACGCAGCAGTTCGTTGGCTTTCTTCCAGTGAAATACCGAGACACCATCCAAGCCCACGTGACCACACTTGACGGTGAGCCATCCCTCGTTGGGGATGCGGACGGACACAAATCCCAGGTCTCTCGGGTCCATTCGTACGAGCCAGTTACTTGCTGGCGAACTACGCCGAAGTTTTTGAAGCTCAGGGGACTGGTAGTGGAGGTCGAGCAATACGATGCCACTCTTGGTGATCTTACGTTCGATCGATGTTCCAAGCGCATGTAGCATCTCATGTCGATCGGGAGGCAGCTGGGTTCCAAATTGACTGGTCAGCCGCTGCCAGCATTTGCGCGGGGTTTCACCTCCGAGTCCGGAATGAGGCGTGTTGTGATAGACATCCACGACGTAGCGGACGAAAAGCTGGCCAAACTCCTCCACAGAGAACACAGCGTTGGCCCCGGCGTCATACTCACCCTTGCTGCCAACGTTTTCGAACGTTCGCCCGGACAGGTGTTGCATGAGGCCGAGTTCGACCGTCCGAAAGAACCTCTCAATTCGACCGCGCAGTTGTGGCTGGCCAGCGGGCACGATCTCATAGTGACTGTGAAGGTCTAGGACGGCAGCTTTGAACTCCGTCGCCACGTATTCGGAGCCGTTGTCGGCGACGACTTTTTCGATCCGCCCGCACATGTCCCAGGGTGTCTGACATCCGGCGGCTTTTGCGATTTGTGCTTTGTCGCTGACCGCCATGCGAAGTGTGTCGATTGCGCTAATCGCAGATTGGCTGGGCGCGATTACAAGTGCCAGAACACATCTGGTTCGCGCATCGATGGCAGCCGAGGCCCAATAGCGGCCTTTCTCGACCTCGGCTTGTTCTGCCTCGGGCAGGCGGGACCAAAGGCCTGCCTTTTGATAGAGGCTGACGAGTGAGATCATCCAGCCATCAAATTCAACGCGCTCCAACGGCCATTCGACGTCCAAGCCTTTATGCACAATGCGGAATTTCTTGAGGGCAAAGTCGGTTCCCTCGCGGCCAGAACTGACTTTGAACTGCGGAAGCTGGCTAATGGCTCTGGACACGGTGGCTTGGCTTGGGCACGTCAGGGGCGCGCGCCCCGCTGAACTTCGCAATCGGTTCTCTTCCGCAATGAGGATCTTGAGATCGTCGTGGATCTTCTTCTTCGACGGCTTCAGCCTGCTCGAATAGCCAAGGATCGCTTCCCTCATGAGCCTGTTGACGACGGGGGCGAGCCTCGACTTTTGGTTGCCGCTTCTCCCGTAACCCGGGACCAGGGAAAGCGCGTTGAAATGGCCTCGTTCATACCGAACGAGCCAACGCCGAACTGTGGTGGGGGAGGGGCAACAGAGTACAGTCACGCCCTTCTGACCGAAACGACCGTCGGCTGTTTGTCTCGCGCGTTCTTCTGAACAATAGCGAGCGTAAAGATCGCACAGCGCCTGGGCGAGGTTCTTGTCTGTCCTTGTGATCTTTCCTGTTTCCTCTCTACGGAGGATTTCGTCGCAGATGAACTTTCGAAACAGGACCAGGCGTTGCGTTTCAGGCTTCAAATCTGTAATGCGCACATTTGACGGGCCTAGTCGGATCTTTGCGCTCGCGGCAGAAAAGCTGTCGAGTTTTTCGATTAGATTTCCACTTCTGTGAAGTTCCTTGATTTCACTGTGAGTGAAATTCTCGACCACCTCGGGCATGTCGATCCTACGAAGCACGTAGCCGAGGTCGTCTTCTTCAATCGGCATATAGGGAACGTCGTTGACAATGACTTTTGTGTTCGCTGCGAAGCGAATGCGAGTATTCACGGAATGCATGTCAGAGCCCTTTCCGAACGAAGCTATTTCTTGTGATGCGGCCGGATGAAACGTGTTTGAGAACGCCGTCGCCGATGAGATTGACGACGGCATTGAGGTCGTGACTGTTCAGTGACGCATGTTCGAGCAGCGCACGGATGGTCAGAGCGCCTTGACACTTGTTGATCATCCGCAAGATTTTCTCGTCGGCTGTTGTGTCCCGCATCTTTCGAGCACGGAAAGTCAGCTTCGCGTTGTAGCTTCGATCTACTGTGATGGATCTCTCGGTGCGGAGCTGATACTGGTCGGCAAAGTCCGTCACCTGTTGCCTGATCAACTCCAGTGTGCGCTCGATGCCACTGCTGCGGACCCGACGTTCGGGCTTAACCGCAATCGCGATTTTCCGGCCATCATGTAGATGAACCCGGAAATCGAACGTATGTTTGCGACGCTTGCCCTCATCATCGACATATGAGACCGCCGGAGGCTGATCGTGGATGTCATCGACGTCTCGGTGAACCAGGAGGATGTAGAGCAAGTCAGCTTCAAGAGAGCTCTCGTAAACCAGTTCCCTGTTGGTTCGAGGGTTGACGATGTACCCTCGACAAGAACTCCTGGAACGCGCGGCTGGTAATCGGCTCGCACGAGATTTCGATGGTGGAATCCAAAGGTCCGCCACACTGCTTCGATGTGTCGGGAAGCCCGATATATACTCACTCCATCTATCAACGCCGCCCAGAACCTCCTTCCTCCTGACTTTGTCGGGCGATTTGGCGGCGGGAATATTGGCGATTTGCTGTTTTGAACAGTCGTACCCGTTGAGGATTTCCAGAATTCGCTTGGTTTTATCGTTGCTCATGACATGACTCTTCGTTTTGCGACGCCAAGAGGCGCGCAAGCTCGAGAATGGATCTCGTTAGACTGGGCTCGGTTACGGGCTTTAGCCGACCGTCAAGATTACCCGGGGAGCGTCAGGTTGCAGGGACCGACGGAATGTTTCCGTGGTCGCCGGGAAACGCGAGGCGACTTTTTCCTAGGAGTAGGGGGCTCCGCGGCCATTGATGAAGACAGATGCGTAGCATCGGACATCAGATGCGCTTGGCTGCCCGTTGTTCCAGGCGGTACCAGCGGCTCCGCGTCCGTGCGAGACCGAGAGCGGGGGCGACGATGTGGACTTCGGACGTGATAATCTCGTCAGCGTCGGGGAGGCGAGGGTGGTCCCTGACGGATCCAGAAAGGGCGGGGGTGTGCCGAAACGTCAAGCGCCAGTCATTAAGCGCAGGGGACGACCGGAGCGTTCTTGCGTCCGGATAGATACCGTCGCGGATACGTTCCAGATCAGAGACGAGGCGTTTGAGGTTGTCGATTTCTCGTGACAGCTTTTCTCGGTCGAATTGGCCGTTCATATCGAAGGGGATTATCTGTGGTTCCCTCCGTCACCTTCGGCGCCTGCCAGCTCGTTCACATGCGAGCCGAGGTTCGCCCAGCCTGATGCCAGGCGAGCCCAACCATCATTAAGAGAGAGCGCGAAAAGGGGCTCGAGGATCGCGACGTCTGAGATGCTTCCGATGAGCGCCGCTTGCGGTACCAGCGTGGTCGACCACGCTTCGATGGTTGGTGCCAGTCTCAAAAGGGAAGGGGGCTGGCGGTGTTCATTCAGGTGCGACAGGTCGGCGGCAAGCCGCCTGAAGTGTTTGGCTTCAATCGCATACGTGAGGTCGGAGTTGAGCGTCATGGTTGGCATGTTGTGCTCCTTGGGTCGGCAGCGATGCCGATGCGGCGTGAGAAAACTGGATGCGGGGCCGGGAAGAGCGGTTCGCACCTGTTCGAGCCCGGAGCTACATGCTGTGGGGGAGAGGCGAGTTGAAATGGGAGCAGTCGTCCATTGGAGGGTCTCCAGCGTTAGAAGTGGATGTGTTCGAACGCGCGCTTGAGCTCGCAGCCGCACTCAAGGTGCAGTTGTGTGAACTGTCGCGCATTGTTCAGTTGTGGTGGCTCAGTGCATCCAGACCGAAATCGGTTGCGATATCGGCGGCGCGGCAGGCAGTGCCAACGTGCAAGAAGGGATCTGCCGAATCCTGGTGCGAAGCTGGGCAGGCAGGCTGGCTGAGTCCTTGGCGAGCGTGTTGATGATATCTGTATCAAGGACAAAGAGAGGGGGGCGCGCGGTCATCTGTTCTGCTCGAAAATTGCGATAACGCCGTTCTCGGGCAAAATCACCGGCGAACCGTTAACGCTGGAAAATTTTAACGATGCGACCGTGAATTGAGAGCGTTCGCCTCACTTATTCGGGCGATGAGGGGATCAAAATGAGCGGAGCAGGCGATCTTTCAGATGATCAGCAGTTTTGGGTTCCCGATGATGCAACCATTGATGCGGCTCGAATCCTTGAGGTGGTCGATAGATGCGGACCACAAAGAGTCGTCCAGGATGCCGGAGCTATATTGTCTGGGCCACTGAGGCGGTGAAGCCAGAGGCCGGAACCGAGCATCTGCTCCGTGGTGGGCCGATCGTTGAGGGGGACACCTAAGCGGCAGGTCATCATGGTCATGCACAATGAGAACCTCGTCATCAGCATGGGCGCGATCAGATCATCGCCGCCGAACCGCATAGTCTTGGTGACCTGCCACCGGTCACCTGTCTGCCCGGTGAATTGGGGGACGTCGACATGCGAACGCACGTCTGCGATATCCCGGAAGGCGGCGAGGCGGCAACTCAAGGAACGTTCACGACTCCTGCGTGTGCGCGCTCTGCCCCCTGCAAACTGGATCATTTGGACCGGAAGCGCACCATCCCGGGCAAGGAGTAGAAAAGCCTCTCAGCCTCTTCGATCCGGCCCCAGAAGAACTCACCTCCAAGGCTTTCAAGCTTGCCGGATGACTGGTTCTTGAACTGCTGCTCCACGGCTTCGGCGCTTTCGATATCGGGGAAGGCCTGAGAAATCAGCCTGGGGGACCATTTTCCCGAGGCGGCAGGAGGAATACCTGCATTCAGTTCCGCGTAACGACGCTTCGGGTCGTTGGTAATCCCGATTTTCACAGCCACGGAGCGATCGCCGAAGGCCTTCTTGCGGCCCAGAAAAGCGTGGCCGTCTCCATCATACATGGCCAGATACAAGTAGGTGTCGCCGTCCTCGTAAACGGACGTCCGGGTGCCGGCGCTGCCGGGAAAGGCGCGGGACGGCCGGAAGGCATCAGCGAAGGGAATGACCGGGCTGTCGTCTTCCGTAACGGGCTCTTCCCCGAAGACGTTGACCTCCCGCACCTTGATCTTCAAGGCTTCGGCGATCTCGTCGTCATCCAGTTCAGCGCCATGGACTGCCAGGGCTTGTCCTGCTTCGGACCGATAGGAGTTGAAGGCGATCCGACTGATCATCACCTTTTCCTGAGCTCGCCAGGCACGGCGGATCGGGATGCCATAGCTCCAGCGATCTTCCCAACCATTGTCACGCTTGCGCTGCATGCCCAGTGCCGACGATTTGTCGACATCTCGGATCGGCGTCGTTTCGATTTCGACGAAGCCCAGCACGTAGGACCGCAGGGCCTTTTCCGTATCTGACGTGCTGGCACCGTAGATCATCAGCAGGTCGCCGTTGTTCAGCTTGCGAAGATAGGCGTCTCGGGCTTGCTCTTGCGTCCACCCGACATAGCCGTCTTCCTCCGGCGAAAAGCCATAGAAGGAACGGATGCGGATGCGTTTGCCTTCGGGCAGCCCGTTACTCATGCGAAATACCCCCTGAACAATGACTGTCGTCTTTGTCTTCCCAAATCACAGATCAAACCGGCGGATCGCGAAGAACCGGCAGTCGTTCGTGTTCGGCGACCTCCTGCGAGAGGCGCGACAAGCGGGAGAGTGAGATGGGCCGTTGTCCGTTCTTCTGCATCTTGCCCGACGCCGCCCAGGCGATCGCGCCCGGGCCGTTGAAGACCACCCTGATCGGACCGCCTATGGGACGGTGCAGAACGATCAGGTGCTGGGGTTTGTGGCGGATCGCTACGCGGCTTCCCTGTGTCAGCTTGATCTCGACTTTCCGCCCATCACGGGATCGGGCATCGTGACCCTGCGTTGAGGCCGGGTTCAGGTCGAGGCCGAACATGTAGGCGGCGGTGACTTCGCCGATACTGCCAACGAGGTGGCCGTCGAGCGTGAACTTCCGGCCCGGGAAAATCCGCTCGAGGCCATCGGCGGCAGTGTAGAGCTCGTCGAGCAAGGCCGCGACCTTTGTCCAGTCGACATCCTCACTCATTCCGCCGCCTTCAGCGCTTCCGTGGCAGGCTCCAACGCCTCATGGAGGAGGGCTTCAAGCAGGCGGGTGCGGGTGATTTCGGCGGCGGTCAGGGCGGCCTCCAGCTGGTCGCAGAGGACCATGAGAGCGTCGACCTTAGCAACGATGCGGTGTTGTTCGGCGACAGGCGGCAAGGGCACCAGGAGCGTCTCCACTCCTCCCACACGGAGATGTTGAACCGTCATCCCAAGAGGTTTGTCTTGAACCCGTTCCATGAGATCAGGATCTCGCAGGCTGTAAAGCATGAAGCGCGGGTCAATTGTTTCGGGCACAAGGCGGGCGAGCATCATTCGCTGGCCAAGACAAATCTGTTCGCCCTCCGGGATGATGCACACCTCCCCCATGGGTGCTTCCCGGGTGATCAGAATGTCGCCGGGAGCAGGCTTTCCCCTTAGGCTCCAGTCTTCGTATACGGCCTCGGAGACAAACTTCTGATCGTTTGCATTCATCAGACCGTCGCGCACGTTGGTAGTGCGGATGAGGCGGATCCCTTGGGGAGAATAAGGGGCGGTTTTGTTTTTGCAGTCGATCACCATCAGAGCGCACTGCTGAAGTGTCGCCCACGACCACCCGGTTGGCAGCTCCGGCAGCTTTGCCGGGATAGACTGTTGGCTTTGCTTTTTGCGCTGCGTATTTGCTTCTGCTGGAGTTGGATAGTTGGAGCTCAAATACTCATCGCGCTGTGCTTCTACGCGCGCAAGCAATTGCATCGCCGGTTCATCCGCCGGGTCCTGTTCCACCAGTTTGCCGCGGACGGCGAGCTTGAGGATGGTTTGGCGGAGGGCCTTGATCTGGTCGGGGCGCGTGGTGAGGGCGGGGAGAGCTTCAAGGGCGAAGGCGGCGTGGTTGGGGAAGTCCTCCGCCGTGGTGTCGGGGGTGGTCAGGCGGGCGAGGCTGGCGGCGGTGAGCTTGTCGCGCACCTCCTCCCTCGTCTTGCGGGCCTCTTCCAGCCGATCACAGAGCGCCATCAGCTCATCGACCTTGGCGACGATCCGGTGCTGCTCGGCGAGCGGGGGGAGTGGGACGGAAAGCTGTCTAACCTTGTCTGCGTTCAGGTTTTGAACTACCGCGCCCGAAGCGGCCTCCGCAAATGATCGCTTGGCATGTTCCGAAAGGAATAATGTATGAAGGAAAAATTTACTGATAAGTTTCTCGGGTGTCCGAATAACCAGCCAACCATCGTGAATACAGCCTTCAATGTTCGTGATGTAGGGGAAGCCAAAGCTCATCGAGTTAGAAAGCAATAGGTCCCCGGGAATAACGAGGCGAGACTTCGAAAGCCCCTCTGGTTTGATGCGCTCTGCGGTGCTGTTAATGTGAATGCTTCCGCGAGTTGAATCCCCGATTTTGATCCATGGAATTCCGTTTTTCTCATTCGTCAGATAAGCTTTGATCGGTCGAGGTGAGCCGCCACGTGCAATGGCCGTCACGTCGTCCAAGTAGCACCAGTGCCAGCTTGCCGGAACTGGAAATGCGAAAGCCTCTTGGTCGCGAGCAAATGTTCCTTCCGACTTTTTGAACTTCCCCTCGCGAACAATCCGGTCTTTTTCGACTTTAATCCGCTTCAGCAACTCTGCAGCAGATTCATCCCCCGCATCCTGCTCCACCAGCTTCCCACGCACCGCCAGGTCCAGCACGAACCGCCGCAACCGGGCGAGGGCGTCCGGCGCTTCACTGATCTGCTCGTAGACCTCCAGCAACCGTTCCGCATTCATCGGGCCAGCGCCTCTGTCAGGATGGCCTTCAGCTCCGCCCGCAGGCTGTCAACCGAGGCTTCTGCCTTGGTCAGGTCGTTCAACAAGGTCTCGGGATCGCCCCAGTCCTCCTCCTCCACATGCGGGTTCTTGATGTCGAGGTTGAAGCCCCGTTCGCGGATCTCGTCGATCGACACTTTCCAGGCGCGGTCGCTTTCCTCGCGGCCTTTACGGTTTGGCCCGCCCCACCATTCCGCGCAGTCGTCCAGATGCTCCAGCCGGATCGGCTTGGTCATGGAATAGGCCTTCTGGGTCTCCGGCACCCGGTGTTCCCAGTACCAGATGTCCTGCGTCGGCTTGCCCTTCTCGAAGAACAGCAGGTTGGTGCCGATGGAGGCATAGGGTTTGAAGACCGAGTTCGGCAGGCGCACGATGGTGTGCAGGTTGCATTCCTTGAGCAGGTGTTCCTTCAGCCGGGTCTTGATGCCCTCGCCGAAGAGCGAGCCATCGGGCAGGACGACGGCGGCGCGGCCCTTGTCCTTCAGCAGGCGGATGATGAGAGCGAGGAAGAGATCGGCGGTCTCACGGGTCTTGAACTGGGGGAAGTTGTTCTCGATCCCGTCCTCCTCCTTGCCGCCGAAGGGCGGGTTGGTGAGGATGATGTCGACGCGTTCATCCCTGGTCCAGCTGATGAACGGGCGGGCAAGTGTGTTGTCGTACCGGACCCAGGACGGCTCCTCGACATTGTGGAGCAGCATGTTTGTGGTGCAGAGCATGTGCGGCAGCGGTTTCTTTTCCACCGCGCGAAGGGAGGCCAGCATGGTGGCCTCGTCCTCGGGGCGTTTCACGTAGCGGTCGCGCATGTGACGGATGGCGCAGGAGAGGAAGCCGCCGGTGCCGCAGGCGGGATCCATGAGGATTTCGCCGGGATGCGGGTCTAGCTGCCGGACCATGAAGGAGGTGACGGCGCGGGGCGTGTAGTATTCGCCCGCGTTGCCGGCGTTCTGCAGATCGTTCAGCAGCTGTTCGTAGATGTCGCCGAAATGCTGGCGTTCGGCCAGGGAGTTGAAGTCAACCTCGGAGATCTTGTTGATCACCTGTCGCATCAGCTGACCGGATTTCATGTAGTTGTAGGCGCCTTCGAAGACGGAGCGTACGACGCGGGCTCGCGGCGTTGTGGCCGGCAGTTCCTTCAGTGTCGGGAAGAGCTGCGTGTTGACAAAATCCTGCAGTTCGTCCCCGGTGATGCCTTCGGGATCTGCGGCCCAGGCGCGCCATTGCAGATGCTCGGGGATGGGAGAGGTGTAGTCATCGCGGGTGAATTCCAGCGCCTCGTCCTGGTCGTCGATGATTTTCAGGAAGAACATCCAGACAAGCTGCGACAGCCGCTGGGCATCACCATCGACGCCGACATCCTTGCGCATGACGTCCTGAATTGTTTTTACGAGATTTCTCATGGACATGTGGGTCAGGCGCTTTCGTCATAGAGGGCTTCCTGCAAATCGCGGATCGCCCGGAGGTAGTCAGGTTTCTTGCCAAAGGCGCGCATCAATTCGATCGGCGTGCCCATTTGAGAGAAGGGGTTTATCTGAAGGATGTTCGTGTCGTCGAGGGTGAGGACGCCCTCATCGGCGTATTTCTCGAGGAGGGCTTCGAGAACGGCCTTCGCCTGATCGCCGTATCGGTTGAACACGTCGCGCTTCTTGACGTTCTCAGCGCGTTCGCGGCGCGTCAGGGGCTTGGCGCCGAATGCCACGTGGCAGACCAGATCAAAGGGATCGAGTTCAGCGTCGATTTCCCGCCCGATGAGTTCAAGGTCGAGCCCCTCTTCCGCAAGCTCGTCGATGATCGCCTGCTTCCTATCTTCGTCCTTCCAGCGGCGCAGGAAATCGTCGAGAGATGCGAAGCGGCGGGTGAGATGCTTGCGGGTGAAATCGTGGAGGCTCTCGGTCACCAGCTTCCCGTCGGCGTCCAGGTATTCAACACGTTCCTTGATGATCGTCGCGCCAATACCGTCGACGTAGATTTTGCGACGCCGTCCATCGGGGCACCCGCCTCCATCAGGGTCTTCACCATCCGGATCCGTGTTCGTTGGTGTCGGATCGATAACAACCGTTTCGTCGTCTTCGGCGCCTTCGCCCGTCTCTGGGTTGTCTTCGTCCTCAGGCGGTGTCATGGGATCATCGGGACCGGGCTGATAAATCTGCACGGGCTTTCCATCGAAGTCCGGGTCGGCGAAATGGGATGTTGCCCCACGGAAATCCATCAGCGTGAAGTAGTATTTGCCGGTGTCCTCGTGGACGCGTGTGCCACGCCCGACAATCTGTTTGAATTCAGTCATCGAGCCGATTTCACGATCAAGGACGATCAAGCGGCACGTCTGGGCGTCCACGCCTGTGCTGAGCAGCCGAGACGTTGTGACGATGACCGGATAGCTTGCCTCGGGATCAATGAAGTTTGCCAGTTCATTCAGGCCGTCCTTGTCATTGCCTGTAATCCGCATGACGTAGCGGGCGTCCTTTGCGACGAGGTCCTGGTTCTCATTGATCAGGGCCTGACGCATTCTGCCGGCGTGTTCCTGATCCACGCAGAAGACGATTGTCTTCTGCATGCGATCTCCGCTTTCCTGGAGGAACCGGGTGACCCGCTTGGCCACCAGTTTGGTGCGATCATCGATCACAAGGGTCCGATCGAAATCCTTGATGTTGTAGATCCGGTCTTCAACCTCGACGCCATCACGGTCCAGCTGCCCTTGTTGCGGTCGGTAACCTTCGACGTCGCAATCGATGTGAGACTTGATGACCTTGTAGGGAGCAAGAAAGCCATCCTCGATGCCTTCCTTCAGTGTGTAGGAGTAGATCGGCTCACCGAAGTAGTGGATGTTTGACGCATACTCCGTCTCTTTGGGCGTTGCAGTCAGGCCGATCTGCGTGGCGCTGGAGAAATGCTCAAGGATTTCGCGCCAAGCTGAATCCTCTGCCGCGCTTCCGCGGTGACACTCGTCAATGATGATTAGGTCAAAGAAATCCGGGCTGAGCTCCCTGTATATCTTCTGGCTCTCCGCCGGCCCGGTCAGTGCCTGGTATAGGCCGAGGTAGATTTCATATGCGGTGTTGATCCGGCGCTTGCGGTCCATCGCGAGGGTGAGTTCTTCTTCTGTCCCATCCGCACGCTCGATTGTCTTTGCATGTGTCGACAGCTTCGCCATGGAGCCTATGAAGGGGCGGAAATCGTTGACCATCGTCTGGTCGACGAGAACATTTCGGTCGGCCAGAAAAAGAACTCGTTTCTTTTGCCCCGACTTCCATAACCGCCAGATGATCTGAAAGGCAGTGAATGTCTTGCCTGTGCCGGTCGCCATGACCAGCAGCAAGCGGTCTCGCCCCTTGGCAATGGCCTCAAGCGACGCGTTCACTGCGTTCATCTGATAGTAGCGAGGCTCCTTCCCGCTATCAAAATACGGGTACAACGCGGTCTGGGCCTCGGCTTCACTCATGCCCTTCCAAGCCAGATAGCGATCGAGAAGTGCCTCGGGCGACGGAAACTCATCCAGACTGAGGTGACTTTCCACTTGGGCTGACTGACCCGACTTGTCGTGCATGACAAAGCCGTCGCCGTTCGAGGAGAAAGCAAACGGCACACGAAGCAAGTCGGCATAACCAAGGGCTTGCTGAATTCCGTCGGAAACGGAGTGACGGTTGTCTTTGGCCTCGATCACCGCGATTGGGATATTGGGCTTCAAGTAGAGAACGTAATCCGCTCGCTTCTTCTTGCCCCTGGCGACCAGTTTCCCCCTGACAATAATGCGGCCAGCGGTAAGCGTCTTCTCTTCTTTGATCTGGGATTGAAGGTCCCACCCTGATTTAATCAGCGCAGGTAAGATGAATTTGCTGCAGATATCTCGTTCAGATAGAAGATGCTTATCCATGTCGACCTTCAAGCAATGCTGGTGGCATCGTATCTGATCCGATGTTCTACGCAAGCAGACGCTGGCCATTCATGCTCGATCGGCGGTGCGTTTCGGATGGTTAAGTCAGGTTGCCGTAGATGGCGTAGGACCCTCGCTGCGCCCCGCACCAAGGTCCGGACTCCTGGCTTTCGCTGCGCTCGAAATGAACGGCAGCTTTGCGGAGAATGTGAAATCGGTGATCCTCCCTCACTGAACTGCTCCACCGCAATGTTGAGGAAAACGGAGGATCAAAGCTTGCCGACGAAGAGCGGCCAGTATGTTTCTTTGGCCTCGGGCGCGCTTGCGGCTAGCAGCGCCGTTGCAGCAGCGGCAATGACGAGGCTCATTCAGCCGATTCCGTCGTCGCAGGTAAAGCTCGCTGCATTTTCCGTTCCCAAGTTTCGATCAGGAAAAGCGCGAGGGTACTTGATCCGTGGATGGCGAGTCGCGCGATCCGGGGATCGATCCGACGATGGCCCCGCTCTCGCCCATGGGCATCGCCACCATGGGTGCGCAGCGCGCCGATCCCCTCGGCGGTTGTAGTCAGGCCGCTCAGGATCTTGCGGATGTCACCTGCGATCAGGTCAGGCAGGCCCGTGCGCCCGGGGGAGAGGCCAAGCGGCTCCTGAACGGCACGCACGAGCGAGGAGATATCTTTCTTCGCCGGCAGGCTCAGACCGAGCTCTACGAGGATTGATCGGCAGACTGCCTCAAGTGTCGCGCATGCGGCCGTCACCGCGTCCTCGGGGTCCTCTTCTGCGTTCCGGATGGCGCGGTCGATATCGCGGCTCACGGTCCCAAAATCCAGCGTTGCAGTTTTGTCAGCAATGGCACCGATGACAGCGGCACCCGAGCCTCGCTTGCGGAGGACCGCTCTCCCTCCAAGAAGTACAACCTCGAAGCCATCGGGCGAGAGGTGCAAGTTCAGGTGGTCAAGCACAGCCTGCGTTTTTTCTGGCTCTCTCGTATGGTTCCTGGGATCAGCTACCTTTTCAATCGCACGGCCGATCAATTCGTCACCGTTCTCCTGGCGAGCAGCCCAGTTGAGACAATCTCGCAGGGCAGGCAGCCGAGAGCCCTCGCCTTGAGCGGGGTCAATGCCGCATGCCATGAGGAAGCCGTCGATGTTGGAGGCGCTACGATAAAGGCCGATCGGTGGTTCGGTGTTGTTTGCTCCCGAACCGCCAGAGATCACCTGAACGAGCGCTTCGAGGGCGATAGTTGAGAATGCGGTCACTGAGGAACCTCATAGTCAGATCTGGGCAGCGCTGAGCGCAAGGTCGATGATCGCGATTGCGAGCATGATGCGCCGGTAGGTATTTTCATTCTCCATGTTCATAGCAGGCGGGATTTTTGAGGGCAGATGGGCCATCCGGATGCGGCGATCACCTGATGGCCAAGTCATCAACCTGCCCCTTCCTTTCTGTATGTTATGGGCGCCGCGCGTCCACGATACGCAGCAGGTGGCTGGCAAGCGTTACGATCTCGATCGCTTCGCCGGCATCCTCGAAGGCGACGTTACGGTGCGAGTGAGGGTTCTTGTAGGAACCGATGGCGCCAGCGAAGAGATGCGCGAGCGCCTCCCGCTCGGCCTCCTCCTGCCCTGGGTCCCGCAGAGGTCCGTTATCCTTGTGGAACGCCCGGCGGATCATCGGCACGCCGTGATCTCCCTCTGGAAAACCAGCAGCTTCGCGCACGGCAATTTCTACGGCGCGCATGGCCTCGAAAACGGCAGCCGCGAAGCGGCCGCGGACGAAAGAAAGCCAAACTTCTTGGGCGATCGTTGGGTGAAGCAAGTCTCGGTTCAGGCGCCTCGCCATTTCGAACTGCCGGAAATCCTCCTCCGTCTCGATCCTTTGCGCCCGTCGACTGAGCATACGCCCTTCCGAACGGTATTCGCCAGGCCACGGAATGAGGAGGCCCTGCGCCTCCAGCCAAGAAAAGGCTTCGGTCAACGCGTAGCCGATCTGGACCCGAACATCTCGGGGATAGCCTTCTCCGCCCTCCTCAGGGGTGGGTTCGGTCATCATCTCGGTGATGAAGTCAGTAGGTTGAAGTTGATCTGGCTGCTTCTCGAACCTCTGACGCATCAGGAAGAGGAGCTTGGCCGCAAGCTCCTCTGGTTCGAGGGCAAGAACGGCGGCAGAATCGGGGATCGCGGCATGGAGTTCCTTCATGCCGCCATTACTATCCTAAAATTCATCTTATCGAATGGGGAATTTCTGTCCTCTCCCATGGAGATCCATTCCAAAAGGATGGCTCCGTTTCAGGTCGCGGCGGTACTATAAGGAGATATGGAGGATCTACGGTGGCTAATCGAATTCGCGGTTGCTATAACTGAGGCCTCATCATTCAGTTCTCGAGACTGCTGTTTACACCACCTGCCAAAACAAAAAAATCCGACGTATTGGTCTGGTTCAGGGAGTGTCCGCTTCGGTCCGAATTCTATTTCTCCCTTTTTATAAGGCCTTCACGGATGAGCTTGTTTTCATCTTCGAGGTGAGCGCCGCTGTAGACAAAAGAAGTTTCGTGCCGGGCATATTGTCCATTGCGATCCGCGCTGAGCCAGTTGAACGATCCAGCACAGAGAAGATCTTTGTCGACGGTCACGATCTTGCTGTGCAGTTTAGGGACCCTGTGCATCTCGACGCCAATTTCTGAAAGCCTGCGCTCAACAGCTTCCATCTGGCTGTCCCCTCCCGCTGCAGGGCCGGTATTCAGCAATGGGTCGGCAAAGACCTCGATTTTTGCCCCACGCTGGCATGCCGTAGCCATCGCGTCCAGCAAGCCGGTCCGCTCGATCGTTCCGGCAACGACCCAAGGGCTGACGATCATGTATCTACGACCTTCGCCTCTCAGTGCATCCAGCAAGAACGCGTCGTGCTCGGCAGCCTGCTGGAGTATTTCGAACCTTGCCTCGCCCCGTTTCAGGTCTTCGCGGGGTTCCATGGCAAAATCCAACGCCTTGCCCTTGGCCTCCAAGAATTCGGACAGCAATGCGCGGGGGGAACCGCTGCGGGCCGTGGCGAGGACATCCATGTCGCCGAATACGAGACAGCTGTCCTTGGCACGCGATACGGTCACGTTCAACATGCTGGGCGAAGCGTCGATGAAACCGCCATCAGCGTGCTTGGAGTAAACCGGTGAGAAGATCACCACGGGCCGTTCAGCACCCTGCAACGCGTGCACGGTGCCGATAGTCATGCCGGCGCGGCCGGACACGGTGATGCCACGCGCGGTGCAGGCGTCACGGATTGCGCGCACTTGCTGGCCAAAAGGGGTAACAACCCCGACAATCTGCTCCAGAGGGCGACCGTAGCGGCCTTCGAGCAAGGCACGGCTGTCCTCAAGCCACGCGGCGATGGTGCGGGCCTCGACAGGGTTGGCGCGGCTTCCGCCACTCGTGAAGGCACGACCTTCGACATGCAAATAGCCAAGCGCAGGAAGCGGGGCGTCCGCCGGTGACCGGCCGCGCATCGGGCGCAGTTTGCCTTTGTAACACAGCGCATTGCTGAACCCGATGATCTCGTCATGGCAGCGGCGATGTTCGAAGAGGTAGAGCCCGCGTTCCAGCTCGGGCCAAGGGGAGATCTTGCAGGCCTGTTGCGCGAGGCGCATGGCGCTGCCCCGGGGCGACCGGATACCGCTGGTGTTGACCTCGTCCGGCACCTCCTCACCGTCGATCAATCCGCTGTCTTTCAGATTGCCGATATCGACGGGGCCGGGCACGGCTGAGATCGGTTCGATCTGCTGCGTGTCGCCGATGACCAGCGCACGCTTGGCCAGGGCGAAAGAAGCGCCCGCAACCTCGGGCAAGACCTGTCCGGCCTCGTCGACGATCAGCAGGTCGATGAAGTTGTACAGGCTGTCGCTCGCAAACTTACCGTTTTGCTTGCGAATAACGGATAGTTTCCGCGGCAAGCTGGCAAAGGTGGCCACGGCGCAGGGGGTCAGCATCATCCGCCGCTTCCAGCGCGGCTCAACAGCTTTTCGCCCGGTCTTTTCATGCGAAGCGGCAATGGTCGCCAGATCTGCCTCCATCGCCATGAGCCACCGACCTTCCCAATAGTGGGTGGCGAGCAAGAAGAGGTCGAAACGTGTCCCGGTGTCCGCGCGCCGTTCCAGCTCGCCCAGATTCTCCGGATCTCCGAAGCTCTCCGCGGCCTTGCGCCACGCCAATTCGCTGACCCTGACCTGTTCCTTCAGGCTTTCGGCGCGAGACAGGCTCTGTTCAGCGATAGAAAGGGCCCGCTTTCGGTCTGTCAGAGCATCCATGACGCGCGTTTCGATATCCTCGACACAGGTCACGTGCTGGACCTCGTCCAGATCCTCTCCGATGGCAAGTCGTGCCCTCAACACGCGCTTGCGCTTGATCGAAGGCAAGAACCCGAACATGCCGGTGAGCCAGGACTCTGAGGCGAGATAATGGGTGAGAGCCATGTGCGCGGCCGCCAGTCGATCGGCCTCTTTGCGGCCGGCATGGACTGTATTTGCGCGTCGGGCTTGCTCTGCGTCCGGATCTTCGCCGAGTTCCGCCAAAAGGGCGGCAGCGCAGGATCTGCAACGTTCCAATGCCGTATCGAGGTCGCGGAGTTTAGTGACTCCTTCGGTCAATCGATCCCTTAGCTTTGCGACAAACCAGGCGACGTCTTTCCCCTCAGAATATGGGAAGGCCTTTCCCGCCGCCTCCAGCCAAGCGGCCCTCGCGCGTTCGACGTAGGCTACGGACTCGCATTCCGCCTGAAAGGCCTCCGTCTGATAGCGCTGCGCGGCCTCGATACGCCGGGAATGCGACGGCAGGAACATCCCGAAGCTCCTGATGTCCGGCAACCAGCGCGCGGCAAACGCACCTTCGCCCGCCGCAAAATCCTTGCCGAAGGCGTCGATGATGTTGGTAACCGCCTGATTATTCGATGACGCTGCCACGATTATCGGAGGGTCACCTCCGTCGAGCGCGGCTTTCACCCAGAGCCCGGCTACAGCCGAAAGCAGCATGGTTGTCTTGCCGGTCCCCGGCGGGCCGTTCACCGCGATCACCTCGCCAGGTTTCGCGGCATCGAGCCATGCCAAGACTTGCCGTTGGTGCTCGGCCAGCGGGAAATGTGGATTCGAATGTCCAAGGCGCCGGGCAAATTCCTGCTCGATAAGACAATCCGGCGCTCCATCTGATAAGCGAGGCAGGGCAATTTGGCGCAGAAGCGGTGTGTCTGGTTCGTTGGCCAGCAGACTGTCGTACAGATCAAGCATTCCGCGCACCGTTGCATCTGCACCTTCAGACACTTCAATGAAGCCACTCCCAGTCGGCACATATTCAGTATCGTCCGAAGGCCAGCCCGGCGACAGAGCGTCGACCATCTGGCGGCAATGCTGGCGGTAGTCCTGCCAGCCGTTTGCAGGCGTCATTTCCGGCAGGGGGGTCGTCGTCAGGAATTCGTCAAGCGCCTCTACCGATCCAAGGGCAAAGGCACCGCGGGGCAACGGTCTCAGCAGATCGCGTGCTATGGTATTGCGCGTCGGTACGATTCTTCCCGCCCGATCTGCGAAGCCCTCGGTGACAACCGGGGCGACTATCTCCGGCATGCCATCGGCGCGCGACGCAGCGTGCGAGGCCCTTCGGGCGGTCACCAAGGGCCAGAAACGAACCGAGACGCTCCCGACCTCATCCTTTCCACGGAACAGCCTCTGAACCAGCTGCTTTGACAGCCGGCCTGTCTTGAGCGCGTCATTCGGAAGCTCAATGAAGCGTTTTCGATCCGCCGCCCGAAACGCTCCTTCGCCAAGTGCACCATCTGCCAGTGATGTCCGCCAATATCGAAGGACGTTGGAAAGTGATGTGGACATGAAGTGCACGCCTTGGAATCATTGCGGATCAAAAACTGAGCAAGCGCCGTAGCTCGCCAACTGGTTTCCCCGTTAGTAGGCTTTTTGATAAAAGGAGCACAAGTGCCGGTTTGTCCGGCGAACCACGGCTCCGCACCGTATCTGCCCAAAACTACCCCTAAGAAGTTCAGGCGCCAAGTCAACGAGATAACGATGTCTGGTTGCGGAACGCTGTGCTGCAGCGATTGCGACTATTACCAAGGTCCGCTCCGGGCCAGAATTGAATAAGCACAGCGCGCAAGCCAATGTCAGCTTTGTCCTGATAGCGAGCAAAACGGGTCAGTCCGCATCCGGACCCATTCTGGCTTTCCGTGGGTCAGCAACCCCAGGAAGGAAAATCAGCACGAACGATTGGCCCAAAACATGAAAACCCGCCGATCGGATCCGACCGGCGGGTTTTCATTTGGCTGGAAGAATGTGCCTGATTTCTCAAGTTTCCTCACCGAGGCACTCTGTTGCGCTCATTGAGGCGGACTTTGCTTCTCTCAGGCCATCCTTTGCTATCTCAGACAATATGTCCGGCCTTACCCCTCACGAGCAGCCGCTGGTGCCGCCGCAGGTGTCGCACTTCAGGCAGGTGCCGTTGCGCACCATCGTGAAGTTGCCGCACTCGGAGCAAGCCTCGCCCTCGTAGCCCTTCATGCGGGCCTGGGCGACCTGGCGGGCAACGGAGGCCTGTGCGGCGTGAACGGCCGTCTTCGGGGCTTCCTCTGCCTCGGCCTCAGCCTGCGTGAGCGTACCCGGCGTGGCGTCCGGGGCGGGCTCGGCGTCGATATCGCGCTTGAAGGCCGTGGCCGCGCCACCGCTCGAAATCGAGGTCACCGGGGCCGCACCCGACTTGGCCGGGCTCTGCTTGGCCGCGCCCGCAGGCTCGCCCGTGCCGCCGATCAGGCGGAAGCGCTCGGTATGGCCGCGCACCAGGCCCTTGGAGACGATCATCTCGCCCGGGTTGCCTTCCTTTTCGCCGCCACCCATCACGGTGTTGCCGATGGTGTCCGGGTTCACATGGGCCAGGTCGTTGCGGCCCAGATAGGACACCGCCAGCTCGCGGAAGACATAGTCGAGGATCGAGGTCGCGTTCTTGATCGCCTCGTTGCCCTGAACCATGCCCGCCGGCTCGAACCGGGTGAAGGTGAAGGCCTCGACATATTCCTCAAGCGGTACGCCGTATTGCAGGCCGAGCGAGATCGCGATGGCGAAGTTGTTCATCATTGCGCGGAAGGCAGCGCCTTCCTTGTGCATGTCGATGAAGATCTCGCCGAGGCGACCGTCGTCATATTCGCCGGTGCGCAGGTAGACCTTGTGACCGCCCACGACCGCCTTCTGGGTGTAGCCCTTGCGGCGACCGGGGAGCTTCTCGCGTTCGCGCTCGCGCTCGTAGACGATGCGCTCCACGATCTTTTCCGCAACCTTCGCGGCCTGCGCGGAGACGGGCAGGGTGGTGAGCTCTTCCACCGCGTCCTCTTCGTCGTCGTCATCGGAGATGAGCGAGGCGTTGAGCGGCTGGGAAAGCTTGGAACCGTCGCGGTAGAGCGCGTTGGCCTTCAGCGCCAGACGCCAGGACAGCATGTAGGCTTCCTTGCAGTCCTCCACGGTGGCGTCATTCGGCATGTTGATCGTCTTGGAGATCGCACCGGAAATGAAGGGCTGGGCCGCGGCCATCATGCGGATGTGGCTTTCCACCGACAGGAAGCGCTTGCCGATCTTGCCGCACGGGTTGGCGCAGTCGAAGACGGGCAGGTGCTCGTCCTTCAGGTGCGGGGCGCCTTCCAGCGTCATCGCGCCGCAAACGTGGATGTTGGCGGCCTCGATCTCCTTTTTGGAGAAGCCCAGATGGGCCAGCAGATCGAATTCGTGATCGGCAAGCTGCTCCGCGCTCACGCCCAGAACGTCCGTGCAGAAATCCGCACCAAGCGTCCACTGGTTGAAGGCGAACTTGATGTCGAAGGCCGATTTCAGACCCGCGTTCAGCGCGGCGATCTTCTCGTCGGTGAAGCCCTTGGACATCAGCGAGCCCGGGTTGACGCCCGGTGCCTGCGAGAGATTGCCGTGACCCACCGCATAGGCCTCGATCTCGGCGATCTGGGCCTCGCTGTAGCCGAGCGTACGCAGGGCTTCCGGCACGGCGCGGTTGATGATCTTGAAGTAGCCGCCACCGGCCAGCTTCTTGAACTTCACCAGCGCGAAGTCGGGCTCGATGCCGGTGGTGTCGCAGTCCATGACGAGGCCGATCGTGCCGGTCGGCGCGATGACGGTCGTCTGGGCGTTGCGGTAGCCGTGTTCCTCACCCAGGGTGACGGCGCGCTCCCAGGCAAGCTTGGCACGTTCGATCAGCTGCTTGTCGGTGCACTCGGCGTGGTTGAGCGGAACGGGGTTGACCGCGAGGCCCTCATACCCTTGCGCTTCGCCAAGGGCGGCACGGCGATGGTTGCGCATGACGCGCAGCATGCTGTCGCGGTTCGGCTCATATTTCGGGAAGGGGCCAAGCTCCTTCGCCATTTCAGCCGAGGTCGCGTAGCACACGCCGGTCATGATGGAGGTCAGCGCCCCGCACAGCGCGCGGCCCTCGTCGCTGTCATAGGGAATGCCCATGGTCATCAGCAGGCCGCCGATATTGGCGTAGCCGAGGCCCAGCGTGCGGTACTCGTAGGACTGCTTGGCGATCTGCTTGGACGGGAACTGCGCCATCATCACGGAGATTTCGAGAACGACGGTCCACAGGCGGACGGCGTGCTCGTAATTCTCGATCTCCATGCGCTTGGTGCCGGCATCCATGAACTGGAGCAGGTTCAGCGAGGCGAGGTTGCAGGCCGTGTCGTCCAGGAACATGTATTCCGAGCAGGGGTTGGACGCGTTGATGCGCCCGCCCGCCGGGCAGGTGTGCCAGTCGTTCATGGTCGTGTTGAAGTGCAGGCCCGGATCGGCCGAGGCCCAGGCGGCGTAACCGATCTGGTCCCACAATTCGCGTGCCTTGAGGGTCTTGTGGACCTTGCCGTCGATGCGGCGGATCAGGTTCCAGTCGCCATCGGCTTCCACGGCGCGGAGGAACTCGTCATGCACGGAGACGGAGTTGTTGGAGTTCTGGCCGGACACGGTGAGATAGGCTTCCGAATCCCAGTCAGTGTCGTAGGTCTTGAACTCGATGTCGTGATAGCCCTGCTTGGCGAACTGGATCACGCGCTTGATGTAGTTCTCGGGAACCAGCGCCTTCTTGGCCGCGCGCACCTCACGCTTCAGGGCAGGGTTCTTGTTGGCGTCGAAGCAGTCGCCATCCGTGCCCTGGCAGTTCACGCAGGCCTTCATGATCTGCTTCAGGTGCTTGGAGACGGTCTTGGAGCCGGTCACCAGCGCCGCGACCTTCTCTTCCTCGTTCACCTTCCAGTTGATGTAGGCCTCGATATCGGGGTGGTCGATGTCGACCACGACCATCTTGGCCGCGCGGCGCGTGGTGCCGCCGGATTTGATCGCGCCCGCGGCGCGGTCGCCGATCTTGAGGAAGGACATCAGGCCGGAGGACTTGCCGCCGCCCGACAGGCGCTCGCCTTCACCGCGCAGGCGGGAGAAGTTGGAGCCCGTGCCGGAGCCGTATTTGAACAGGCGCGCCTCACGCACCCACAGGTCCATGATGCCGTTTTCGTTGACGAGATCGTCGTCCACGGACTGGATGAAGCAGGCATGCGGCTGGGGGTGCTCGTAGGCCGACTTGGACTTGACCAGCTTGCCGGTTTCCGGATCGACATAGGAGTGGCCCTGGCCGGGGCCGTCGATGCCGTAGGCCCAGTGCAGGCCGGTGTTGAACCACTGCGGAGAGTTCGGCGCCACCTTCTGCGTCGCCAGCATGAAGCGCAGCTCGTCGAAGAAGGCCTGCGCGTCGGCCTCGCTGTCGAAATAGCCGCCCTTCCAACCCCAGTAGGTCCAGGTGCCGGCCAGACGGTCGAAGACCTGACGGGCATCCATTTCCGAACCAAAGCGCGCGTCTTCGTCAAGCTCGGCCAGAGCGTCTTCATCGGGCACGGAGCGCCACAGCCAGGAGGGAATCGAGTTCTCCTCCACGCGCTTCAGACGTGCCGGGACGCCGGCCTTGCGGAAGTACTTCTGGGCCAGAATGTCGCTTGCGACCTGAGAGAATTGCGAGGGAACCGCAATGTCCTTCAGTTGGAACACGATGGAGCCGTCCGGATTCCGGATCTCGCTCGTGGTGGTGCGAAACTCGATCGCTGCATAGGGCGACTGGCCCTCGCTCGTGTATCGCCGTTCGATGCGCATTCTTGACCCCCGTGTCGACACTCTGTCGACGTGAGCTCTGTGCCGACGCCGCGTCGGCAAAAGCAATATTTATCCGCATCCCGGGGGCAGCCGCACCACTCCCGAGCTCTCAAGGACACCTGGCCTGTTGGTGACATCCTGTTCCGCGAAAATCATTTCACGTCAAGACATCTTGTATGGATGGTATAGGATAGACACTAAATATAGTGCCTCTTGCACCCCAAGTCACGCCTCTTCGATGAATTCGGCGCGCAAAAAACCAGCCTGCGCGGACTGCGCAGAGCAGGGTTCAACTGGACCGAAAAAGAGGAGTACGCAGGCCGCTGGAGCCATCCCCGCCGCCCATCGGCGACATGGCCAAAAGCTAGTCCGACTCGTCGGGAAGCGTCAAGCAGTTGTATGTGGGTAAACGGCGCCGTCTAAATGTTGTGCAAAGCCTGTGAAAGTTGGGGAGAGAGCGAAAAGCCTCGAATAATCAAACCCGGAGGGTGCGACGTTGAAAGACGCCTTGAACGTAGGGTGCGCATTTGACGCTCCCATATGCTGTGGTTAGCGCGTAGTCCTGTGCATATCCAGTTGCCGTTGCGTGATCGCCTGAAATGGCGGTCGTAATCCGCAGAAAGGACGAGGGAAATGGTCGGAAATCCCAGCGGAATATTTTCTCCGGCCCGTTATTCGAATAAACGTTCCGATTGAAAATTTGCAGCGATTCTTGAGCAAGGCTTAACTCTCCTGCGAGCATAGTCGCCGCAACGCCATGCCTTGAAGGGTTTTCCCGCATGGCGACGTGTTCTTCCTCGCGAAGACGCGGTCCGGGAAAACCCGTGAAGCTGGCCTCCGCGCGTGAACGGGGAGTGGCGGGCGATGAACGAGCCGTTTGGGATGATGTCAGGCGAAGTCGCAAAAAAGAAGATCATGCGCCACAGCGCAGCCTACAAGCTGCCACTCAGCGCGCTCGATATTGTGGTCGTCGATGATTCCAAGCAGATGCAGACGATCATCCGCTCTGTTCTCCTGGCGATGCGGGTTGCGCGCGTGCGCACCTTCGATACGGCTGAAAAAGCCTTGCAGGCGATGCTGACCGAGCCGCCCAATCTGATCATCACAGATTGGCGCATGGAACCGGTGACCGGCTATCAGCTTCTGAGATCGATTCGCCACCGTCAGATGGCGCCCTTGTGTTTCGTGCCGGTTCTGATGATCACGGCGCACACGACGCGGCCTTTGGTGGAAAAGGCGCTGAAGGCGGGGGCACATCACGTGCTGGCCAAGCCGCTCGCGCCCAACGCGTTGCACCAGCGCATCGAATGGATCGCGCGCGACGAGCGAAAGTTCTGTCTGGATCCGGGGCAGGATTTCTTCGTCATCGATGGCGTCGCGGCGGCCTTGGCGGTTCAGAATGAGCGGCGCCAGGCGCTTGACAATGCGCGTCTTCACCATGCCCGCAGTCTGGGCGGTGAGAGCAAGACCTATCGGGCCAAGTCGGTGGCGCCGAACAAGACCACGCAGACGCCGGCGGAAGAGCCGCTGGTCCTGGAGGAGCGCAAGTCGTCGCGCGGCATGGGCGATCTGGTCAAGCCTGCGTCCGGCGCATTCCGCGCCGCTGCCGCGATACGCGCGGAAACGGATGCTGCGCTAAAGGCGGCGGCGGAGAAGCCAAAGGCGCCACAAGCCAAGGGCGAGGGCGGCAAGCCAACCGGGGGCAAGCCCTCCGGCAACCGGCCGCAGGGCAGCGCCGGACCTGTAAGGCGTTCTCCCAGCCGGTGAGCCTGCGTCTTTGGCACGATCTCCGTCTTTGACTGGACACGAACGTTCCGGCGCGTCATAGTCCGCGCAAATCTCAAGACATATGGGATAGGCGATGAAAACGTTTCTGCTTCAGATCTTCACCTGGTGGAACGGGCAGACGCTCGGCACGCGCTTCTTCACCTGGCGCAAGGGTCAGTTCGTGGGCGAGGACGAGTTCGGCAACAAGTATTATCGCACCCGCGATAACGCACGGCGCTGGGTCATCTATAATGGTGTGGCGGAGCCGAGCATGGTGCCGGCGGGCTGGAATGGCTGGATGCACCACCGTGTCGACACGCCGCCCACGGAAGACAACTATCAGCCGAAGTCCTGGCAGCAGCCGCATCAGCCGAACCTGACGGGCACCGCGCGGGCCTATCGGCCGCATGGTTCCATCCTGACGCCAGAATCGCGTCCGCAGGTGAGCGGCGACTACGATGCCTGGTCGCCCGAGGGCTGATGTATCGCTTTGAAAAGTGCTCGTAAGCCACGACGCTTTTAACGCTATGGAAGACAGATCCCTGCGCAAGACTGAGCGCGACAATCGTTTCAAGCCCTCGGGATCCCCGGGGGCTTCTTGATTCCGCGGGGCGCTTATCGGTTTGGCTGCAGGCCGTGTCCGGGATCCGCAATCCAGGATATGCGCGGCTTGCGGCCTGCGTCATTTTGTAAAGTTGATATTGATCCTCAAGAATATAGCGTTAAAGAAACTACAGTACTTCTCGCAATCCGTTCCTCCAGGATGCCTGACCATGGTCGTCGGCGTTTCCCGATCCCCAGCTCCCGATACTGATGACACTCCCGCAGCTTCAGGGGATGCGGCATCTGCGCGTCCGGCAAGGGGCGGCGGGTTCCCGCTGACCATGGCGGTGCCGGGGCATCCTTTGCGTCTTGTCTCCTATGCGTGCGGGCGCAATAGCCAGCGCAAGCTGGGCGATATGGGGCTGACGGTGGGCGTCGCGCTTGCGGTTGTCAGCGCTGAGGCGGGCGGTCCGTTGATCGTCGCGCTTCGTGGAACGCGGGTCGGGGTGAGCATGGGGCTTGCCCACAAGATCATGGTCGTGGAGGCCAAGGAAGGGTGATGACGCGGCTGGATGAACTCAAGGTGGGTGAGAGCGGCAAGGTGACCGGTTACACGGATCGCACCAGCTCCTATCGCCGCAAGCTCCTTTCGATGGGGCTGACGCCGGGCACCATTGTGAAGGTGGTGCGCAAGGCGCCGCTGGGCGACCCGATCGAAATCGATTTGAGAGGCACGGCGCTTTCCGTGCGCAAGGACGAGGCCCGTATCGTTGCCATCGAGATGGCGTGAACGAAGGGCGCAGCCGTGGCTAGGCTGCAGGAAGGCCGTGGAATGAACAATCTGACTGTCGCCGTCGTCGGTAATCCCAATTGCGGGAAGACGACGCTTTTCAACGCCCTGACCGGATCGCGCCAGCGCGTGGGAAACTGGCCGGGCGTGACCGTTGAGCGCAAGACCGGCACCTTCAAGCTGGCGGATGCGGCGATAACCGTGGTCGATCTGCCGGGTACCTATTCGCTGGGGCCTGCAGAGACATCCATCGATGAGCGCATTGCGCTCGACTATGCCGTCTCCGGCGAGGCGGACCTCCTGGTCAATATCGTCGATGCCTCCAATCTGGAGCGCCATCTCTATCTCACCACGCAGCTTCTTGAGATGCGGGTGCCGATGCTGATCGTCCTCAACATGATGGACATCGCGCGCCAGAACGGGGTGGAAATCGATGTGGCCGCCCTTCAGGCGCGGCTCGGATGCCCGGTTGTGCCCGTGGTGGCGAGCCGGGGCGAAGGCGTGGACGCCTTGAAGCGCACGATGGCTCAGGCCGCAGACGCGCGGGCGCTGCCCGAAGCTTCACCGAGGTTCGATCCTGTTGTGGAACGGGCGCTGGATGCCATTTCCGCCCGCCTGCCGGAAAGTCGGCTCGATGCGCGCTGGCAGGTTCTGCAAATGCTGGACGGAGACGAGCGCCGGATTTCGGCTCTGCCGCCGGAGCTCGCCATGGAAGTGCGGGAAACCACGGCAGCGGTGGAAGAGGAGGCGGGTGAGGATCTCGATATCCTGCTGGCCGATCGTCGCTACCGCTTTGCCGCTGAGGCCGTGCAGGCCGCTGTCACCCGTCCGCGCGAGGCCTCGCGCACGCTGACGGATCGCATCGACCGGATCGTGCTGCACCGGTTCCTGGGCATCCCGATCTTTCTCGGCCTCATGTATCTGATGTTCATGTGGACCATCAATCTGGGCAGCGCCTTCATCGATTTCTTCGATATTGGCGTCGGGGCCGTGATGGTGGACGGGCTGGGCCATGTGCTGCGCTCCATGGGGCTGCCGAGCTGGGTGGTCGTTGTGGTGGCGGACGGGATCGGCGGCGGCATCCAGACGGTTGCGACCTTTATCCCTGTCATAGGATTTCTCTATATCTTCCTGTCTTTGCTGGAAGATTCCGGCTATATGGCGCGTGCGGCCTTCGTCATGGACCGCTTCATGCGCTCCGCCGGTCTGCCGGGCAAGGCCTTTGTGCCGCTGATTGTCGGCTTTGGCTGCAATGTGCCTGCCATCATGGCGACGCGCACACTCGACAATGAAAACGACCGCAAGGCCGCCGTCATGATGGCGCCTTTCATGTCCTGCGGCGCGCGGCTTCCGGTCTATGCGCTGTTTGCGGCGGCCTTCTTCCCCTCAAGCGGGCAGAACATTGTCTTCGGCCTCTATCTCATTGGCATCGCGGCGGCGGTCGGCACGGGCTATCTGCTGCGCTCCACGCTGCTGCGTGGCGAGACATCGCCGCTGGTCATGGAATTGCCGCCCTACCACATGCCGATCTTCCGCAATGTGGCGATCCACAGCTGGGAGCGTCTGCGTGCCTTCATCGTCGGGGCCGGCAAGGTCATCGTCGTCATGGTGGCGGTGCTTTCTGTGCTGAACCTCGTTGGAACGGATGGCTCCTTCGATGAGGTGGAGCCGGACCAGTCGGTGCTGGCAGCGACCAGCCGTGCGGTGGTGCCGCTCTTCAAGCCAATGGGGCTCAATGAAGACAACTGGCCAGCCGTTGTGGGTATCGTCTCCGGCATTCTCGCCAAGGAAGCGGTGGTCGGCACACTGGATTCGCTTTACGGCGCGCTGGCGAGCACGGGCGAAGAGGAAGAGGCTGCCGACGACAGAGGCGCGCTCGGTATCGTGACGGATGGCCTTGGCGAAGCGTTTGCCACCATTCCGGCAAACCTGCTGGCGCTGGCCGATACGGTGACCGATCCGCTGGGCCTCAGCGTCGGCGATGTCGCCTCCATCGATCATGCGGCGGAAGAACAGGACGTGCAGGCTGGCACCTTCGGTCAGATGCAGGCGCGGTTCGTCGGGATTTCGGGCGCGTTTGCCTATCTGCTGTTCACGCTTCTCTACATGCCGTGCACGGCGGCGATGGGCGCGATCTACCGCGAGGTGGGCGGGCGCTGGACGCTGTTTGCCTCGGGCTGGACCATGGGGCTCGCCTATGGCGCGGCGGTGGTCGCCTATCAGGTCGGCCAATTCTCGCAGACACCGCTGGTTTCGGGGGCATGGATCGCCGGGGTTTTCGCCGCCTTCGCCGTCGTTATCGCGATGATGCGCCAAAGGGGCGGGGCGAGGATCGCGAAGCCGGTCCCGCTGGCAGCGGAATAGGAGAGGGCAGATGAGCGGATTGAGAGAATTGCGCGATGCGCTGCGGGCGGAACGCAAGCTGTCGCTGGACGTGCTGGCGCTCAGAAGCGGCTCCAGCCCCTCCGCGGTGGAAGCGATGCTGGAGCAGTGGGAGCGCAAGGGCAAGGTCAAGCGCCACGGCCCCGAGCATTGCGCAGGCAGCGCGTCCTGCTGCTGCGCCACCAGTTGCCCCAGTGCCGTCGTCTATGAGTGGGTGGCGGATTAGAGGCGTTCGGAAGGGGCTGTCTCGTGAGCAGGGTCGCGCCGCCGAGGCATACGCGTGTGCGGCCCATCCTTCGAGACGCTCCCTTTGGTCGCTCCTCAGGATGACGTTGTGGGTGGGGTTGGCTCTTCAGGATGGCGCTGCGCGTGTTGATTGCTTCGTTCGGTTGCCAGTCACACATATAACGTCATCCTGAGGAGCCGTCGCAGACGGCGTCTCGAAGGATGGGCCCAACGCTCAGGTCTCACAGCATCAAGCCTCGGGAATCAAAAAGGCCCGCTCCTCGTCACAGGGAGCGGGCCTCTTGTTTCGTCGGTGCGATGCGACCTACTCGGCCGGTTCGATGGCCGCAAGGCGGCGGTCGACATAGTCGCCGCAGTTCTGGATCAGCTCATCGATATGGCCTTCGAAGAAGTGGTTGGCTCCCTCGATGGTCTGGTGGTCGATGACGATGCCCTTCTGGGTCTTGAGCTTGTCCACCAGCGTCTGCACGTCCTTGGTCGGCACGACCTTGTCGTTGTCGCCGTGGATGATCAGGCCGGAGGAGGGGCAGGGCGCAAGGAACGAGAAATCGTTCAGGTTCGCGGGCGGGGCCACCGAGATGAAGCCTTCCACCTCGGGACGGCGCATCAGGAGCTGCATGCCGATCCACGAGCCGAAGGAGACACCGGCGATCCAGCAGGCGCGGGCATCCGGGTGGACGCTCTGCACCCAGTCCAGCGCGGAAGCCGCATCGGACAATTCGCCCTGACCATGGTCGAAGGAGCCCTGGCTGCGGCCGACGCCCCGGAAGTTGAAGCGCAGCACCGCGAAGCCGCGCTTCGCGAACATGTAGTACATCTGGTACACGATCTGGTTGTTCATCGTGCCGCCGAATTGCGGATGCAGATGCAGGATCAGCGCGATCGGCGCCGTGCGCTCCTTGGCGGGGTGAAAACGGCCCTCGATGCGGCCGGCCGGGCCATTGAAGATGACTTCAGGCATAAGTTCGGATCGTCCTTCTCGCCTTTCGGCGGATATCGGGGTTTCGAGGTGCTTTTTGCAGGCGCCGTTCCTTGACTTGGAACAGGCGTCTTCCTAAAACCTTCTTTAGAATAGTTCGAAAGACAGGCAGGCGTCCACCAATGAGTCGAACGGGCGACGGGTCGAACGAGCTTGCGCGTCCTTTGAAGTTCAGTGCTGTTATCGTCACGACGGCTGTGAATTTCAAGGATTTCTGCATGGCGATTGCGCATCATTAGCGCAATTGTTCGAATCTCTCGCGCGCCAGAGGCTCCTGGCAGCGTCTCATGCACACTGGATCGACCCGGGAAAGGGCGATCGGGGGCAGTCAGGACAACGAAAACAGGCGGTTTGCGTCACATGAGCAAAGGCTCGCGCACCTATCTGGACCATAACGCGACGACGCCCCTGCTGCCGCAGGCGCGCGAGGCGATGGTTGATGCGCTGACCATGGTGGGCAATGCCTCTTCCGTTCATGGCGAGGGCCGTGCGGTGCGCGCGCGGATCGAATCCGCACGCAGGGCCCTTGCAACCGCAACGGGTGCATTGGCGCGCAATGCGATCTTCACCAGCGGCGGCACGGAAGCCAATGTGACGGCGCTGTCGCCGCGCTTCACCATCGGTGGCGCGGAGCATCGCGCGACGCGGGCCTTCATCTCGTCAGTGGAACATGCCTGCGTGATGGCCGGTGGTCGCTTTGCGCCTGAGGACATCACCGTTTTGCCGGTCGATGGCAACGGTATCGTCGATCTGGACAGGTTGAAGGCGCTGGTGGCGGCCGAGGTTGAGGCGGGCGGCCTGCCGTTTGTCTCCGTCATGGCGGCCAACAACGAGACAGGCGTCTTGCAGCCGGTCGCCGAAATCGGCGCGAGTCTTCGCGAGATGACCGAGGGCCGGGAGCCGGGCTTCGTGTTCCATGTGGATGCGGTTCAGGCGCTGGGGCGCATACCGGTCGATATCACGGCCTGGGGTTGCGACATGCTCACCGTGTCCTCGCACAAGATCGGCGGGCCGCAGGGCGTTGGCGCGCTTGTCTATGCCCGCGAGGCGTTCCGCGTCCCGCCGCTTGTAACCGGCGGGGGACAGGAAATGCGCAAGCGCGCGGGCACGGAAAACACCGCCGGGATCGCGGGCTTTGGGGCCGCCTTGCAGGTTATGGCCGAAAATGGCGAAAAATACCGCGATTTGGCAGAACTTCGGGATTGGCTGGAAGAATCTCTGACCCATATAAACAGCCACACGGTGATCTTTGCGCGCGACGTTCCGCGTCTCGCCAACACGATCAGCTTCGCCGTGCCGGGAATGGTCGCGGAAACCGCGCTGATTGCCTGTGATCTTGCCGGTGCGGCGCTGTCGTCCGGTTCGGCCTGCTCGTCGGGCAAGGTCACGTCATCGCATGTGCTGGACGCCATGGGCGTAGCAGGGGATCTGTCGCGCGGGGCGCTGCGCGTGAGCCTCGGATGGACCACGACGCGCGAGGATGTGGAGCGGTTCGCGGATCTCTGGCAGGGGATCGTTCAGAAAATGAAGCCGGCTTCGTCCGGTCAGGCGGCCTGACGGTCGCCAACAGAGGGAAATCTTTCGGTTTTGCCGGGCGATTTCAGGTACTTGAGTGCCAACATCGTGATACTGTCCGCAAAACGTTTGTTGCCGGACAGTCCTTGAAGACTTCGACAACACGCGGTCCTTGAAACCGCGCTGGATGGAGAGGCCAATGCCTGCAGTACAAGAGACGATCGACCGCGTGCGGGAGATCGACGTCGAACAATACAAGTATGGCTTCGTTACGGACATTGAATCCGACCGGGCCCCGAAGGGTCTGAACGAAGACATCGTTCGCTTCATCTCCGCCAAGAAGGGCGAGCCGGAGTGGATGCTGGAATGGCGGCTTGATGCCTATCGCCGCTGGCTCACCATGGAAGAGCCCACATGGGCCCGGGTGAGCTATCCCAAGATCGATTTCAACGACCTCTACTACTACTCCGCGCCCAAGAAGGCCGGGGATGGTCCCAAGAGCCTCGACGAGGTCGATCCGCAGCTTCTGGAAACCTACGAAAAGCTCGGGATCCCGCTGCGCGAGCAGGAAATCCTTGCAGGCGTTGCCCCTGAAAACCGTATCGCGGTCGATGCGGTCTTCGACAGCGTGTCCGTCGTGACCACCTTTAAGAAGGAACTGGCCAAGGCCGGGGTCATCTTCTGCTCGATCTCCGAGGCGATGCGCGAGCATCCCGATCTGGTGAAGAAGTATCTGGGCACGGTGGTTCCGGTCACTGACAACTATTACGCCACTCTGAATTCGGCTGTCTTCTCAGACGGGTCCTTCGTCTATGTGCCGGAGGGCGTTCGCTGCCCGATGGAGCTGTCCACCTATTTCCGCATCAACGAGCAGAATACCGGCCAGTTCGAGCGCACGCTGATCATCGCGGAGAAGGGGGCTTACGTCTCCTATCTGGAAGGCTGCACGGCGCCCCAGCGCGATGAGAACCAGCTTCACGCAGCCGTCGTGGAACTGATCGCGATGGAAGACGCGGAGATCAAGTACTCCACCGTTCAGAACTGGTATCCGGGCGATGCCGAGGGCAAGGGCGGCATCTACAACTTCGTGACCAAGCGCGGCGATTGCCGCGGCGCGCGCTCCAAGATCTCCTGGACGCAGGTGGAGACCGGTTCCGCGGTGACGTGGAAATACCCCTCCTGCATCCTGCGCGGGGACGACAGCCGGGGCGAGTTCTACTCCATCGCCATTTCCAACGGTCACCAGCAGATCGACTCGGGCACCAAGATGATCCACCTCGGCAAGAACACGTCGAGCCGGATCATTTCCAAGGGCATTTCGGCGGGCAAGTCGCAGAACACCTATCGCGGTCTCGTCTCCGCCCACCGCAAGGCGTCCAACGCGCGCAACTTCACGCAGTGCGACAGCCTTCTGATCGGGCAGGACTGCGGCGCGCATACGGTGCCTTACATCGAGAGCAAGAACGCCAGTGCGATCTTCGAGCACGAGGCGACGACGTCCAAGATCTCCGACGATCAGATGTTCTACTGCCTGCAGCGGGGCCTGGGCGAAGAGGAGGCGGTGGCGCTCATCGTCAACGGTTTCGTGCGCGACGTCATCCAGCAGCTCCCCATGGAGTTCGCGGTTGAAGCGCAGAAGCTTATCTCGATCTCGCTGGAAGGCTCCGTCGGCTAAGGCTGACCGTCAAGCTCCAAAGGATGAATGGGCCCAAGGGCCTGAAAGGGACACAGTGGCGACCGTGCGGCGAACCGGAATACCGGTGACGCGCAGGTGACGGCCACAAAGCTGGAAAGACGAAGATAATGGCACTGCTTGAAATCAAGAACCTGCACGCCCGCATCGCCGAAGACGGCACGGAAATCCTGCGCGGCGTCAATCTCACCGTGAATGCCGGTGAAGTCCACGCGATCATGGGCCCGAACGGCTCCGGCAAGTCCACACTCTCCTATGTGCTGGCGGGCAAGGAGGACTACGAGGTCACCGAGGGCGAGATCCTGTTCAACGGCGAGAACATCCTGGAAATGGGCCCGGACGAGCGCGCGGTGGCGGGCATGTTCCTCGCCTTCCAGTATCCGATCGAGATCCCCGGCGTTGCGACCATGACCTTCCTGAAGGCGGCGCTCAATTCGCAGCGCAAGGCGCGTGGGCTCGGCGAACTGCCGACGCCGGAATTCATGAAGCTGGTGCGCGAGAAGGCCGCCAAGATGAACATCTCCGCGGAGATGCTGAAGCGTCCGCTCAATGTGGGCTTTTCGGGTGGCGAGAAGAAGCGGTCCGAAATCCTGCAGATGGCGCTTCTGGAGCCGACGCTCTGCGTGCTGGACGAGACCGATTCCGGCCTCGACATCGATGCGCTGAAGGTGGTCTCCGACGGTGTGAACGCGCTGCGCTCTGCGGAGCGTGCGATGGTCGTCATCACCCATTACCAGCGCCTGCTCGACCACATCGTGCCGGATGTTGTCCATGTGCTGTCCGCGGGCCGGATCGTCACCACGGGCGGGCCGGAACTGGCGCTTGAGTTGGAAAAGAATGGCTATGCCGACTATGTCGGCGCGGCGGCGTAACGGGTGCGAGGGCTAGCGATATGACAGCGGACAAGGATGCGCTGCGCACGGCTGCCGAGCGTGCGCTGATCGAACAGTATGAAGCGGCCAAGCCGGGCGATGCCGTGGCGGCCTTGCGCGAGAAGGCCTTTGCGGGCTTCCGCGAACGGGGCTTGCCGCACCGCCGGGTGGAGGAATGGAAATATACCGACCTCCGCCGTGGCATGAGCGAGGCGCTGCCGATTGCCGAGATGCCGTCGGCGGATGAGGCGAAAGCAGCCGTGGAGGCTGTTGCGGGCTTCGGCGACATGGCCGGAACGCGGATCGTCTTCGTCAACGGGCTCTTCGCGCCGGAGCTTTCAACGCTCCAGGCGGTCGAGGGGCTGACCATCACGTCGCTGGCGGCGGCGCTGGCTGAAGGGGCCCCGGAAGGTCTGGGCGATCTGGCGGCTTCTGTCACCGACACCGCGCTTGATCTCAACACCGCCTTCATGCGCGACGGTGCGCTGATCACGGTGGCCGATGGCGCGATGATCGAAAAGCCGGTGGAGATCATGCATGTGGCGGCGGGCGAGCCGGCCGCGACCTATACCCGCCATGTGGTGCGTGTGGGCGCAGGCGCTTCGGTCCGCTTCACCGAGGTCTATTCCGGCAAGGGCGCCTACCAGACCAACACCGCGATCGAGTTCTCCGCCGCCGACAAGGCGCAAGTCGTCTGGAGCAAGCTCCAGAACGAGGATCATCAGGCGCAGCATCTCTCCACCTTCGTTTCGCAGCTTGAGGCTGAGGTGAATTTCGATCACTTCGTCTTCAATGCGGGCAGCCATCTTGCGCGTACGCAGGCGTTCCTGCGGTTCAATGGCGAGTACTCGAAGGCGGGTCTTCGCGGCGCGATGCTGATCGGCGAAGACCAGCACTCCGATGTGACGCTGGTGGTTGATCACGCGGTGCCGAATTGCGAAAGCCGCGAATATTTCAAGTCCGCCATCGACGGCAAGGCCTCGGGCGTTTTCCAGGGCCGCATCAATGTGTTCCAGCATGCGCAGAAGACCGATGGACAGATGATGTGCCAGGCGCTTCTGTTGTCGGACGGGGCCGAAATGGCCTACAAGCCGGAGCTGGAGATTTTTGCCGATGATGTCCAGTGCGCCCATGGTGCGACCTCGGGACAGATCGACGAGGACCTGCTGTTCTACCTGCGCGCCCGCGGCATTCCGGAGGCGGAAGCCCGCACGCTGCTCATTCTCGCCTTCCTGTCGGAAGTGATCGAGGAGATCGGTGACGAGGCGGTCGTGGACGTGCTTGAGGAGCGCACCCGCACCTGGCTGGGCTATTGAGAACCGCGCCTTCAGGGCCGGGGTTTTGAAGGATTGTTGCGATGAGTGAGGCAGCCGCGGTTGCGGGCACGTCCGGTTACGACGTGGAGAAGGTGAGGGCGGATTTCCCGATCCTCTCCAAAGAAGTCTACGGCAAGCCGCTGGTCTATCTCGACAACGGCGCGTCGGCGCAAAAGCCGCAGGTCGTGCTCGACCGGATAATGCAGGCCTATTCGGAAGAATACGCCAATGTCCACAGGGGCTTGCACTATCTTTCCAACACCGCGACTGAAGCTTATGAGGCGGCGCGCGAAAGCGTGCGCCGCTTTCTGAATGCGCCGTCCACGGACCAGATCGTCTTCACCCGCAACACGACCGAGGCGATCAATCTCGTCGCCTATTCGCATGCGATGCCGACGATTTCCGAAGGCGACGAGATCGTTATCTCGATTCTGGAGCACCATTCCAACATCGTGCCCTGGCACTTCCTGCGCGAGCGGCAGGGCGCGGTGCTGAAATGGGCGCCGGTCGATGACGATGCGACTTTCCTTGTGGAGGAGTTCGCCAAGCTCATCACGCCGCGCACGAAACTTGTGGCGATCACGCATATGTCCAATGCGACCGGCACCGTGGTGCCGGTGAAGGAGGTCTGCCGGATCGCGCATGAGCATGGTGTGCCGGTGCTGGTGGATGGCAGCCAGGCGGCCGTTCACATGCCGGTCGATGTTCAGGATATCGACTGCGATTTCTACGTGTTCACCGGCCACAAGGTCTATGGGCCGACGGGTATCGGCGTTCTCTACGCCAAGAAGGAACGGCTGGAGGCCATGCGGCCCTTCAATGGCGGCGGTGAGATGATCCTCGACGTTACCGAGGACATGGTGACCTACAATGATCCGCCGCACCGGTTTGAGGCGGGGACGCCGCCCATCGTGCAGGCGATTGGACTTGGCGCTGCGCTCGACTATATGGACAGTCTGGGGCGTGAGAACATCGCGGCCCATGAGGCTGCCCTGAACGACTATGCCCATCAGGAACTGTCGAAGATCAATTCGCTGAGGATCTTCGGACGTGCGCCGGGGAAGGGCGCGATTATCTCGTTTGAGATGGAGGGGGTGCATGCGCACGATATTTCCACCATCATCGACCGGGAGGGCGTGGCGGTTCGAGCCGGCACACATTGCGCCCAGCCGTTGCTGGCGCGTTTCGGCGTGACGTCGACGTGCCGGGCATCGTTCGGGCTTTACAATACGATGGAAGAGGTTGATCGCCTCGCCGCGGCGCTGAAAAAAGCGCAGAAATTCTTCGCTTGAGGACGGATGCGATGACCGAAGAAACCACGATGGCCGAAGGGGCGCACAAGCTTGTGCCCGCCGAAGGTGCGCAGGGCGATGTCTCCAGCTCTGCGCTGCCCGCCGACGAGATCGCCCGGCTCACCGACGACATCGTCGCCGCGCTGAAGACGGTCTATGACCCGGAAATCCCGGTCGACATTTTCGAGCTTGGCCTGATCTACAAGGTCGATATCGAGGATGATCGCTCGGTTGCCATCGATATGACGCTGACAGCGCCGGGCTGCCCCGTGGCGGGCGAAATGCCGATCTGGGTCCAGAACGCGGTCGCGGCGGTGCCCGGAATTTCGCATGTGGATGTGAGCATGGTGTTCGATCCGCCGTGGGACCCGAGCCGCATGTCGGACGAGGCCCGCGTGGCGCTGGACTTCTTCTGAGCTGGCTTTTCGCGCGGGCCTTGGGGCCTTGTGTGGCTTTGCCGCCAGAACAACCGCAGATGCCCAGAACAACCTCAGATGCAAAGACGGAAGGACTTGGACGAAATGGCTAGGTTTCAGGTCATCACGCTGACGGATCCCGCCGCAGATCGCGTGCGCGAGATCGTGGAGAATTCCGACCGGGATGTTCAGGGCCTCAAGATCGGCGTGAAGCAGGGCGGCTGTGCGGGCATGGAATATACGCTCGACTATGTGAGCGAGCCGGATCCGGCCGACGATGTGGTGGAGACCAAGGGCGTGAAGGTCTTTGTCGATCCCTCCGCCGTTCTGTTCCTGCTCGGCACGGAAATGGACTACGAGGAAACGAAGCTGCGCTCCGGTTTCGTCTTCAACAATCCGAACCAGACCTCGGCCTGCGGCTGCGGGGAATCGGTTGAAATCGTTCCGGCAAGCCCGGACGCCCTCCTGCAGGGCTGAGAATGAACTGCGAGTGATCCATGGCTGCTGACGAGGGACTGTTTTCGCGGCTGAAAGCTGCCGCCGCGAAGGAATGGGGCGCCTATACCGACCACGCATTCGTTCGCGGGCTGGGCGATGGAACCCTGCCGGAAGCGTCATTCCGGCACTATCTCGCACAGGATTATCTCTTCCTCATCCATTTCGCGCGCGCCTATGCACTGGCCGTCTACAAGTCGCGATCTCTGGCCGATATGCGCTCCGCCGGGCGGACCATGGCCGCGCTTCTCGATCAGGAAATGGCTCTGCATGTCCGGCTATGCGCAGGGTGGGGGCTGACACCGGAGGACCTTGAGGCGACGCCGGAGGCCTCCGCCACCATGGCCTATACGCGCTATGTGCTGGAAGAGGGTATGCGCGGCGATCTGCTCGATCTTCACGTGGCGCTGGTGCCTTGCGTCATCGGCTATTGGGAGATCGGGGCTCGCCTGGCCGCCCGCCCCGGTGCGCTCGACCCGTCCAATCCCTACCGCGACTGGATCGCCGAATATGCCGGTGAGGCCTATCGCGAGGTCGCGAAGGAAGCAGAGGACCGGCTCGACAGGCTTGCCGGCGGGACGCTCAGCGAGGAGCGGTTTGCGGATCTTGTGCGGATCTTCCGTCAGGCGACGAAGCTGGAAGCGGACTTCTGGCAGATGGGGCTCGATCTGGCGGATTGAGCGGGGCCGTTGCCCGGCTCAGGCGACGGCGCTATCGGCTTCCTGTTGCATGTCACAACGAACCATGTTGCGTCCGCCGCGCTTTGCGGCGTAGAGCGCTGCATCGGCGCGGCCGATGAGCGTCGTGTCGCTGTCACCGGGCTGGAAAGCCGCGACGCCGATGGAAATGGTGATCCGGCCGAGATTCTCGCCCGTTGAACGCTTGACCAGTTCCTTGCACATGACCGACTTGCGGATGTATTCGGCAACGGAAAACGCCTGCTGAAGCGACGTGCGGGGCAGGATCACGGCAAATTCCTCGCCGCCATAGCGGCAGGCGATGTCCTGTCCCTTGATATTCTGCTTTACCGACAGCCCCACAAGCCGCAACACCTGGTCGCCGGTCTGATGACCATAGGTGTCGTTGAACTTCTTGAAGTGGTCGATATCGGTCAGCAACAGGGCAAGCGGTTCGTTGGTCTCGCTGGCGTTCTGGATTGCGCGCGCGATGGACTCGTCGAAATGGCGCCGGTTGGCGAGCGTGGTCAGCTCGTCGGTCAGCGATTCAAACCGGATCGCATCTAGGCTTTCCTGTAGCGACGAGATTTGCTCGCGGGATTTCTGAAGCTGCCCTTCCAGCTCCCGGTTCATATCGGCCGCCCGACGGGTCTGGTTGACGATCCCGGCGATGACGCCCGCGAATTCCTCGTGCGTGGTGGCTTTGCTCAGCTGGTCGGTGACGCCATCCAGGCAGTCGGCGTAGGTGCTGGCTGCCCGCAGGCTTTCCGCCACGATCTCGATGACATCGCCGATTTCTCCCGACAGCTTGGAGCCGACGGAATCGATCCGGTCACCGAGCCGGTTCGGGCACAGAAAGCGGGTATAGACACTCTGCGCTTCTTCGGAGCTGACGGTGCCCTTCTTGCCAAGGATGTCGTTGATTGCCTTGTTCAACGCGAAATTGAAGCCCGCCGAATAGGCGTACCAGAGCTCGTAATTACGCGGATAGGCTGCCAGTTCGTTCTTCTTCAGATACGCCAGGGCCGTATCGCCATAGACGATTGTGCGTTTGTATTCGTCACGCTGGCTCATTTGAGTGTCCAAACGGCATCTGTTAGCTGGCTGATGAAGGGTGCTTTTGTTGTTTCCCTAGAGTGACATGGAATGATTTAACCGTGGGTTAAGTCCTGATGGGACTCTCCCATATCGCAGCGGCAAGACGTGCCGCCGCGGCTTATGTCTCTGACCTAACTGGCAGATTTTTTCGGGCGAATCTCGCGCAGGATAAATGCGGGCACATGATCCGGAAAGCCGACAACGGGCTTGTCCTTGCCGCCGCGGTCCTTATTGCGGTCCTTGCCGCCCCGCTCGCGACCCCCGGCATTGCCGTTGCCGTTGGCGTTCGCGTTGCCATTGACGTTTTCCGCCGATGCGGACTTGCCGCCGCCACGCTTGCCACGGCGCGGCTGTTCGCTCGCCTTGGGCTCTGCATGGTTTTCATCGTCGTTTGCCGTCTGTACGGGGGCCGCGGCCTCCGTTGTTGCGGCCGCTGCTTCCGGCTTTTCCTTGCGCGCGCGACGCTTGCGCGGGGCCGGGGCCTCTGCGGTCTCTTCCGACTTTGCCGATGCCGCAGGCTTTTCGGCCACCGGCTTGCTGTCGTCAGCCTTGTCGGAGCCACGCTTGCGCGTGCCGCGACGGCGGCTCTTGCGATCGGCTTCCGCGGCCTCGAAATCGATCGGCTCGTTATGCCATTCGATTTCCTTGCCGATCAGCGTCTGGATCGCTTCGATATGCTTGCCGCATTCTTCGGTGACGATGGTCATCGCCGTGCCCTTGCGGCCTGCGCGACCGGTGCGCCCGATGCGGTGGACATAGTCCTCCGAATGGACGGGAACATCGAAATTGAAGACGTGGCCGACAGCCGGAATGTCGAGACCGCGGGCGGCGACGTCGGAGGCGACCAGGAGCTTGATCTCGTTGTTGCGGAAACCGTCCAGCGTCTGCATGCGCGAGCGCTGGTCCATGTCGCCATGGAGCGCGCCGACGTCGAAGCCGTGCTTGAGCAGCGAGCGGTAGAGCGTGGCCACGTCGCGCTTGCGGTTGCAGAAGATGATCGCGTTCTGCAGGTCTTCGGCGCTGTTGAGCAGGCCGCGCAGGGTCTCGCGCTTCTCGTAAGGCGCGGAGCCGGAGGAGACCAGCGACTGTGCCACCGTGTCGGTGGTGGACGCCGCGCGGGCAACCTCGATGCGCTCGGGATTGTGCAGGAACGTCTCCGTCAGGCGCTGGATTTCCGGCGGCATGGTGGCGGAGAAGAACAGCGTCTGGCGCGTGAAGGGGATCAGCTTGCAGATGCGCTCGATGTCCGGGATGAAGCCCATGTCGAGCATGCGGTCGGCCTCGTCGATAACGAGGATTTCCACGCCCTGAAGCATCAGCTTGCCGCGTTCCACATGATCAAGCAGACGGCCCGGCGTCGCGATGAGGACATCGGCGCCACGGTCGATCTTGCGATCCTGATCGGCAAAGGAGACACCGCCGATGAGAAGAGCGACAGTCAGCTTGTGATTGACACCGAGGCGGTTGAACTCGTCTTCGACCTGCGCGGCCAGTTCGCGCGTCGGCTCCAGGATGAGCGTGCGCGGCATGCGTGCCCGGGCGCGGCCCTTTTCCAGAAGCGTCAGCATCGGCAAGGTGAAAGAGGCTGTCTTTCCCGTGCCGGTCTGGGCGATGCCAAGTACGTCACGACGCTGAAGCGCGTGCGGGATCGCCTGTTCCTGAATGGCCGTGGGCTGGGTGTAACCGGCAGCTGCAACGGCTTCCAGAACCTTAGGGCTCAGTCCGAGATTGGAAAAGCTCATGCCTTTTGTATTCACCAGAATATCTTGCGGATCGCCATCGCCACCATGGGATGGTTAAGCCCGCTCATGATCGGAAGGATACTGCGCGCACAATAAGGCTGAAGCGTTGCATGTCAATCGCCGCATAACGAATTCGGCGCTAATACTTCTATGATCGTTATCAAAATCGGCGCTTTGGAAGTGATATTGCCTCCAGGTGCCGATCGGGCGCATATCCAGGACGCTGTTTTACGCGCCCCATCATATCGCCAAGGCCCGATTGGGCGGCGATTTACCCCACCCGTTCCTTGATGCGCATCTATCCGGCGTCACCGGACAGGAGCGCGCCCCTCGTCTTTGCGGTGAGCTTTGCCGAAGTGTGAACGACGCGCCTGGCGATGCCTCAGCGTTGCGGCGCCGGGCCTTCCGGAGGGGAAGTCGACCGGATCTTCCTCAGATGTCGAGGTCGGTCGCGAACTCGGCGTTTTCCTTGATGAAGATGAAGCGCGCTTCCGGCTTCGTGCCCATCAGCCGGTCCACGGCCTTTTCGGTCTCTTCGCCTTCACCATCGGCAACCCGGACTTGCAACAAAGTGCGCTTCTTTGGGTCCATGGTGGTTTCTTTCAGCTGTGCCGGAAGCATTTCACCCAGCCCCTTGAAGCGCCCGATCTCGACCTTGCCCTTGCCGGTGAAGACCGTCTTGAGCAATTCGTCCTTGTGTATGTCGTCGCGCGCATAGCGGACCTTGTCGCCTTGCGCGATGCGGTAGAGCGGCGGCACCGCGAGAAAAAGGTGCCCGTGTTCAATGAGCTGCGGCATTTCGCGATAGAAGAAGGTGATCAGCAGCGAGGCGATATGCGCGCCGTCCACGTCGGCGTCGGTCATCACGATGATGCGCTCGTAACGCAGGTCTTCCTCGCGGAAATTGTTGCGCGTTCCCACACCAAGCGCCTGCATCAGATCGGATAGCTGCTGGTTGGCGGCAAGCTTTTCGCGGCCCGCATTGGCGACGTTCAGGATCTTGCCGCGCAGGGGCAGGATCGCCTGATTGGAACGATTGCGGGCCTGTTTGGCGGAGCCACCGGCCGAGTCGCCCTCAACGATGAAGATCTCGGTGCCTGCGGCCGACGAGGTGGAGCAGTCGGCCAGCTTGCCGGGCAGGCGCAGCTTGCGTACGGCCGTCTTGCGCGCGACATCCTTTTCCTGGCGGCGGCGCAGGCGTTCCTCGGCGCGGTCGATCACCCAGTCCAGCAGGCGCCCGGCCTGTGTGGGGGAGGCGGTCAGCCAGTGGTCGAAGGCGTCGCGGATTGCGTTCTCCACGATGCGGCTGGCCTCGCCCGTGGCGAGCTTGTCCTTGGTCTGGCCGACGAATTCAGGTTCGCGGATGAAGACAGACAGCATCCCGCCCGCAGAGGTCAGCACGTCATCGCCGGTGATCTGGGCCGCGCGCTTGTTGCCGACCAGTTCGCCATAGGCCTTCAGGCCGCGCAGGAGCGCCAGGCGCAGGCCCGCTTCGTGTGTGCCGCCTTCCGGCGTGGGCACGGTGTTACAGTAGGAATGCAGGAAACCGTCGCCCGCAAACCACGCGACGGCCCATTCCACCGCGCCGTGGCTGCCGGTCTTGGAGGTCTTGCCGGAAAACACCTCGTCGACCACGCGCTTTTCGCCCGTGAGCGTCTCGTCCAGGAAGTCCTTCAGGCCGCCGGGGAAATGGAACACAGCCTCCGCGGGCGGAGCGTTCTTTTCCGTGAGCAGGCTTTCCGCACATTTCCAGCGGATCTCGACGCCGCCGAAGAGATAGGCCTTGGAGCGGGCCATCTTGAAAAGGATGGAGGCTTTGAAACGTGCCGAATTTCCGAAAATCTGCGGGTCGGGGCGGAAGCGCACGGTCGTGCCGCGACGGTTGTGGGTGTCGCCCAGATGCTCCAGCGGGCCTTGCGCGATGCCGCGGGCAAAGGTCTGGCGATAGAGCTTGCGCGAGCGTGCGACTTCCACCACCAGCTCTTCGGAGAGGGCGTTGACCACCGAAACGCCAACGCCGTGGAGGCCGCCGGAGGTCTCATAGACCTTGCTGTCGAACTTGCCGCCGGCGTGGAGCGTCGTCATGATGACTTCCAGCGCGGACTTGTCCTTGAATTTCGGGTGCGGATCGACCGGGATGCCGCGGCCGTTATCGGTCACGACGAGCGAGCCGTCTTCCTCAAGGCGCACATCAATCCATGTGGCGTGACCGGCGACGGCCTCGTCCATGGAATTGTCGATGACTTCGGCGAAAAGGTGGTGCAGGGCGCGTTCGTCAGTGCCGCCGATATACATGCCGGGACGGCGGCGCACGGGCTCCAGCCCTTCCAGAACCTCGATGTCGGCTGCGGTATAGGCATCGTCGGCGCTCGGTGTGGGCAGGCTGGCGGGCCGTGCTGCGGGCGCCTTGTTCTGAGCGGGTTGAGAGGCCGGCGTTTGCGCTGTCGCGACCGAAGCCGCGGCCGGTTTCCGGCGCGCCTTCATCGCCGAGACCTCACTCTCAAGCTGCGCGAACAGATCGTCCTTGGCTGCCATGCGTTTTGTCGTACCCGATTTGTTTCAGCTGTGTCCGCAGCCGGTTGCCGCCGCTTCGAATCACCGGGATTCTGGCAATTCGGCGCGCGCAGCACCAGTGCGATCACTGCGAAGAGCCGCGCTTTTGTGCGCGTTTCCATCTGAAGGGCTCTTGCCGCACCGTGAACGGACAGGCAGACTTCCCTCATCAATCATTTTGCGAGAGCGGACTGTCTGCGGCGGAAACCGGTCATTCGTCCGGCAATCCGCCCCCCAGCGATCCTTCGCTCCGTCGCTTGCGTCGCCCGGGAGGCTTCCATGGAAGGAAAAACCGCATCCACTGCCGCCGCAGGCGTTCAGGCGTTCAATTTTCGCCTTCCGGCCACCGATGGCAAGACCTATACGCTCGCCGACATCGCCGGTCCACGCGGAACCGTCATCGCTTTCATCTGCAACCACTGTCCTTATGTCAAGGCGGTGGTCGCGCGCATGGTAGCCGATGCCCGCAGCTTGATGGCGGAGGGCGTGGGGTTTGCGGCGATCTGCTCCAACGATGCGCAAGGCTATCCGGAAGACAGTTTCTCAAACATGGCGCGCTTTGCCGCGCATCACGAGTTTCCGTTCCCCTATCTGCACGATGAGGATCAGATCGTCGCACGAGCGTTTGGGGCTGAGTGCACGCCGGAATTCTTCGGGCTGACTGCCGATGGCGTTCAGGCCTATCGCGGCAGGCTGGACAGTGCCCGCATGGGGGAGCCTGAACCCGGCGCGGCGCGCGAGCTTGTGGAGGCCATGCGGCAGATCGTCGAAACGGGCGAGGGGCCGCAAGACCAGATCGCGTCCATCGGCTGCTCGATCAAGTGGCGGGCCTGATCTTTCAGGCCTCCTCCTTCTCGTTATCACCGACGCGGTCGGAGAGCAGGATCGCGATGAAGCGGGTTTCGTCAAAGCTCGCCAGCACAATGACGATGACCGACGTCATCGGCACGGCCAGAATGGCGCCTGCGATGCCCCACAGGGCGCTCCAGATGGACAGGGCGACCACAATGACGAAGGGGCTCAGATTGAGCTGTCGTCCGACGAGCCGGGGTTCCAGAAAGTTCCCGACATAGACCTGCGCGCCCACCAGAAGGGCTGCCAGCAGGGCGGTGTGCAGAAGCGAGCCTGTCTGCGCAACAGAGAGGACGACCGGAAACAGCACGGCCAGCAGCGAGCCGAAATAGGGAATGTAATTCAGCAGCGCGATCATGATCGCCCAGAAGAGCGCGAAATCGACCTGGAGAAAGATCAGGATGAGGTAGGAGGCGCCGCCCAGTATGATGTTGATCAGCGTCTTGATGGTCAGGTAGGTGCCGATCTGCCTGTTGATGTCGCGGATGATCTCCTCGACCTTGTCGGCCTGTCCCCTGTTGCCGAGTGCTGTTGCGATGCGGTGGCCAAAGCGGCTGCGCTCCGCCATCAGGAAGGTGGCGTAAAGCACGATCAGGAAGGCGCTGGCACCGATGCTCGTAAAGCCGCCCAGAACCGTCAGGATGATGGAGCGGACGCTCCAGTTTCCAAAGGTGGACGCGATGAAGTTGTCCTTGAAGGCGCTGGTGTCGATATGGAACTGCTCTTCGATCGTCGACAGGAAATGCGCGATATTCTCCTGATAGCCGGGGGCGGCATTGACCATGTCGGTCACCGTTGAGGCGACGACGACGGCAAAGGCGTAAAGCGCAAGCACGAAAACGACCAGAGCAAAGGCTCTGAGCAGGGCGGGCGGCAGGAGGTTGAGCAGCGGCAGCTTCTGGAGGGCATCGGCCGTCGTCATCATGACGTAGATCGCGATTACGGCGGTGACGACGGGCACCAGAATGGGTTGTCCGATCTCCAGCAGAAAGCCGACGATCAGCACCAGTGCGAGAGCGAGCGTGAGATTGAGGAGCGGTGAGTTCTTCATCGTGCTGTCGCCTCGTCGGGTCGCGAAGGCTCCTGCTTGCATAGGTCAGGAAGCTGCGCCGTCGCCTGGCGAATGAGCCAAGCGCAAAATATACGCGATTCAACGACGACCGGCCCTGGAAGGTCAACGGGGCGGTGTGAGCACGTCCGCGTCGGCGACCTTCCGGGGAGGGAGCTCCTGGCGGGGATATCGGTTGTCAGGCGGCAGCTACGCTTCGTATTCGAACGCTATTCGAACGTGTTTGTAGCTTTTAAAAAATAATCGAATGAAATCAATACGGGATTGAAGACGTTCGGCATCCAATTCGAATGCGTTCAAATGTGTCTGTGCCGACGCGTTATCCCCGTCGGCGCACGTGTTGCGGGCTACGATTTCGGGCCGGGAAGGGCGATCGGCGCTACTTGATCCGCTTGACGTAGGCCGACGGCCAGTAGGTCACACGTTCGCGCACCACGCCCTCGTTGAAGGGCCATTCCGGCTCTTCGATCACGAAATTCTCGTTTTCCTTGACGAAATCGAGCGCGGCCTGTTTCGGGTTGTTGGTCTTCCAGTCGTCCGCGCTGCGCGGCGCGCCTGCGACCTGTTCCATGATCCCGTCGGTTGCGACGATGTAGGAACCGGGCGTGACCACATCGGCATAGGCACGCAACTCGTTGAGCACGTGTTCGCGGGTGTGGTTTGAATCGAGAATGACCAGCACGGTATCCTCGGGCGAGATCATCGCGCGGACCTGATCGACGCTTTCGGGCGCGGTGGAGCTGCCATCAACGATGCTGATCCATTCGCTCAGGTCATGCGCCGCAATGGCTTCCCGATTGTGATCGCGCAGCGCAAGTTCGACGCCGATCACCTTGCCGCGTTCCATGGCCTTGAACAGGGTCGCGTAGAAGATCAGCGACCCGCCATGGGCCACACCAGTCTCCACAATCACCGTCGGCTTGATCTGCCAGATGACTTCCTGAATACGGATCATATCCTCGGGAAGCTGGATCACCGGCCGGCCGAACCAGGCAAAGGAATAGACATATTTCGTGTCCCACCCGGCCCGCAGCCAGGCATGCGACATCGCTTCGAAGGCTTCCGGCGTATCCAGCGCAAAGGAATGGGTTTCCCCGTCCTTCGTGACCGAGACACTGTTCTTTTCTTCGTCGTAAACAAGTTTCATCTGGCGTCCCCTCGCTGCATTTCGTGGAAGACTGCGGGAAGCATTGTCTCCAGATTGCGCGGTTTGAATTGGAATTCGTTACGGATTCGATCGTTTTGGATCGGCGGAAACGAAGTCTCGGGCGCATTGTCTTCAAAAGAAACAGTAACACCGAGGTCGCGAAGCGTCTTCGCGATCGTTTCATTCGACACATTGATGCCGGAAGCGACGTTATAGAGCCGCTCCTTGCCCGAAAGCGCGATGTTGGCCAGCAGGGAGACGGCATCATCGAGGTAGATGTAATCCTTGCTGGAACCGGGGGCGGTGCGAAAGGCAACCGCACCCTCGGTCGTCGCGTCACGCAAGACGGAGGACAGGAAAACCTCCGACCGGTCGCGAGGGCTGTAGACATTAGAAAGCCGCGCCACACGAATGGTCGAAGCGGGCAGGGAGAGACACAGGCTCTCTCCGGTCATCTTGGTGAGATTGTAGATGTCGTCATTTACGCTCGGGCGCGCAACGAGGTCAGCCTCCTCGCCGGTGGCGGCGGCCCCGCGATAGACCCGCGTCGTGGAGAGATAGAGAAGAGAGGCGAAGTCGTAGCGGGAGAGCACCTCGTGGAGGCGGATCACGTGCAGAGCGGTTGTCTCCAGCGGGCGTCCCCTGAAGTCAGCCGTCAGTCCGATGGTGTAGATGACATGCCCCAGATCCCGACCGGCTTCCGGCCAATTGTCGCGGTAAACCGCATGGGTTTCATGGCCATCCGCGGCGAGCTGTTCCATCAAGCGGGAACCTATGAGGCCACCGGCCCCGAAGATCGTGAATCTGGCCACTACACACCACGCCATTTGATGAAGGTTGCCGGACTTCCGCCGAAGACGGCATATTCGGGAATCTCGCCCCTGATGACCGATCCGGCGGCAATGACCGCGCCCTTGCCGACGCGTGCGCCATCGAGCAACGCGCAATTCACGCCGATCCAGACGTCATCGCCGATCTCGATGCCGCCCTTGCTCGGCGAAAAGCCCTGACTTGCAATGGGGGTGTCGCGGTCTGCGAAAGCATGAGTGGCCGGAGCCAGCGTGCAATTGGCGGCGATCAGCACGCCATCGCCGATGGAAATCCCGTTTCCGCTGTAGAGCACACAGCCGGAATTCAGATAGCAGCCTTCGCCAATGACGATGTCGCCGGAGCCGCCTGCGAACTTGATCTTGACGAAGCTATCCACCATGGAACGTGCGCCGATGACAAGCCGACTGCCGCGCACGGAGGTTTCAAGGTCGGCCTGCGGCGAGATTCTTGCGGTGGGATGAATTTCGTTCATGGCCTCAGGTGCTCCGTGACGAATAAGGGGGCCATTGGCAGTCCTGTTCGCTTATCACGACAGGCGCGGCAGGCCATTCGATGCCAAAGGCGGGATCGTCCCAGCGATAACCGGCACCGTGCCCCGGCGCGTAGATGCGGCCCATCTGGTAGAGAAGCGCGGTATCATCCTCAAGGGTCAGGAAGCCATGGGCGCAGCCCTGCGGGACAAAGACCGCGTTCATCGCCTTCGCACAGAGTTCCACGCCGATCCAGCGTCCGCAGGTCGGGCTTTCGGGCCGAAGATCGACCACCACGTCAAAGGCCCGGCCCGCAACTGCCCGAACGAGTTTCGCCTCAGCGTAAGGGGCTGGCTGGAAGTGCATTCCGCGCAGGGTGTGTTTCCTGACGTTCGTAGAGAGATTGACCTGTTGCGGTGCAAACGCGATTCCTGCCTCGGCGAATTCGTTCGGGCAGTAGAGCCGGGCAAACGCGCCGCGCGCGTCTTCATGTGGCGTCGCCTCGACTACGAAGACATCCGGAATCTCGGTCTTGCAAAACCGCATCACAGGATCTCTGTCTCGGGAATTGCAATAACAAAGCGGCCGCCCCAATCACGGGCAAAGGCCAGATCGGACATGATTTCCGCCCGCAGGTTCCACGGTAGAATGACGATGAAGTCCGGACGCTGGGATTTCAACTCTTGCGGAGCAACGACCGGGATATGCGAGCCAGGCAGGTGCTTGCCCTGCTTGGCGGCACTTCTGTCGGCCACGCAGGCAATATCCGCTTTGCTCACGCCGCAATAATTGAGGAACGTGTTGCCCTTCGCCGCCGCACCATAGGCCGCGACCGTGGCGCCGTCGGACTTCGCGCGCTCCAGGAACTCCAGAAACGTTTCGCGGCAATGTTCGGCAGCCGGGGCAAGTCCCTGATAGCCGCTCATGTCATGCATGCCTGCGTCGCGTTCGATCTTGCGAACAACCTCAACGCCCGCGCATTCGGCGTGATGAGCTTGCCTTCGGCAGGCAAAGACGCGCAGCGACCCGCCATGCGTCGGCAATTGCTCCACGTCGAAGACCCGCAGGCCTGCGCGTTCCATCGCCTTCTCCACCGCGACCAGCGACAGATACGAGAAATGCTCGTGATAGATCGTGTCGAACTGGCATAGGCGGATCAGGTTGTAGAGGTGCGGAAACTCGAAGGTAACGACGCCCTCCGGTTTCAAGAGAAGGGCAAAGCCGGTCAGGAAGTCGATGATATCGGGAACATGGGCCAGCACATTGTTGGCGGCCATCAGATCTGCCGAATGCCCCTGCGAGGCCAGCAGGCGCGCGGTCTCGGTGCCAAAGAAATCGATGTGGGTTGGGACCCCGCGTTCAATGGCAGCCTGTGCCGTATTGGCCGTGGGCTCGACGCCCAGCGCGGGGATGCCCGCTTCGACGAAATTCCTCAACAGATAGCCGTCATTGCTGGCAACCTCCACAACCTTGCTGGAGGTGTCGAGCGCGAAACGGTCGATCATGCTCGCGCTATAGAGCCGCGCATGCTCCAGCCAGGAATCCGAGTAGCTGGAGAAATAGGCGTAGTCGGCATCGAAGATCGCGTCGGCGGGGATGGAGTGGGCCGCCTGAACCAGCAGGCATTCCTCGCAGACCATCACGGCCAGCGGAAAGCGCCTTTCCTCACCGGAAAAATCAGCTGGAAGAAAGGCGTTCGCAATCGGTTGTTCGCCGAGGTCGATCAGCGTGTTCTTGAGGGCGGAGCCGCAGGCCCGGCAGCTATGGGAGGCTTCGGCGTTGGCAATCGCGGGCGATGCTGTGGTCATCCGAGCTCTCCATTCGCGTAGCTCTCTATCTGTTCGATGCAAAGGTCTTGGGCCGCGACGCCGGCGTCATATCCTGCATACCATTCAGCTGCGAGCCGGGCTGCATTGCGAGCGTCAATCCGACCGCGCCATCCCAGGGATGTTGCGGCGAGACGGGGATCAATTCTGAGCATCGGAGCTTCCGGCGGCTGCGGTGATGTATCGATTTCTATCGGGACGGTCTTGCCGTAGGCAGATATGAAGGTCTCCGCAAGCGGCAACACTTCCAGCGTGTCCTCGATATCGGGCCCGATATTGATGTGACGCGGCGCCTCGTCATTGGAAACGAGCTGTTCGGTGAAGACGAAATAGCCCGCCAGGCAATCGAGCACATGTTGCCAGGGCCGGACAGATCGGGGCGAGCGCATCTGGAGCGGGGTTCCTGCCGAGGTCGCGCGCCAGATATCCGGCAGGATGCGGTCGACGGTGAAGTCACCCCCACCAATCACATTGCCACCGCGCGCGCTGGCAACACGAACGCCCTTCGGCTCCAGAAAGCTCGCCGCATAGGCGGACGTCACGTGTTCCGCGCAGGCCTTGGAGGCCGAATAGGGATCCTTGCCGCCGAGCGGGTCCTCCTCCTGAAAGGCGCGCCCCTTGCCGTCATTGCGGTAGACCTTGTCGGAGGTGATGACCATGACGGCCTTCACGCCCTCCGTCTCGCGCAGGGCCTCCAGCAGGTTGACCGTGCCTTGAACGTTGGTCGAGAAGGTCTCGACGGGCGCTGCATAGCCGCGTCGTACGACGGACTGGGCGGCCATGTGCAAGACAATCTCGGGCATGGCGCGCTGCACGCAGGCGGTTACAGACTGCGGATTGCGCAGGTCGCACCAGTCGGCAGAGGTCTGCGGGTTGAGGAGGTCGTAAAGGTTCGGCGAACCTTCCGGGGCAAGTGACAGGCCGCAAACATCGGCTCCCATGCGCCGAAGCCACAGGGCGGCCCATGCGCCCTTGAAGCCGGTGTGCCCCGTCAGCAGGACACGACGTCCCCGCCAGAATGAGGGATCAGGTGTCATTTCCAGATTTTCCAAGGCGCGCCCCGTTCCCACATAGCCTCAAGTTGCCGCTTGTCTCGCAACGTATCCATCGGCTGCCAGAAGCCTTCATGCCGGTAGGCGCTGAGTTCACCGTCGCGGGCCAGGCTTTCCAGCGGTTCGCCTTCCCAGGGGGTGTCGTCGCCGGCGATCCGCTCAAGCGCCTTGGGCTCGATAATGAAAAAGCCGCCATTGATCACCATCTCTCCGCCTTCGGGCTTTTCCTGAAAGCTGGCAACCGCGTTTCCGTCGAGTTTGAGCGCGCCAAATCGGGCGGGAGGTTTCACGGCTGCCAGGGTGACCAGACGTCCCTGTTCGCGGTGGAATGCCAATTCCCGCGTTATGTCCATATCGGCGACGCCGTCACCATAGGTGACGCAGATCGTCTCATCGCCGTTGAGATAGGGGCGTATACGGCGCAGGCGCCCGCCGGTCATGGAGGTCTCGCCAGTATCGACGATTGTCACCTTCCAGTCTTCTGCGCGGGACGTGTGGTATTCGACCCGGTTCGGCCCCAGCTCGAAGCTCACGTCCGACTGATGCAGGTGGTAGTTCTGGAAATACTCCTTGATCATGTAGCTCTTGTAGCCGCCGCAGATCAGGAAGTCGGAAAAACCGTGGGCGGCATAGATCTTCATGATGTGCCAGAGAATGGGCCTGCCGCCGATCTCTATCATTGGCTTGGGACGCAGTTCGCTCTCTTCGGAGATACGGGTGCCGAGGCCACCTGCGAGTATTATGACTTTCACTGCTATCCCTCGTGCCTTTGGATCTGATCGTTCGCCATACGATTGATATCGTCGCAGCTTGTGTCGTCGCGGCCGCAGGGAGCCCAATCCTGCGCCGCCTGGTCGCCACGGCGAGCCCGATGGCGTTGCCGTGCCTTTGCCCTGCCGCTCATGAGAATGCCGATAGTACGCGGGTCTTCAGGTGTCGGCGAATGCGATAATTCGTCTTGCTTCTCGCGTCGCGCCAGAAACACTTGAACAGAAGACGGCGTGTTCGTGCCGATAGCGGGGGGAGTTTGTCCAGAACGCGATAGCACCCGACTGTGTAGCGAATTCTCTGCCGCAGCATCGTGGAGATGGACTTCGAAGCATAGAGATTCTCGGAATTTGACCCGCGATAGAAGATGAACTCCGGGCCTTCAACCCAAGTCGCAAAGTCTCGAATAACGAATTCCGCCACCGTATAGGAGGCCGCGCACCATGCGCTTCCCAGTTGCGGGAGGCGTGTGCAGAGGATATCCGCGGCTTCGCCGTCTGAGCGGTAAACGCCGTAGAACCATTCAGAAGGAAAGGTCAGTCTCTTGGGGATGTTGCCGGAGGAGACCTGCTTCCAGAACGTCAGTACCGCCGGATCTGGAACCTTGTGAAAGTCGGGGCCGTCGGGATCGATCGTGAGTGTCGAGGCCGCCGCCAGCAATTTCTGTGGATTGGCGTCCAATGCGGCTACAAGTTTGGAAAAATAGTCTGGTGTCGACAAGTCATCGCACGCGCGTAAGCAGAAATACTCGCCATGCTCACGTCCGATTTGAATTGCATTTATGAAGTTATCTATAGCGCTCAGATGTTCTTCGTTCTGGATGATCTCGAAGCGGTCATCGTTGGCGCAAAACTCCTGGGCAATATTTAGTGTGTTATCTGTTGACTTGTTTTCGAGAATGATCCCTTTGAAATCCCGGAATTCTTGTTCCGCCACGCACTTCAGGCTTTTAAGCATCGTTTTTTCCCCATTGTATATCGGGAATACGATGACCAGTTTCGTCCGTTTCATGGTTGCTCCGACCGGCGGCTGGGATTTTGAAAATGCATACACGAATAACCAGCCTCACGCCAACAGGCGTGACGAAGGGGCAGTGCGGGGTGCGCAGGTATTGTTGTGAACAGGGCGCTATTCTTCTGGTCCATCTCCGTCGTATATCTACTTAATATCAAGCGTGTATTTGAATTAGAAAATGTGTCTCATATAGTTGTTTTCACGTATAGAAACGGTGATACCGCGCTCCTTAAGAATTGTGATGTAAGTAACGAAAAGATAGTATTGATAGGTTGGTGCGTTCAATTATATTCAGACTGAACGCAGGGTAAGTAGAATGCGAATATTGATATTTGAAAAGTAGGTTGGGCCCGGTGCGGTTGCGAGAGCATGCTTTGGCCAATTGTTCAGCCGCTAGCTTCGGGAGAGGGCGATGGCGGACGAAGAGTTGAAAATCCGGCGCGACGAGCGCGTTGCGTTTTTTCTTCTGGCGGTCGTTCTGGCGCCGGCGCTGTCTGTCGCGCTGGTCGGGGCTTACGGGTTCATCATCTGGATGAGCTAGCTTCTGATGGGACCTCCGGCGGGATGAAGTCATGTCGTCTTTTGGGAAAAAGAGGCGGGAAGACGAGGTCTCGCCAAGCCGCCGAGCGTTTCTGAGGCTTCGCAAGAACCCAGAAGCGGATCTTCTGCGCCCACCGTGGACCGACGCAGAACGGGTCGCGGCGCGCTGCACCGCCTGCAAGGCCTGCGAGGCTGCCTGCCCAGAAAACATCATCCGCCCCGACAGCCGGGGCCATCCCTTCATCTCTTTCGACGGTCGCGAGTGCAGCTTCTGCGGAAAGTGCGCCGAGTCTTGCGATGCGGAGGTGTTCGACCTGGCGCGAACCCCGCCCTGGGATCGGATCGCGCATATCGATGATGGGTGCCTTCAGGACAGCGGTGTGAGTTGTCATCTCTGCCGGGATTTCTGTCCCGTCTCGGCCATCCGCGTCGATCTGGAGAAGCAGCCCTTCGGACGGCTGACGATCGATGCTCAGGCCTGCACCGGCTGCGGGGCCTGCCTTGGCGCATGCCCACAAGATGTTGTCGCGTTTTCTCCCGGATCCACCGAACAGGAGGTCGCATGACCGATCCCGTCCATATCGCGAGCCTTCTCGTCCAGTCCATGCCGGACAGGTGTGCGGCGGTGGAAGAGGAAATCTCGAAAACCCCGAAAGCGGAGATCGCCCATCGCGACGGGCAGGGCCGCCTGATCGTCATTCTGGAAACCGCAAGCGAGGCCGAAATCGTCAAGGCGCTTATCGATATCCAGCTTTTCGCCGGGGTGGTGAGCGCATCGCTCGTCTACCACCAGGCGGACGAGGATCTGGCGTCTGAGGCTTGCTGAAACATCGACCTGGACCTTGGGAGAACAGGCATGAGTGGAATAAGTCGACGTGATGTCATCAAGGCGCAAGCGCTGGCTGCGGCCGCGGCGGCGGTGGGCGTGTCTGTTCCTGTCTCCGCGCAGAACCTTGTGACCGATGCGGGGCTGACCGATCTGAAATGGTCCAAGGCGGCTTGCCGTTTCTGCGGCACGGGATGCTCGATCATGGTTGCGACCAAGGCGGGGCGGGTGGTCGCGACACATGGCGATGCGGAATCGGAGGTCAACCGCGGGCTCAACTGCGTAAAGGGCTACTTCCTCTCCAAGATCATGTATGGCGCGGATCGTCTGACGACACCGATGCTGCGCAAGAAGAACGGCAAGTTCGACAAGGACGGCGAATTCGAGCCCGTCTCGTGGGACGAGGCTTTCGACACCATGGCGGAGAAATGGAAGGCGACGCTGAAGGCCAAGGGGCCGAAGGCCGTCGGCATGTTCGGTTCCGGCCAGTGGACGATCTGGGAAGGGTATGCGGCGTCGAAGCTGATGAAGGCGGGCTTTCGCTCCAACAATATCGATCCCAATGCGCGCCATTGCATGGCGTCTGCCGTAGGGGGATTCATCCGCACATTCGGCATCGATGAGCCAATGGGGTGCTACGACGATTTCGAGCATGCCGACGCATTCGTGCTGTGGGGCGCGAACATGGCGGAGATGCATCCGATCCTGTGGACGCGGATCGCGGATCGCCGCCTCAGTCATCCGCATGTGAGGGTCGCTGTCATGTCGACCTTCGAGAACCGCTGCTTCGATCTGGCCGATATCCCCGCGGTCTTCACGCCGCAGACGGATCTGATCATCGCCAACTACATCGCCAACCACATCGTCCAGTCGGGGGCGGTGAACGAGGCGTTCGTTTCCAGTCACGTGAACTTCAGAAAGGGGGCGCAGGATATCGGCTACGGCCTGCGCCCGGACAATCCGCTGGAGATGGCGGCGGCCAATGCGGGCAGCGGTTCCAGCGAGCCCATGTCGCTGGAGGAGTTCGCGGCGTTCGTGAAGCCCTACACGCTGGACTATGCGGCCGAACGCTCAGGCGTCCCGAAGGCGCGGCTGCAGCAGATGGCGGAGCTTTACGCCGATCCCGATACGAAGGTCATGTCGCTGTGGACCATGGGTGTGAACCAGCACACCCGCGGCGTGTGGATGAACAATCTCATCTACAACATCCATCTTCTGACCGGAAAGATCGCGCAGCCCGGCAACTCGCCGTTCTCGTTGACAGGCCAGCCGTCGGCCTGCGGCACGGCGCGCGAAGTCGGCACGTTCTCGCATCGCCTGCCCGCCGACATGGTTGTGAAGAACCCGAAGCACCGCGAAATCGCGGAAACGATCTGGCAATTGCCGAGCGGCACGGTGCCTGACTGGGTGGGGGCCCATGCGGTTCTCCAGAACAGGATGCTCAAGGACGGCGAGATCAATTGCTATTGGGTTCAGGTCAACAACAACATGCAGGCCGCGCCCAACATGATGCAGGAGGGACTGCCCGGTTACCGCAATCCGGAGAACTTCATCGTCGTCTCCGACGCCTATCCGACGGTGACGGCGGAGGCAGCCGATCTCGTTCTGCCCACGGCCATGTGGGTGGAAAAAGAAGGCGCCTACGGCAATGCCGAACGCCGCACCCAGTTCTGGCATCAGCTCGTCCAACCGCCTGAGGGCGCGAAGTCGGACATGTGGCAGGTGGTGGAATTCTCCAAACGCTTCAAGACAGAGGACGTGTGGCCAAAGGAGATCCTGGACGCCAGCCCGGGCTACAAGGGCAAGACGCTCTATGAGGTGTTGTTCGCCAACGGCAAGGTGGATGCCTATCCGAACAGCCAGATCGAGACGGGATACGCCAACCACGAGGCGGAGGATTTCGGCTTCTACATCCAGAAGGGGCTGTTTGAGGAATACGCGTCCTTCGGGCGCGGCCATGCCCATGATCTGGCGGATTTCGACACCTATCACGGCAATCGCGGCCTGCGCTGGCCGGTGGTCGATGGAAAAGAGACCCGCTGGCGCTTCAACGGCAAATACGATCCCTATGTGACGGACGGCGCCGACTTCAGATTCTACGGCAAGCCGGATGGCAAGGCGGTCGTCTTCGCGCTGCCATTCGAACCGGCGGCGGAGAGCCCGGACGATGACTATCCGTTCTGGTTGTCGACGGGCCGGGTGCTGGAGCACTGGCATTCCGGCTCGATGACCCAGCGTGTGCCGGAGCTTTTCAAGGCGATGCCGGATGCTGTGTGTTTCATGCATCCGGATGATGCCGAGAAGCTGGGATTGAGGCGCGGGATGGGCGTCAGGATCGTGTCGCGGCGCGGCGAGATCATCTCGCGCGTTGAGACACGCGGACGCAACAAGCCGCCGCGCGGCCTCGTCTTCGTGCCGTGGTTCGATGCGCGCCAGCTCATCAACAAGGTGACACTGGACGCGACCGATCCGCTTTCCAAACAAACCGACTTCAAGAAATGCGCCGTGCGCATTGAAGCTGCGTGAGGTGTGCCATGAGAACCCTTGCAAGGATCATGATCGGCGTTTTCGCGCTGATGAGTGTTGCCGCCTTCGCGCAAGATCAGTTCGCGACCATGCGCTCCAAGACGCCGCTGGCCGAAAACGCGGCACCGCGCCCGATGGCCAAGCCGGTGAATTCCGACCTTCGGCAGGCGCGCAACTACCCTGAGCAGCCCCCGCTCATTCCGCATTCGATCGAGGGCTATCAGGTGGACAAGAACTCCAACAAGTGCCTGACGTGTCACGCGCGCGCAGCGGTGCAAGACTCGCAGGCACCGATGATATCGATCACCCATTTCATGAACCGGGACAACCAGTTCCTGGCCTCCGTCACACCCCGTCGCTACTTCTGCAACCAGTGCCACGTGCCGCAGACGGACGCCCGGCCGCTGGTGGAGAACACCTTCGTCGATGTGGACCGGGTGATCGATTACGTGAAGTCGACAAAGGGAGCCAAGTGATGTTGGCTTTCCTCAAACGGATGTGGGCCACCGTGCGTCGGCCCAGCGTGCATTACAGTCTGGGCGCGCTGACGCTTGGTGGATTTCTGATGGGAATCGTGTTCTGGGGCGGCTTCAACACCGCCCTTGAACTGAGCAACACGGAAACGTTCTGCATCAGTTGTCACGAGATGGAGAACAACGTCTTCGCGGAGCTCAAGACGACGATCCACTATGCGAACCGTTCCGGCGTTCGGGCGAGTTGCCCGGATTGTCACGTGCCGCATAACTGGACCGACAAGATCGCCCGCAAGATGCAGGCGACGAAAGAGGTCTGGGGCAAGATCTTCGGCACCATCAACACGCGCGAGAAGTTCCTGGAAAAACGCCTTGAGCTTGCCCAGCACGAATGGGCCCGACTGAAGGCGAATGACTCGCTGGAATGCCGCAACTGCCATTCCTCCGACAGCATGGACATCACCCGCCAGAGTGCGCGTGCGGTGGAACAGCATGAGCGGTTCCTGTTCACGGGTGAGAAGACCTGCATCGATTGCCACAAGGGCATCGCGCATCGCCTGCCGGACATGGCGCCAACCGCGATGCTGTCAAGCGATGGCGAGGATGCGAGATCGGTGCGCGCGCAATTGCTGGCGTTCATTGGGCGCAATGAGGACGCAGACGCCGGGGCTGGTGCGCGATCATGGGATTGATCCGCAATGGCATGAAGCGGAGGCATCGAGCCGAGACCGCGGAGCCATGAAATCTGGTCTTCAGGTGGTGGATGCGGAATTGGCGTCGGTCATTGTGTCATGAGGGGGAGTCTTACGGCTAAATCCATGAAACGAAATAGATTTTTGACAAGGCTCTCGACCAATTCCGCATGCTGAGAAGGTATCCGGAGATATCCGGGCTCCAACAGTAGTGCGGCATGGCGCTTCGTGCATGAAAGCATCTGAGCGAAAGGCGGTCGTGAAGGTTATACCGAGGGCGTTCCCTGCATGACGGTGCTGAACCTCCAGCCATTCCCATCAACGGGCAAAAGGCCAATTATTTAAAATATTCTTTTGATATTGAGGCAATCAGGGCTCATTTCGCTGTCATTTATATATAGGGGAGGCCATAGTCTATGGAGTGAGTGGAGGTTGAGGTGAATTCGGATTCCAGCAATGAATGCCCTACTTCGACATGCGGTGATTGATTTAACCCGGATACTGGCCGTTTTCGTCATATACCCGATCTGCTATGTATTTAGCATCGTGTGTTTTGGGCCTCCCCTAATATTTGTCTATGCGGCATTGGATGGCCCCGAAACCCCAGAAATGGCATTCTTACTAATCATGGGGTTTGGCCTCGCTATATTCGCGCTTTCCCTTGCGCCGGTTCTATTACCGCTCGATTTTATGTTCGCCCCCTCTCTTGGAGCCCGTCGCCCCTCGATGCGGGAGCGGGAGCTCTTATCCCGCCTTGAAGCGGACTACGATGCGATCGCCAGTGCCAACGGCCTTCCGAAGGTCAGCTTTCACTTGCGCGTCATCGACGTCGACGAAATAAACGCCTACGCATACGGAAGAAATGGCGTTGCCATATCACGCGGCGTACTTGAGCTTGCGAAAGAAACCCCAGAAAACTGGTCCATGCTTATTACGCTCCTGGCCCATGAAATAGGTCACATAGTCAACCATGACACGCGCTTTTTCGCATTCTTGGGCACACTTCAAGCCCCACTATTCGCCTCCATATGGATATTGAGCCAAATTTCCAGAATCCCATTCCTAGCCTTATTAACGATCTTGCCCCTGCTCGGGTGCTGGTTCGCAATCGCAAGCATCGACTACATCTTGAAACTCACAAGTCGCGCGATGGAGTACCGCGCTGACGCCTATGCTCTATCGGTAGTAGGTGCAGAGCGGGTGCTGAAACTTTTCGATCATCCGACCTTCCGCGATCACAACAAGGGGCAATCGATCCGCAGTTTCTTGGTGCGCTCGCACCCGCCCACGGAATTGCGCCATGACCGCATAAGAAGGCTTTCCGCTTCTGAATAGGTCGGGTCATTTCGCCTTATGGTGTCATGTCGTCCCCCACATTTTTGCGTTCTGTGAAGTGCAAGATCGTCAAAGGTCACCTCTCTAACGATCTTGCCCTTGCTTTCGGTATCGAGGTCTATTTTCCGCAGCCCCACCGCTATAGAGGCCCGCTTTCCAGCCCTGTACGAGTGCTTCCTGCTCCTGAAGAATTTGGATTGCTCCGCGATCCAACCCTTCGCTCCGCCGCAGGTAGTCCCGCCAGGTGCGCGGGCCTTTCCGCTTGCGGGCCTTGCAGTACTGCTTCCAAACATCGGACAGCTTGTGTCCGATGATTAGGGGCATCCGCTCATAGGCGGCAATCTGCTCAACCTCCGGCTCACTGGTGGGCGCGCGATACGGGCCGAACTTCTCTTCGAGACGCGGCAAGCTGAACTCGCGCCCCACATTGCTCGCCTTCTCGGTGAAGCCGGTTTCCTTATCCTGAAACACCAATCCGTTGCCGCGCTTTCGCGCGCGCACGCCCGGGTCGCAACCGTTGTCATTCATTGGGCGCTATGAGGACGCAGACGCCGGGGCTGGTGCGCGATCATTGGATTGATCCGCAATCATGAAAAAAAACGGAAGCGGGCAGGGCCCGCTTCCGTAAGTCGCGTGAAGCGTCGCGCTCAGCGAACGGCGGTAACGACGACCTCGATCAGCACGCCCTTGCCAAGTTCGGCAACGCCAATGGTGGCGCGGGTCGGAAGGTGCTCGGCCGGGAGCCATTCCAGCCATGCTTCGTTCATGCCTTCCTTCTGGTCGAAGTCGGTGATGTAGAGCATCGCCGTGACAAGCTTTTCCTTGGAGGAGCCGACCTCGGCCAGGAGCTTGTCGATCTTGGCGCAGATCTGTTCGGTCTGGCCCTTCATGTCGAGGGAGAAGTCGTCGGCCACGAGGCCGCCGAAATGCAGGATGCCACCGGCTTCGACGACGCGGTGGTTGATGCGGGTCTGGATATGGCGCTGGATCATCTGTTTTCCTTGTTGCTTTCAAGTGGGAGGGGCATGCGACCACTGGCACAGTCCGGATCGGCGTGTGACCGAAATTGCCGGGGGGCGCTCTGGAAGGGAGCCTCGATGCCCTCAGGCAGCGAAGCGGTTAACCGCGAAGGCGTCGAGGGAATACCCGGTCGAGCCTGTGGCGATGAGTTCGGCCATGACCTCGCCGCAGCCCGGTCCAAGCTGGAAGCCGTGCGTGCTGTAGCCGAAGGAATAGAAGAGGCCTTCGTGCCTGGCGGAGGGGCCCATGACCGGGATTGCGTCGGGCAGGATGCTCTCCACGCCCGACCAGGTGCGCACGATCGAGGCTTCGCGCATGATCGGGAAGATGTCGGACGCCGTCTCGGCGGTAAGGTGCAGTTCGTCGAAAAGGATCTCCGACAGGTTGGTTGTGCGGTCCGCGCGCCCAAGCCGACCGCCGCCGATGACGACCGTGCCATTCGGCATCTGCTTGAAGGACAGCGGGCGGCCAATGGCGCTCACCACGGCATCGCAGAAATGCGGCAACCGGGAGGTGACGATCATCATCGGAGCGCAATCTTTCAAGGGGACCGGTTCGCCCAGCGAGGAGGACAGGTCGTTGCCCCACGCGCCGCCGGCGATCAGTACCTTCGCAGCCCTGAACGTGCCTTCCGTGGTTTCAACGCTCCACACGCCCTCGCTTTGGCTGAGCCCGGTTGCGCGGCAAGTCTCAACGATCCGCACCCCTTCGGCCTTGGCCTTGCGGGCGATGGCAAAGGTCGTGTGAAAGGGCTGGGCGAAGCCGTCTTCCAGACACGCAAGCCCGCCAATCACATGATCGGAGACGGCGGGAAGATGCTCGCGCAGTTGTTTCTGGTCGAGAATGACCTCGTGGTCGAAGCCCATCTCGTTGAGATCCCGGACCCGTCGACGGGCATCTTCCAGCTCGGCTTCGGTCTCGATCACCCGGATCTGGGGCGCGACGTTGAAGCCGCAATCGGCTGCGAGAAAATCCTCAAGCCCGTACCAGATTTCCATGGAACGCTGGGAGATCGCCACTTCCGCATAGTGGCGACCCAGACGGCGAACACCGCCCGCATTCACGCCGGAGGCGTGGCGGGCGACCGTTTCCTTTTCCAGCAAAGTGACGGAGAGACCGCGCAAGGCAGCATACATTGCTGTCGCACAGCCGTGGATGCCGCCGCCGATCACGATCAGATCGGCGGAGGGAGTGGTTCCTGCTGTCCGCGCGGCCCCGGTCATTGTGCGGCAATCCCGCCTTCGGCGGGCTCCTCGTCACGGGCAGGATCGTAGGAGGCCAGTTCCATGAGCGGGATCGGCTTCAGCGGCGGGCGAATGCGGTAGTAGCCCGTCACATCCGGGGTTTCGCCCTTGCGCGCGGCGATGATCTGGGCGACGGCCAGACCACAGGTGCGGCCCTGGCAGGGGCCCATGCCGGAACGCAGCATCGACTTGACCTGATTGGGGCCGGGGGCACCAAGGTCGACAGTGGCACGGATGGCCCCGGCGGTGACCTCTTCGCAACGGCACACGACGGTCCCGTCGGCGGGGTCGAGAATTTCCGGCGCGGGGGCATAGAGCGTCTCAAGCATCGGGCGCACGGATGTCTCGCGCGCGATCGCCGCCTTCAGGCTCTGGATGCGGCCCGTGTCCACGGACCTTCCCAAGGAGGCCGCGATGTTGAGCGCGACCATGCGGCCCTGAAGGGCCGCGCATTTCGCGCCGTTGATCGAGGCGCCGTCGCCGGCGATATAGATGCCTTGAACGGTTGTCTGGCAGGTCTCGTCAAGAACGGGAATGAAGCATTTCTGGGAGGCGTCCCAGCGGTGATCGGCGCGGATGAGCCGCGTGATCTGCTGGTTCGGCACCACACCTTGATGCAGCGCGACGGAGGTCGCCTCGATCCGCTGCGACTGGCCTCCCGACTTGAAGGTCACGGCCTTGACCGACCCTTCACCCTCAATCGCGAGTGCGCTGGCATTGGTGTGGATCGGCACGCCCGCCTGCTTCACGCGACGGATGAGCTTGAGCCCCTTGAAGAGATATTCGCTGGCGCGCAGCGCCTTGGGCAGGTGGGGCAGGGCGGCCAGGGTGCGGCCCTTGGGCAGGTTCTCCACGATCGCCTTGGGCGGACAGCCCGCATCGATCATCTGAACGGCGACGAGCCAGATCAGCGGACCTGCGCCCATCAGGACGCAGTCCTCCTTCACGACGGAGGAGGTTTTCATCAGGATCTGAAGCGCACCGGCGGTGGTGACACCGGGAAGCGTCCAGCCGGGGATCGGCATCGGGCGTTCCAGAGCCCCCGTGGCCGCAACGATCCGGCGCGCCTTCATGCGGTGGGCAACGCCTGCGGTGGAGTAGTCGATGGAGAGGTCGCTGCCGATGTTCCAGACGAGCGTTTCCGGCATGAGCTCGGCGTTGCTTGCGCGCAAGCTTTCCACCAGCGGGCGGCCTTCGACGAAATCCTTGCCAAGGATCTTGTCCATTTTCGCTGAGGTGGTCTCCACGGCGCGGTAGATCTGGCCGCCGGGGCGGGGCTGCTCGTCCATGACGGTGACAGAGAGGCCCGCATTCGCGGCTTCTGTTGCGGCTGCGATGCCGGCAGGCCCTGCGCCGATGACCAGAAGGTCGACGGTTTTCACGCTCATAGCTCCACCTCCCGGCTGCCCTGCTGGCGCAGGACCACGAGCCCGTCGCTGACCTCGGTCATGCAGGCTTGGCGGTTTGGCTGGCCGTCAATGTTCATCAGGCACTCGAAACAGGCGCCCATCATGCAGTAGATGCCGCGGGACTCACCGGAAACGACGGATGAACGCAAGTCGAGAACCCCGGCGGCTGTCAGGGCTGCGGCGACGCTGTCGCCCTTTTTCGCCTCGATGGTCTGGCCTTCGAATGTGAAAGTCACCGTCGGGGCATCTTCTTCAATGCGCCGCGATATGGACGGTGCCATTGTCAAACCTCCTTGAGGAAAATGCGTCGAATTCGGGATCGAGCTTGCCCGCGGCAAGCTGGGGGGCGAGGGTCAGCGCATGGGCTCCGGCAAGGGTCACGCCCGAATGGCAGTTGACGGAAAAGACGCCGGGATGGGTTTCCGACTGGTCGTAGATGGGGGATCCGTCCGGGGTGAGGATGCGCACCGCGCCCCAGGTGCGCACGATGCGCAGCTTCGCAAGCTTCGGCAGGCAGCGCACCGCGTAACGGGCGATGTCGGTGAAGACGGAGGTGACGCTCTCGGTCGAGTAGCCGGTATCCTCGTGGCTGTCTCCGAGCAGTACGGTGCCTTCCTCCGTCTGGCGCATCACGTGCAGCGGCATCGGAATGAAGGGCTTTGTGCGTTCGGTAACGAGGATCTGGCCCTTTTCCGGGATCAGCGGAAGGTTCAATCCGACCTGCGCGCCCAACGGCTTGTTGCCATGGCCGGCCGCCAGGATGACCTTGGCGGCGCGGAAGGTGCCCTTGTCGGTCTCAACCGCATTGCCGGAACCATCCCGCGTGATCTTGCGGGCATTGGCCTCCGCGACATAATGGGTGCCGCGGGCGGCATTGGCCATGTGCAGCGCGCGCAGGAGGTTGAGCGGGCTGGCGTGGCCGTCATGGGGCGACCAGCTGGCGCCAACGACCTCCGGACCAATGCCGGGCAGGATTTCCTCCACCTGCTTGCGGTCCATGAGGACGGTGTCCGGGCTGAGCTCGCCGTAATAGTTGCTCATGCGCTTGTTCAGCGCCTTCGCCTCTTCACGTTCTTCCTCGGAGAGCAGGAGATGCAGTCCGCCGGGCTTGTGGTAATCGGGAGAGACGCCCGTGGCTTCCTTCAATTCCTCGGCGAAGCCGGACCACAGGTCCGCAGACCTGCGGCTCCAGCGGGCATATTCGGGCATGTTCTTGCCCTTGGACTGAACCCAGACAAGGCCGAAATTGCCCCGGCTTGCGCGCAATGCGATGTCGCCTTCGTCAAGAAGGGCGACCTTCTCTCCTTCACGCGCAAGGCCCCAGGCGATCGCCGAGCCGACGAGGCCTCCGCCCACGACGATCGTGTCGAAGACTTTTTCACTAACTGTCATTTTTACCTTCTTCGAGAAGCAGGCGGTCGAGACCATAGAGACGGTCCACCACAATCATGACACCGACCGTGAACAACACGGCGACCGCGGAAACAGAGGCAACGAGGGGATCTGTCGTCTGCGCGATGTGATTGAAGAGACGAACCGGCAGGGTCGTTGTGGACGGGTTGACGATGAAGACCGTGACGGTGACTTCATCGAAGCTGGTAATGAAGGCCAGCACCCAGCCTCCAACGATACCCGGAATGATGGAGGGCAGGACAATGCGATGAAACACCGTCCAGTTCGATGCGCCCAGTGCGATTGCAGCTTTTTCTACAGATCTGTCGAGCCCGGTGAGCGAGGCCAGAACAAGGCGCAGCCCGTAAGGCAGAACGATGATCACATGGCACAGCACGAGGCCCAAGAACGATCCCGTCAGGCCAACCATCGTCAGGAAGCGCAGGAAGGCGATGCCGAGCACGACGGTGGGCACCATCAGCGGCGACATCAGGAACGCCAGCAACGCTTCGCGACCGGGGAAGTGGCCACGGGTGATGGCAAGTGCGGCGGGGACGGCCAGGAACATGGCCAGCGTGGCCGACAGAACGCCGATCTGAAGGCTTGTGATCGCGGCTTCGATGAAGTCGGGATTGTCGAGGATCGCGCGGAACCAGCGCAGCGAGATGCCGCTGGGCGGGAATTCCAGATGCCCCGTGGGGGTGAAGGCGACGCCCACCACAATGGCGATAGGCGCGACCATGAAAAGCGCAAAGGCGATGATGAAGGCGTTTGCGAAGAGGCCGTTGCGTCTCATGCGTGGGCCTTTCCGAAACGGGTTTCGACCATCCGGTTCCAGGAGACCATGATGATCAGAATGGACACCATCAAGAGCATGGCGATGGCAGCGCCCAGCGGCCAGTTCAGCGTGTTCATGAACTCGTCATGGACAACCGTCGGGATCACCTTGACGCGACGACCGCCAAGAATGGCCGGGGTGGCGAAGGCAGAAGCCGACAGGGAGAAGACGATCAGCGAACCGGACAGCACCCCCGGCATGGCCTGGGGAACGACGATGCGGCGGAAAATGGTGAAGGGGTGCGCACCGAGGCTTTCAGCCGCCGTTTCGGTTGCCGGGTCCTGACGTTGCAGCGAGGCCCAGACCGCCAGCACCATGAAGGGGACCATGACATGCACCAGCGCCAGAACGATGCCGCCGGAGGTGTACATCATCTTCAGCGGGCGGGTGATCAGTCCGATATCCATGAGGATGTCGTTGATCACGCCGCGTCGGCCCAGAAGGATGGCCCAGCCGAGTGTGCGCACGACGACCGAGATCAGCAGCGGGCCCAGCACGATCAGGATCATCACCGAGCGCGGTCCGGGACGCATGCGCGACAGAAAGTAGGAGAGGGGCACGCCGATCAGCACGCAGATGGCGGTGGTGGCGAGCGCGATGGCGAAGGTCCGCCCGAAGATCTCGTAATAATAGCTGTCGCTCAGGACCAGCAGATAGTTGGTCAGGCTGTAGGTGTCGTCGATGCCCTTGTAGAAGTCGAACTGATGGAACGACAGCACGAAGGTCATGATGAGAGGCGTCAGGAGAAAGGCTGCGTAAAGCGCCAGCGCGGGGGCCGAAAGCAGCCAGCTCTTCGCGGGCGAGGGGACGCTCATTTTTGCGCTCCTTCTGCCGGAAGAACCCGCACATCCTGCGGATTGAAGGACAGGCCAACCGTGGTGCCAAGCTCCCAGGTCGTCTGACCGACATTGCGGCGCAGGACGATGAGATCGCCGATCTTCGTTTCAAGACGCAGAAGCCACTGGTTGCCGAGAAAGGTCCGCTCCACGATCTTGCCGGGCAGGATGGCGTCCTGGGCAACGATCTCGATGCGTTCGGGGCGCAGCGACATGCGCGCAGGGCCGGGCAATTGATGAACTGGCGCCGCATCGAGCTTGACCCCGTTGCACTCGATCACGGATCCCGCCTCGTCGCTGGACAGCAGCTTCACGTCGAGATTGTTCGTCTTGCCAATGAAGGTTGAGACGAAGGACGTGCGCGGATGCTCGTAGATCTCGACGGGGGCTGCGTCCTGCTCCACGCGGCCCTTTTCCAGAACCACCACGCGGTCGCTCAAGGCCAGCGCCTCGGCCTGATCGTGGGTGACCATCAAGGTGGTGACGCCGGCTTCGCGCTGGATGCGGCGCAGCTCGATCTGCATCTCCTCGCGCAGCTTTGCATCCAGGTTGGAAAGCGGCTCGTCGAGCAACAGCAATTCCGGCTCGATGACAAGGGCGCGGGCCAGCGCGATGCGCTGACGCTGGCCGCCCGACATGGCACGGGGATAGCGGTCCGCAAGGTGGCTGAGATGGACGAGATCGAGCGCGCGGGCAACGCGGGTCTTGCGCTCCTGCTTCGGGACCTTGCGCATTTCCAGACCGAAGGCGACGTTTTCCGCAGCCGTCATGTGCATGAAGAGAGCGTAGGTCTGAAAGACGATGCCCAGGCCGCGAAAGCGGGCAGGGACCGCGGACAGATCGCGGCCATTGAGCATGATCTTGCCATCGGTGACTTCCTCGAAGCCGGCAATCATCTGTAGTGTCGTGGTCTTGCCGCACCCGGAGGGGCCGAGAAGCGAGACAAACTCGCCACGTTCGACGTTGAAGGACACGCGATCAACGGCCGTGAGGCTGCCGTAGCGTTTTGTGAGTGCTTTCAGTTCGAGAAAAGCCATTGCGCCGCCATTGAATGTTCAATCTGGACTGGATCACTTGAAGCAACCAGAGGTGTGCCTTGGGGCTCTGTCGATATCAGAGCGCGTGACGATCCAGGATACGCACTTCATCTCTCGGGCGTTCGAGGCCGCAATAGGGGCATCGAAAGACCTGGAGGGAACGTATCGAAAATCGTGCTTTGAAGACTAAGGCAAACCGGCTTCCGTGTCCGTCGTGACGGACACGGAAGGGATAGGTTGTTTGCTTCGTGCAGTGGACGCTTAGCGTTCCACTTCACGCGCCCAGCGCGCCGTCCATTCCTGGCGCAGCGGATTGATCACGTCCCAGTCGACGCCGACGAGCTGTGAGATCTTCTCGCCATAGGGGAGCTTTTCGGCCAGCTCCGGCGGCAGCTTGGAGTTCTTGTTGACCGGGCCGGAGCCCATGGCATCGGCCAGCTTCACCTGGATTTCAGGATCGAGCAGGTAATCGAGGAAGGCCTGGGCTTCCGCGGGAACGTTGCTTTCCACGACCGGGCAACCGGCCAGCATCAGCGCGACAGCGCCTTCCTTGGGATAGATGAAACCGGCCGGGTAGCCGGTGTCGGCCAGGGACTTGACGCGGCCCGAGCCCCAGACGGAGAAGGCGATCTCGCCGTTCTGGAAGAGTTCCGACATCTTGCCGGAGGAGGGCTCGAAGACCAGCACATTCGGGGCGACCTCATCGGCCATCGCTGCAAAACCGGGGTCGATGTCCTTTTCTCCGCCGCCCGCATCGCGGGCCAGCATCACGAGCGCATGCAGGCCATAGGTGTTGGAGATGGGGGGAACGGAGATGAGGCCTTCGTATTTCGGATCCTTCAGGTCTTCCCAGCTGGTGGGCAGATCCCAGCCTTCCTTCTCGAAGAATTCCTTGGAGTAGGCGAAGCCGGTGGCGACGAATCCGACGCCGATGGCGTTCGGGCTGATCTTGGCAAGATCGTAGACGTCGCTCTTGATCGCGCTGTCTTCGAGCGGAGCGCAGAAGCCCAGCGCATCGGCCTGATACATCGGGCCGTCATCCAGGATCACGACATCGAGTTCCTGCGCGCCCTTCTGGGCCTGGAGACGGGCAAGATTCTCCGTAGAGTTGCCCGAAACATACGCGACCTTGACGTTGTGGTTCTTTTCGAACTCCGGAATGATGAGCTGCTTCATCAGCGTTTCGAAAGATCCTCCGTAACCGCCAACGGTCAGGACTTCCGGATCAGCTGCATGGGCACCCGTTGCGAGTGCCGAACTCATGAGAGCTGCGAGTAGGAGATTCTTTCCCATTTCATTCCTCTGTGTTCTGGTGAGTTGTGTTGTTTTTTTGTTGTTCCCACAGATTGAGCGGCTGCTTGACATCGAGCAAATGAGTTTAATTATATACCCTATAACCAATAGTTATAGGGGAGGGGCATCCGGCCATGGCGCGCGCGAATATCCGGCAAATCGAAGCCTTCAACGCGGTCATGCAGGCCGGGTCCGTAACCCAGGCCGCAGACGCACTTTTCATCAGCCAGCCTGCGGTGACGAAACTCGTCCAGGCATTTGAGAAGTCATGCGGATTCAAGTTGTTCCAACGCAGTCAGGGGCGTCTCGTTCCGACACCGGAAGCGCGTCGGCTCTTCGCGGAGACGCAGACTTTCATGACGGGCGTCAGCCGAATTGAGAACACCGCCCGGGCGATCAAGAATTCGCAACAGGGAGACCTCACCGTGGTCGCATTCCCTGCCTTGAGCATGCGGCTGATGCCCTGGTGCGCAGCCCGCTACCTCGCCGACAAGCCGGACGTCCGGTTTTCGGTCCTGACGCGAAATTCCAATGACGTACCCAATTCGATGATTTCGCACGCCGCAGATTTCGGGCTTTCTCTCTTGCCGACGAACGAGAGCACGATCGTCTGCCAGCTGTTTCGGCGCATTCTCATGGTGTGTGCATTGCCCAGCGGCCATCCTTTGACCGAAGCGGCCGCGATTACGCCACAGCAACTGGAAAAGGAAGAAATCGTCTGCCTGGGGCGGGACGACCAATCGCGCATGGTGGTGGAGGAAGCGTTCGCGCGTTTCGGCATCAAGGTCGGGGGACGTTACGAGGTGCAGATGGCGGATGCGGCCTGCATGCTGGTGGCCGAAGGGGCAGGCATCGCGATTGTGCCCTCAATCGCCTCTGTCGGGTGGGAAGGGCATGAGGGGATCGTGTTTCGGCCTTTGTCTGTTCAGGTGACCATGGATGTGTGGCTCTATACGCCGACCTGGGATCAGCCACCGGCTCTTGCCCGGATGTTCCTGCAGGAGATCGATGCGGGCATTTCGGAGGTGGAGGCGCGGTTGATGAAAGATGCCGGTGACGCGCCCCAGTTTTCCGCCGCGGGGCTGGCCTAGTTCAAAGCCCGGCCGATTTTGTGAGAAAAAGCCGATTTCGAGTGAACCAATGGCGATTGTCACGCGTATGGAGAGAGCAACCAACAAGGTGCTTAGATGCAATCGGGCTCCGAGGCTTCGAAAATACCGGACGGTTCTGAGGCCGATGTTCCGATGACGGACCATGGGGACTGTCTCATGCGTGTCGCCTTGCACGAGGACCGGGACGCCTTCGCGGCCCTGTTTGCGCATTTCGGGCCTCGGGTGAAGAGCCTGATGCTGAAGGCGGGCGCCGATCAGGCTCTGGCCGACGATCTTGTTCAGGACGTGATGATGACGGTCTGGCGCAAGGCGCATCTTTATGCGCCGGAGCGCGGTGCGGTTGGAACGTGGATCTACACCATCGCGCGAAATGCCCGCATCGACTTTCTCCGCCGAGGCTCGTCCCAGCCCTACGAGGATCTGGAGGCGGTGGAGGTGCCTTGCGAGAATGCGGACAGCGAGGAAGAGGTCTTCGCCAATCAGCGCGTGAGCGTCGTTGCGGAAGCGGTTGCCGAGCTTCCCGACGAACAGCGCGCGATCATCGAATACGCCTTCATGCACGATCTGTCGCAAAGCCAGATCGCGGCGAAGCTGGCGCTGCCACTGGGGACCGTGAAGTCCCGGCTGCGTCTGGCCTATGCGAAGCTGAAGGGACGGCTGGAAGAAGTGCAATGACAGTTCACCATCATATCGATGAAAGCACCTTGCTGCGTTATGCCAGCGGCGATCTCGACGAGGCCTTCTCGGTGATCGTGGCCGCACATCTCGCCATGTGCGGGGACTGCCGGAAGGCGCTGAGGTTGGCGAACGATATTGGCGGCAGCCTACTGGACAGGGAAGAGCCCGCGCCGCTAGCCGACAATGCGCTGGAGCGGATCATGTCGGGCATCGACACCGCGGGCGGGCGGATCGAGCAGCGCACCATCGATCAAGACGCCGATGCCGACGTTCCCGTTCCCTTGCGCCGGTTCATCGGCAACCGGCTGGATGAGATTTCGTGGAAGCGCGTTGCTCCGGGCGTGCGGCGTCACAGGATCGAGATCGATGCGCCGTCCTCGCTCTATCTTCTGCACATAGGGCCGGGAAAGGCCGTTCCCGAGCATGGGCACGGAGGGGCGGAGATGACACTCATTCTCTCCGGCGCCTATCGCGATCAGCTGGGCCGGTTCGGGCCCGGTGACATTGCCGATCTCGATGAACATGTTGAACACCAGCCGCGCGTGGAGCCGGGCGCGCCCTGCATCTGCGTGGTCGCGACGGAGGAGCCGACCCGCTTCAAGGGAGTTTTCAGCCGTTTGTTGCAACCTATTGTAGGGATATGAAAAATGGCTGATGGGTCTTGGTCTGTTGCGTGGATCACAGGCGGCAGCTCGGGGATTGGACGCGAACTTGCCCGCCAGCTTGACGGGGTGGTCGGACATGTCGCCGTCACAGCGCGCTCAGCCGACAAGCTCGGTGAGCTTTGCGCCGCAAGCCGCACGGTCTTTGGCTATCCCGGCGATGTGACGGACGCGGATGCAATGGCCGGTTGCGTGGGCGAGATCGAAAGCCACGCCGGACCGATCGACCTTGCCATTCTCAATGCCGGGGCATGGGCCTTGATGGACGCGACCGACCTCGATCTGGCAGCCGTGCGCACCGGTGTGGAGGTGAACTATCTGGGGGTGATGAATGCGCTGGACGTGCTTATCCCGAAGATGATGGCGCGCGGGAAAGGTCATATCGCCATTGTGGCGTCCGTTGCGGGCTATCGCGGGTTGCCGCGTTCCGTCGCTTACGGGCCGACCAAGGCCGCGCTCAACAATCTCGCCGAAACGCTCAAGCTGGAACTGGAGCCGCACGGCATAACCGTTTCGGTGATCAATCCGGGTTTCGTGGATACGCCCATGACCGCCGAGAATCCGTTCCCGATGCCGGGCATCATCTCAGCGAAGGACGCGGCGGAACGGATCCTCAAGGGACTTCGCCGGGGGCGGTTCGAGATCGCCTTTCCGACGGGCTTCATTCTCGCGATGAAGCTGCTGCGGCTCTTGCCGGATGCCGTCTATTTTCCGCTTGTGCGCAAGTTCGCTGTGCGCGGGCGGGGATGACCGCCCGGCACGCACGTCGATTTCTCACGGTTTGCGAAGCCGATAGAAGCCGACATCGATCGCGCCTTCGCGAAACCCCGCCTCGCAATAGGCGAGGTAATAGCGCCAGCGACGCCGGAAATGCTCGTCAAAGCCGAGCGGCGCGATGTCCGGCCAGGCAGCCTCGAAGCGTCGGCTCCACTCCGCCAGTGTCTCCGCATAACAGGGGCCGAAACGCTCCACGTGATCGAGCTGAAGCCCCGCGCGCGTCGCATGGTCTCCGATCAGGGTTGCCGTCGGCAGCATGCCGCCGGGAAAGACGTGGCGTTGGATGAAATCGGCTGAGCGGCGGTACTGATCGAAGCGGTTTTCATCGATGGTGATGGCCTGAAGAACCGCCGTGCCGCCGGATTTCAGCCGTTCGTTCAAAACCGCGAAATAGTGCGGCCAGTAGGCTTCGCCCACGGCCTCGATCATCTCGATCGAGACGATGCGGTCATAGGAGCCCCGGCAATCGCGGTAGTCTTCCAGCCGGAAACTGCATGTGTCAGAAAGCCCCTCGGCTGTGACCAGCTTGCGGGCGTGGGCGAGCTGTTCATGGGAAAGAGTGAGACCCTCCACACGGGCGCCGTGGGTCTGCGCCGCCGCGCGCGCAAAGGCGCCCCAGCCGCAGCCGATTTCCAGAATGCGTTCGTCTCCGGAAAGCTCCAGAAGATCGAGGATGCGCGCGAGCTTCTCGTGCTGGGCGTCTTCCAGCGTCTTGGCGCCATTGGCGTAATAACCGCTCGAATAGAGCATGCTGGGGTCGAGCCACTGGCTGTAGAAGGCGTTACCCAGGTCGTAATGCTCGGTGATGTTGCGGCGGCTGCCACGCCGGGAATTGGCCCGTCGGCCATGGGCGAGCCGGTCACGCAGACGCGAGGAGAGGGCGAAGCTTGCTGCCTTTTCCAGCTCGGGCCGATTGCGCAGGATGAAGCGGAAGAGGCCGGTGAGGTCCGTGCAGTCGATATCGCCATCCATGTAGCCTTCGGCAAAGCCGATCGCGCCGCGGGTGGCGATTTTGGAAAAGCCGCGGAAGCGGCGGAACCGCAGCACCGGCTCTGCCTCATGTCCCTTGCGGCCGAACCGCATACATTCGCCCGATGGCAACACGATGAGGATCGCGCCTTTCGGCTCCCAGCTCAGAAGCCTTCCAAGCGCGAGGCGCGCAACATGGGACAGCGGGCTCGTCCAGCCGCGCCGCAGCGGCGTTTCTTTCGCGGTCAGGGTTTCAAGCATGCTGGTCACCAGCCTTTTCGACATAGGTAATCGCAGATGAAGGGGCTGCCGGGCGCGGCTTCAACCGCATGCCCTTGAGCCACAGGCGCGCGGCTTCGAAATGGATGCCGCCGATGACTTTAAGCGACATCCAGCCGGTCCGCGCGAGTTGCCGCAGCAGGCCCGCATCGCCGAAGGGGTGGCGCGCGCCACGGAAATGGGCCTTGAGAAGCGGGCCTTCCTCATCCTTCAGGGCAACGCCAAGGGTCAGGGTTTTGTCCGGCTTCGTCAAATGGAAGCTGTAGGTTCCCGCCACCGTGTTGAAGGGCGAGACGTAAAGCTCCTTGGCGCATTTCTGGGAGATGATCTCCTGGCCCTCTCCTTCGCTGACCGGCAGGACATAGGTCTTGCGCTGGCCGAAGGTGTTGTTGACCTCGTAGACCATCAGGCGGATGCGGTCTGACGCATCAAGGCCGTAATAGACGGTGAGCGGATTGAAGCCGTAGCCGAGCACCCGCGGGTAGCACAGCATCTTGAAGCGGACCACGTCGCGACCATGCGGTGTGCCCTCCGCAAGGTGTCGGAGATAGGTCGTCAGGGGCGTCCCGTCGCCGCTTCCGTGATCGCGGTCATGCAGGCTCACGAGGTTGAAACGGTTGTGGGAAAAGAGCCGCGTGGAGCGGGCGAGATCGTCCAGCCGGTCGCAATCGAGAAGCAGGGAAAAGACACGGTAGCTCAAGCGATGCCCGACGGGGCGCATGCGGGTGTGCGACACCGTTCCGGCATAGATCGCGGCCGTTTCCCTTGCCATCGCACTCATTCCGCCGCCTCGCGCCGGGCATCGACCACGTCGGGCCGGGTATTGGACAGCGACGCGATGCGACCGGATTCGTTTTCCACCTGCCAGGGACGACGCACCCCACCAAGCGCCTCTGCCACCGCAAGGCCGCTCTGGATGCCGTCCTCGTGGAAGCCGTACCCGAAATAGCTGCCACAAAACCACGTGCGGCGATTGCCCTGGATGCCCCCGAGCAGGCGTTGCGCTTCGGTGGCGATCCCATCAAAGACCGGGTGACGATAGGCGATCGTCGCATCAACCGCCTTGGGGTGGATTTCGCCGCGCGGATTGAGGGTCAGGAAGAAATTGGTCCTTGTCGGGAGAACCTGAAGGCGGTTCATCCAGTAGCTGACGCACAGCTCCGTTTCCGACCCGTGGTCCGTTTTCAGATAGTTCCAGCTCGACCACAACCGCTTGCGGCGCGGCATCCAGCGCGGGTCGCGGTGGAGGACGGCCAGATTGTCCTGATAGGAAAACGCGCCGAGCAGACGCTCTTCCATCGGATCGGGCGCATCGATCAGCTTCAACGCCTGGTCCGCATGGGTTGCGACCACGACATGATCGAAGGCGCGGCTGACGCCGTTGGTGTCGGTCACATGGACATAGGTCGGATGGCGGACGATGCGGGCCGCGCCTGTGCCCTTGAGGGTCTCGAAGCCCGCATCGGCCACGAGCTTTGAGACATAGTTCCGGCTGCCGCCTGAAACCGTGCGCCAGGCTGGCCGCTCGCTGAATTGCAGCATGCCGTGATTGGCGTAGAAATCGACGAAGCTGCGGGCCGGGAAGTCCAGCATGCCCTGCATGTTGGTCGACCAGATCGCCGCGCCCATGGGAACAATGTGATCCTCCACGAAGCTGGTCGAATACCCGCCTTCCTTGAGAAACGCGCCAAGGGTGGTGTTCTGAGGCAGCCGTGCGACGTCCTCGCTTGCCGTCTTGAAGAAGCGGGCGATATCGCTGAGCAATTGCCAGTGACGGGGTTTGAACAAATTGCTCCGCTGACCGAAAAAGCCACCGAGACCGGAGCCCGCATATTCATACGTGCCCTTGTTCAACGATAGCGCGAAGCTCATTTCGGTCGGGTCTGTCACCACACCGAGATGGCGGAACAGGGCGGTCAGATTGGGGTAATTCAGCTCGTTATAGACGATGAAGCCGGTATCAACGGCGACAGGGCCATTCTCCGTGGAGACCTCGCGGGTATTGGCGTGGCCGCCCAGATGATCCGCGCTTTCATAAAGGGTGACCCGGTGCCGGGTGGACAGCAGCCACGCTGCCGAGAGCCCGGAAATGCCCGATCCGATAACGGCGATCTTTTGCGGTTCCATAGGGTGTTCCGTTTGCGGTTTTGATTGATACGGGCGGGCCGGGCAAACGGATCACAGAGACCTTGGGTCGACCGAGAAATTTCGCCTGCCGACAGGTTGAGGTGATCCATGTCGGTATCGGAAGCGTATCAAGCCAAACCTTCACGGGCTCAGGTCGCACGGGCCCAGACATTTTTGGCAGGACCGTCATGGCCCAATATCTGATCGCTTATGTCTTTACCGCCGTCGTCTTTCTCGGGATTGATTTCGTCTGGCTGACGCGGGTCGCGAAGTCCTTCTATTACGGACGGCTTGGCGACATGCTGCTTGATACGCCGCGCATGGGGGCCGCCGTTGCCTTCTATGCGCTCTATGTGGTGGGCGTGGTGATCTTCGCGGTCGCGCCCGGCCTCAAGGCGGACAGTCTCGCCACGGCCTTGCTCTTCGGCGCGCTGTTCGGCTTTTTCACTTACGGCACATACGACATGACCAACTACGCCACATTGCGTCAGTGGTCGCTGACGGTCTCGCTCGTCGACATGGCGTGGGGAACGGTGCTGACGGGCTTTTCCGCGGTGGCGGGTGTCTGGCTGACCCGTCTGGTCACGCAAGGCGGCTGACGGAGGGCTGCACGTTGTTTCGCACCTGCCGCGATGGTCACAGCGAAAGCTCGGCCACCGTGGCGGAGATGCGCTCGCGGGCCCACTTCATCAGCGCGGAATGCTGCTTTCGCACGCTCCAGACCATTTTCACCTCAAGCGGGGCGTCGATGGGGCAGGCGGCGGTGGCAAGCGTGGAATCCTGGATTTGCGCAAGACGCCGCGGAACGGTCGCCACAAGATCGGAACCGGCGACGATCCGGTCGATCCCGGCCGGGCTCGGCACCTTGAGCGGTGCGTTCAGGCGATGGCCCATGGCCTCGATCTCGCTCACATAGGGCGAGACCCACCGTCCGCCATAGGTGATGAGCACGTGATCAAACGCAAGATATTCCTCCAGCGTCGGGTCGCGACCGGCCGCGGGATGGCTGGCATCCATCAGACAGACATATTGCTCGCGGATCAGGGTCTTTTCGAAAAAGCCGGCATCGGCGCGCCGATAGGGGCCGATCAGCATGTCTGCCTCGCCATCGATCAGCCGCCTGTGGCCGCTGCCCGAGGCATCGATCACCTCGATATTGAGCTTCGGGGCCTCCCGCCGCAGCTTTGCGACGACGGCGGGGATCAGGAAGCTGCGCTCATAGTAGTTGCAGGCGAAGGTGAGCGTTGCGGTGATCTCGGAGGGATTGAAGCGCGGCTGTTGCTGCATGGAATCGAATTCGGCCAGAAGGTCGCTTGCGTAGCGCGCCAGGCCCTCGCATCGCTCCGTTGAGACCGTGTGTCCCCCTTCGCGCACGAAGAGCGGATCGCCAAAGACCTGCCGCAGCTTCTCGATGCCGTAACTCACGACGGACTGGCTGACCCCCAGCGCCTCGGCCGCACGGCTGAAGGATTTCTCGCGGTGGACGACCGTCAGCAAGTGAAATGCCCGGAAATCGAGCTGGTAGGGGTCCATGACGCAGGGGTCCGCAGCCTTGTGTCGGGCCATCCGAGTTTTCCTCCCATCGGATTTTTCGATTTTCTGTATCTGTCAGATCGTGTTGCTAGATAGATACCAACTTGCCAAGCTGTTTTACCAGCGTTCTTTGGGAGGGGACCGCGACATGGCACTTGCACCGATCGATAAAGACGTGAGGCTCGATCAACTCACGCTTGATCCTTATCCGATTTACCGGCGCATGCGGGCGGAAACGCCCGTGGTGCGCGTGGAATCCGCAAACCGGACCTTTCTGACGAAGGCGGCGTATACCAAGCGTGTGAAAGACGATCCGGACCTTTTCAGCTCCGATGATCCGCACACGCCCATGCAGCGCGCCTTCAATGCCCACACATTGATGCGCAAGGACGGCGACGAGCACCGCCGCGAGCGCATGGCGATGCAGAAGGCCTATACGCCGAAGGTCATCAAGTCGAACTGGGCGCAGGTCTATCGTGACATCACCGCGACCTATCTCGACCGGCTGAAGCGGGGCGAGGCGGTGGATCTCTACAAGGAGATCTGCGGCCCGGTTTCGGCGCGCATTCTCATTCATGTGCTGGGGCTGGAAGGCGCAACGGACGAACAGATGATGCGCTGGTCGCAGAACCTGATCGACGGCGCGGGCAATTTCGGCTGGGATCCGGAGCCGTTCGTGGTCACGGATCGGGCCAATGCGGAGATGGACGCGCATATCGAGGCTTGCGCGGCGCGTCACAAGGCAGAGCCGAACGATTCCGCCCTGTCGCTGATGGTCAATGCGGCGGATCCGATCCCGTGGAGCCAGATCGTGGCGAACATCAAGATCGCCATTGGCGGCGGCATCAACGAGCCGCGCGATGCGATGGCGACCATCATCTATGGTCTGTTGACCAATCCCGATCAGCTTGAGGAAGTGCGGCGTCAGGAGGCATGGGGGGCGGCCTTCGAGGAAGGCGTGCGCTGGGTCGCGCCCATCCAGGCGTCCTCGCGGCTGGTGATGGAAGACACCGAGATCGGTGGCTACGACATCCCGAAGGGCGATGTCGTGATGACCATTCAGGCATCCGCCAACCGGGATGAGGAGCTCTTTGAGGACGGGGAGAGCTTCCAGGTCTTCCGCCCGAAGAACCTGCATCAGGCTTTCGGCTCGGGCCCGCATCATTGTGCCGGGGCGCATATCGCCCGTCGGACCGTGGGCGAGATCATGATCCCGGCGCTGTTTGAGCGGTTCCCGGACATGACGCTGCCTGATCCGAGCGCTGTGATGTGGCGGGGCTTCGGCTTCCGTGGCCCGATCAATCTGCCCGTCGTGCTGAACTGAACGACCGCCGGACAGACGCGACGGTTCCCAAGGAAAATTGGAGGAAATCCATGGTCAAGGTGACCTATGTCGCCTTCGACGGTACGGAAACGACCGTCGAGGGAGAGCCCGGCGCCAACGTGATGCAGACGGCGCTCGACAACAATATCGAAGGCATTGTCGGCGAATGCGGTGGCTCCATGATGTGCGCCACCTGTCATTGTCATGTCGATGAGGCCTGGGCCGACAAGACCGGCCCGCGCAATGACGGCGAAGACGACATGCTGGAATGCGCGGCTTCCGAGGTGACGCCGACCTCGCGGCTGTCCTGCCAGATCAAGCTCACGTCCGATCTCGATGGATTGCGGGTTTATCTGCCCGAGGAACAGGTCTGAGCCGATGGATCGGATTGTTATCATCGGCAGCGGGCAGGGCGGGGTACAGGCCGCCATCAGTCTGCGGCAGGAAGGGTATGCGGGGCGGCTGACGGTGATCGGCGCCGAGCCCGGATTGCCGTATCAGCGTCCGCCGCTTTCAAAGGCCTATCTGAAGACGGGGGACGCGGAGGCGTTGCGCCTCAGGCCGGAAACCTTCTTTGAAAAGAAGGAGATCGAGCTGATTGATCATGTGTGGGTTGATCGGATCGACCGCGACGCGCTCACGGTTCATTCCGGCGATCGCGCATTCCCCTATGATCATCTGATCCTCGCCACCGGCACACGCAACCTGCGCCCGCCCATCACTGGCGCCGAGCGGGCGCTGGATTTGCGCACGCTTGAGGATGCCGCCCGCCTGCGCGCTGAACTCGATACGCCGAAACGTTGCGCGGTGATCGGCGGCGGGTTCATCGGTCTGGAATTCGCAGCGGTCGCGCGCGCGCTTGGCCATACGGTCACGGTTGCGGAAGCCGCGCCCCGATTGATGGCGCGCGTCGTCTCTGCTGAGACATCGCAACGGTTCCTCGCCCTGCATGAGGGCATGGGCACCACGGTTCATCTGGGCGATCCGGTGGTGGCCGTCGATGCGGAGGGCATCGCGCTTGCCAGTGGCGCGCGCGTCGAGGCTGATCTTGTCTTGATGGCCGCAGGCGTTGTTCCCAACACGGAACTGGCCGCAGCCGCTGGACTTGCCGTGGACAATGGCATCGTGGTCGACGCGACGCTTCTGACGGCCGATCCGGCGATCTCCGCGCTTGGCGATTGCTGTGCCTTTCCCGATCCGGCGACGGGGGGGCTGGTCCGTCTGGAATCCGTTCAGGCGGCGACCGATCATGCCCGGCTCATCGCGAAACGTCTCGTAAAAGGGGCCGATGCGCCTTACGCGGCCGTTGCGTGGTTCTGGTCCGATCAGGCCGACTGCAAGCTTCAGATCGCGGGCCTTTCCTGCGCTGCCGATGACACCGTGCGGCGGGCGGACGGGGCGGTGTTCCGGTTCGCGGGCGACCGCTTTTCCGCCGTGGAGACGGTCAACGACGCGAAGACGCATATGCAGGCGCGCAAGAAACTGGCCGTGTCTCCCATCCAACGATCTGAACTGGAGGCGGTCGGTTACGACCTGGCAGCCCTATGACCACGACCCTTCTCGTCCCCGGGCTTCTCTGCGACGCCTTTGTCTGGGAGCCGGTGACACGCGCCATGCCGGAGGCGGTCGTGCCGCATCTGGAAGGCATGGACAATCTGAGCGAGATGGCGCGCCATTGCCTGTCATTGGCCGAGGGGCCTCTTCATGTGGCCGGCCATTCGATGGGCGCGCGGATTGCCATGGAAATGGCCCGCATGGCTCCGGGGCGGGTGGAGCGTCTGGCGCTGCTGGATACCGGCATTCACCCTCTGAAGGAGGGGGAGCCTGCGAAGCGGGCCGAGATCGTCGCCTTTGCGCGCGAAAACGGCATGCGCGCGCTGGCGGAGCGCTGGCTTCCCGGCATGGTTCATCCCGACCGGCACGAGGATGCCACCCTGATGGGGGCGCTGAGCGAAATGGTCATGCGCCGCGATCCGGAAGAACATGCCCGCCAGATCGCCGCCCTGGTCGGGCGTCCCGATGCCTCGCGCTATCTGTCCGAGATCACATGTCCGACGCTTCTGGTTGTCGGACGCCAGGATGTGTGGAGCCCGGTTGTCCAGCATGAGGACATGCTGGCTCTGTTGCCGGATGCGCGTCTGGAAATCATCGAGGATGCCGGGCATTTCGCCCCCGTCGAACAGCCCGACGCGGTGGCCGAAATCCTGATCCCCTTTCTTACCCCCAACCGGAGGGAGAGATGACCGTGCCTACCGTGAAGAGCCGTGAGGACGGCGACCGCATTCCTGAGACCCCGCTTTTCGACAGGGCGAGGGCGCAGTCCGGCTATGAACTCAACAAGATGGCCAACGGGCTTTCTCGGCCGGAAAACCGGGCGGCCTTTGTCGCGGATGAAGCCGCCTACATGGCGCGCTTCGGCCTGACGGAGGAGCAGAAGGCCGCGGTTTCGGCGCGCGACTGGCAGGAGATGGTCCGCCTTGGCGGCAATCTCTTCTACATCCTGAAAATCTCCGCCGTGGACCCGGTGCCGATCACGGCAATCGGCGCGGCGCAGGCGGGCATGGCGCACGAGGACTTTCTGCGCGAGCGGCTCGGCAAGAAGCCAGTTGCGGATCAAGGCAGCAAGAAGGGGGCGTAGAGGCATGGCGCGGATCATTGGTGGGCTCGGAACGAGCCATGTTCCCTCGATTGCCATTGCGCTTGACCGCGGGCTCAGGGACAGCGCGGAGTGGAAGCCGCTCTTTGACGGCTATATCCCGGCGCAGACGTGGATGGCGGAAAAGAAGCCGGATATTGCGGTGGTGATCTTCAACGATCACGGCAATACCTTCTTCCTCGACAAGGTGCCGACGCTGGCCGTCGGGGTTGCGGATCGCTACCGGCCTGCGGATGAAGGCTGGGGCCCGCGCGCCATTCCCGATTTCGAAGGCGCGCAGGCGTTTTCCTGGCATCTGGTCGACAAGATGGTGGAGGACCATTTCGACCCGCTCGTCTGCGCCGAACTCGATGTCGATCATGGGCTGCAGGTGCCGATGGAGCTGTTTTTCGGCCGACCGGAGGCCTGGCCGGTCAAGGTCGTGCCGATCCTCGTCAACACGATCCAGTATCCGATCCCGACCCCGCAACGCATGTGGCAGCTGGGCGAGACCCTGCGGGCTGCGATCGAAAGCTGGGACCAGGATGAGACGGTCGCGATTTTGGGGACGGGCGGGCTTTCCCATCAGCTTCAGGGCGCGCGCGCGGGCTTCATCAACCAGGCCGCGGATCAGGCGTGGATCGCGGAAATCGGCTCCAATCCTCAGAAATATCGCGAGATGAGCCGGGAAGATTATGTCGAGACGTTCGGCTCGGAGGGGGCAGAGCTGATCATGTGGCTGGTCATGCGCGCCGCGCTGAATGAAAACGTCCGCACGGTTCACAGCCACTACTATTCACCCGCCTCCATGACCGGAACCGGAATGGTCGTACTGGAAAATGAAGGGGCTTGATGTTTTTTCTAATGGAATGCACACATCACCACGACAAGGATGCGGACCGCGACCGGTTGCGGTCCGAGCATCGGGCGTGGGTCGCCTCCGGCGGTGAGGGGCTTGCCCGTGTTCTCGTGGGCAGCGCGATCTGGCACGAGGACGGCACTGCGCGCGGGCATTTCGGAATTCTGGAGGCCGCGCGGGAGACGGACGCGCGCGCCTTTGCGGAAGGAGACCCTTTCGCCACCGGCGGCATCGTGCGAGATATCCGCCTGTTGCGGTTGGCGGACGGGTTTCAGGCTCATCGAATCGATCCGATGACCAAATAACGGCTTTGGGAGAAGCCGTTTAAAAAAAACAAGCGCATCGTCCGGGGGGTGTCGCCCTGGGCGGGCCAAGTGGGAGGAAAAAACAATGATCAGCTTCACTCGTGCGGCTTGTGTCGCAGCCGGGCTTACCGTGGCGAGCGCCGCGATGGCCGAGGATCTCAGCGTCGCGCATTTCGTGCCGCCGCAGCACGTAATCACCAGTTCGCTTGTCGAGCCCTTTGCAAAGGCCGCCGAATCCAACGGCTCCGCGCTCAAGGTCCATGTCTATCCCGGCGGTGAGCTGGGCGCCGGTCCGCTGGAGCAGTATGTGCGGGCGGTTCAGGGCGTGGCCGACGTGACCTGGGGGCTGCCGGGCTACACCTCCTCACAGTTTTCCAAAACGATGCTTTCGGAATTGCCGGGCGTGAAGCGGCCGGGCCGGGCCGGGTATGACATGCTCTGGGACGCCTTCGATGCGGGCAAGATTTCCGGCGAGTTTCCGCGCACCGTTCCGCTCGCGCTCTACATGGCGGAGCCCAATGTCTTCATCATGAAGGATCATGACATCCGCAAGCCGGAGGATCTGGCGGGTCTGAAGATCCGCGTTTCTGGCGCGGCTGCCGGGCGCGTGATCGAGGCGCTGGGCGCCACACCCGTACAGATGCCGGCCAATGAGCTTTACAACGCCCTTCAGACCGGCCTGATCGATGGGCTTGTCACCGGTTCTTCGGCCATCGCCGACTTCAAGCTCGATGAGGTTGCCAACAGCTACACGCTCGGGCCGTCGCTTGGCCAGATCTCGTTCTTTTTCGTGATGAACGAGGGTCGCTACAACGCGCTGGGCGAGAAAGAAAAGGCGGCCATTGACAGCATCCGCGGGCGCAAGCTTTCCAAGTCTGCCGAAGATGGCTGGAACGCCAAGGCGACAGCCACAATCGAAGCCATCAAGGCGACCGGCGACAACACGGTGATCGAACTGAGCGCCGAGGAATCCGCGCCCTTCGATGCCCTGACCGCGCCGCTTGCCGACAAGATCGCCGCCGAACTCGGGGCAGAAGATACGCTGGCCATCATGCGGGGCGAAAACTGACGTGCTTGCCCGTCTCGACCAATGGGCGGCGCGGCTGACAAGTCTGGCCGCCCTGATCGGAACGCTCGGTCTCCTCGCACAGGTTCTCGTGATCCTGAGCGATGTGATCGGGCGCTATTTCGGCGCGCCGCTGAGGGGTGCACAGGATATTTCGACCATGGCGATGGTCATCGTCGTCTTTGGCGGAATGGCGCTGTGCGAACGTCTCGACGGGCATTTGTCCGTTGACCTCTTCGAGCCGCACATGCCGCGCTGGCTGCGCCATGCGGCGGACGTGCTGGCCGCGCTTCTGGGGGCAGCGATCTTTTTCGGAATTGCCTGGACGGTGCTGGAAAGTGCTGCTCTTTCGCGGTTGCTGAACCTGTCCACCAACATCATCCGCCTGCCCAAGGCCTGGTTCCAGTATGCACTGGCGGGTTTTGCGCTCATCACCGCCTTCGGGCTTTCCATGCGCGCCGCCTTTCTGCTGCTGAAAGGGCATAATGGCCGGACGGTCGAGGATGCGGAATGAGTGACATGTCGATTGGCGTGACGGGCCTGGTGATCCTCCTCGGCCTGCTGGTGCTGCGCGTTCCCGTCGCTTTCGCGATGTTCGCCGTCGGCTTCGGTGGCGTTGCGGCCCTGCGCAACTGGGATGCGGCGACAAGCCTTCTGGCGTCGGAGAGCTTCACGCTCGCCTCGTCTTCGGAACTGGTGGTCATTCCGCTCTTCATCCTGATGGGGAATGTGGCCTCAGAGACCGGCATGAGCCGTCGTCTCTACGATGCGGCCTATGCTTTGATCGGTCGGGTGCGTGGCGGTCTGGCGTCGGCCACGATCATCGGGTGCGGTGGCTTTGCAGCGTTGTCGGGATCATCGGTCGCATCCGCCCTGACCATGGGCAAGGTGTCGCTCGGCGAGATGGAACGCTTCAACTACGATCCGAAGCTTGCCGCCGGTTCGGTGGCCGCTGGCGGTACGCTGGGCATTCTGATCCCGCCCTCCACGGGCTTCGTCATCTACGCGATCCTGGCGCAGGAAAGCATCGGGCGGCTCTTTCTGGCGGGCGTGCTGCCGGGGTTGTTGCTGCTCACCATGTTCATCGTGACGATCTCGGTGATGTGCTGGCTGCGGCCCGGGCTTGCGCCCACGGGGCCGCGCACGACACTGAAGGGCAAGGTTCGCAGTCTGATGGGCGCGCTGCCGATCACCAGCGTCATCGTGCTGACCATCGGGGGCATCTATGGCGGGCTGTTTTCACCCGTTGAGGCGGCTGCCGTGGGCGCGGCGCTGGTCATCCTTTTCGGCTTCGTCTCCGGCAATCTCAACCTGGCGAGCCTTTGGAGCGCGTCGAAGGATTCCGTCGTCACCACAGCCACGGTCATGCTGATCCTGATCGCGGCGCACATGATGAACCCGTTTCTCGCGCTGTCTCATATCCCGCAGGCACTCGGGGCCTTCCTCGGCGATCTGGCGTTGCCCTCGCTTGGCGTTCTGGCGCTGATCCTTCTGTGCTACCTCGTGCTGGGGTGCTTTCTGGAAGGCTTCACCATGCTGGTGCTGTCGATGCCGATCTTCTTTCCGGTCATCGTGGCGCTCGGCATCGATCCGATCTGGTTCGGCGTTCTGGTGGTGCTCACGCTGGAAATGGGGCTGATCTCGCCGCCGGTGGGGATCAACGTCTTCATCGTGAAGTCGGTCGCGCCGAATATCAGCCTCGGGGAGATCTTCGTCGGTGTGCTGCCGTTCTGGATCGCGATGCTGCTGACGCTGGCGCTTCTGTTCGCGTTCCCTTCGATCTCCCTCATCCTGCCAAACACGATGATCGGCGGCGGCTGACCAACGCCTCAGATCTTTCGCGCGACGATATAGGGGCGGGGCTCGTTGCCCTTGGCGGCGTGGCTTTCGCTCTTGATGATGCGGAAGCCTGCCTGCGCGATGGTGTCACCCAACTCCGCGCCGCGCAGAACACAGACATGGGGCGCCTTGCCGATCGCCTGCATGACGGGAATGGCCAGCCGGATGGACACGTTCATGTCGCCCACGCAGGGCGTCTTGGAGATGAACACCCCGTCATCCTTCAACAGCGCGTGGATCCGGCGCAAGGTGCCGGGCAGGTCGCGTACGAGATGCAGGAAGTTGAAGCCGAGGACCGCGTCGAAACCGGTTTCACCGACCGTTTCCGCGGTCCCGCTCTCGAAGGTCAGGCCCGGGATCGGCTGCTCGGCCTGCTTTGACCTGGCGATGGAGATCATCGCGGGTGAGACATCCGTTGCCAGATAGCTTTTCACGTCACCCGCAAGACGAAGCGCGGTGCTGCCCGTTCCGCAGCCCAGCTCCAGAACGCGGCTTTGTGGGGTGAGGTATTTTCGCGTGCAATCGAGCGTACGCTCATAGCCGGCGGGATCGGAGATCGCGTGCTTGGCATATTTGCCGGATAACTTATCCCAGAAGCGGGCATCGCTCTCTATGCTCATCTGCGAGGCGCTCTCTCTTCTTGCAGCCTTACCGGCGGTGCGTCGCGCGGCATGTCAATTGTAGAGCTTGTATCGGTGTTCGCGATCCTTGCGGGAACTGTTGCGCGCCACCATGACGGCGGGTTCGGGAAACCGGAACTGATTGATGGTGTCCAGCGCGGTCAGCCATTTGCCGTTCATCGGATAGCGATAGTCGCGCGTGGAGAGCGTACACCAGTCGGTGTTGCCGATCACCGGCTCGCCATAACCGATCCAGTATCCCGCTTTCACGAGGGAATAGGCGGTATAGCCCGCGGTCATCAGCGCATTTCGGTCGCCGGCGCTTCGCATGAGGCCATCGGCTGTGAATTCGAAATGCGTTCCGCTGCCGTCTTCCGGAACCCAGATCGCCCTGAGCTGCCCCGGACAGAAGCCGCTATAGGCGGCGGGATGCAGGGGTGTCATGATCAGGGTTGTCGTTTTTGTGTAGGTGAAATCCAAAGGGATGTAGCCCGCGGCCAGAACCCTCAGTTTTGGCTGTGTAACTTGGACTTCCACCCGCCCAACGCTGTCGCTGAAACCGCAGAAGCTCCCCTGATCCACCGGTCCGCCAGGTCGTATTTCCGTAATAGCGGCACCGTGGACTGGCCTGTGTCCGCGAAGGTCCGCCAGCCGGAAGGTGGCGGTTTGCGTCGCGTTGGCAAGGAGCTCCTCCGCGTCGTGGGGCTCTTCGCGGTCGTTCTGGCAAGGTGAGGGAGAATCGGGTTCCATTCGCCAATGTTACCTTTGGGCAGGTGATTCCAAAATCAGACTATTGTGCTGATGGGAGGGGGGTACGCAGACCGTCGTGGCAGGGCGTACCGGTTCGTCACTGACAGGAACATGTTCAGCTGAAGCGCGGAAATCCCGCGGTCTGCCCCAGAAGGAGGGGGCGCTTGTATCGCCAACACGCAGGTGTTATCCGGCACAAAGGGAATGCTGCGTTGCGTCAAGTGCAGCGTTCCACTACGGTTCCTGAATATGTAGAATATACGAATGAAAATCATGTCATGAGCAGTTATGAAAAGTTCGCGCTGAGCGGGCCCGATATCGTGTGCGAGGAATTTGACGGCGAGCTCGTCGTTCTGGATCTCAAGACCGGCTGTTATTTCAGCTTTAATCGCAGTGCGAGCGCCATCTGGGGCTTGCTGACGGCGGGTTTCGCGCCGCAGGCGATCGAAGAGGCATGGGGGCGGTCCGTGGGCCCGCTGGTCGAGAGCCTCGTCGGGCACAATCTGCTGGTTGCGGTGCCCGAGGACGGAGAGCCCCGTCTGGAGCCGGATATGCTGGCAACGCTTCAAGCGGCGGCGGACGCGCCTGCAATCGAGGCGTTCGATGATCTTGCCGATCTCATCCGGGCAGATCCCGTCCACGATGTCGATAAGTCCGCAGGGTGGCCTCATCAGACCGCCGCAGTGTCGTTCTGAGCCCGGTTCGTGACGTCGCCCGCAAGGACCTGGCGGTCTTTGCTCGGGATGCGCTGGCCTTTGCGCGCTCCCTTGGCGAGGGGCGGCTGACCCGTCGTCGTCTGCGGTTGCATGGCCTCGATCTCGATCTCACCGTCTCCGATCCCGCCTATGCGCAGGCCTGCGAACGGGTCTATGCCATAGATCCGATGGCAGAGACGCCGCAAGCCGGCTTGCGGCTAACGGTGCTCGACGGCCAGACCGTGCCCGATATGCCGCGCTGCATCTGGACGGATGATGTGATCGGGGGCGGCCCGATCCGCGACGCGCTGGAGGCGGACAATCTTCTCGGGCTGCACGATCGCGAGCTTGATCTGTGGCAGTTCTATGATCCGGAAACGGGGGAGGGTGTGCAACTGATGCCCACACCCGAGACGCCCCCGCCCTGGGAAGCTTCGGTTCCGCTGCGCCTCTTTCTCCACTGGGCGATGCACGGCATCGGACGACCGCTCGTTCATGCGGGAACCGTCGGTCTGGATGGCGACTGTGTCTTTCTCGCCGGGGCTGGAGGGGCTGGAAAGTCCGGCACCACGCTTTGCGGCATTCTGGACGGTCTTGAGAGTGTCGGGGACGATTACGTGCTCGCCGAACTCTGTGCCGATGGCGTGATCGCCCGCCCGCTTGTCAAGATCATGAAGCAGGATCGCGATGGATTGCGCCGGTTGGGCGTGGATCCGGCGGATCCTTGCCTTCAGGGGCCGAACTGGCAGGGCAAGCTGGAATTCGAGTTTGAGCGGCTTTGCCCCGGATCCGGCGCGCAGGCCTTGAAAGGGCAGGCAATCCTGTTGCCGTCGGTGACGGGAGGAGAGGCGACCCGCGCGCGGCGTGCCTCCGCCAAGGAGGCGATGATGGCGCTGGCGCCCAGCAGCTTCGCGCAGCTTTTCGGCGCCTGGCGGGCGGATCTGAGCTTTCTTGCTGAATTTTGCCGCCGTCTGCCAGCATGGCGGGTCGAGCTCGGCTCCGATCCTGCGGAAGTTGCCGGTTTCCTGCGCGAGTTTCTGGGCAGGAGCGCCCCATGAAACTGTCGGTTCTCATGCCTGCCTGGAATGCCGAACGAACGGTCGCTTCGGCGCTGCGTTCGCTTTTGCGGCAGCGCGATGCGGTGGAAATGGAGATCCTTGTGGCCGATGACGGATCGAGCGACCGCACGGTGCAGATTGTCCGCGATTTGGCGCGTGAGGCTCCGGAGATCCGCCTGATCGAACGCCCCCATGAAGGCATTTCCGCCACGCGAAACGCCTGCCTTTCCGCCATGGCTGTCGACACGGATTTCGTCGCCTTTCTCGATGCGGATGATCTCTCGCCAGCCGGGCGGTTCAAGCGCGATCTCGCCAAGTTCGAAGCGCGGCCCGCGCTTGAGATGCTCTATTGCGCGACGCGGTTTTTCGAAATCGAGGACGGCGAGGCACTTGCGCCTTCGCCGGATGGACGCATCCTTGACGGACGCCCGATCCAGCTTGGGGCCGGGCTTTTTCGTTCGGGGGTGATCCGCAGGGCCGGGATGTTCGATGAGACGCTCAGCCAGTCGGAGGATACCGAGTTCCTGCTCAGAATTTTCGAGCACGATATTGTCCATGCCGTCGATCACGATATCGGTGTCTATTACCGGCGCAACCATGGCAGCGTGACCGATGATGTTGAGCAGGCACGTCGCGAAATCACGCGGGCGATGCTGCGCGCTGCCAATCGCCGTCGCAAGATCGGCGGAGCCCCCTTGCCGAAAGGCTTTCTGACCGACACGCATGTCGCGGAACTGGAACGCTGGAAGAATGCCCCCCTACACAGCCCTCATCCCGACGTTTAACGGCGCGGACTTCATCGCGGAGGCGATCGCCTCGATCCGGGCGCAAAGCAGGCCCCCGGTCGAGATTATCGTCGTCGATGACGGGTCGACGGACGCGACGGTGGACGTCGTTCGGAAGCTCGGCGCGGATATCATCCTTGTCTGTCAGGAAAACCGGGGTGTCGGGTCTGCGACCTCCGCCGGGTTCGCACGGGCTTCGGCACCTGTCGTGGCCACGCTCGATTGCGATGATCTGTGGGCGGCCGACAAGATGGAGATCCAGCTTTCCCGCCTTGCGGCTGAGCCTTCATTGGCGGGCGTCTTTTCCCACTGTCGGACCTTTCGGCACGGCACGCCATTGATGGCGCAATCGCCGGGCAAGCCGTCGGCTGGCTGGCTTCGCTCCACGATGGTCATGATGCGTGACGTCTTTGATGCGGTCGGGCCGATGGTGGATCCGCCAGGTGGATGCGGGGATCTGATCGACTGGCTCGCCCGTGTTCGCGAAGGCGGGCACCGGCTTGCCATGCTGGAGGAGCCGCTGGCGCTGCGCCGTATCCGGCCCGGCAGCCTGAGCCATCAACAGACGCCGGAGCGCGACGGCGGCTATCTGCATGCCGCACGTCTTGCGATCTTGCGCCGACGTCAGCAGCAGGGCGGATAATGGCGCGCCGGTTTCCCTCAATCGAATGGGCCTGGCCGCAAGGGCCAAAGGAATTGCTGATCATTGCCGCCGCCTGTCCGCATGAGGCGCGCGCGGCGGATTCCTTGCGGGCGTGGCTCGACCAGACCGATTTTGACGATGTCACCTTCGCCGAGCAGCGTCTGCTCGTGCGCATCGCGATGCGGTTTCCGCCCTCCAGGCTGGAAATCCCGGAACGCGGTCGGATTGACGGGATCGCGCGGATGCTCTGGAGCAAATCCCGTATCGCCTTGAAGGCCGCCGAGCCCGTGCTTCAGGCTTTGACTGCGGCACAGGTGAAGGTGCTCGTCATCAAGGGGGCGTCTTTTTGCGCGCTTGATATGGCAAACCTGAAAGGGCGCGTCGCGCATGACGTGGATGTCGTCATTCAGCCGGAGACCATTCCGGCGGTGCTCGATGTGCTGGATGGGGATGGATGGCGCGCCGATCATGGGGCCTCGATGTTGTATCTGAGGTCCCTTGGGGCTGGCTTCCACGGGATCAATTTCGTCAAGGCGCCGAATGGCGATATCGATATCCATAGCCGGGTCTATCGCACCGTTGCCCGAGACAATTCCGCCGAGACCGGGATCTGGGCTCGCGCCGTTGAACATGACTTTCTGGGCGCGCGGGTCATGGTGCCGTGCCCGACGGACCGCTTCACGATCGCTCTGGCGCATGGAACGATGGACAGTCTCCACCATGCGGACTGGATCGTCGATTGTGCCGGGATGATCGAGGCGGGCGAGGTCGACTGGTCTCTCTTTCTGGAAAACGTCGACAGACTGAAGATCGGGCCGCATGTCCATATCGCGCTTGCCTACATGGCCAACCGGCTCGGCCTGGGTGTGCCGGAAACTGTTTTGCAGACATTGCGTCCCAGGGGCTTGCTGCCGAGCCTTGAAACGCTGGAAGCTCTGTTTCTCTTTCGCGCACGCGATGGCCATTCGCGCGTGAGCGGACTGGCCCGACGCTTTTTCCGGCTGCGGCATCTGCGCCGCATACGCGCAATCGATGCCTGCGTGCATGCAGGCGGGCGCGTGCGCACGGGCAAGATGCGGCGCAGCAGGCGCTTTCCCGAGACCACGGGCGCTCCGGCTCCAGCACTGATCCAGCCTATCGCCTTGCGCGCGGGAACGTCCCGTTTCCGACTGATCGTCGATTTCGGAGAGGCGGTCGTGCCGCGCAGGCACTATCTGGAGATCAACACCTCCTCACGCCATCTCATGCGGGTGAAGTTTCGCGATTTTCGCGGGCGTGGCCGCGCACTCGCGTCGACTGAGATCGCGCTTCCGCCCGATGTCGATCCGCGCGATCTCTGGGTCTCTTCGCGGCCCGCAGGTCCGTTGCCCGTTCGGCCATCCGAGGAACAGGTGCAGACACTGGGAGCCCGGCCTGTTCGGATCGTCGCCCTTCCTTTGCAATGTGACTGAGCGATCCGGCAATCATAGTCCTCTCCGCCCTCATGATCTGCGTCACCATCATCAGGAAGGTTCTGGCGCAGGTCTTCGGACTGCACAGGACCGCGAAGGGGCGATAACCGAAGCGGTCGGTCGGGCGCCGCAAGCGGGCAGGTGAGGGACAAGGCTCAGAACCGGTCGGGGGCGTAGGGGGCCAGATCCATGTTCGGCGTCCTGCCGGCGGCCAGATCCGCGACGAGGCGGCCGAGTTTCGGGCCGATTGTCAGGCCGACATGCTGGCCGCCATAGGCGTGCAGAACATTGGGCGCGCTGCTGGCTTCGCCAAGGATCGGAAGGCTGTCCGGTGTCGTCGGGCGACGGCCCATCCAGCTTTCCGTTTCCACCAGGTCCAATGCGGGATAAAGCCGCGCAAAAGCCTTTCGGAGCAGAGCCACTGGTTCGTCTCGCGCCGGATCGTCGATACCGGCAAACTCCACCATGCCAGCCCCGCGCAATTCGTTTTCCATGGGCGTCACGACGATTTTCGCGTCCGTGACCATATAGGGGTGCGGCGCGGTGAAGGCAGGGTTCCTTATGGCCAGATGATAGCCGCGCTCTGCCGTCAGTCTGACCTTCACGCCGAGCTTTTTCGCCAGAGGTCCGGACCAGACACCGGCGGTCAGGGCAATCTTGTCGGCGCTGAGACTTTGGCCGCCATCAAGTATGAGCGAAGGCGTGGCGCCCGGCGTCAGGTCGACCACCTTGCCTTTGACGAAGCTCCCGCCTTGCGCACGATAATGGGCGAAGAGGGCGGCGACATAATCGCCGGGAGAGGTCAGCCAGTTATAGTCGTCAAGGACGGTCGCGAAGGAATAGGCGGGGCCGAGGTTCGGATCCCTTTCCCGCAGCTCGTTCCGATCGATGGATCGCGGCTCGATACCGAATTTCCGGCGGGTCTCCATGCTCAGGCGGTCGGACAGATACTCTTCCTCGCGACGATAGAGGGTCACGCATTCGCCGCGCTGGATATGGCGTTCCGCGCCGGTGCCTCTGGCGAGCGCCATGTGCTGGTCGTTGCAATCATAGGTGACCTGAGCCAGGCCCTCGGTGATCGGGACCCATCTGTCCCGGGCGAGATTGCGGAAAAAGGGGATGAGCCAGGGAAGCAGGCGGGGCAGATAGGACCAGCGCATGTAGAGCGGGGAGCCGGGATCAAGGATCATCGCCGGTGCCTTGCGGACAAGGGACGCGGAGGCGACCGGCATGAAGGAGGCGCGCGCCAACATGCCCGCATTGCCGTAGGAGGTCTGGTCGGGAGAGCCGGGTTCCACCGGATCGATCAGCGTTGTTTTCCAGCCGTCCCTGCGTAGCCATTCCGCGGTCGCCACGCCGGTGATCCCGGCTCCGACAATGATGATGTCCCGTCCCATGCGCACGCTCCCCCCAAGCCTGTTCAAACCCCTGTTTGAGCGGTTCTGGGGCGAATTTAGCGCATCACAGGCACTCGCACTACCGTACGGCACATCTGCATTTTTCGGGAGGGAGTTGCGACGCTTGGCGGCCTTGCGACCTGCTGCTCGAGAAGCCAGCCCCACAAGGGGCTGGCGAAAGGGCTCAGGTCGCCGTCTGCGCGCCTTGGAGCGAAAGGTCCGCCCCGATCAGTGCTTGTCTCGCGCGTAGCGGGCCAATGCAAGGTAGCGGTAGAGCCCGTGGACCATTTTGGAATAGGGCAGGAGTAGGAAGAAGGCGAGCACCGTGCCCAGGTGCAGCGCCAGCATCGGGCCCATGACCGGGGTTTCGCCCAAGAAGCGCAACAAGAGTCCCGTGAGGCCCAGCAGGAAGAGCACCGCGATGAAGGCGCGGTCAAGCCCCGCGCTCTCCGGATCCTTGAGGTCCTCCAGCCGATCCGATTTCGCCTGCCACAGGCCTGCCGTTCCGATCACAAGCCCAATCCCTCCGGCGATGCCGAGAAGACCCGGGAGGTCCCACCACGGATAGGGGGCCTCGCGCCCCAGCAGGTAATGGTAGAGCGTCGCGACCGAGGTTGCCGCGAAGCACAGCAGGAAACCGTAGAAGGTGAGGTGGTGCCAGAGCCGGCGTCGGTCCGTCGGTTGGTCGTCGGCGTTGTAGCAGCCGACGCCGCCGCCATCCAGATAGGTCAGCCGTGCCGCATCATGCGCGGCATGAAGATGGTCGGGAAGCCCGGTTGGCGTTCCTGCCGCGCGCCAGAAGTTTCGCGCGCCCATGGCGGTGGCGAGCAGCGCCCAAAAGAAAGCGAGGCCGAAAAGAACCACCATCGCCCCGTGCGGCATCAACGCGTAGAAGCCCTTGGGCGATGCTCCGGCTGTCAACAACGCGCCGGGCGCGTTCCACATGATCAACCCGATAAACAGCGCGGCTATGGCTGCGACGGTGCCGAGCCCCAGGGTCAGGCCGCCCCGTGCGATCAGCGCCCCGGCAGCCGCGGGCCAGGCGTGGCGCGCGTAGCTTTCGGTGCGAAGCCGAGCCAGAGCCTGCGGCACGTTGATGGAGAATTCGTGGGGCGGAGCGAACTGGCAGTCGTGATAGCAGGCACCACAGCTGTGGCAGAGGCTCGCCAGGTGGTCGAGCGTTCCGGCCGAAAAATCGCGGTGCAGTTCCATTGCCGGAAAGACGGCGCAGAGGCCCTCGCAATAGCGGCAGGAATTGCACACGGTCATCAGCCGCGCGGCCTCGGTCTGCGCCGGGGTGAAATCCGACGGGGGGACGGTGTCTGTGGGAAGCTGGATGTCCTTCACGCGGTCTCCTCCTGCGGCGCTGCGGTGCGGCGTGCCATGCGGGCGGCCTCTTCTCCGGCCAGACGGCCGAAAACCGCGCCGATGGTCATGCCAATGCCGGCGGCGTAGCCCTGGCCCAGCACATTGCCCGCCATGATCTCGCCCGCCGCGCACATGTTGCTGGCTGGGGTTGCGTCCGCCATGAGCATCCGCGCATGGTCGTCCACCTTGACGCCCAGATAGGTGAAGGTGATGCCGGGCCGCACCGGAAACGCATAGTAAGGCGGCGTCTCGATCCGCTGGGCCCAGTTGGTCTTGTCGATTTCCAGTCCCTGGGTGCGGTTTCCGTCAAGCTCGGTGTGGTCGAAGGGGCGGTCCCCCACGACAGCAGCGTTGAATTCCGTCACCGTCGCCTTCAGCGCCGCGGGGTCGAGGTCGAGCTTCTCGGCCAGTTCCGCGATGGTGTCCGCCTTGATTGGCGGGTAAAGCGAGGGCATGAACCGGGTGAGGTTCGGCGCGTCAAACACGATATAGGCGATCTGTTCGGGCTGCTCGGCGACCAACCGCCCCCAGATGGCATAGCGCTTGGGCCAGATATCCTCGCCTTCGTCATAAAAGCGTCTGGCTTCGCGGTTGACGACGATGCCGAAGACCACGCAGTCGAGCCGGGTGATGATGCCGCCATCATAGCGCGGCGCGCGGGCATCGATGGCAACGGCATGGCATTGGGTCGGGTCGCCGATCTGCTGGACGCCTGCATCGATCAGCATGCGGGTCACGGTGCCGGTGTTGTTCGGCGTGCCGCGAATCAGGAAGTTGCGCGCGCGTTCGCCCCAGCCTTGCTCCAGCCAGTCGAAATCGGCCTGCAGCCCGCCGCTGGCCGCGATGAAGGCCTTGGCCGCGATCCGGCTCTCGCCGCCCGCATGGCGGATATGGGCGGCGCGGAAGTGACTGCCTTCGATCTCCAGCCCCGTTACTTCGTGCTCGTAACGGATCTCGACCCCGAGTTGTGTCGCGGTGCGATAGAGCGCGTTCAGCATCGACCGCCCACCGCCCAAGAAGAAGGAGTTCGTCCGCCCGAGGCTGAGCGTGCCGCCAAGCGAGGGCTGGAAGCGCACCCCCTGTTCCTGGATCCAGCCCAGCATGTCTTTTGAGCGTTCGATCATCATGCGCGATAACGCCAGATCGGTGTTGCCGCCGGTGACCCGCAGCAGATCCTCTTCGAACTCCGCCGCCGTGTAGGGGCCCGTCAGTGTGTCGGTCGCGCTGTCATGGGCGCAGCGCATGTTGCGGGTGTGGCGGGTGTTGCCGCCCCGGTTGAAGGTGTCCGCCTTCTCGACGACCAGCACCCGGCACCCGGCGCGCCGCGCCGCAATCGCGGCGCAGAGTGCGGCGTTGCCCCCACCGGCGACAAGGACGTCCCAATCGCTCTGGTCCTCCATGCCTCAAGCCCTGTCGACGACGCGGGAGAGGACGGGGAAGTACTGGGCAGCGAAGCCGGCGTCGCGCGCCTTTTCCATCCGCGCCTGCGCCAACTCCGCGCCCGGCGCATGAACGCCCGTGGTCTGTGCGAGGTCGAGCGCATAGCTCACGTCTTTCAACGCATAGTCGGTGGGGAAGGCGCCTTCGGGGAAACTGTCCTTCAGCATCGCCTTCATCCCGTGGTTGCGCAGCGCGAAACTGTCGGCGGATCCTTTCGAAAGCGTGTCAAACAGAAGGTCGCAATCGACACCGGCCGACTTTCCAAGCGCGAGCGCCTCGGAGAGCGCGACGACATTCTCAAACAGAACCATGTTGTTGAGGATCTTCACGACTTGTCCGCAGCCGACGGGGCCGCAATGGGTCACATCGGTCGCCGCATGGGCAAGGTAGGGACGGATTTCGGCAAAGAGTGCGTCGTCCGCGCCGACCATGATCGACAAGGTGCCATCTTCGGCCGCCTGGCGTGTGCGGGCGACGGGGGCGTCGGCGAAGCGGATGCCGCGCTCTGCCAGCTCCTGTGCAAGCTCGCGGGTCAGGGCCACGGGCGCGGTCGACATGTCCACCACGATCAACCCTTCGCGTCCATGGGCAAGCACCCCGTTTTCGCCGCGGATCACCGCCTCGACCTGCGGGCCGCCGGGAAGGGACAGGAAGAGGATATCCACCTCCGCCAGCATCGCTTTCAGATCGGGCACCGGCGTGGCGCCGTGCCCGGCCAGCCGCTCCATCGGCGCAGGCGACAGGTCGAACACCTTCGTTGGCGCGCCCGACTTGACGGCGATGTTGCGGCAGATCGGTTCCCCCATCACGCCGAGACCGGCAAATCCGAGGGTGGCAAGGCCGGATGTCGCTTTTCCGGGGGCTGGGTTGGTCATGTCGGTCTCCGTATTGTCGGCTGGGGCAGATCTGGCGCGCGGGCCGTCAGAGGGTCAGGCACTCCGGGGTCTCAGGCGCTCCGGGCTCAAGATGCAGAGGTTGCGCCCGAAGCGCGGAAATTCGTGCTCAAGGGGCGATGCGGAGTTCGAAAATAGAACAAATGCTCCTCTGGATACAACAAAAAATCGACAAATGATCCGCTGGGCGGAACATACGGTCCAAAAAAAGATTGATCCGCCGCGACGTTTCGTCAAATATGCAACAAATGATCTGCTGATGAGACCGACTCACGGTCGGTATCGTAGCCAATGTCGACAGTCGGTCTACACGCAAGGGTTGTCTGATCGCCGAGGATAAGGTCGGGCCGTCGGGCGTGTTGAGACGAAGGAGGCGGGGCGAGCCCCGAAAGACCGGGCCTGAGGGCCCTGGTTGCCATGAAGCTGGGGCGTAGCCCCGCGAGACTACCCAAGGGAGGAGACACAATGAAACTGACAGGTGTGTTGTTGGCCGCTACGGCCATGGCCTTCGCCGCAACGGCGGGCCAGGCGCAGGAAAAGACGCTGAAGGTCGGTGCTCTGGTGACGCTTTCGGGCGCTGGCGCGGCCTGGGGGCAGGGGATGCTCAACGCCGCGAAGCTGGCGGCCGAGGACGTCAACAAGGATGGCGGCCTGAAGGTTGGTGGCGACAGCTACAAGGTCGAGGTGATTGCCTACGACGATGCCTACAAGGCAAACGAGGCGGTGACCGCCGCCAACCGGCTCGTCTATGACGACAAGGTGAAGTACATCATCGGCACGGTGGGCTCCGCCCCGATCCTCGCGATCCAGCCGATCACCGACAAGAACAAGGTCATCACGATGACGCTTGGGTTCACGCCCAAGGCGATCTCGCCGGACCATCCCTATACGTTCCGCCCGAACCCGACGACCGCCGAGGTCGCGGTTCCGCAGATCAGCTGGCTGGTGAAGAACCTCAATATCAAGACGGTCGGTGCGCTCTTTCCCAACGACGAGACGGGCGAGTCGATCGCGCATGATCTGGGCAAGGCTTACGGCGATGCTGGCGCGCAGATGGCCACCGAGTTCTTCGAGCGCAATCGCGTTGACTTCGTGCCGCTGTTGACCCGGCTTCTGGCCCAGGGTGTCGATGCGATCGAGTTGGACGGAAACTCGCCCGTGACGGCGGGTCAGATCGTGCAGCAGGCGCGTGACCTGGGTTTCACCGGCCAGATCATCCGCACTGGCGGCCCGGCGACGCCGGACATCGTCAAGGTCGCGGGCAAGCAGGCGACGGAGGGCATGTATGTCCACTCCGCCTTCAACCCCAACGACAAGGCCGAGGCGGATTACGAAGCGCGCTACGTCAAGACTTTCGACCAGTCGATGAACGGTTTCTCACCCTTCTTCTATGACGGCACGAAAATGCTGTTCAAGGCGATGCAGGATGCGGGCACCGTAACGGATACCGACCAGGTCAAGACGGCGCTTGAGAATATCCGGGACTTCAAGGGTGTGACCGGCACGGTCAACTGGACCGGCAAGGATGTCTACGGCATCGCGCATCAGCTCGACGCGCCGTTCTACATCGCCCAGGTTCATGACGGCGAGGAAGAAGTCGTCGCCAAGTGCACCACCAAAGGTTGCGAGTGACGAAAATGCACTGTCTGGGGCTCAGCCCCAGACGGCGCGTAACTGTCGCGCGAGAAACCTAGGGGACCCGTGCAGATGATAACCTACCTGATTGTGCAGTCGCTCCTGAACGGGATCGTACTGGGCACGCTTTACCTGATGATGGCGATTGGATTCACGCTGGTCTTCGGCGTGATGCGGATCGTCAACTTCGCCCACGGCGAATTCTATATGCTGGGGGCTTTCTTCGCCCTGATCGGGGTGACCTGGCTGGGGCTTCCCTTCTGGGCAACGCTCGCCCTTATCGTTGTCGTGTCGATCCTGCTGGGTGCGGTGGTCGAACGGGTCGTCTTTCGCCCCTTCCGGCAGGACGAACTGTCGGGAATGATCGCCTCGCTGGGGCTTGCGATGATCCTGCAGAACGGGGCGCTGCTGCTCTTCGGTCCTGATCCGCAGGCCATGCCGTCGCTGGCATCGGGTGTGTATCACCTGGGGCAGTTCATCGTGCCGAAGTCGCGCGCGGTGACGCTCGGGATCGCTGCGGTGATCCTCATTGGCTTCTATTTCTTTCTCATGCACTCGCGCACCGGGCGGGCCCTGCGCGCGCTGGTGCAGGATCAGGAGATCGCCGCGCTCTACGGTGTCCGTCTGGAGCTGATGTACCCGCTGGGGCTGGGCCTCGGCGTCGGGCTTGCGGGTGTTGCCGGCGGGTTGATGGCGCCGCTCTTCGGTGTGTCGCCCTTCATCGGGGCCACGCCGCTGCTGAAGGCCTTCATCGTTGTCATCCTGGGTGGGCTTGGCTCGATCCCCGGTGCGGCGCTGGCGGCGTTGCTGCTGGGCGTCATCGAGAGCTTCGCCAATTCCTTCATCAGTGCCTCTGCGGCCGACATCATCAGTTTCGGGCTGGTCGTCGCGGTTCTTCTTTGGCGGCCCTCGGGCCTTCTCGGGCGGGGTGAGCTATGAACGCCAAGTCTTCTCAGCCGCTGGCCCCCACAACAAATGCCCCCGGCGCGTCGTCGACGGGTAGGTGGATCGCTGCTGCGGCGCTCGCTCTTTGCGCTGCCTATCCGCTGATCGGCGGCAACGCCTTCGAATACCATGTCGCGATCATGGTCTGCATCGCGGCCATCGCGACCGGCGGACTGGCCATCATCGCCTGGGTGGGACAGCTTTCGCTCGCCCATGGTGCCTTTGTCGGCATCGGGGCCTATTGCTCGACACTGCTGGTGACGAGGCTGGGCATGCCCGTGATGGTGGGGCTGCCTGCAGCCGCCATCGTGGCCGGGTTGGTCGCCTATGCGATCGGTTCGCCGCTGTTGCGGCTCAGAGGCGTCTATTTCGTCCTCATCACCTTTGCGCTGAACGAGCTCTTCCGGCTTGCCATGCTCGCATTCCCCGGCATCTCGGGCGGGTCGAGCGGACTTGCCAATATCCCGCCGATCTCTCTCTTCGGGATGGCGCTGGAGAGCAAGCAAAGCGTCTACATCTTCGCGTTGGGCTGTCTTGCGGTCGTCATGGCCTTGATGTGGCTCCTGCGTCGCGGACCCATGGGGCGCGCCTTCGCCTCGGTCGAGGAGAACCTGGTGCTTGCGGAATCGGCGGGTGTGCCGACCGCTCGGGTCCAGAGCATCGCCTTCACGATCGGTTCGGCGATTGCCGGCTTCGCGGGCGCCATCATGGCCCACTACATTGGCTTCATCTCGCCCGAGACCTTCGCCTTCCAGCTGTCTGTGTCCTACGTGATCATGCTGGTCGTCGGCGGCAGGCTTGCCCTTTTCGGGGCGTTGCTGGGCGCGCTGTTCCTCACCCCGCTGCCCGAATTCCTGCGTGGGATCGAGCAGTATCAGCACATCGCATACGGTGTGATCCTGATCGTCGTGCTCAGGTTCCTGCCGCGCGGGCTGATGTCCTTGTCAGACAGGTTGCGGACCGGAAAAGGGGACCAGACATGACTAACACGCTTCTTCAGGTCGAAGGGTTGGGCAAGCGGTTCGGCGGGCTGGCCGCCCTCAACGGCATTACGTTCTCCGCCGGAACGGGCCGTATCACCGGGCTGATCGGGCCGAATGGTGCGGGCAAGACCACCTGCTTCAACTGCATCACCGGCACCCTGCAATCGACCTCCGGCCGCATCACCTTCGAAGGCGCAGACCTTACGGGGCTGCGTCCCCACGAGGTGGTCGCCAAAGGGTTGGCGCGGACGTTCCAGTCGGCGACCAACTTTCCCGATGCCACGGTACGGGAGAACATCCTGCGTTCGGCTCTCGTGCGACACAGATGCGGGCCGGTGGCGGCGCTCTTTGGCGGGCCGCGCGCCCGCGAGGCAGAAGCCGCGGCGCGGCGCACCGTAGACGATGTGATGGACGCGCTGGCGCTGACCCCGCATGCTGATCGGTTGGCTGGCACCTTGCCTTACGGTCATCAAAAGCGATTGGGCGTTGCCATCGGCCTTGCCGCGCAGCCGCGTCTTCTGCTGCTCGATGAACCGGCGGCCGGGTTGAACCCTGAGGAGGTCGACCGTTTCGCCGACATTCTCGTCACCATCAAGGAACGTTTCGGGCTCTCGGTGCTGATCGTCGAACATCACATGCGGCTCATCATGCGGCTTTGCGACCATATCGTCGTGCTCGACCACGGCGAGAAGATCGCCGAAGGCACACCAGCCGAGGTGCGCGAGAATCCGAAGGTGATCGAGGCTTACCTGGGTGCGGATTCAGTTATCGATGGTGCGGCGGGAGGCGAGCATGTCCAGTGAATTGAAAGTCCGCGACCTGGCCGTGCACTATGGGCCCGTTCAGGCGCTCTATGGCGTCAGCTTCGATGTGGCCGCAGGTCAGATCGCGGCATTGGTCGGGTCGAATGGCGCCGGCAAAAGCACGGTGCTGAAGGCGATCTGCGGCATGGTCGCGCCGTCCGGCGGTTCCATCACGATCGATGGGGCGGAGGTTGCGCCGCATCCCAGTTCGGCCCTTGCCAACGGCGTTGCCCTCTCGCCTGAGGGGCGGCGCATGTTCTCCCGCCTCAGCGTGGAGGAGAACCTGCTGATGGGCGCCTTCACGGTCGGCTCCGCCGCCCAGCGCAAGGCGGGGCTTGAGCAGGTTTACAACTACTTCCCCCGGCTCTGCGAGCGTCGCCGCCAGATGGCTGGCCTGCTCTCGGGGGGCGAACAGCAGATGGCGGCGATCGGGCGGGCGATGATGGCCGGGCCGAAGGTGCTGCTGCTGGACGAGCCCTCGCTGGGGATCGCACCGATCATCGTGGCCGAACTGGGCCGCATCATCACCGAAATCAATCGCGAACAGGGGATCACGGTCCTTCTGGTCGAACAGAACGCCCATATGGCGCTGGCGCTCGCTGATCGCGGCGTCGTCCTGGAAACCGGTCGGGTGACCCTGGAAGGCGAGGGGCGTGCCCTGCTCGAAAGCCCCGAGATCCGTGCCGCCTATCTTGGCTTCTAGAAAGGAAACCACATGCCCCTTCTTGCCGCGAGCGCCGAAATGCCAGTCCCGGGCAGCGCCGAGCCGCTGTTGATCGGCGGCCGCCCCGTCCAGGGCGACGGGGCCGAGATCACGGTGACAAACCCTGCCGATGGCAGCCCGATCGGCACGGTCCACGCCTCCTCTCCCGCGCAGGTGAGTGAGGCGGTGGCCGCTGCACGCCGGGCGCTCGCAGACAGCGGATGGGCCGGGCTTCAACCCCACCAGCGCGCCCGAGTGCTGGGCCGCGCCGCAGACGAGGTTGAGCGCCAGGTCGATCACCTTGCGGAACTGCAGATGCTGGAGAACGGCAAGACCCGGACGGAAAGCCGCGCCCAGGCGCTCTCGGCTGCCGGTATCCTGCGTTACTACGCCGCCGTTTGCGAATGCAGCGAGGAACAGGTGCCGCCATCGCGCGGGGCCTATTTCAACATGACGGTCTACGAGCCCTATGGCGTTGTCGCGGCGCTGACGCCGTGGAATTCACCGCTGACCATGGGCGCGCAGAAATTGGGGCCAGCACTTGCCGCTGGCAACGCGGTGGTGCTGAAAGCGGCCGAGACGACCACGTTCGTCACGCTGGCTCTGGCGCGTTGCCTTATGGATGCGGGCTTGCCGGAGGGGCTGGTCTCCGTCGTGACGGGTGGGGTGGAAACCGCCGTCGCGTTGACCGGTGATCCAGGCGTTGACCTCATCAGCTTTACCGGTGGCACGGAGGCCGGACAGTCGATCGCCCGCAAAGCGGCGGACCGATTGTTGCCGCTGATCCTGGAACTGGGGGGCAAGTCGCCGCATATCGTGTTTGCCGACGCCGACCTGAAGGCTGCGGCGAAGGCGGTCGCCTCGGGCATCTTCGGCGGCACCGGGCAGTCCTGCGTCGCCGGTTCGCGGCTTTTCGTCGAAGGGTCGGTGGCGGAGGAATTCACCGCGCTGCTGGTGGCAGAGGCGGAGGCGATGCGCGTCGGTCCGCCCTCCGATCCGCAGAGCACGCTGGGCCCGATCGCCTCATTCGCGCATCGCGAACGGGTGGAAGGCTATGTTGCCAAGGGGCTTGCCGAAGGCGGCCACATCATTACCGGCGGGCGTCGCCCTGAAGGCGCGAGCTACGACGCCGGGGCCTATTATCTGCCGACGATCATCGGCGGTGTGTCCAACCGGGCGACCGTCGCGCAGGAAGAGATCTTCGGTCCCGTCCTTTGCCTGATGCGCTTTGAGGACGAGGCGGGGCTGATTGCCGATGCGAATGACAGTGCCTTTGGCCTTGCCGCAGGGATCTGGACTGCCGACTACCGCCGGGCCTGGCGCGTTGCACGGGCGCTGGAGGCCGGGACGGTCTGGATCAATACCTACAAGCAGCTCTCCATCGCGGCTCCTTTCGGCGGCTTCAAGCTGTCCGGTTCAGGGCGGGAGAAGGGGTTGCAGGGAATGCGGTCCTATCAGCAGGCGAAGAGCCTTTACTGGGGGCTCTGACTGGGGGAGTGGAGAGGCGGCGTCCGCTCGCGTTGCGGGGGGCGGGGCTTCGTGCCACAAGATGTCGAACGCGCGCTCAGCGCACACAGCATGAGGGACATACCGGACGCATGACAGAGCAGGCCAGCCATTCTCGGGAGAGCGGGACTGAGAGTGCCGCAGACCGTTCATCGCGCGGCGTGGCCGCCGTTGATCGGGCGCTGGCGATCCTGTCAGCGCTGGAAGCGGCGACGATCCCGCCGACACTGTCGGACCTGTCCCGCACGACTGGTCTTTACAAGAGCACGATCCTGCGGCTTCTGGAATCGTTGCAGGACGGCGGCTATGTCATGCGGATCGACGAGACGAAATACGCTCTCGGTCCGGCGGTGATGCAACTCGGGCTGGCCTATGAACGGGCCAACCCTCTCCGGCATCAGGTCATGCCCATCCTCGAAAGGCTGGTGGCGCAGGGGACGGAGAGCCCCTCGTTCCATATCCGCCAGACACACGAGGAGCGGCTCTGCCTTTTCCGCGTCGATTCGAACCATTCAACGCTCGATCGGGTCCATGCCGGTGACCGCATGCCGGTGCGCCGCGGGGCGGCGGGCAAGGTGCTTCTTGCCTTCGGCCCCGACGAGGAGCCCGGGCGCGAAATGGATGAGATTCGCCGCGACTGTTTCGCCATATCGCTGGGCGAGCGGGACAAGCTCTGCGCGGGGGTCGCGGCGCCTGTCTTTTCGGGGGGCAAACGGCTTTTGGGCGCGTTGTCGCTGTCGGGCCCGCGCGAACGGTTCACCGAGGCGGACATCGCCTGGATGCGGCCTCGTCTGATCGCCGCGGCGCAGGATCTGACCCGGGCCATGTCCGGGCGTTATCCGACAATCGGAGACAGCGACGAGGATTGAGCTGTCGCAGGGGCGCACCGCCGATTGTCTCGGGGGCTCCTGTTTCTGAAATGGGGGGATCATGAATTACGAAGTCTATGGCCTGCGCTATGGCTACAACATGCGGGAGGTGGCGGAGAATTTCATCGCGCCGCCGTCCGGGATGGATCCGCATGATGCAATGCCGATGGACTACTACATCTGGCTCATCCGCGATGGGTCCCGGGTCGTGCTTGTCGACACCGGTTTCGATCAGCCCGCAGCCGACCGCCGCGACCGGGAGATGGTGCGTCACCCGGTTGACCTTCTGGCGGATATGGGGATCGCGGCCGAGACGATCACCGATGTCATCATCACCCATCTGCACTATGACCATGCGGGCAATCTCGCGGCCTTTCCGAACGCGACTTTCCACCTTCAGGACCGGGAGATGGGATTTGCCACCGGTCGCTGCATGTGCCACCCGGTTCTACGGGCCCCGTTCGAGGTGGAAGATGTCGTGGAGATGGTGCGGCGCGTCTATGGCGGGCGGGTGAATTTCATCGACGGTGACGCAGAGCTTTTCCCCGGCATCTCGGTTCATCTGGTTCCCGGTCACAGCATGGGGCTGCAATGCGTGAGCGTTGAAACGGCGCGCGGGCATGTGGTGCTGGCCTCGGATGCCTCGCACTATTACGCAAATCTGGAACGCCAGAGCCCGTTTCCCATTGTCGCCGATGTCTTCGCGATGGCAGAAAGCTGGAAGCGCGTCATGACGCTGGCCGACAGCCCCGATCACGTCGTGCCGGGCCATGATCCGCTGGTGCGCGAGATCTATCCCCGCCTTGCCGCCTCCGGTCCGTTGGCCGAAATCGTCTGCCTTCACGAGGCGCCGCGGGCGCGCAGTGTGTCGGTTCAGCCGAAGGCGTGAAGTGCGGTCCCTGATCGGCTTGCATGATCCTGAACGGGCCGGGCCTGGGGACGGTCTCGGTCTGGGTTCAGGCCTCGGGTCTCAGGTTTCAGGCCTCGGGCCTCCGGCGCGTTCAAACACGCCGGAGGCATTCTCAAGTCATGTGCCATGCGCCGACCGTTGGTTGGTCAGTCGGAAGGCAGGGTCGCCACAATCTGGTCGATTGCCCCGAAGAGGGGCGCATCCGGCAAGCGCGCCTCCATGCGAACCCTGTCGCCAAATCGCAGGAACGGGGTTTGCGGAGCGCCTTCCAGGATCATTTCCGTCATGCGCCGTTCGGTCATGCAGGTGCTGCCAACCTCGGCCCATTCATCGTTGGATACCGTGCCTGAGCCGATGACCGTGCCGGCCACCAGGTCGCGCGAATAGGCGGCATGAGCCACGAGGTCATGAAATCCAACCGACATGGAGCCGCCATTCGGATGCCCGAAATGCTGGCCATTCAATTCCACTGCAAGCGGCAGGTGGATGCGGCCATCGGCCCAGGCAGAGCCGAGCTCATCCGGCGTCACCGCCACCGGAGCCATGGACGAGCGGGGCTTGCACTGGATGAAGCCGAAGCCTGTTGCGATTTCAATTGGCGCCAGGCGCCGAAGCGACCAGTCATTGATCTGAACAAGAAGCCGGATATGGGGCAGGGCGGCCTCGGCGGACGTCCCGGCTGGAACGCGATCCGTCACAATCCCGAATTCGCCTTCGAAATCGATGTCATCGGCTTCGCTTGGGAAGACCGCATCCTCTTGCGGGGACAGGAACCTGTCGGAGATGCCCTGATACATCAGGGGCAGGCCCGAAGGATTGGCCGCCTTGTGCTTGAAGGCTTTTTCCATCAGGGCGCCATGGCTTGCAAACGCAGATCCATCCAGCCATTGCCAGGCGCGCGGCAGAGGGGCCAGAGCCTCGGCGCAGAGAAACGGCTTCTCTCCGGCCACGGGGCCGGAGTTCAGCTTGTGGCTTTGCTCCTGAAGATCCGCGCTGTGGACGTCCCAGTTTTCAAGCAGCGCCTGCATCGTCTCCACGCCCTGCGTCGGAGCGCATCGGGTATTGTCGCGCGACACCAGATGAAGACGCCCGTCGGGCCGGGTGTCCTTAAGCGTAGCAAAACGCATGACCTACTCCTCCAGCAGCGCGATCGCGCGACACCAACCGGCTGAACCGGCGGCGACCTTCACCGGCAAGGCAATGACCTCGAAGCCGGTGTCGGGAAGCAGGTGGAGGTTTGCGAGCTTTTCCATGTGGCAATAACACGTCTCCGCGCCGGCCTTGTGACCGGCCCAGAACTGACTGTAGTCCCCGGTCTGGCGGATGGTTTCCATGACGGCCAGCAAAGGCGGGTCCCAGCTCCAGGCGTCGGTTCCCACAACACGCACGCCGCGTTCCGTCAGATAGAGCGTTGCTTCCCGGCCCATGCCGCATCCGGCTGCCAAATAGTCGTCCTCGCCATAGCGCTCTCCAGCGCGCGTGTTGACCAGGACAATGTCACCCGGACGCAGCGTATGACCGATGCGGGCAAGCTCGGCTTCGATGTCCTGGGCCGTGACCATGTACCCATCGGCAAGCTTGCGGAAATCGAGTTTGACGCCGGCGCCCATGCACCATTCCAGCGGCACCTGATCGATCGTGATCGCCGGTTCGCCGTTGTTCATGGTCGGGTGATAATGCCAGGGAGCATCCATATGGGTGCCGTTATGGGTCGTCAATTCCAGTTTTTCGGCGGCCGCCCCCTTGCCCTCCAACTGCTTCTCCACGGAAATGCCGAACATCGCGGCCATCTCCCGCGCACCTTCATCGTGGTCCTGATAGGTGATTTTCGGTTCCAGTCCGGGCGGGTCCGACTTGATGCCGGCAGAGAGCGTGACCGACAGGTCAATTATCTTTTTCACGTGGCCTCCCAATGGCTTGTTTCCATCTGTGGGCGGCAGATTAAGCAAGCGCAAAAACGGCGACCAATGAGAAAGGCTTATGCCAGGCATGAGCGGGATAGATAGCTGGTCCCGCGGTACTCTCAATTTCATCAATACCACGCATTGATCGATTGCGTTTTTCACCAAGCCGGCTCCGCACCTATCGTCCGGAAATATTTAACACTGGTATCAGTGAGGGGTGTTTGCAGACGCGTTGGAGGAACGCCCTGCGGACGTTGGGAGGACTGACTTTGAAGAAGAAAATAAGTGCATCCGCGCTAACGGTAACACTTGCCCTGGCGGCGGCGGGGACCGCATGGGCTGATGAAGCGAAGCATGGTGCAGCGCCAGGGCAGGGGTTTCGGCCTTCCCCGGGCATGATGACCATGGCAACTCTCGGAAAGGCAGGCCTCATTGAGGCTCTTTTTTCCGAATCGACCTTCGGTCTGCAGCAGGCGCGGCGCGGAAGTGCCCGCGCGACCGTCGGCAATGGCAATGCCCTTGGTGGCGCCCCGGTGCCGGACTATGAGGACGCTGACCTCGCCTATGTCTTGCCAATATCGCTGGTGGCTGAACTGCCCAGCTGGAAAGGCGCCAATTTCGTTCGCCTCGGGGGCGCTCTGACGGCCGGGGACGGCATTGGTGCCAATGCCCTCGACAATGAAGCGCGCGTCGGCCGGGTGATGCTGCAATTCCTGCATGCACCGCGTCCGGACCTTCTGTTCGGGGTCGGCGTGGTCTATGACAACTCGCGCATCGAGACGATTGATAATGCGGCCGCCTTCCGGGGGAAGGTCGTGACCGCGCGCGAGGGCTTCGGTTTTCAGGCGCTCTATGCGCAGGATTTCGCAGGTCCATGGGCCGCCATGGCCAAGGCGGAGTGGCAGACCGGTACTCAGAACCTGGATTACGAATTGGGCGTCGCGCCAGGCGTTCAGCTTGAGTTCGAGCAGAATGATCAGGGCGATGACCAGTTCTACTTCGAAGGGCAGCTGGTTGGCAGCTATACGCACGATGATATCAGTCTTGTCCCGCAAGGCTGGATCGGGCGGCCGGTCCTCGGTGTGACCTACCAGCACAATTCCATTGAAGAGGTCGTCAATACATTGGGGGCCACCGTGTCCGGTCCGAATGGGGACGCGGAAGACTACGGCATGGTCTTCGCCCGTATCGGCGTCGAGCGGGCGATGATGCCGACGCCCGATCTCCAGTTCCTGCCCAAGCTCTCTGCCGGCCTCGATCTGGAATACACGAACAGCCTCGACACCTACATCGATGAACCGGTTTACGGCGTCATTTCGGCGGGCTTGGGAATAACCTCCCACGGTCAGCGTCTCGACCTCAGCTACACCCTTCACCAGGGGCTCAGCGGCAAGCGCCAGCAGCAGTCCATCGTGGCCTCGACCACGATCAACTTCTGATCGGTGTGAGCCGACCTGCACGGCGTGCCTGAGTTTCAAATTGGAAGGACAGAGAGAAGCAATGACACCTTGTGTCGAGAAAGTGCTCGTGGTCGGTGGCGGGTTTTCCGGGATGACCGCTGCCATCGAGCTGGATCGGGCTGGTATCCAGGTCGACCTGGTCGAGACCGATCCGCATTGGCGAACCGATGGGGCGGGCATCAGCCTGCATGGGGCCACACTCCGCGTTTTCCGTCAGATTGGCATCTATGACGAGTTCCTCGAAAGCGGGGGCGGTGCCAACGGCTTTGACATCATCCATCCCGTTTCGGATGAGACCCTGTTCACCCTGCCAACCCCTGTGGTCGGTGACGTGGCCTTCGGCAATGGCGGGGTAATGCGCCCCGTCCTTGCGAACATCCTGCGTCAGCGGGTTCGCGAAACGGCGACCAATGTCCGTCTCGGGGTGACCTTCACCAAGGTCACCCCGGTCGAAGGCGGCGCCCAGGTGGAGTTCAGTGATGGCACCAGTGGGTTCTATGACCTGATCATCGGGGCCGACGGGGTGAATTCCGCGTTGCGGTCTGCGCTCTGGCCGGAGGCGGACGCACCTGCCTATGTCGGGCAGGGGGTCTGGCGTGCCGTCGTCGACTGGCCGCAGGAGCTGGAGCGGCCGGGCATGTGGGCATTTGAGGATCTCAAGGTCGGCATCAATTTCGTCTCGCCCACCAAGGGATACATCTTCCTCACCGAGCCTCGCCCGACCCTCGAACATCTGGATCCGACCGGGTTCGTGGAGTACCTGCGGGCCTTGCTGAAGCGGTTTCCTTCCGCCTTGCTCAACCGGATTGCGGACAGTCTGACCGAAGACAGCCAGGTGCTTTACCGCCCGTTGTTTGCCTTGCTGTTGCCAAAACCCTGGTCCCGGCAACGCTGCGTTCTCATCGGCGATGCGGTGCATGCGACCACTCCGCACCTGGCGGCGGGGGCCTGCGCCGCGATGGAGGATGCCGTTGTCCTGGCCGAAGAGCTGAGCGCGGCAAAAGATCTGGCGGCTGGCCTTGAAGCCTACGAGAACCGTCGCTTCGGGCGCTGCGAGATGATCGTCAACAATTCGCGGCGTCTGTGTGACATCGAGACGTCGGGCGGAGATCGGGCCGAACACAGCCGCATCATGCAGACATCGATGGGAGCCCTTGCCGAAGCAATCTGATTGGGAAACTGAAAACACGATCTCTGGGAGGGGACATGAACAAGGGTGAGTTTTCGGCATTGAGCATTGCCGGTTTGCTGGTGGCGCATTGCGCAGGCATGGTCGATCTGGTGGTCCTGCCTGTCTGGATCGGGGCGCTGATCAACAAGTTCGGGTTTTCCGCCCAGGAGGCGGGCGGATTGGTGACCGGTTTTCTTCTCGGTGCCGTGGTTGCAAGCGCAACGATCGCGCCGTTGTTCAACCGATTGCCGCGTCGTCTGGTGGCCGGAAGCGGCTTCATCGTTTCCGCCGTCGCCTTCGCCATCTGTGCGCGCGGGCCGGGGGCGGTGACCCTCGCCGCGCTGCATGTGGTGGCCGGTGTCGCGACGGGTATCGGCCTGAGTTTCGTTCACGGCGCTTTCGGCCGCAGCAAGAACCCGCATCGGCTTTACGCGATCTCCGGCATTGCTCTGGGTGCCTTTGCCGCGGTCGTCCTCGGGGGGCTGCCGGTGAGCGTTTCCGCTTATGGCGGACAGGTGGTGTTCCTTGTCATCGCCGCGGCGATGGGGATTGCCGGCCTTGCGATCTACATGGCCTATCCGGCCGATGCGCGCATGACCAAACAGCATCCGCATCATGTGGGCAAATTCCCTCCGATCCTGTGGCGTGCGATTTTCGGCATCTGTCTGATGACCTTCAACAACGCCATGATCTTCAGCTTTCTCGACGTGATCGGCCGGGAGCGCGGGTTTGCCGATGGTCAGCTGGCGATCGTGTTCGTTGTCATGGGGTTCTTGAACTTCCTTGTCATCGCCCCGCTTGCGGCGGTTCTGGAAAAGCGCATCCGAGCGGAAAACGTGATGGTTGCCGGTCCTCTGGCCCAATTGGCCATCGGCGGTCTCATCACCAATGCCACCGGCTTCCCCGTCTGGGCGGGGGCGGCCGTGCTCTACACGGGCGTTCTCATTCTCACGCACACCTTCGCATTCGGCTTCCTGTCCAAGGAAGACCCGAGCGGTCGCGCCGTGGCCGGTACGCCGGCGATGCTGATGGTCGGCGCTGCAATGGGGCCGTTCCTGGGCGGCGTGCTGGGGCAGGCATTCGGGTTTGAGGTTCTGGCGATTGCCGCGGCTGTCATCGGCATCTCAGCCAGCCTCACCTTCCTGAGCTTGCGTCGCCGGACGCCGGTCCCGGCCTTGGCCGAGTGAGGCAAACGAACCAGAAGGCGGGCCTTCCATGGGCCCGCCAGTCTCTTGCTTGCGGATCGGCGCGGAGAAGTCCCGCCGATCCGTTTCGCTTGAGTGGAGGAATGGATGGAAATGCAGACCGAAACAGATCCACAGACCCTGAGCCCAGACGCGTGCGCATGGCAAGGGCCCGCCGGCCTCATCGGGTGCGGGCCGCAAGCTGAGATGGTGCTTGAGGCCCTGGTCCTGTCTGGAAACAGGGTCCGGGTGCTGTGCCGGAAGCAGGCAGATGCGGACCGGATGATCTTTGCAGTGGCCCGTCGGCTTGCCGAAAGGTTCGAGGCAGGCGCACTGACAAGCGATGCCTGTGACGAAGCGCTGGGGTTGATTTCCGACACTTACGAGATCGAAGACCTGGGCTCTTGCGGTCTTGTCCTGGATGTGAGCGAAGACGATCCCGTTGCGCGGCAGGCATTGGAAGCCGAATGGCTTGCAGCCCTTCCTGCGCTCAAGCCGCTCCTCAGAGTGAGCGAAAGCGAAGAGGCGGAAGATCTCAGCCGACAGATCCAAAAGAGAGAGTGGGCTGTTCTTCATCTGGCGTCGCCGGTGCCCGGCGATGAGAGGAGCGGTGACATTCGCACCGCCTCAACCGCGCAGAGCAGGAAGAATGCCGCGGACTTCCTCCACAAGATCGGGTTGCAGACGCGTTGATAGCCCTGAGGACCTTGAGCGCAACGACAGCGCCCTGGCCTTGATATGAAAACGGCCGCTCGCGATGGGGAACATCGCGAGCGGCCGAATGCGTTTCAGTTCGCGTGTGTCAAACGCTCAGGGCTTGGCGTGGCCGCCCAGTGTGTCGGCGAACCAGTCGGCGATGTAGTGACGGCCGAAAGACATGTTGTCCGCGCCAACATGTTCAACGCCGCCTTCTCGCTCCGTAAAGAGCTTCAGGGCGCGTTTCGGGGAATTGATCAGCTGGTCATAGGCCGTGTGAGCGTAGTCGACGGAAATCTGCCGGTCTCCGATGCCATGGGTGACAAGGAACGGGACACGGATCTTCTCCATTTCACCGTCGAGGCACATCAGGTCCGCCTTCTTGAAGAAGCTCTCCATGTCATCCGCGCCGAAGACCCACTGGACGTGGTTCCAGTAGTGCGGAACCGGGTTCTCACCTTCTCGCTTCAGCCGTTTGTGCTGAACCTCGGCCCAATTGTGATTGGCGCCCCAGCAGGCGCCTGAGGCAAAGCGGGGCTCGTTGGCGCAGACGCGCGGCGCATAGTAGCCGCCCAGCGAAATGCCCGTGATGCCGATACGCTCCGCATCGACGTCGTCGCGGGATGCCAGATACTCGTAGGCAGGCGTTCCCCAGTTTTCCGAAATCGGATCCGCCGGGAAGCCGTTCAGGCGGAGGCTCTCGCCGGTTCCCGGCTGATCCAGACAGAGACATGAGATGCCGCGGCGGGCAAGCTCGTGGGGGAGCTGCGACCAGTAGAGCATCTCCTTGTTGCTATCGAGTCCGTTCAGATAAAGGACGCAAGGGGCGGGGCCCGTGACGCCTTCGGCGCGCGTGAAATAGCCCGACAGGGTCTTGCCCTGATAGGGGAATTCGACGCGCTCACAGTTCTCCTTCGCGTTCTCGATCGACGACATGAAGGCGTCGACGCCCTTGCGATAGGTTTCGGCCCGGCCCGGGTGACCGTGACCCTGCATGCGCTCTCCGACCAGGTAGTAGAGGGCAGCCCGCTTCTGCTTGTCGGCGGCGGAAAAGAGATGCCCGGCCTCTTCATCCTCTTTCGCCAGCCCCGCCAGCTTGTCGGCTTCCTTGATCCAGGATTGCATGAAGTCTGCCGTGCCGGCGTCCTCGCCCCCCTCCGCGCGCTCCAGAAGCGGCTGGCACATGTCCATGATTTCGCCAATCTGCGCGCCACTCTCCAGAGCGATGGCGACAGACAGGTTCCAGACATAATTCGGGAAATAGTTGAAGAGCGCCATGGCTAGTCCTCCCTTAAAGGTTCATGGGGTCCTTGTCGGGGCAGTGATAAGCAGGCTGTTGGATCTGCGAAAATTATTTGTTTTCATCCAAGGCATCGATTTCGTCGATGTCTGGATCCCCATTCATCAAGCGACACGCGGCGCGGCGAAGCAGGTCCCTCAGCCACAGGATGCCGGGATCATTGGTCATATGGGCTTGCCACTGCAGGTTCTCGACAATGGAGGGGGACTCGAAGGGGAGCGAATGCACCTTGATCTCTCCGCCCTTCACAAGCAGCGCCGCGAGCTGACCATGAACCGTGGCGATGAAATCGGTTCCCACCACCAGCGGGCCGAGAGCGGCGAAGCTGAAGCAGGTGGCTCCGATGTTTCGTTCCATGCCGTTTTGAGCCATGAAACTGTCCTGGACCGATTTCATGTTTTCCAGCGGCGTCATCACGATGTGATTGGCCGCAAGATAACGCTCCAGGGTGAGGGGTTCATTGTACATCTGCGCGCCAGCCCAGGTGATGGCAACGAATACATCCCGATACAGCGGCTCACTGGGGTGGTTGTCCGTGAGCAGCAGGGAGGGCGCGATCACCAGATCCGCATCCCCTTTCTCGATGACGCTGCTTGGCTCTGTAACCTGCGGCAGAAAGCGGAACTTCACGCTCGCGCCTTCTTCCTGGGCAAGCGCCAGAACATGGGGCGCCAGCACGTTGAGGGCATAGTCGGACAGGATAATCCGAAATTCGCGGTCGGACGCAGCGGCATCGAATTCCACGCTTTGGGCGATCACGGAATCGATTTGAACCAGAATGTCCCGGATGGGACGCCGCAAGGCTTCTGCGCGCGGGGTGAGCTGCATCTGTCGCCCAACCTGGATGAGCAGTGGGTCCTCGAAATAGTCGCGCATGCGGCGCAGGGCAGATGACATAGCCGACTGGGTCAGGTTCATCCGCTGACCGGCCAATGTCGTGGATCTCAGCGTCAGCAGCTGGTCGAGGGCGACCAGAAGATTCAAGTCCAATCTCTTGAAGCGCAATGCGTCCTCCCTCACATGTGGCATCAATTCAGCGGATGATGACCTCTGCAAATATCGATCGCAAGAATAGTTCAGGCAGATCAGTTTTTTAGCGACGCGACGGACCCAAATATCGCCGGGATTCATGCGATTTAGCTGAGATATGAAAGTTTTCCATAGAAGGTATCGACCCATTTCATTTTCGCGCGATACGGCGTTTCGCCTAACTCTGCCCACCACGCGCACTTGCGGATCCATGTTTTGGGAGGAGCCGGAAATGAGAATCATTGGACCCGATGAAATGGTTTTTGGTGTTCAGAATATGGATGCCAGCCGTCAGTTTCTGACCGACTACGGATTGACTGAAGTCGACCTCGGAGACGGAGCTTTTCGTTTCGAAGCACTTGATGGCACGGCGATGACCCTTCGTCAGTCCGATGACCCGGCTCTGCCTCCCGCGCTTCCGACCGCCACCCAGTTGCGTCAGACCGTCTGGGGCTGCACAGACCAGGCCGCCGTGGACGAGATCGCCGACAACCTGTCGAGCGACAGGAAGGTCGAGCGTCATCCGGACGGATCCATCACGTGTCAGGACGATCTCGGCTTCGAACTCGCATTTCGTGTCACCACGCGCCGCGCGATCGAGGTCGATCAGGAAAAGGTGAACAGCGCCTGCGCCGCGCCACAGCGGGCCCCCAACGAACTTGGGGCGGACCGGACCGTTGAGGCCAAACCCCGGACCTTGTCCCATATCGTTTTCTTCGTGCCTGACTCTGCGAAGATGGAAGCATTCTATGCCCGGCTCGGTTTTGTCGTCACAGACCGGTTTATCGATGTCGGTCCCTTCATGCGCCCGATGGCGAATGACGACCATCATTGCCTGTTCATGTTGCAAACGCCGCCGTTCATGCAGGGCATCGAGCATATCGCCTTTCACATGAAAGGGCCGACCGAACTCGTTCTCGCCGGGCATCGTTTGCAGATGAAGGGCTATGAGACCTTCTGGGGGCCGGGACGGCACAATTTCGGCTCAAACTGGTTCTGGTATTTCAACTCGCCCATGGGCGTGCACATGGAATACGACGCCGACATGGATAAGCACGACGAGACCTGGAAACCCCGCATTGCGGAAGCGACTGCAGAAACGTCCCAGATGTTCCTGCTGGAAGCGGTCAAGCTGTGGTTCCCGAATGGAGAGCCGCCGCAAGCCTGACGACTTCAAGCGCCTGTCTTTGCCGCCAGAGGTAGGCCGCCGCCCTGGAATCAGAGCCCGGATATGAAGCCGCGATACATCTGCGATCCCCTTTGCAAGCTGGATGAGTTGGAAGAGCGGAAGTCCCGCGGTTTCGACCCGCTGGACGAGGGGAAGGACACCATGTTCGTGGTGCGCCTGGGCGGCTCTGTCCATGGGTGGCGAAACGCTTGCCCCCATTATGATTATGGGCGCATGGCCTGGAAGAAGGACGAGTTTCTCGACGCCGAGCGCAAGCACATCATGTGTGGCGCGCACGGTGCCTTGTTTGAGATCGCGTCTGGGCGGTGCGTTCTGGGCCCTTGCATGGGGCAGAAGCTGACCCCGGTTCCACTGGAGATCCGCAACGGCGCGGTCTACGTGTCCGGCCTCTATGCGCCGGGACTGCGGAAAAACCAGAGCCAATCGGAGGAAAGCTAGCTTCGGCTGCCCGCGCAAGACGGGCAAAGCGGGTGGGGAGCCCGCCTTGGGATCTTCAACTCTGTTCCGGGCGTTTCTCAGGCGGTCTCAACGCATGGACGACATGACCTGTGCCGCCTCTGCAATTGCAGGTGGCTCCGATTGGGGCGCGTGGCGCTGATTTTTCAAGACAGTGGATGAATGTCCTCAACCCCCACATCAAGCGCGAAGGCGCGAGGGGTTTCCAGTCCCTTGAGCCCGAAATGAAAGGGGATCAACCGCGGCGCCACCGCACGGGCGATCGCGAGGTCCGAGAAACGCCACAGGTCGCGCGGGGTCATGTTGACATATCGCAGATCCGCCAGAGGGTTTTCCTCTTGCAGCGCGCGTTTCGGCCGCCGTGGCCCGAGGCCGAAGGGCGTGGGAACCTGGGTTGCCGGAATGCGCGAGAAGAGGAGGCCGTGATCAAAGGGGGAGCCGATCTCTGCCCGTCCGGTGACGAGCTCCTCGGCATGGGCGGCAAGTGCCGGGTTTGCAAGGGCGTGGGTCAGGCCGCGATAGATCTGTGCCATCTCCAGAAAGGCACTTTCCGCCGCAGAACAAGCCGTCTGCTTGCCGGCGAGCCCCAGGCAGAATTGCGGCCGGGCAGGAGAGGGGTAGACAGGGTGGCAGACCGCCGCCACGGCATTGACATTGCCGAGGTTTCCCAGATCAATCAGCCTGGTTGCAAGGCCGAGACGGCGGAACTCTTCAGCCATGCCTTCCAGCGCGGGCGGCAGATCGTGGATCTCATCGGCCGGTGAACATCCATACCAGGCGGCGTAAAAGAGATGGCGTTCGATGAGCTCCTCGACGCCGTGCAACACGGCCGCTTCAATGCCGCGCGCGCACCCGAGGCCGTTGCTGTGGTTCAGGCCTGCAATCCGATGCGATGTCGTCGGCTTCACCACCAGCTCGTTTCTGCAGACGACTTGAGATGCGGGGGCTTCCCAAGCCTCATCGCGACACGCATGCGCGTAGTTCTCCACCGCCTCGCCCAGGGTCGATAAAAGCGCGGCCTCCTGGGTCGCGCCCTTGCCGCTGCTGCCTTGCCAGAACGGCCGATTTGGATCGTGTCGGCTGTTGGCAAGCCGCGCGACATGGACAACAGGATAATCGGGCTCTCCGGGCAGCGCGGGCAATGCGATAATCTCGTTTACGATGCCTGCCGCACGTCCGACAATCGCCGCAAAGCCGCTGGTGCGTAAGGGGGCGGGCGGGCCGCAATCACAATCCGCCAAGGGCAGGACGGGCTCCTGGCCGGTGCTGCCATCGGGGCCAATTCGGGTGACCAAAGGCATGAAGGCGGGCCGATCGGACATCGCATTTGTTTGCAGTCCTGCCCTGATATTTCTCAACACGCGGGCAAGCGCAGAGCGTTGCACGGGAGATTGCGCAAGGGGCGAAATCCGCGCGATGGCGCGCGCCGAACTGTAGCTGGGAACTGTCCAGCGCGCGCAAATGTCCGTGGACGCACTCTGGAATTCCAGCGTGGCAAGTCGGCGCGACACCCAGCATTGCTCGCACAGTGATCCGGGGCCAAGTGGCGGGCTGACGAGCAGGTCCGCGCCATCAGGTTCGATCCGAAAGACCGTGTTGCCAATCGAGAGGCGGGCGAAGGTGGGGGGCTGGTGGCTCACGCCGGAGCCCCGAGGATCATGCCGCCGACGATGAGGCGGCCATCCAGCCAGCGGTGAAGGCTGGTCTCCAGATGTCCCCATGCGCCGCCGACGGCACAGCTTGCCAGGCCAAGAGCTTCGGCGGCCAGAGACACCGTCTGGTAAATGGCGCCTGCGTTTCGCAGGATGTTGGTATAGGCAATTGCCGCATAAGAATGCGACATCAGATCATAGTCGGCCGCGAGGATCAGTCCGCAAGGGGCAGGGAAGTCAGGTTCGGCGGCGATTGCATTGAATGTGCTCAGCGTATCGCGGGCAGCCGCCGCGCTATCGTCGAAAGCCCAGAGGTGATCGCCTGATTGGTCAAGGGCCGCAAGCCGCGCCAGTTGCGGATCTTCTTGTGAAAAGTACGCAAGATAGACGGCCGTTTCCCCGAGCCCGCCAGCACTTGGATAGGGGCAGGAAATGTCGGGACCAGGCCGTCGGCTCAGGGCCAGGCTGCACAGGGCGGATAGCGCGGCCATGTCGATCCCGCCCCGGCGGTATCGGCGACAAGATCGGCGCTGGGCGAATATCTCCGCAAGCGGCACATCGGGAACCGGGTGACGGCGCGCTTGCAGACAGGTGGCCGGCGCGCTTGTCCAGGGGGGCGGCAAGGGATGGGCCGGACCGTTCGGCCGGGGCTTCTTGCCATAGGCTTTGTGTGGATCGTGATAGCAGCTCACTAGATGGAGAAGCGCGTCTTGCGGCTCTGGTGCGCTGGTGTTGTCCGATGTTTCAGCGGTCCACCCGAGCCGTTGGAAAAGCCGCAAAATCCGGCTGTCGGGCTCGGCGGTTGCGTCGTCGCCGATTGGGCGGGGCAAGCTCGCGACCCGTGCCTGGTCAATGTGGACCGTGGTTTTCGTCCGCCCGCAGAACAGCATCGCCCCGTCTCCGGTTTGAAGCAGGGCAACATCGCAGGCAAGGACAGGTCCGCTTGAGAGGGCGGCAGGCTGGCCCAGCAATCGCGCCAGCGAGGGCCGCCTGATCACAATCACGGACGGCTGCCCGTCCCGAGAGGCGTCGAACACAACCTCGATCAGGCCCAGATCCGCGATTGATTGCAATCCCATCTGCAGCTCAGGGGGCAAGGACGACCAGTCCACGGTGGGCAACACGTTCAGCAGACAAGCCAGTGCGGGATCTACGCCACGCAGCGAGATTTCGCCGCTTGGCGTAACCAGTCGGCGCGCCTGCGTGGTCGCATCGGATATCCGGACGCCTTCCGCCAGGCGCAGCGTCGCGACCGTCTCAGGCTCGGGCTTCAACTTGCCCACTTTGGACATCCTCACGCATGTTCTCATAGGGGCAATGCAAATCGATCTGCCGTTTGCTCTGCCAACCACGCAGCCAGATATCGGACTTGCGTGGAATGATCTCCATGGAGCCATCCGCGTGGAGCGTGCCAACGTGATTGAGCGGATCATCCAGACCGACGGTGCATTTCACGATCTGACCAGTCGAGCGGATGACCCAGGCATTGCCCTTGGCCGCGTAGCAGACATAGCAACTGTCGCAGGTCTTGGCTTCGATCTTGGGGCGCACCCGGTCGCGCCCCCAAAGCCGCGCGGTGAGTTCATCAACGATGACGCGCGCGCGCTCATAGGTCAGAACACCGAAATCGCCCTGGTTCGGCCCGCCCAGATCGACAATTGGAAAGAAATACGCTGAGAATCGCGGGTCGTTCAGGAATTCCTGGCGCAGAAAGTCCGCAAAGTCGGGCAGGACATCGACATTGGCCGGTGTCACATGCACACGCAATTCAATCTTGATGGCGATGTCCGAGGCTTTGATCTCGCGCAGATTGCCCATGAGCTTGTCGAAAGTGCCGCGCCCACCTGCCGCCTTTCGGGTGAGGTCATGGCTCTGCTTTGGCCCGTCAAGGCTCACGTGGAAGCGCCGGATTCCGACGTCGGTCAAGGCTCTGGCGTTCTTGGCGTCCAGAAGAATGCCGTTTGTCGTCGCCGAGCCGAGATACAAGATGTCCGATTGCGCGGCGACGGATTGGGCGTGGCTGCCAATTTCAATCATGATATCGGAGGCCAGAAGCGGTTCGCCGCCGAACCAGTCAATGGACAGATGCCGGAGTTCCTCCGCCCGCCGATCGATCAGGGATTTTACCCCGGACACGACTGCTAGCTGCATCCGGCCGTGTTCGAATTTTTCGTAGCAATAGCCGCAACGCAAATTGCACTGTTCTGTTGGCAGAAGTGTCAACTCCAGCCGGTCTGTTGAAAAAGCCTCGGATGCGGCTTCCCAATAGGCTTGATCCGATAATTCATTCACAATGGACCTCAATAAAAAAATAAGCAAATGCAGACTATACGTTATGAAAACTGGATATTTATTGGGATGATGCCGTGGCCCGTAGGGCATTCCCGGGGAAGTGCCGGGAATGCTTATCGTTCAAGAGATCGAAGCTCAGACTGCGCTGCAGCAGCCGATGTTCTTGATCGCTTCGCTCATGAGACTGTTGAGATCTTTCGGGTCGATGCGTTGCCCACCTTCAAGCGCAGCGCTGCAACAGCCGATGTTCTTGATCGCCTCCGCGCCAGCCGAAAGAGAGTCACGCAAGCTCGCCATGGCCTCAGAATTTGCAATGAATGCGCGGCCGGAATCGTCAAACTCAATATCCGCGGCGGATATTGTCACGGATCTCGAGCTGGGTTTCGTCGGTTTAGCCATTTGATTTCTCCAGAGCTTAATGAAAATAATTGATAAGGATAACTTTATTAGTTTCGCAAAAAATAAGTTAAACGTCAACTGAGTTGCATTGAAATGTGTTCAGATAAATAATTAGGTAGAGGAGGGTGTTTTAAATACATGACATAAGGCTTGATTTATTTAAATTAATTATTGGGGGCGCAGGGAGGGCTTTCGCCATGAGGCTTCGCATGATCCATGTTGCGGCCGGGGAGAGAGCAAAGCCTTGGGCGTGATTGCGAGACGCGCGTCGGTATTTTTCCATGCGCCGAACCCCGTCGTCATGGGCGCCAATTGCAGGCGCTTTACCGCTTATCGCCGAATTTCAAAACAGTCTTCGAGGTGTCAGGCAATCATGGAGAAGATCTATCTCAAAGCACCGCGCGAGCTTTTGACCGCGCTCGACAGACCCGTGCGGTTGCCCCTTCCGATACAGATCGAGGCGTTGGTTCGCAGCAGGCCACAGGCGCCGCCAACGGACCGGTCCAGCGTTGAGGCGTGGGCACGACTGTTCAACCAGCTTGCGCTGATCGAGTTGCATTTCGGGCGGGTGGATCGCGCCGCCGATCTGTGCGGATGGCAGATCGATTGGGTTGCGCGCCAATTGGTTCCGGCGCTGGGGCAGGGCTATGCGGCATTCGCGTTTCAGCCTTGGGTCAATCTGGCGCGACTTGATCTGCGCATGGGCCGCCGAGGGGAGGGACTTGCCAGGCTGGCGATGGTGCGCCAGGGGGCGCATGGCGGCGCAGTGACACTCCGCACCGTCGCTGCCGCCAGGAGGCACCATGAGGCCATGCGCGATCTGGTGCCGGAGCTTCCCGCGTTTCTCGGCAATGTCTATATGACCGAGCTGCTTCTTCTGGCGATCCGGGATGACGATACCCAGGCGCTGGAGATGGCTGCGGCGGGGGCTGCGGAAATGCAGTGGGCGGACGATGCCCCTGCGCTGGAAGAGGCCCGGATGCTGATGCGCGTGTCGGATCGTCGGGCGCGCACTGCGGCTCTTGCCCCGGTGGCGGCGCATACGTCCCCCGGGGACATCTTGGTCAGGTTGGCGCTGCGACTGAGAGCTCTGGAAACGGGGGGCGACCGGCGCGCGGATATCCTTGAGATTGGAGAAGCCGCGCTCCGGCTCTTCGAGGTCGCGCCGTCCGGCCTGTGTCTTGCGCTTGTCCAGCATGCGGTTCACAAGATTTATGATCCCGCTGATGAAAGCGTGTTCGATCTCTGCCGCAAAGGACTTGCCGGCGCGTTCGACCTCAACGACGTCTTGCTGATCAAGTGGTTTCATACTGCGTCGAACGGAGGCTTCAATGATCGGGACTTCGCCGAGAAGCTGTATTCGCAGACACAATACCGGGCCGTGATTGATCATGCGCCCGCATCCGGAGCTGGTCTTGCGGCGCGTCTCGATGCACTGACACCCGACTTCCAAGTCAGCGCTCTGGGCGAGGCCGTTCTTTGAATGGGCCAGAACGCACGGAGGTTCCATGCTTGCCGTGACGCCGGGTTCCTGAACCTGTGTCCGAGCTGCTCAATGATATCAATGCATTGGAACGAGTTGGCTGGGGAACCTGGAAACTCAACCAACGGCTACAAGCCTTTGATATTGCATTTCATCCGATCGCCGGAGGCCCGGCGGAGGTCCATATCGGTGCCCTGGTTCCGGGCATCACCAACAGTTCGATGCCAATCGCTGGCGGTGTTTTCGAGCAGGCTCAAATCTGGACTGAGATCATGCGGTCCCGCGTCCTTCTTCTCTTCTCGGACCTCCTGCCGTCTGCACCTTCCTCCAGTATTCTATCGCGTCCTCGATTCTGCTGCGGCTGGTGGCGGCGAGGCGGTCGAGGCCGATCAGGCGGGCGGTGATGAGAGCCGGGTCGTTCTCATGAAGCGCTTCTTGGTTGTCGCGGGTGATGCCTGCAAGTTCAGCGAGTGCGACTTCGGAGACGGGGCGGATATCGTCTTCGCTAGCCGGTAGACGGTAGTCGATAACGTCGGTGCGTTGGCCATCGCGCCAAAGGAAACACCCCGTGCTCTCGTCTGTCGTCTCGATAGACCGCAACGGCCTCGCGCTCGGCCGCTTCCCGGCGGCCGGTCTCCAGCGGGGCATTCAACGCCGCATCCACCTTGTCGAGCATGCCCGTGCGGTCGTCCCACCAATCCGGCGACCAGATGCGCAGGATCGTCTCTCTCGCCGGACGCGCACCTCATGCCAGGGAAAGCGGAACATCGCGCGGGGCGCGACGCATCTGGGGCGGACGACGAAACGCACGCGAGGCTCTCCACATCGCCGCGCTCTCGGCATCGCATCGCGTTCCAGCGCTCACCGCAATGAGGGACAGAATGAGGCTAAAGGGAAAGGCGCCGAAGACGATCCTCATCTCCATCGCGCGCCAGCTCCTCGTCATCATCGACGCGATGATCCGAAACCAGACACACATCAGGATCGGGTTACAAACACAGTTGCCCCGCCAATTACCTGCTGTTTCGATTGCGCAATCATCGTATGTGGATCTTGTATTGGGCGGCAAGTTCCGGCAGCGCCTGGCTCCATTGATCGCTTCAAGCGCTGCCGTCGACTTGAACTCTGCTGAGTACAGCTTCCCGGTAATCCTACCCATAAGACCCGTTCTTCCCCGGAGCGGGATTGGCTTGGTTGGCTTGGCACCTTGTTCGGTTTTCCGGGTTCACCTCAGCCGCAAGCCGGGGGGAAAGAGCTTGTTACCATTTATATCCGATCGAAGCCGTGACGGTGCGTCGTGCGCCGTATTGGCAGTATCTGGTGCTGGCACACTGACCAACATAGGTTTTGTCAAACAGGTTGCTCGCATTGACGCGGAAGTTCACGCCTTCGAGCTCGGGGGCAAGCTTTTCAAGATCATAACGCAATGTGGCATCGACCAATGTGATCGATGGTAGCTCCATCTTGTTGGCCATGTCGCCGAAGCGCTCATCGACGTAACGCACACCGGCGCCGATTCCCAAGCCCTCCAGAGGGCCGTCCGCAAAAGCGTAGTCGACCCACAGGCTGGCGACGTGATGCGGTATCTGGGCCGGGACGTTCCCCTCGTAGTCGTTGCTTTCAGTGACCTTACCGTCCATGTACGTGTAGCTGGCTTTCAGGCTCAAGCTGTCGTTGAGAACAGCCACGCCTTCCAGCTCGATACCCCGGACTCTGGTTTCGCCTGTCTGGACATCGAAGCCGGGATTATCGGGATCGCTCGTCGTCACGTTCTTCTGGGTGAGGTCATAGGCAGACAAGGTGACGAAGCTGTCGAATCCAATCGGCTGATACTTGACGCCGATTTCGTATTGCTCGCCGGTTGTCGGCTCGAACGCGGTTCCGCCGAAATCACTGCCGGGCGTGGGCTCGAATGAGGTCGAATAGCTGGCGTATGGAGCCAATCCGTTGTCTGCGAGATAGACCAAGCCGGCCCGCCATGTGAATTTCTCATCATCCTGGTCGACGACTGTGTTCTTCAACCGGTTCGAGGTCGAGCTGTCGACCATGTCGTAACGACCGCTGAGCGTGAAGGCCCATTTGTCCAGCCGCATCTGGTCTTGGATGTAAAAGCCGGTTTGACGCTGGTCGGTCTGTTCGCTGCGGGTGGTCGGCGGTACCTGGACCGAGGTGCCATATACCGGGTTTGCGACGTCCAGGCTGGATGCGGCCGCTGTGCCGAACCGGAACGAGGAATCGATGTACCGGTAATCTAGGCCGATCATGACGTCGTGATCGACTCGCCCTATCGAGAACTCCGCCTCCGCCTGATTGTCGACAGCGAACGAACTGACGTTCTGATCGACGAATGACCGTTTGCGCCGCATCGTCGTTCCCACGAGGGGAGCGCCAGAATAACTCACGTAGCGGTAATCCGCATCCTGCCTGTCATGGCGGAAGTTCTGCCGGAACGTCCAGACGTCGTCGAAGCGATGTTGAAATTCGTACCCGATCGACTTCGACGTGCGGATGAATTTGTCGAACGACGGTTCGCCCGTGTAGAAACTGGTGGGTATTCGTCCGAAGGGGGCGTGAGTAAGTGTCCCGATGGGCGGCAACACGTTGACTTGGTTGCCGAGATCCTCACGAAGATAGCTCCCGAGTATCGTGAACTTTGTGTCGGAGGAGGGTTCCCAGCTGAAGGACGGCGCAATGTACTGGCGATTGTTCTTGCCGTAGTCGGTCTGCGTGGCGCTGTCGCGAGCCAGGCCGACGAGGCGGTACTGGAACTCGCCTTCCGCATCGATTGCTCCCCCGAAGTCGAACGAGCCTTGGCGACGATCGGAACTGCCAAGCGAGACGTTGATTTCGCGGATGGTCTCCGCGGTCGGTTTCTTACTGACCAGGTTTACGAGGCCGCCCGGGGCGTTTTGGCCGTACAGCACCGAAGACGGCCCCTTCAGCACTTCGACACGCTGCAGGCCGTAAGGTTCCGGCCGTCCCAGGCCCGCGAAGTGGCCTTCGCTCAGCTTGAGCCCATTGAGATATTGAGCGGCATCAAATCCTCGGATCAATGTCTTGTCGTATCGAAGGTCGGCGCCACCCCAATAGTCGCCGAGTACGCCAGAGTTGTAGCGGACGGCCTCCCCAACTGACTGCACATTGCGTGCCTCAAGCTCTGTCTTCGTGACAACTGAAATGGCCTGCGGTGTCTCGAGCAGTGAAGTCGCGGTTTTGGTCGCGGCGCGCGACGTCTTGGCGACGTAGGTGCTCTCATCCGCGCCCTCAGCCTGCACGATAATGGGTGCAAGCATCTTCACATTTTCCTCAGCCTGCGTTTCTGAGGGGATGGACGTGATGTTCAATCCCGTGATCAACGCGAAAACGGATGCACTGGAAAATAGCTGACGATGACGCACGACGACCCCGATTCTGAAAAATGTCTCAGCAAGTTGCTCTCAAGCCTTGCTTGATGTAGGAGCCATAGAAAAGATGACTATGGCAGTCAAGTTTGTTGGCAGGGGACTGAGAGCGCGCGAATATGAGTGGCATCAATGCAATAACGCGCCGTGGTTTCGTCGCAGGCTCGGTCGCGCTGGCTCTTCCCGCTCTGGCCCGAGCGCAATCCGGTATTGTTGTTCGTGATCTTCTGGGCCGGGAGATCAGGCTTGCAAAGCCGGCCGCCCGCGTTGTGCTGGGTCAAGGGCGCTTTCTCAGCATGATCGGGATGGTCCATCCGGACCCGATCGCACTTCTTGCAGGCTGGGCCGACGATCTGAACACGACATTTCCAAACGAAGCCGAGGCATGGAGCAGCCGGTTTCCGTCACTCAAGTCACTGCCTGTAATCGGCAGGAGAGTGGGAAGCGACTATGCGATCGAAAAGCTGCTCATGCTGCAGCCCGATCTTGTGCTGATTAGCCGCTTCAATGCCGGTCCGGTCGAAAGCGACGGAAACACGTCATTCATCCGCCGGCTGACTCAGGCGGGACTTAAAGTCGCTGTCGTAGACTTTGCTCAGGATCCTCTGAAGGACACTGTTCCGAGCCTTCGAATCCTCAGCCAGTTGCTTGGACAGGAGGCTCGTGGCGAAGACACGGTTTCATTCTATCGAACGACTCTGAAGCGGATCATCGGGTCGCTCGGCGATCCGACTGCTGCTTCCACCGATCTTGTCTTTCACAGTCACGCAGGGGTGATGCCATGCTGCGCGAGCATCGGGCGAGGTAGCTTTGCCGATCTCGCGGCTTTGGTGAGGGGCCACAGCATTGCGGCGGACGTGTTGCCAAGAGCGGTCGGCCCGATCAATCTCGAATATATGCTGACGCGCCAACCGGATGTCTATGTCGCGACTGGTGGGCTGAAAGGTGACGCCTCGCGGGGGATCTCCATCGGTGCGAACGTCAGCGAGACGCAAGCGCGTGAAAGCCTGACTCGAGTCGTCTCGGATCCTGGCATTGCTGAACTGAACGCCGTGCGTAGCAAGCGCGCCTATGCTCTGTGGCACGGTCTTAATGAAACGCCGTTGCATCTGGTTGCACTCGAAGCCTTGGCCGGCTGGCTCAACCCGGGAATCAAAGATGCGTTCGATGCGCCCAAGACGCTGGCCGCCTTCCGAAAGCGTTTCCCGCTGCTTCCGCAGGATGGCGTCTACACCGTTGCCCTCGATCCCTCAGTATAAAAAGCTCCTATGACACGGCACAAGCTTACCATTTACTCCACACGCCACCGAGAATTCACCCAGCTGCTTGCAGACGGCTTCCATCAGGAAAGCGGGGTAGAGGTGGCGATCGAAGATATCAAGTCTGATGCAAGCCCGCGCCTGCAACAGGAAGGGGCGGGGTGTCCTGCTGATATTGTGCTGACGCTCGACTACCGCAGACTTCTGAAACTCGCGGACGCCCAACTTACGCAACCGGTGCAATCCGCCACGCTCGATAAACTGGTGCCGGCGCATTTGCGGGATCCTGAGGGCCGCTGGTTCGCGCAATCCATGCGCGCCCGACTTTGCTTCGTGGAAAAGTCGCTTGATGTGACGCAGTTCGACTATGACGACCTCGCTGACCCCCGCTGGCGCGACAAGATGTTCATCCGGTCGGCTGATCACATGTTCAACACGGCCTTGATTGCCGCCTACCGTGCACATTACGGGAGGGCGAAAACCGAAGTCTGGCTGGAAGGCATCGCGGCCAACAGACCGTTGAGCAAGGGAGGCGACAGGAACGCCGCCCGGGCGATCGCAGAGGGCAAGGCGTTGATCGGCGTCTCCAATTCCTACTATTACGGTGAAATGCGGGCTGGTGTCGGTGGCCCGGAGCAGAAGGCCTGGGGCGATAGCGTGCGGCCGATTTTGCCGACGTTCGACAACGGCCGGACCCCTGTCAACATCACGGGGGCTGCTGTTGCGGCATACGCTCCGCATGCCGAGGAGGCCGGCGCCTTCCTGGAGTACCTTGCCGGAGACAAGGGCCAGCAGATTTATGCAAGCGTGGGCTACGAATATCCTGTCTCTGACAGGGTTGCTCCGGATCCCCTGATCCGTGAGGCCGGCGAACTTCGGGCAGACACGCGGCCGTTCTCGGCTATCGCTGAGTTCAGCGACATAGCTGAGACCTACGCCACCACCATGCCGTGGAACTGACCGCATGTTGAGGAGATCCCGCCCTTGACACTTCGTCCTCCGATGGCTGCCGCCGGTCGCTCACTCTCGCAAGGCTATGCGAGTTTCGTCCGATACAGATTTCTGATCCTCAGCCTTATTCTATTCTTGTTGGGTGTCGCGTTCGTTTGCGATGTGTTCACGGGGCCGGCCGCCTTGTCACCGGGCGCTGTGATCGCAGGGCTGCTGGATCCTGCCGGCTTGCCGAGTCCGGTGCGCTATATCCTGTTCGATGTTCGGCTGCCCTACGCGGTGATGGCGGTTCTCGTCGGGGCCTCACTTGGATTGGCGGGTGCGGAAATGCAGACGGTTCTCAACAATCCGCTCGCCAGCCCGTTTACGCTTGGCGTGTCCGCCGCGGCGACCCTTGGGGCGGCATTGGTCCTGGTGACGGGCTTTTCTCTGACCTGGGTTCCGCAAGAAGCCTTGTTGCCGGCAAGCTCTTTCCTGTTTGCTGCAATGGCCGCGCTCGTGATCCACCTGCTTGCGAAAACGCAATCCAATGGGGCCGACAGCGTCGTTCTGTTCGGAATAGCCCTGGTCTTCGCGATCAACTCGCTTGTGGCCCTTCTGCAGTTTCTGGCGGATGCGGACACCCTTCAGCAGATCGTTTTCTGGGGGATGGGCAGCCTGGGGCGGTCAACCTGGCCGAAGATTGTAACCGTCGTCGCCGTTTTGATCGTGGCCATCCCCCTGTCGGTGCGGGATGTCTGGAAGCTGACCGCACTTCGCGCCGGCGAGGCGCAGGCTGAAAGCCTTGGTATCGATACGAAACGGCTTCGGCTGACGGTGATGTTGCGCGCCAGCCTTCTTGCGGCGGTTGCCGTCTGTTTCGTCGGGACCATAGGGTTCGTTGGCTTGGTAGGACCGCATATTGCGCGACTGCTTTTGGGGGAAGACCACCGCTTCTTTCTGCCGGGCGCCGCACTCGCAGGAGCGTTGATTCTCTCGCTGGCGTCGATCGCGTCCAAAATGATCATTCCAGGGATGATCATACCGCTTGGGATCGTCACCTCAATCGTGGGGGGTCCATTTTTCCTCTCCCTGCTCATCGCCAAGGAGCGACGTGCATGACAGGCCTTGTGATCAGCAATTTGTCAGCCGGTTACAAGCGTCGGCCGGTGGTGGAAGACCTTTCGCTTTCATCGGTCGCACCGGGATCAATGCTGGGCCTTCTCGGACCCAACGCCTCAGGCAAATCGACGCTTTTGCGCGCTATTGCGGGCCTCGGTGCCAGTTCCGGCCGCGTCGAGCTGAACGGCGTGGATCTCAAGACCGTCGACAGCAGGAAGCGTGTCGAGATGATCGGTTATCTGCCCCAATCCTTGCCACCGGCCAGCCCTCTCGTTGCTTACGAAGCGGTGATGGCTGCCTGTCGTGCAGTACGGGCATTGGATACGCGAACCGCAGAGCAGGTTGTCGAAAACGCATTCGCGGGCCTCGGTATCAACCATCTTGCCCTTGAGCGTATGAGCCGCCTGTCAGGGGGGCAACGTCAGATGGTGGGCCTTGCACAGGTGGTCGTTCGGACTCCCGAGCTTTTGCTGCTTGACGAGCCGACCAGCGCTCTGGACTTGAAATGGCAGCTCGCGGTGATCAACACGGTGAGAGAGATCCTGCGCAAGACCGGCGCCATCGCAATGATCGCCATCCACGATATCAACCTTGCGATCCGGACCTGCGACCAGCTCGCGGTGATTTCAGAAGGCTCGTTGATTGCTTTCGGCCCCACTGAAAGCGTCATATCTCCGACGGTGATCACCCGCGCGTATGGGGTCTCAGCGCGCGTGGAGCACTGCTCCGAGGGCATCCCCTTTGTTCTGGTTGATCACGCAACGCCCTAGCTTCTCAGAGCCTGACGGATGCGGGCATCTTGCCGGAGCGGTGATCGCAGCCTTAGAGGTTCGGGACTGCGTGATATCGAGCCATTGCCCAATGTTTCCGAAAGCTCGGACGGCCCCCGATGGGGATCAGTCCTGGGCATCAGTCGGTCGATTGAGCAGATGATCCGGAATGCTCGCCCGAATCGTCCAATAATATCAATGCGTTGGAAAGAGTTGGCTGGGGAACCTGGAAACTCAACTAACGGCTACAAGCCATTGATATCGCATTTTATCCGATCGTCAGAGGCCCGGCGGAGGCCCATATTGGTGCCCTGGTTCCGGGCATCAGTCAACAGCTCGATGCCAATCGCTAGCGGTGTTTGCGAGCAGGTTCAAATTCTGTCCCTGCGAGCATGATGTGCTTCCCGCGTTCGGACCAACCCGAGTGGGAATATCCGGGGTCTCGGAGTAATTTCATTGTCAACCACCGTTGCGGCCTAGCACGGTCTGGCACTGGTCTTTCCGTTGGCGGAGAACCCGTCCCCCCGGATGTCGGAGGTGACGGTTCTGAAGAAGGAGAAGAACTTCTTCGAGGCGCGCGTCATCGAATATCAAAATGGCGGCACGCTGAGCTGGGAACAGGGGTGGCGGAAAGCGGTTTCAATCGGGGCTCTAAACACCCGCAACCGAGATGGAGAGAATTGCAGTCAGGAGTTAGATCATGTCGCCCTTGAACGCCCGTTGCTTGGTCTAGCGGTCAATCTCGATCCTGCCCTTGAGCTTCCGGAGTTCGAAATCGGAGATCAGGATTTCGATCCGCACGGTCCAATTGCAGGCGACGGGTATCGCCAGTTCGGGGATCGTCCAGATTGCCTCATCTTGCCGCTGGGCCTTCCGCCGGAACGGCTCGATCCCGGCCTGCGGGCAGGCCATCACGAGGTCGACTTCCTCGGCCATGAGCGGTGCGAAGTCGCCTGTGAGCAGTTCGATTGATGCGGATGTCTCCCCCACCTGGCCTGGGTCGAGCGATAGCGTCGCCATCGCCGCCTCGCTATGGATATGGAGTGAGACGGGAGGCGCCTTCAGCTGCAAGAGGGATCGCGGTGGCGGCGTGTAGCGCCATGTGGTCACGACGCAGAGTACGCAGACAGCGAGCATGGTCTCGATTGCGATCATGCGCACCAGCCGACGTGTTGGCGCTTGCTGCGCGCGCAGGACGGGCTGGGTGAGCCGCCAGCGGTTATGGGCGGCAAACATGAGCAGCAGAGCGACGAGGCTCAGCTTGACGAGCAGCACCCGGCCATAGGCCGTGTCCCACAGCGCGGACGGTTGTTGCACTTGAACCCAGGCGATGAAAAGCCCCGCTGCAAAGAGGAGGAGGAGCGCGACCGGAATGACGCGCGAGAACCGGTCGAGCGCAGGCAATGCCTGCGGATCGCGCCTGCGAAGCGCGAGACCGAGCGGCGGCAGGGCGCCGATCCAGGACAGCACCGTCGCTGCATGGATAAAGACCGCCAGCCGCATCAGCGCCTGGGGGTCTGCCGTCGCTGCGTGGCCGCTCAACGTCAGCGACAGGCAGGCGACGACGGCTGCCGCGGTAATCAGGAGGCGCGCGAGCGTGCCCTTGGCGATCGCTGTGCATGTAGGGGATCGAGCAAGGGCGGCCAGAGCTAAGGCCGCAAGCCCAACGCCGACGGCGGGTGCCAGGCTCGTGCTTAAGGCAGCCAGCCAGGGAGCGGGCGAGACGATCTGGGTGAGCGGCGCGCCGAGTGCATCGAGGCCCTGAAATCCGAGCGAGACGACACCGCCCGTCGCGCCAAGTACCAACAGGCGGGTGTAGAGCCGCGCGGGTTGAGTGCCAGCCGCGAAAAGGAAAGACGTGGCCGCGAGGCCGCCTATGCCGAGAAAGAGCCCGACATAGAGCATGGCGCGCGCGAGCAAATAGCCGATCCGGACCGACCAGTCCGGCGCTGTTTGCGACCCGACAGCGCCCGCACTGGGGGTGCCGATGGAGAAGATCAACGAGCCACCAATGGGATGGCCGTCCTGTGAAACGACACGCCAGGACAGGACATGTGTGCCCTCGGCGAGATTGGCCGGCGCCTCGATGTCGAGCGTCGTATCTCGTAAAGTGGAGCGCTTAAGCTCCGTTGAGGCACCGCTCGGTGCCACCAGACGCAGCACCAGCGGGGCGACGGGTTCGTTGAACTGAAGCAGAAATCGCTTTGGGGCCGTCTTCAGAATGGCGGCATCCGCGGGCTCGGTGCTGGTCAGCGCAGCATGGGCATGCGCCTGCTGCGCAACAGGGCTGACGGATCCAAAGACAACCAGCAGCAAGGCCGCGGACACAAGCGGGAAAAGGCCGCGAAGAATATTGACCATGGCGGGCAAGCCTCTGGAGAAAACCGCGTTGCGTGGCGGCGCCTAAGGGCACTTCATGTCGGTGAAAAGGGGGGGGGCGGGAAGACGTGGCCCGCGCCCGTGTTCGGCTGCGGATCCGACACGCGCTTTCGCGCTGGCCGGATCCGCTTTGCGCGATCAGTGGTGGCTGTGGGCCTTTTCCAGCAGCTTCAGACCCGGAGCCGGGTGATCCGGCTCGGCCTCACCCTTCGCCGGCGTTTCGATCCAGCGGGTGACGGCGCCGTCGACGCATTCCTGGACCACCGGGAAATAGAAGGTTTCGCCTGCCGGCAAGCCGTCCGTCAGCATGCCACGCAGGACGAACTCGTCATATTCGTCGTCGGGCAGATTGCCGCCGCTCCAGGACACTTCCTTCACGCCCTCGGTCAGCTTGGCACCGTGATAGTAGTCGTAGGCCTTTTCGTACTTTCCGTGTGTCTTTTCCAGTGTCCAGCCGGGCTTCGGCATCGGCTTGACCGCGACGAAGCCTTCCGGGATCTGAATGCGTACGGCGGTCGTCGTCTTGCCGCTGCAGCCATGGGGCAAGCGGAAGGTTGCCTTGTAGGTCGAGCCGACCGGCGCTTCGCTCTGCTCAAGCGTCACATGGGCGGAGGCGGAGGTGATTGCAAAAGCCAACATGGCGCCGGCGAGAGTGAGGGACTTCGACATGAGTTTTCTCCAGAGTGTTCGGTTGAGACGCGCAGCCGCGCGCATTCGGCAAACGGTCGCGCGTGTTTCGGCGGCGGAAAGCCAGCCGAGCGTTCAGGTGTTGGATTGTGTGGTTTCAGAGATTGTGCGCCGGCGGCGACGCGCAGCGTTGCCCCGGCGCCTTGACGCCCAGAGGGGAACGTCAGGTCTGGAGAGGTGGCGCGCGCGGTTGCGCTGGAGAATAGGAGCGACTGAGAACGATCGGCAGTGTTGCCTCGATCGGCGGGCGCTCGATATGGGACGGAAAAGCGAAGGAGATCGGGACCGTGTCGATCCGACCCGGCAATGCATGGCCGGCAACGCATGTGCCGCCGCGACAGCAGTCTGGAATCTTGGAGCGGTCGTTGTCCGATGCGGGGGCAGTCTGTCCTGCATTGCTGGAGCAGATCGGATTGCCGAAAAAGTCGAGAGCTGCCGTTTCCGGCCCATGCCCCAGTGCAACAGCACCCACAAGCGACTGCACGACAAGCATATAGGCGGCAATGATCGCAACCCACATGGTGTCGATTCTGCGCGCCTGCTTCACTGTTTTCCCCCCAACACGCTGCGTCCCCTCGCAGAGTGGATCGGGATCCTGCTCTAGCCCGGCATCCCGGTCAATGGAAAATGCTCCCAGCCTCTTTGGGGGCGGGGAGCTCGCAGCGAACAGGAAAAGCAGCGTAATCCAGTCGCTATCTCACAATTTCAAGGCTGCATGTCCGACTGGATAAGGCGAGGGGGGGTCCGGTGCGGATCAAGCGCCGATCGCCGACAATTCCGCGCGGTGCATGGACACCGGCCTTTCGTGGCGCGATCGCGCGTAGGGGGACAAACAGCCATGCGACCTCGGCGCAAGGTCGCAGCCGATGACGGCTTGTGGCATGGTGAGGGCTCCTGTTCATGTCTTGCGGGATCGGTCTTCCCAAGCAACTGTTCAGGGTTCAGGGAACGCGGAAGGGACCCATGCTCCCGCACGGGCTCCAGACCCTCGGGGGGGACGGGCTCCCTTCCGCACTCTCACTCTCGCACAACTCAAACAGACAGGGGGGCTGGAAGTGGCGGCGATGTAGGTATCGAACATCGCCAGTCGCTGATCGGCCCGAAGCCCGGGAAAAGACCTGCTTTTCAAGTTAGCCTCTTCGGCAACCGGCTATTTGTCCGCTATCGACAGCCTGTGCCTGCCAGCTTCACACCAATGTTGCAAAGACATGAAACGTTATAACGTATCATTTCTACGGAGGCATCCATGCAGCATTCGGACAAGACATCCCTTACCGCGGATGAATGGGACGAACTGAATTTCCCGAGGCCGGAAGAAAATGAGTTCGACCGGGTGGTTGAACGTGCCCTTTCGCGCCGTGGCTTTCTTCAAGGTGTGCTGGTGCTGGGCTCAGGGGCCGCCGCCATGAGCGGCGGCCTGCTCGGCTCAAGCGCACTCAAGGCGGCGGAAAGCGTCTCCTCGCGCTTTCCCTTTCTTCCTATCGCGGCGCAGACGGACGGTACGGTCCATGTTCCCGAAGGTTATGCCTGGAAGGCTCTTGCCCGCTGGGGCGACCCGCTGTTTTCGGACGCGGACGACTACGACATCGCCGAAGGCGGGCAGGTCGCGAAATCCGACCGGATCTTCGGTGAAAACACCGATGGCATGGAGACCTTCGTCTATCACGGCCATCAGCTGATCGCGATCAACCATGAATACGTCAATCCCGGGGTCAACCTGCCGGTTGCGCAGAAGGGCGTGCCGGCGAACGCGGACGACGTAGCCAAGCTGAAGAACCTGCAGGGCGTCACCGTGATGGAAATCGCGGAGGCCGACAACGGCTGGCACGTGGTGAAGGACAGTCCCTTCAACCGCCGCATCACCCACAACACGCCGATGAAGATCGTCGGGCCCGCAGCTGGCCACGACCTCATGAAGACGGCGGCAGATGCCACCGGTTCGGCGTCGCTCGGCACCATGAACAACTGCGGTTCCGGCAAGACGCCGTGGGGCACCTACCTGACCTGCGAGGAAAACTTCAACGGTTATTTCGGTGCCACCGCGCAGACGCCGCTGCCCGAAGACGTCAAGGACGGCTACAAGCGCTACGGCATCAATGCCGAAGGCGCCGGCTACGACTATCATAAGTGGGACGAGTGTTTCGACACATCGAAGAACCCGAACGAGCCGCACCGCTTCGGCTGGGTGGTCGAGATCGATCCGACCGATCCCAAGTCCACGCCGGTCAAGCACACGGGCCTCGGCCGCTTCAAGCACGAAAATGCTGAAGTCGTTCTCGCCGCCGACGGCCGCGTGGTCGTCTACATGGGCGACGACGAGCGCGGCGAGTATCTCTACAAGTTCGTCTCCGATGGCACCTATGTGCCGGGTGGTTCGACGGACGGATTGCTCGACGACGGCACGCTCTTTGCCGCCAGGTTCAACGAGGACGGGACAGGCGAATGGCTGGCGCTGACGCCGGAGACGACCGGTATGGGCAAGGCGGAGATGCTCATCTTCGCGCGCAAGGCCGCGTCTGCGGTCGGCGCGACCACAATGGATCGTCCGGAATGGATTTCGGCAAATCCGTTCGCGGTCGAAGCCTATTGTTGCCTGACCAACAACAAGAACCGCGGCCTCAAGACAAACGCAGGCGGTGACGAGACGCCGGTCGGAGGGCCGAACCCGCGTGAGGCCAACAAGTATGGCCAGATCGTGCGCTGGCGACCGCATGATGACGACCATGCCGGCAACACGTTCGACTGGGATCTCTATGTGATGGCTGGTAACCCGACGGTCCATCAGGATGCCTATGCGGGCTCGGAGAACGTCACCTCCGGCAACATGTTCAACTCGCCGGACGGCATGGCCTTCGACCAGAACGGGCTCGTGTGGATCCAGACCGACGGCGCGGACAGCAACGAGGGCGATTTTGCCGGGCAGGGCAACAACCAGATGCTGGTGGGCGACCCGGTCACTGGCGAGATCGCGCGCTTCCTGACGGGGCCGAAGGGCTCTGAGGTCACCGGGCTTTGCTGGTCGGCCGATCGCCGCACGATGTTCGTCGGCATCCAGCATCCCGGCGGTGACTGGCCGGATGGGAACGGAGCGCTGCCGCGCTCGACCATCATCGCGATCACGCGCAACGACGGTCACCTCATCGGCTGACGGCTGCAATCGTCGCGCTGGCGCGATTGTTCCGGAAATGCTCGAAAGCGGGCCGCACTCGAGTGGCGCCACCTGATGGCAGAATTTCGCTCTGTGCGCCCGCGATGAATACAGCCTTGGCGAACGCGCCCCCGGCTTGGTGCCGGGGGCGCGTTCGTCGTCGTGCTGCTTGTGCGAGGGCCCGAGCCGAAAACCTCAAGGAGGTTGTTCCCTGCGGCGAGCTGAAATATATGCGATGTAATAGCATAGCAGTTCGTGCAGGAGGATAGGGCGGTGCAGACAATCGGATTCGAAAAACACGACCACGACACATGCGCGGCCAGGATGCTCGGCGCTGCCGAAACCTATTGCGCGGCCAACAAGCTGCAATTCACGGCAACCCGGCGTCGGGTTCTGGAGATTCTTCTCGAGGGTCACAAGGCGCTCGGCGCCTACGACATCCTTGCAAGGCTGCAGCAGGAGGGCCGCGGCGCTCAGCCGTCGGTCGCCTACCGGGCATTGGATTTCCTGCTCATGCATGGCTTCGCGCACAAGTTGGAACGGCTGAACGCCTATGTCGCCTGCGCGCATCCCCACGAGACGCATGCGCCAGCCTTCATGATCTGCCGGCAATGCGGTGCCGTTGCGGAGGTGTCGTCCTCTCCTGCCACAAGCGTCATCGGGCAGGCGGCATGCGACGCCGGCTTTCGGATCGAAAAGACGGTCATCGAAGCCGAAGGCCTGTGTCCTCAGTGCATCGCCGGCGGAAAGACGTGAGCCTGATCTTGTCCGGATGCCGGCCCGAGAATGCGACCTTGAACCGGAAGCTTCCTCTCAACGCCGCCCCGTCGAACCGTGCCGCCGGGCCTTGTTTCTCGACCTGTCCGTTATCGGTTGATAGGCCTTCGCCGCGCATGTGCGGCAATAGACTTCTCCCGCCACGGTCGGGGCGCCGCAGAACCGAAAGCCCGGCAGGCGTGGATCGCCGATCGGCCAGCGGCATGTATTGGGTCCCAATTCCAGTAGCGTGAGGTATCGCGCCATCGGGATAACTTCGGCGGTGACCGAGAGATTTTCCGCTTCGGGTTCCAAGTCAGGCTCAATATCGGCGGCGACGGCGGGGACAGCGTTGCGGTTATTTTTCGCTGGCCGCACCGCAACGGTTTTCGTGACATCCTCTACGTCGTTACGCTTGCGGATCTGACGTTTTGGAATTGCTGCCTTTTTCACCGGTGTCTTGCGGCCGGACAGGCCCAGCCGATGGACCTTGCCGATCACCGCGTTTCGCGACACACCACCAAGTTCTGCCGCGATCCGGCTGGCGCTAAGACCTTCGGCCCACAGGTTCTTGAGACGATCGATACGATCTTCCGTCCAGTGTATTCCAGAATTCGACATCTACTCTCGCTTCCACGCATCCAACGCGCGCGGATCCGGCAGCCCGGTGCAAGCCGAGCCTCGCCTCAGGCTGCGATGTGATAACATCGCAATACCATATCGAGTGGCGAAAGCCACCTCAAGGGCGGTGGCGCATAGCTGCCTGTTTTCCCCAATATCCGGTATTGCTTCGTCGTGATGCTCTTCTGTCAGGTGCCACACTGCGCACCGGCGTCTTCAAGCATCTGGAGATGCGCTTCCAGATCCTCTTGCCTGGCGAAGGCGGTTCCGTAGATCCGGGTAAGCATCGTATTGTCCGCATCGCCGCGCCCGTGGGCGCTGACGACCTTTGTCAGCCGGAAAGCGGACCCGACATCTCCCGTGGAACGCATGTGCGGTCCGCGGCACAGGTCGAGCCAGTCGCCCTGGCGATAGATCGTGACCGCTTCGCCCTCCGGGATTGCATCGACAAGCTCGACCTTGAGATCCTCCCCCTGTCCCGAAAGAAGGCCTTCGCCGCCTCGCGGCCCCAAATCTCCTTCGTCAGTGGCCGGTTCCGGGCAACGATCTCGCGCATACGCGCCTCGATTTTCGGCAGGTCGTGGATGGTGAAGGGCGTGGCGCGGGCAAAGTCGTAATAAAAACCGTTCTCGATTACCGGGCCGATCGTGGCCTGCGTCCCGGGAAAGAGCTCCTGCACGGCTTCGGCAAGCACGTGGGCGGCATCATGACGGACAAGCGGCAGCGCACGCGGGTCGTCGCGCGTTATGAACGCGATCGAAGCGTCCCGGGCAATGACGTCGGACAGATCGCGCGTGTCCCCATCGACAACCATGGCCACGGTCTGTCTGGCAAGCGACGGAGAAATCGACAAGGCGATCTCGGTTCCGGTGAAAGGACGTTCGTATCCGCGTCGGGAGCCGTCGGGCAGGGTTATGCAAACCATGGCCTATGGCCTCCAGCGAAGAGGGTAAGGCGCGTTCCGCAAGCAGCGGTTTTTCGGACCCCCGTTCCGGATTTCGCGAAGCTTCCTTCACCCCGACATGTGCAGGACTGGAGGGGGCAGACGGGAGAGGTGGGGAGGGGGGCTGGTGCGGCCAGCGGGCAGGGGCTTGCGGGGTCCGGGAGGCAAGATGGCGGGCGAGCGGGCAGATGTGAATCGCGCCCGCAGGGCATGCGACGGCCACGGCGTTTTCTCCTGTTCAGGTCACTTCGCGACGAGAGCCACCGACGTTCGCAGGGCGGTCGCGCCGCGCTTGAAATGATTGGCGCGGCTGACGGCGTTCCCTCCCGGTCAGGCCGGTCCTGGCTTCGATTGCGAGCAGCGCAGACGTCCGCCGACCTTCGCTGACGACCTCCGAAGTGTTGCTCGATGGATGCGGTACGGAACGGGGCTTGAACATGAAAAGATCAGCGTCTGGTCAGCAAACCGGGAACGCAATGCAATCGGTCGGCGGGAAATCGTTCCATTGCGGGTTTCGCCAGAACGATCATGAATTGCAATGTTATAACATAACATGTTAGGAGGCAAGCGCACTTTAGCTGAGGGGCAAGGCGCTGCAGGTTGGGGGAGGAGCCGTATGCTCGAGCGCCAGACGCAGGGCAGGCGAAACGGCTGGAAAGCCCACGAGGAGAGCAGGCAGTTCGCGCAAGCCCATGTCGGGTGCCGTCGACTGCAACCAGAAAACGAGGATGTAACGGGATGACCATGGCTGTCGACACGACGGCGCTGGCTGGCAAAGGGCCGAAGCAGCGCAAGCGTCCGGCGCGCGCAGACGTCGAGGCCGCCGTCCTGCTTTTGATCGAATGGGCGGGAGACGACCCGGATCGCGAAGGGCTTGCCGGCACGCCGGCCCGGGTGGTGCGCGCCTACGAGGAGTTCTTCGAGGGATACGACGTCGACCCGGTCGAGCTTCTGTCGAGGACGTTCGAAGAGACGGATGGGTACGACGACATGATCGTGCTTAGAAACATGCGTCTGGAATCGCACTGCGAACACCACATCGTGCCGATCATCGGCAAGGCGCATGTCGCATACCTCCCCCAGACGCGGGTCGTCGGCATCAGCAAGCTTGCCCGCCTCGTAGAGGTTTTCGCCAAGCGGCTGCAGATCCAGGAGACACTGACCTCACAGATTGCCGACACGATCCAGGAGGTGTTGAAGCCGCGCGGTGTCGCGGTCGTCATCGAGGCTGCGCACATGTGCATGACCACCCGCGGCATCCGCAAGCCGGGCGTCACCATGGTCACCCGGCGCCTGCTGGGCGAATTCCGTACCGACGCGGAGCTGCGCCGCGATTTCCTGTCCTCGCTTTCAGCCCCCAACGAGAGGTTCGGATGACCATGTCCTCTAGCGCCTTCGCACCGCGCATTTCCGTCGAGCAGGTCGAGGAAGGCCACGAGCTTTCGCCCCGCTTCGACGCCAACGCGCTTGTTGCCGTTGTCACCACAGATGCCGTCTCCGGCGAGGTGCTGATGATGGGTGTCATGAACGACGAAGCCCTTCTCAGGACGATCGAGACGGGCGAGGCGCACTATTGGAGCCGCAGCCGCCGGTGCCTCTGGCACAAGGGAGCCACCAGCGGGCTCATCCAGAAGGTCGCGGAGATCCGGATCGACGATGACCAGGATGCGGTGTGGTTGCGTGTGAACGTGGAGGGCAGCGCCAGCTGCCATGTCGGCTACCGGTCGTGCTTCTATCGTGCCGTGCCCGTGCGGTCTTCTGCCCGTCCGGTCGAATTGGCCTTCACCGAAAGCGAAAAGGTCTTCGATCCGGCCCTTGTCTATCCTGGTGCCGAGAACCCCACCCGGCTTTGAAACGGAAGCTGTGCGGCAGCGGAGGGCGTCGCACAGTCAGCGACTGCCCCCGGACGCCGTGTCGCGGTCCTGATGACGTTCAGGGATCTATCCGAAGCGGGGGCTTGTTTCTCGGGCATGCTCGCCCGAGACAGGTGCCTCACATCCTCTTCGACGCGATTTCCCCGAGCGGGTCGATCACAAGCATCAATCTCGTCTCGCCAAGCCCCAGGATCTGCGGAGACCTGTGCGCGAGGCCTATCGTCTCGGACGAAGGCCACAACTGTCCACGAAACAGGGCGACTGCGCCCCTCGCCATCTCGTGGATGGTCGAAGGGATTTCGCCCTGTCTGCACAGCCCATATTCGGTACCGCGGCCGCGGTAGGAGCACAGCAGGCGGACCGGAACGTTATCCTGGTGAAACTTGGTGCAGGCGTTGTCGTCGACCACGTCAAGTCGAAGACGCAGAGACGTCGTTCCCACGATCCTTGCGAACAGGCGAGCGATGCCGACGACATCGGCTGTCAGCATCGTCCGCAAGGCATCGCTGCGCGTGAGCCCGCATCCACCGAAAACCACATCCAGTGCCTCGGCAACCCGGTCAGCCTCCAGTTCGATCCGCGCCTCGGGCAGGAATTGCGGCTCGATGGTGTCGAGCCGCTCCTGGAGTTCCGGCGCGAGGCGGCGCTGCCAGATAGCGGCGGCGCACCCGGGAGAGTGGATTTTGTCGAGAATGTCCGACGATCCGCCTTCGTGGATCGTGCGGGCAACCATGCCGGGGGAGACGCATGCGTCCATCAGGCGACCTCCTCGTTGCGGCCCCATTGCGGGAAGGGATCGGAGAGGTGCCTGTACATATTCGGCTCGAAGCGGTCGGCGTCATCCTCGTCCACAAGGCAACGATCGAGCATCGCGCAGATCCGGTCGCGCTTCATCTCGCCGAGCATGCCGATGAACACGATCTCCTGACGCCGGTCGCCATAGACCGGATCGAAAAGCCCGATGACCCGATCCCGTATCTGGGAGTCGTCCGGCCAGTGCGACTGTGGCACGGCCGCCCACCACAGACCGAGCGGCTTCGTCGTCGCCTGCGCGCCCGCCAGGCTGAACTCGCCGACCCAAGGGGCCCGCGTCGCCAGCCAGAAATGCCCCTTGGCGCGGATGACGCCCGGAAGCGGGGTTTGCAGGAATTCGTTGAACCGCTCCGGGACCAGCGGCCGACGCGCCCGCCACACGAAGCTCGTCACGCCGTATTCGACGTCCTCCGGCACATGGTCGGCGAAACCGTAGAGCTCCTTGAACCACATCGGGTGCTCGTGCGCCCGGTCGAAATCGAACAGGCCGGTATCGAAGAGATCGTCGGAGGAGACCTTGCCGTAGTCGGTCTCGATCAGCTTCGCGTCCGGGTTGAGCGCATGGATGATCGAACGCGCGGCTTCCAGTTGCGCGGGGGGAGCATCGGACACCTTGTTCAGGACGATGATGTCTGCGAACTCGATCTGCTCGACGAGCAGGTCGACGAGGGTGCGGTTGTCGTCGGCCCCGTTGGTCTCGCCCCGGTCTGCGAGGAAATCGGCCGATCCGTAGTCGCGCAGCAGGTGGATCGTGTCGACGACCGTGACCATCGCATCGAGCCGCGAGATGTCCGAGAGACTCTGGCCCTCCTCGTCGCGGAATTCGAAGGTCGCGGCCACAGGCAGCGGTTCCGACACGCCTGTGCTTTCGATCAGCAGGTAGTCGAAACGGCCTTCCTCCGCCAGCCGCCGCACTTCCACCAGCAGGTCGTCGCGCAGTGTGCAGCAGATGCAGCCGTTGGTCATCTCGACGAGCTTTTCCTCGGCGCGGTTGAGCGCCGTTTCCTCGCGCACCAGATCGGCGTCGATGTTGACCTCGCTCATGTCGTTGACGATGACCGCCACCCGGCGTCCGTCGCGGTTGTTGAGGACATGGTTGAGCAGCGTCGTCTTGCCCGCCCCCAGGAAGCCTGAGAGCACCGTCACGGGCAGGCGCTTGTCGTTCGATCCGGCTTGAAGCATGGCCCCGTCTCCGATATGTAATGTTATAACGTTGCATTTCATTAAGGGCGGAGCCTTCTGGCTGTCAAGGCGGTCGGGATTTGTTGTGAACCGACTGGGGCGCAGAAACCCATTCTCTGATTATCGGCCAGCCATCATGTGCCGGACCGAAGCGAATAAACGCGACAGACAGGACGACTTCATCCAACGACGCTTGCGCTCGCTCAGCGGGAACCCTCAGTTCGTTGGAGTGGTGCCGAGATCGGCTGAGATGGTTGCGCCGTTTCGGGGCGCGCGATCACCAAGACCGACCGTACGCCGGGAACTGACTGGGCCGCGTGCCTGGCAGAGGCAAATCCGGGCGCAAAGACCCTCGACCGCAATGCGCCGGGGTTCAATCCCGTTACGCTTTTCGAGCCATGCACCTACGCACCCGGGGATCGCCCGGAGGATGTATCCGGCTGGCTCGCCATGGAACGTCTCGAGCCTGGTGGCCGACACGATCATCCCCATGATCCCGATCGCCGCGGGGCCGAGATCTCCGCCCTGTCGCTCTTTCACGACGAGCCGCTGGACCCGCGGGACGTCGACCGCTTCCTCCGCTTCATGACAAGCTCGCGGTTCTGCGGACTGCTTCGACTGAAAGGGTTCTTCGCACCGGCCGATGATCCATCCCGCCCTCTCGTCACCCATGCAGTCCAGCACCGGCTCTACGCGACCTTCCGGCTTGACTGCTGGCCCGACGCCGACGTGCGCAGCCGGGTCGTGATCATCGGGCAGCGGCTGCCCGTCGAACCGATCCGCGAGCGCTTCAGCGCTCTGCGCAAGGGCCGCAAGAAGGCTTCCGGCACATGAACAGCTTTTTCAACCCGCTGGCGCGGCCATCCCGCCCCGCCTCATTTTCTTCCCGCATCGCCGAAATCAAGGCATGGACACGTGCGGCCCTTGGCCTCGGAGACGACATCGTCGTCTCCGTGAACGAACTGGCCTGCGGTCAGGCGAATTGTCCGCCGCAGCAGGTTGTCATTCTGATCCTGCCCGAAGGAGCGCCTGCGCTAAAATTCGTTGTTCACAACCGGCTACTGGACTTGAGAGAGGGGGACGTCATCGCGGCGATAGAGCAATCGGGGGATTGGTGATGAAAGACGCAGGTCCGGCGATCTGAGGCACATCACACCGGTCAGGACCGGACTGGCTCAACTGAGTGACAGCTTCCGGTTAAGGTCGGCCTGCGAAATATGCCGAGGCAGGCGAGGGCGCCAATACCAGATGTTGCCGCGGCGCTGGAAGTTGGGGACTGCGTGATATCGAGCCATTGCCCAATATTACCGAAAGTTCGGACGGCACCCGATGGGGACCAGTCCTGGGCATCAGTCGGTCGATTGAGCAGATGATCGGGAATACTCGCCCGAATCGTCCAATGATATCAATGTGTTGGAAAGAGTTGGCTGGGGAACCTGGATTCGAACCAGGACTAACGGAGTCAGAGTCCGCGGGTCTACCGTTAACCTATTCCCCAGTGACTGCCTGCGGTGGAGGAAGAGATCTTCCATTCGCCATCCGCAATTTGCAGCTGGTGGCCGAGAGGCCGATGTTCCGGAGGCGAACCCCCGTGAACGGGCTGCCTTGTAGCGTGGTGATCCGGGAAAATCAACCCACCCCCCTGTCGGTTTTCGACAGGCTTGTGGACGAAAACCCGGAACCCTCCCAGACGCTGCGTCCATTTCGCTATTTTGGAGCAGGCAGGGCTCATTTCAAGCCGTCAATTCTGGCCAAAGGATGCGCGGGGGCGAATCCGCTCGGCAGCTGCTTGGACCGAAGGCAGGGATTCGGAGCACTGAGGGCTGCGAATGGGGGGACACAGGCGGTCTCGTTTCCAAGTCTTTGAACCGGGAGGGGGGCTTTCTTGTGACCTCATACATTTGTGGCCGCAGCTCAGGGGCTGGCGGCTCGGCCCGACGGGCCGCTTTCCAAGGGAGGCCGGTTGCGCACGCGGAGGGCGCAAAACACGTGCGAACGTGCCGTCGGGGAGCGCGATGATGGCTGTTCACGTGCCCAGGCGGGATTGCAGCGATGCGGGAACATTCGACGCCTAATCATTTCCGTTGGGGCGGGGGCGCAGGATTCGGGTTGTACGGGAGCTTGTTGGCGGTTGCGGGAGAGCGGGGAGGTGATAAACTTGCGGTCAACCAAGCAACTGTAGGTCGACGCTGCCGCACTGTTTCAGGATGCGCCGTGCGACCGAGAAGGTTCGATACCTTGAGCGATTCGGGAGATGGTGGAGCCTTCCACCAGCCCCCCGCCAAAACGAAAACGGAAAAAGCGCAAAAGCTGGCGAAACGCCGCAAGCGCGCAAGGGCCCGCAATGCGGGCCGTAATGTGGAACTCGACGCCCCCGTTTCGAGCGGCAGCGAAAAGGCTGCGCGCGTTCCGGGAACGGCGCCGATTTCTGCACCGTGTTCGCCAGGCGGGGAGCGTGAGCAGAAAAAGAAGCGGCGTCGTAACCGGCGTCGCTCCGATCGGGCGAAACAACAGGGCGCGCAGCCGGGCGCCTTGCCCGAGATGACGCCTGAAGGGCGATCCGGCAAATCCAATACGGCGGAGACCCCTCAGGACAACGTGCGGGCAGGCCCCCACGACCGCGGCCCGTTTTCAAACGAGGCGCAGGGCGGACCTGAGGCCCGAGGTCGCGAGACCGGTGGTCCGGGCGGCGATGCAAAGGGAAACGGTCGACGCGGGCGCGGGCGTCCTGGGCGTGGCGGCAAGGGCGCACCCAAGGCGGGGTCCGAGGCGGATCGCGCGGAGGGAAATCGTGCCGCGAATACCGGGCGTTCGGGGAATGAGAACAGGGGGCGTCGTGGCGACAAGCCGGGCGCACCTTCCGACAGGCGGCCCTCTCAGCCCGACAAGCGCAACATGCACGGCCCGCGCGGGGCGGGGGGCGTTGCGGCGCGTCCGGCGGCATCGGGGGAGACGCGTATCGCACGGGCGGAGCGCAACCCCCGTGCGGGTGGGTACCGCGGAACGCTCTATGCCGCGCTTGATCTTGGAACCAACAATTGCCGCTTGCTCGTGGCCAAGCCGGAGGGGCGCTCCTTCCGGGTGGTGGATGCCTATTCGCGGATCGTGCGACTGGGCGAGGGGATCGGGTCTTCGCGCAGGCTCTCGGAAGCGGCCATGTTGCGGGCGATCGAGGCGCTGAAGGTTTGCGGCGAAAAGCTCGCCAATTGCGGCAGTCCGCTGCGGGCAAGGCTGATTGCGACGGAGGCCTGCCGGGGAGCCGAGAACGGGCCGCTGTTCATCGAGCGGGTGCGGGAGGAAACCGGGCTTGCGCTTGAGATCGTGACGCGCGAGACGGAGGCGCGGCTTGCGGTGGCGGGGTGTTCCTCGCTGGTTGCGCCGGAAGCCGATGGGGTCGTCCTGTTCGATATTGGCGGTGGATCGTCGGAGCTTGTGTGGCTCGATCTGCGCAACCGCTGCGGCGCGCGCGGCCTTGCGCTTACACGCTTTATCCGGCATTGGACGTCGCTGCCGCTTGGCGTGGTCACACTGGCGGAGCGCCACGGGGGAACCCGGGTCGGGACGGACAATTACGAGGCGATGGTGGAGGATGTGACCTCGCACCTGTCCTCGTTTTCCATGGGGCCGATGCTGAGTGAGGCGATTGCCGCCGGTGGGGTGCATATGCTCGGCACCTCCGGCACGGTGACCACGCTCGCGGGCATGCATCTTGGGCTGGAGCGCTACGACCGTCGCCGTGTCGACGGGACGTGGCTTGCCGACAATGATGTATCGGCCATGATCGCCAGATTGCTGGCGATGCCTTATGAAGAGCGCGTGGACAACCCTTGTATCGGCGCGGATCGTGCCGATCTTGTGCTTGCGGGATGCGCCATTCTGGAGGCAATCCGCCGCCGTTGGCCATGCGAGCGGCTGAGAGTGGCCGACAGGGGCTTGCGCGAAGGCATCCTGATGGAGTTGATGCACGCCGACCGCAAGGGCCGCCAAAGCGGCCGGAACCGATCATAGGTCTTTGATACGGGCGATGGGCCGGGCGCAGAGAGTGACTTGGAGCTGAAATGAGCGACGAAAAGAAAAGGGGCAGCGGCGATCGCGGCATGTATGTGCGGGTGAAGACCGCGCGTGGGCGGCGTTCGTCTTCAACCCGGTGGCTTCAGCGCCAGTTGAACGACCCTTATGTGCGGCGAGCCAAGCAGGAGGGCTATCGCTCCCGGGCGGTGTTCAAGCTGCTTGAGATCAACGAGAAGCACGATTTCATCAAGCCGGGTCTGCGGGTGGTGGACCTTGGGGCGGCTCCGGGCGGCTGGAGCCAGATCATTTCCGCGGAGGTCGGCTCCACGGACGAGGATCCGCATGTGGTGGCGATCGATTTTCTCGACATGGACGAGATTCCCGGCGTGATCTTCCTGAAAAAGGACTTTCTGGACGACGACGCGCCGGACAAGCTGAAGGCCGCCTTGGGCGGTCACAAGGCCGATCTGGTTCTGTCCGATATGGCGGCCCCGACGACCGGCCATCGCCAGACGGACCATTTGCGCACGACGCATCTTTTCGAGGTCGCGGCGGATTTCGCGCGCGAGGTGCTGGTGCCCGGCGGGGTGTTCCTGTCCAAGGTGTTCCGGGGCGGGACGGAAAACACGCTGCTGACGGAGCTCAAGAAGGAATATACCTCCGTCCACCACATCAAGCCGCCCTCAAGCCGCAAGGAAAGCCCCGAGCTGTTTGTGCTCGCCAAGGGCTTCCGCGGCAAAAAGGACCACTAGGGCCGGGTTTCCGGCGCACGGTTTCGCGTCTCCCTGTCAGGTTCTCGGGCTTGAAGGCGGGCGGTTTTCGCCGCCCACCGTGGCCGCATGGCCGGAAACATTTTCGCCGGCATCGGCATCAAGCCGCATGAAGGCCAGCGCCGACAGGCTCACCAGCACACCGACAATGACAAAGGCGATGGAGTAGTCGCTCTCGCTCGCGCCCGTTTCCCCGCGCAAATACGGCAGAAACTGAAGCGTGAGGGCGGCAACCGTCACGCCGATGGAAAGCGAGAGCTGCTGCACCATGGCGGAAAAGCCGGTGGCGCGGCTCATCTGCCTGTCGTCGAGATCGGAAAAGCCGATGGCGTTGAGCGCGGTGAATTGCAGCGAGCGAAAGAAGCCGCCGATAAACAGGAACGCGATCATCACCCACGCGGGCGTGCTGTCCTTGAACAGCGCAATGACGGCGATGGAAACGCCCGCAAGGCCAGCATTCCACACAAGCGTATTGCGGAAGCCGAAGGTCGAGAGCGCGCGGGTCGTCGCCAGTTTCATGGCGATGGCGCCAGCCGCGGCGGAAAAGGTGATCATGCCGGAGGCGATGGCGCTGCGCCCGAAGGACTGCTGAAGCATCAGCGGCAGCAGGAAGGGAATCGCGCCGATGCCGATGCGAAACAGCGACCCGGCCAGAATGGAGACGCGGAAGGTCTGAACCCTCATCAGGGTGAGATCAAGGATCGGGGCGGGATGGCGGCGCGCATGGAGGCCATAAAAGCCGGCCATTATCAGGCCCAGCGCAATCAGGCCGAAGCCGGACAGGGCGGTGAGGCCGGAACGCGGCGCAAGCTCCAGCCCGAACAGGATGCCGCCCACCGCGCATGAGGACAGGGCAAAGCCAATCCGGTCGAATTTCGGGGTTTCGGGGTTTTTGAGATTCTCGAAAAAGACGGAGGCCAGCACGATGCCGATGACCCCGATGGGGACATTGATCCAGAAGATCCACGGCCAGCTCGCATAGGTGACGAGAAAGCCGCCGAGCGGCGGACCGACCACGGGGCCCAGCAGGGCAGGCACCGAGACCCAGGTCATGGCTTGCACGAGGGACGCCTTAGGCACCGCGCGCAACAGCGCCAGCCGGGCGACCGGCACCATCATGGCGCCGCCCATGCCCTGAATGATCCGCATCACGGCGAGTTCGCCGATGGAAGACGAATAGCCGCACCCCACCGATGCCGCCACAAAGATCACGATGGCGATGCGCAGGACATTGCGCGTTCCGAAATTGTCGGCGATCCAGCCGCTCATCGGCATGAAGACGGCGAGCGCGATGAGATAGGAGGTCATCGCCAGATGCAGGTGGACCGGATCAAGCCCGAAATCGCGCCCAATGGCGGGCAGCGCCGTGCCAAGCACACTTGAATCAAGGGTTTGCATGAACAGCGCGCAGGCCACGGTCAGCGCGACGATGCGTTGGCGGGAAGTCACGGATGGGATCCTGGTTTTTGTTCTTGTTCGACGACGTCGCGTCACCTTCGAAACGATTGCAGCGGCAAAATCGTTCCAGCAGTCCGCTTATATCAGAGTCTCGCAGCGTCGTCGCTTCGCCGCGCGGAGGAGAATGTGCGGTGCCCGGAAGGCGGGTGAGGGCAGCGTGGATGCAAATGCGCTTTCCAATGTCCCATCTGCGTGGTATTGACCCGCGCCAACTCCTCCGGGACCGCAGAGATTCGTCGCCCGCCCGCCTTTCTCCCAAAGGCTGGCGATGGGATCCGTTTTTATTTTAAGGGGACTTGGCTCATGGCTGCCTTTTACGAACCCGCTAACGGCCGCGAGGCCCTCACCTTCGATGATGTTCTGCTTTTGCCGGGGCACTCGGAGGTCCTGCCCGGCGAGACCGACCTTCGCTCACGCGTCACGCGCTCGATCGAGCTGAACCTCCCGATCCTCTCCTCCGCGATGGACACGGTCACGGAATCGAAGCTGGCCATCGCCATGGCCCAGTCCGGCGGCATCGGCGTCATTCACAAGAACCTGACCCAGGAGCAGCAGGCCGAAGAGGTTCGACAGGTCAAGAAGTTCGAATCCGGCATGGTTGTGAACCCGGTCGTCATCGGTCCGGATGCCACGCTGAAAGATGCGCTGGACCTGATGTCCTACCACAATATCTCCGGCATTCCTGTCGTCGAGAACGGTGGAACGGGCGGACAGCATGTCGGGCGTCTCGTGGGCATTCTCACTAATCGCGACGTGCGTTTCGCCTCCAATCCGGGGCAGAAAATCTATGAACTGATGACCCGCGAGGGGCTCATCACGGTTCGAGAGACCGTCTGCCAAGAAGAAGCCAAGCGCCTGCTGCATCAGCACCGCATCGAGAAGCTTCTGGTGGTCAATGACGAGGGCGAATGTATCGGCCTTGTGACGGTGAAGGACATTGAAAAGGCGCACCTGAACCCCAATGCCACCAAGGATGCGCAGGGACGCCTGCTGGTCGCTGCGGCGACGAGCGTGGGCGACGAGGGCTTTGCCCGTGCCGAGCGCCTGATCGAGGCGGGCGTCGACCTGCTGGTGGTGGATACCGCCCATGGCCACTCCCAGCGCGTTCTGGAAACGGTGACCAAGGTCAAGAAGCTCACCAATTCGGTTCAGGTTCTCGCCGGCAACGTATGTACCGCTGATGCGACCCAGGCGCTGATCGATGCGGGTGCGGACGCCGTGAAGGTCGGCATCGGGCCAGGCTCCATCTGCACCACGCGCATTGTCGCCGGTGTCGGCATGCCCCAGCTATCGGCCATTCTTGAAGCGGTCGAAGTCGCGGGCAAAGCGGATGTGCCGATCGTTGCCGATGGCGGCATCAAGTTCTCCGGCGATCTGGCCAAGGCGCTGGCCGCCGGCGCCTCCTGCGCCATGATCGGCTCTCTGCTTGCCGGTACGGATGAAAGCCCCGGCGAGGTCTATCTGCACCAGGGCCGCTCCTACAAGGCCTATCGCGGCATGGGCTCGGTCGGCGCAATGGCGCGCGGTTCCGCGGACCGCTATTTCCAGGCGGAGGTTCGCGACACTTTGAAGCTCGTGCCGGAAGGCATCGAGGGGCAGGTTCCCTACAAGGGCGCGCTTTCCAGTGTGTTGCACCAACTCGCTGGTGGACTGCGCGCCTCAATGGGGTATACGGGCGCAAAGACGATTGCGGACTTTCAGGAAAAGGCCCGCTTTGTCCGTATCACGTCCGCATCCTTGCGCGAGAGCCATGCGCATGATGTGACGATCACGCGGGAAAGCCCGAACTACCCCTCGCATATTTGACGCAAGGGTTTTATCAGGCAAGGCTGCGTGTTTTGAGGTTGAGCGCACTTGGTGCGAAAAGGGTGAGAACATGAAGGACGGCGGCCGCCTCTCGGCGGCAATTGAGGTAATCGAGGATATCGAAAACCGGCGCCGCCCGGTGCAGGAAGCGTTGAAGGACTGGGGCGCGAACCACAGGTTCGCCGGGTCCGGTGACCGCACGGTGATCGGCAATCTGGTCTTTGACGTCCTGCGCAAGCGTTCCTCGCTCGGTTGGCGGATGGGATCCGACAACGCACGCGACCTCGTGCTCGGTGTCTACGGTCTGGAATGGGGGCACGACGTTGCCTCCATCGAGGCCGCGATCGCAGCCGACCGACATGCGCCCGCGCCCCTGACCGACAAGGAAAAGGCGGCGCTTGCCGCCAATTCCCTCGACGGCGCACCGGACTGGGTGAAGGCCGACGTGCCGGAATGGCTGTGGCCTTCCTTCTCGGCCAATTTCGATGACGAAGCGGTGGCCGAGGGCATTGCGTTGGCCCAGCGCGCGCCCATCGATCTGCGCGTCAACACGCTGAAGGCGACCCGCGAAAAGGTGCTGAAGCGTCTCGCTTCCCTCGGGGCGGAGGCAACTGCAACCGCGCCGACCGGCGTGCGTCTGAAGGCAAAGCCGGGTGCGGCCCGCATGCCGCACGTGCAGGCTGAGGAAGGCTATCGCAAGGGCTGGTTCGAGCTTCAGGACGAAGCCAGCCAGATTGCGGCGCTGCTCGTTTTCGCCCAGCCCGGCGAACAGGTTCTCGATTTCTGCGCAGGCGGCGGCGGCAAGACGCTGGCGCTGGCGGCAGCCATGGGGAACAAGGGCCAGATCTACGCCTATGACAGCGACAAGCTGCGCCTTGCGCCCATTCATGAGCGCATTGCGCGTGCGGGGGCGCGCAACATTCAGGTGCGCCAGCCCGCAGAAGGTGCGCTTGACGATCTCGTGGGCCGCATGGACCGGGTGCTGGTCGATGCGCCCTGTACGGGCACCGGCGTGTGGCGCCGTCGCCCGGATGCGAAATGGCGGCTTTCGGAAGCCGCTCTTGAGGACCGGATCGCGGAGCAGGAGGAAGCTCTGGGCCTGGCCTCGGCCTTCGTGAAGCCCGGCGGCTGCCTCGTCTACGCGACCTGCTCGGTACTGGCGGAAGAGAACGAGCAGCAGGTCTATGCCTTTTGCGAGGCGAATGAGGCGTTCGAACTGGTGTCTGTCGGCGAGGTCTGGCAGGACACGTTCGGCTTCGACACGCCGCATCCCTGGTCCGCTGACATGAACACCATCACCATGACCCCGGCTTCCACCGGCACGGACGGCTTCTTCGTCGCCGTCATGGTGCGCAACGCATGACGACTGGTCCGGCTTGACCGCCGGGCCGACATCTTGATCCGGCATCCGGTTCCCGGGTGCCTTTTCCGAATGGACAAGCCGCGCATGAACGACAGCATTCTCATCGTCGATTTCGGCTCTCAGGTCACCCAGCTCATTGCGCGTCGTCTGCGCGAGCTGAACGTTTACTGTGAGATCCATCCCTTCCAGAATGTGACCGATGCCTTCCTGGCCGACTACAAGCCCAAGGCGGTGATCCTGTCCGGAGGCCCGGCCTCGGTCTTTTCCGAAGGCGCGCCGATGCCGCCGGAGAGCGTATTCGAGATTGGGGTTCCGGTTCTCGGCATCTGCTACGGCCAGCAGGCGATGATGCAGATGCTTGGCGGCAAGGTGGAGCGCGGGCACAAGACAGCCGAATTCGGCCGTGCCTATGTGGAGGCAAAGAACGCCAAGCTGGATCTTCTGAAAGGCTGGTTTGGGGAAGGCCGCGAGCAGGTCTGGATGAGCCACGGCGACCATGTGAGCGAGATCGCACCGGGCTTTGAGGTCTATGGTACCTCGCCCAATGCGCCGTTTGCCATCACCGCCGATGTGAAGCGTCACTTCTATGCGGTGCAGTTCCACCCGGAGGTGCACCACACCCCGCACGGCAAGACGCTTTACGAGAACTTCATCGAGATCGCCGGTTGCAAGCGCGACTGGACGATGGGGCACTATCGCTCCGAGGCCATTGCCCGCATTCGCGAGCAGGTGGGCGACAAGAAGGTGATCTGTGGGCTTTCCGGCGGCGTGGACAGTTCCGTTGCCGCCGTCCTCATTCACGAGGCCATCGGCGACCAGCTCACCTGCGTTTTCGTGGATCACGGGCTTCTGCGTCTCAACGAGGCGGAAGAGGTCGTGACCATGTTCCGCGACCACTACAACATGCCGCTGATCCACGCTGAGGAGCAGGACCTGTTCCTTGGCGCGCTGGAGGGCGTGTCGGACCCGGAAGTGAAGCGCAAGACCATCGGCAAGCTTTTCATCGACGTGTTCCAGAAGTATGCGAGCGAGATCGAGGGCGCGGAATTCCTGGCGCAGGGCACGCTTTATCCGGACGTGATCGAGAGCGTTTCCTTCTCCGGCGGTCCGTCGGTGACGATCAAGTCGCACCACAATGTGGGCGGCCTGCCGGAAAAGATGGGCCTGAAGCTGGTGGAGCCACTTCGCGAGCTTTTCAAGGACGAGGTTCGTGCCCTTGGCCGCGAACTGGGGCTGCCGGATCATTTCATCGGGCGTCATCCGTTCCCCGGACCGGGCCTTGCGATCCGTTGCCCTGGCGAGATCACGCGCGAGAAGCTGGATATCCTGCGCCATGCGGATGCGGTCTATATCGACCAGATCCGCAAGCACGGCCTGTATGATGAAATCTGGCAGGCTTTCGTGGCGATCCTGCCCGTGCGCACCGTGGGCGTGATGGGCGATGGCCGCACCTACGATTATGCCTGCGCGTTGCGCGCGGTGACCTCGGTCGATGGCATGACGGCGGATTACTATCCCTTCAGCCACGAGTTCCTCGGTGAGACCGCGACGCGGATCATCAACGAGGTTCCGGGCATCAACCGCTGCACCTACGACATCACCTCCAAGCCCCCGGGAACGATTGAGTGGGAGTGAGGGATTAAGGCGGCGACAATGGCGCAGTTTGGGTGATGGTTTTCTCCGTCGCCCAGTTGCCGCGTTCCGTCTTTCCCTTCGATGAGGCTGGCCTGCTCCATTTCTGTCTCGCAGGACGCGATCCGCGCGCACATCTCAAGAAGATGTGCGGCAGCTTCGATGGGCACAATCGGTGATTGACCTCCCAGCTGTTTTATAATCGATATAATCTTGCGAAAATCGCCCTTAAAAAGTGGAAACAGAGAACTTTTTTGTTCTCGATCATCGACTTTCGATCCCAAACCGTTTTTCTAGGGGTCGCCAGCCCGAGCCGGAGAGGTGACAGTCCGTCTTTCCCTGTACTGGCACTCATTCACACGAGAGCATTCGTGCCGGCCATGCGATGGACGGTCGGTATGCGTTAACCCGACAGGATCGATTCATGGACGCTCCGAGAGAAAAATGGCACTCCCGCTTCGGCTTCATCCTGGCCGCTGCCGGCTCGGCCGTCGGTCTCGGCAATATCTGGAAGTTTCCCTATATTACCGGCGAGAACGGCGGGGCCGCTTTCCTTCTGCTCTATCTGGGGATCGTCTTCACGATTGGGCTGTCCGTGCTGCTTGCCGAGGTCGCCCTCGGCCGGGCCGGTCAGACCGATGCCCTTTCAGCCTTCAAGGCGCTCGGCCACAAGGGCTGGACCGTCGTCGGCGCTCTCGGCCTTACCATCGCTTTCCTGATCCTGTCGTTTTATTCGGTCATCGCCGGCTGGACGATCGCCTATGTGATCAAGTCGGCCAACGGTGCCTTTAGCGGTCTCGACATCGGCGCGGTCGGCGATTCCTTCGTCGGCTTCATCTCCAACCCCTGGCAGCCGTTGCTTTATCAGGCCCTGTTCGTCGTCCTGACAGTCTTTGTGGTTCTGAAGGGCGTGGCCTCCGGTATCGAACGGGTCAGCAAGATCCTGATGCCCGTCCTGTTCCTCATCCTGCTCGCCCTCGTGGTACGCTCGGTGACCCTGTCGGGTGCCGAAAAGGGGCTCCGGTTCTTCCTGTCGCCGGACTTTTCAAAGATCGACGGCACCATTTTCATGGCCGCCCTCGGCCAGGCCTTTTTCTCGCTGTCCATCGGCATGGCGGCCATGCTGACCTATGGTTCCTACCTCGACTCCGGAACGCGCATCGGCCGCTCTGCGTGGTACATCGTTTCCCTCGATACGATGGTCGCGGTGCTGTCCGGTCTCGCCATCCTGCCTGCGGTCTTCGCCTTTGGCCTCGATCCCGAGGCCGGTCCCGCGCTGACCTTCATCACATTGCCGACAGTGTTCCAGGCAATGCCCGGCGGACTGATCTTTGGGCCCGCATTTTTCGTGCTGCTCCTGATCGCAGCGCTGACCTCATCCGTCTCGCTTTTGGAGCCGCTCGTTGCGGTGTTGTGCGACCGCGGCTTCGGCCGGGTGCAGGCGACCATCGGCATCGGCATGGTCATCTTCCTGCTCGGCGTTCCGTCTTCGTTGTCGCAAGGGATCTGGGCCGACTACAAGCTTTTCGGCATGGCGTTCCTCGATCTCCTCGACTTCCTGACCGCCAACATCATGCTGCCGATCTCCGGCCTGATGGTGGCGATCTTCGTCGGCTGGGTGATGGGACCGCGGGCCGCCAACGAGGTGACTGTGGACGGCGAGCATCCCGGCATCCTTCTGACGCTATGGATCTTCATCCTGCGCTTCATCGCCCCGGTCGCTATCCTGGCAATTCTCATCAACGGCCTGATGTAGGGGCATCCGGTCCTACCGGTATGGCAGGCAAGGGCGCGCACCACAGGCGCGGCCCCTTGCGGACGGTACGTGTATCCGCGGGGGCGTGTCCTTCCGGTGAATGCGTTCCTTGGCGAGGCCGCGACGCGGATCATCAACGAGGTTCCGGGCATCAACCGCTGCACCTACGACATCACCTCCAAACCCCCGGGGGCGATTGGGGGGGGAGTGAGGGGCGTTGATCAGAAATCCAGAATTCTCTCAATAGAATTAGGAGTAGGATCAAGACCATCGCTACTGACATCTGGGAAAAAGCAGTCTCTGATGAAAGCCGAATGCGCTAGGATTTCCGCGATCTGCAAGAGGAGTGGAAGCGAGGCGTCGATTTCGTTTGCGCAAACTCTCTCGGTCAAGCCATCACCCCGCAGCAGGCGACTATCACTTGGTTGGATCAATGGCGGGGCGATGGCGTTTTGATCATCAATTCTACAAGAGGTTTCGACCCGAAATGGGTATCGGAAATGGCCCCGTTCGAATGGCGCCCAAGGTCATGCCCAATTTTTCCACACAGTAGTATGGGCGCGGGGTCTCATTGCGCATAGTGTCGTAGATTGGGTGAATCAAAATCACGAAAAAAACGAGTTATGTATTTGCCAGCAATGCCCTCGATGTGACGGACTCGCCGAGTATCCGGAGAGGTGATTTAACGCGTCCGCTGCAATCGAAGGCAGGTTCTTGCGCAAATAGCCAATCTACGAAAGTACTATCCTGAAAGGTTCGCCTGACAACGGTGGAAAGCTCTATGAACCCTTATAAGATTATGCCTAAGTCTGCGTTTTGGAGAAGTGGAGTGGTTGATCCGCAAGGACTGCAGAGCATTCATACTCCGAAATGGAAATTAAATAAAGACGATTGCATAGTCACAATGGGAAGTTGTTTCGCGCAGCATGTTGGCAGGAAGCTCAAGAGCTTGGGATATAATGTACCTTATTTTGACGTTGAAGAGGGTACAAAGAATAAGAATTTTAGTGCGAACTATGGGAATATTTATACTGTAAGGCAGGCGCTTCAGCTTGTTAGGGAAGCGGCAGGAGATTTTAAGAGAAGTGAGGTCTCCTGGGAGGTGAGCGGGGGATATATCGACCCAATACGCCCAAATTCACTCTCCCATCCCTTTAGAACAGAAAATGAGTTGTTTGAAAGCAGAGACCGTCATCTGAAGGCAGTAAGAAGCGCTATTCAGGAACTTGATGTCTTGGTGTTTACATTGGGGCTCACGGAAGCATGGGAGTGCATTCAATGCGGAAGTGTCTTGCCCGTTGTTCCAGGTGTTCTTGGAGGCGTATTCAGTAAGGATAGGTATCGTTTTGTAAATTTTGGTTACGAACAGATAGTTGGCGATCTCAATTCGTTGATTGAAGAAGTGAAAAGCGCAAGGGGTGGAAAAGGCTTTCGCTTGTTGCTGACCGTGTCGCCAGTCCCGCTCACTGCGACGGCTGAGAACCGGCATGTTCTTGTTTCATCGGTCGCGTCGAAGTCGATACTCCGTGCTGCAGCTGACTATTTCGCAAGGGAGTTCGAATTCGTCGACTATTTTCCGGCGTTTGAAATCGTCACATGTCCGCAAGATGTCAGACAGAACTACGAGGATAATCTAAGAAGCGTTGCTCCAAGCGCCGTTGAAAAGGTGATGGGTATATTTGAGGCCTCGTATGAGGGTGCGGCGGAGCAATCAAGTGATCGGGAAAAAGGAGAGGGGGCATTTATCAGCGATGAAGTCGGCGATGTTGATTGTGAAGATGCGCTACTTGATCAGTTTTCGAAAACGCCTGAGAAGGCAGATAGTGTAAAAGATATACTCTTTTTCGGAAACTCGCATATGGGGTATATGCGAAACGCACTCTCAGAAAAGACTGTCGGTCGTGGGCTATTTGTTACCTTGAACTTTTTGAAGAACGCGCCATTTTCCGTAATAGAGGAAGAGCGATTCCAGAAGTTTCACTTCACCCATCCGAGTTTTACAAATATTGACGGCCATCAATGTGAATCACTTGTTTTGGTGGGCTATGGCTTGATGGGGGATTGGATCGTACGTTCATTTGGTCCTCTGATGGCCGGATATGAAGGCTGTCTCGGGACAGACATCTCACCCAATATTCCCACCGAAATCAAAGATGAGAATGAGGTAAGAGAACTATTTAAGAGGCAGTTGGGGGTGCGTGTTGCTCATCTCCGCATGCTTGTTTCGCTAGATATATTTAGAAATATAGTTGTCATTGCATCGCCAGATATGACGGAAAGAACGGCTCGCTTCCGCTTCGGCGAAGAGTTCGTCGAGTCGAATGTATATGTGAAGTACAAATCTATTTATAAGAGTGTAATGGAGGAGATGTTCAATGAATTTGTTTCTCAAGTAGATTTCATTCTTCATGATGATGAAGATCTAAACTCTGAGTACGGATTCGCAAAAAATAAGTACGCTGTCGGTAAAGAGTGGGATATTCATCCAGGTAGAGAGTATTATGTGGATTCCGGAATCGAAAAAAGAATATTGAGGTATGTTGATAGGTAGGGGTTTTAATTGTTATTGTTGGGTGTGAAATGGAATATATGAGATGTACCCCATATTATTAAAATCACCTGAGGTTGAGAGTTTATTGTTTAAACGAAAGCGGGCGGTTTTGTTCAGTGTCACGTTTGCGGTGTGAGTGGTTTGGTTGTTGAGTATTTTATCCTATTGAAAAACTCTCCACAGAAAAAGCTCGGTATCTGAGTTGGTGACCGGGAGTGCGTGGGGGGGGGGCTTGCTTTTTCCTGTCGTCTTGGAAGGCTGTAGGCAATTCATGGGGGCGGGCAACAGGCTTTTGGCTCGGATTGTGGCCTCTGTCAGGTTGGGTTTGGGGACGGGAAAACAACGTGGTGTCTTCGAAGCGAACACGGAACCTGACGCCAGTGGGGTGATCTGCGGGGAATAGGTGCGGGACTTGTTCGTCCGGTTGGCTTTGCCGAAGGGTTGCCGGATAGAGGTGTGGCGCCTCATTGAGATCGCTAGGCCAGGCGGAAGTCGCCCCCTTGCTTCACGCCTTTTGCCGTCCAGAGCGTAAGCCCCCTGGAGAGGCCGACACGGCGTTGCGTATCGTTTTCCGGTGGTTGTTGAGATGGCTCATTTGGATTGTGTTTTGTCATAAGACGCCGTAATCAGCCTTTATGCTGTCACAAGCGCCCCAGGACGATAATTGGAGAAACATATGTCTGACGGACACCTTCACCGTTATTTTCTGAACAATGGTGAGTATAGGCTTCATAAGTGGCTTCACTATTTTGATATCTATGAGCGGCATTTTTCACGTTTTGTCGACAAGAAGCCCACAATACTTGAAATTGGCGTTGCTGGTGGCGGCTCGTTGAAGATGTGGCAGAATTATTTTGGTGAAGGTGCCAATATTATTGGGATAGATATTAAACCGGAATGCAAGCAATACGAAGGCGAAAACATAGAGATTTTCATCGGAAGCCAGGACGATGAAGGGCTTCTGAATTCTATCTGCGCAAAGTACCCCAAGATAGACATCGTGTTGGATGATGGTAGCCACATGATGCGGCATATGAAGAAGTCGTTTGAGGTTTTGTATCCGAGAGTTTCGGATAACGGCGTATATGTCGTTGAAGACACGCATACTTGTTATTGGGATGAGTATGAGGGCGGATTGGGTGTGCCGGGCTCTTTTATTGAATTCGCAAAGGCGAAAATTGATGAAATAAATGCCGTTCATTCAAGAGAAGCAGTGCAGGTGACTGACTTCACAAGACGGACGGATTCAATTTGTTTCTATGATAGCGTCGTCGTGTTTGAAAAACGCAAACAAGGACTACGTCAGGCCGCAATAACGGCTCCGATGCTATAGAATTTGGGGTGATAAAAGTATAGTGCCCCACTTCGTAAGTGAGTATGCGCGTAACTTGATTGGTAGGGCCAGAAAACAGCCCTGTGGCTGCGGGTGCATCGACAAAATACGATTGAGGATCACTATTTTCGGCAAAATGGAGCGCGGAATACCGGGTGACGGAGCTTTCCATTGCAAGATGCCGAACGGGCCCCTGCGCCAAGTCGCGAGCGAGTCCGCATCCATTGATACGGACCCTCTCCTTGTTTGTCGATTTAGGGCAATCGGTGTGAGCCGGGTCGGACTGTTCGTCTCTCTGTTTGAAAACCACAACGGGCCGGGCCTGGAGCCACGCAGCGGGCAGCGCCGCGCTGAAGGGCGGATTGCTCACAGGGACGATTGTGCGTGGGCGGGGTTTGCTCAATTCTGGGCTCGCCTCCCAATCACGAGGGTAAGCGCCGTGACCATGCTGCAGGCGATGAGAAGAACATCCAGCCGCTGGCCCAGGCCCGCGATGACCAATCCAAATCCGAGAAGCACATAGTAGATCATGCTGAGGATGGCACCGGCGGTGCCGAGCCGATCCGCGTAGTCTCTCAGGGCTCCGGCGAGGATATTCGGGATCGCAATGGCATAGGCCAGACTGATGACGGTCATGCCGCTCAGCAACGCCGGGCTGGTGGATAGCGCGGTTGTGAGACCGGCGCCGATGGCCAGCAGCACAACGCCAAGCTTGATCAATTGTCTGGCGCTTCTGCCTCGCCGCAGCAGAAGTGAATTGGTGAATGCGCCGACAAGCGAGGCGGCTGCCAGGGCGAGGCCGCTTTCGCCGAAATCAAGCCAGCGTGTCTCCAACTGCTCGAACAGAAAGGGGCCAAGCTGGTAGTACCCGAAAATCGCGAGATTGAAGACCGCGATCAGCACTGCATTGATCCAGATGCCTGCATCCCGCAGCATGTCGCGCAGCGTGGAGAGAAAATATGGGGCGCGCACGTCGCTTGGCCGGGTCTCGGGCCAGAAGATGAAGCTCAGGCCGAGAAGCGACAGCGCGAACAGGCCAAGCCCGGCGAATACACCTTCAGGGCCTGAATGGGTGGCAAGCTTCTGGCCGAGAAACATGCCGATGGCAGGGCTGACAGCCAGGGCCTGCCCCAGAAGCGAGAAGACACGGGCAAGATCGGGGCCTCGATAGCTGTCGCGCAGCGACGTCTGCGTCACGATTGAACCAACCGCCGCACCGAAAGCCGAGACGAGCCGGGCAAGCAGAAGCTGTTCGAAATTTCCCGCCATCATCGCCCAGCCGGAGCCAAGGGCGTAGAACGCCAATCCGGCAAGCAGGGCAGGGCGGCGGCCGACAAGGTCGCAAAGCCGCCCCCAGCCAACGACGCCGAATGCGAAGGCGACAAACCACAGGGAGAGCGTTTGTGCGGCCTCTTCGGGCGTGGTGTGATAGGTGGCGGCGATCAGCGGCAGGGCCGGGCTATAGATGGTTTCCACGATCTGCGGGAAACTCAGAAGGAGAATGACGAGCGCAAGTGGGGGGCGACGATACACGTGAGTACCCGGATGCTGTTTTGGTTCCGGAACCCTATCGATTTGGCTTTATGTGGATTACAAATATAATGACAATAAATATTGGAAATCGGACATTCGAGATCGCCTATGGCCTGGTTGGATCCGTCGGACCAATTTGATGTTGATCGGCTGGAGCAGCCCGTCGTTGGCATCGCTTCACGGCTGGTGCAACACGATTCCGGCTGGCACGGGCATGGGCGCGGTCAGCTTCTTTTCGCCGTTGCCGGTTCGATCCGGATCAATCTTCCCAACGCGACCTCGATCCTGCCGCCGATCCGGGTGGCATGGATCCCATCGGGAACGCCGCATCGTGTCACGATCCGCAGCGAGGTCGATTACCGCTCGATCTATCTCGACGAGACGCGTGTTGCCTCACCCTTTGGCGAAGTCGCGATCGTCGCGATGAGCCCTCTGTTGCGGGAGGTGTTTGAGCGTATCAGCTTCCAGCCCTTCGAGACGGACTGGTCGCAGGGGGCTGCGGGCAATCTATTGGCGGTCTGTCTGGATGAACTCGCCATGGCCCGGCACGAGCCCATGCTCTTGCGGGTTCCATCCGATCCGCGCCTCTCCCAGCTGGATATTGAGGAATTGCCACCGGAACTGGAGGCGCTGTCACAGCAGGTCGGCGCAACCGCGCGGACGATTTCCCGTATCTTTCGTCGGGAGACGGGCATGACCTACCAGGTGTGGCGGCAAAACTGGCGCCTCTTGCGGGCCGTGGACCTGCTCGCCTCGGGCTTGAGGATCACCCTTGTGGCGTCTGAACTCGGATTTGCCAGCGACAGTGCCTTCATCGCGTTCTTCCGGCAGATGACCGGTGAAACCCCACGACGGTACCTCCTCAGGGAAGGGTGAGTATCTGTTGGAGGGCCGTGTGGGTAAAACAGGGTGATGAAATTCGGATCGGTAGCCATCGTGTAATGGCCAGCCGTGTCATGTGATTGTTCGGTTGCATTTTTGTAAAATCTGGGCAGGGGTGTTCCAGATATTCAAGCTGTGAGAGCGTTATCCTCGATAGGGGCTGGGCTGGAGAAATAGATGCAGGTGGGTGAGAAGGAAGCGAAGATTGCGGAGTTGGAAGGGAAGGTTGACCGGCTCTATGAAGAAGTCCGGAAATTGAGTTTCCAGTTGAACATCTGCAGTGCGGTGAGGGCGTTTTATCAAACGGGAATCCCGCCAATAGAGTCCGTTTTTGACGGCTTTTCGGCTTCTGAAAATGGATATCTCTTTGTCAGCGGTCTTCCGCGTTCCGGCACATCGGCCTTGGGCGCGCTTCTCAACCTGTCGAAAGACATTGCCATGTATATGGAGTTGAAGACCCAGTGGTGGCCCTATTCTCCACAGTCGGTGTCCGTGGAGCATGTGTCTCAATTCCTGAATGAGACCCATCAGCACTATAAATACAACAAAGAGATTTGGGAGAAATCCAAGTCGGCAAGGTATGTCGGCGACAAGAGACCTCTGTTTCTCAGCAACTGCATTGATAAAACGCTTGAGAATTTTCAAGGTGAAAATCTCAAGGTGGTTCATATTTTCAGAAATATAAAAGACATCGCGTTAAGTTATAAGGGGCGCGTTGATAAGGGGAAAGGGAACTGGCCTGCATGGAGAGGTCCTTTCGCAGCCGTCAACGACTTCAATATAACCAATCAGTTTCTGCGGGATGCGCCTCTGCACAGGTGCGAAAATTTCAAGTTCGTGAATTACAGTGACCTATTCACGTCTGTTGACCGCTGTATGGAGTTGTTCAAGTGGGTCGGCGTTGCGGATCAGGAGGAGCGTTCGCTTCTGGACGCAGTGAATTCCGCCCTTCAAAGCGCATCTTACTTCGTGTGGCGAGAAAAACAGTATGACCTTGATGAAGACTATTGGACCGATTTCGAATCCAGGATTGATATCGAATCCGCAAGAGAGGTCGAGCGGCTATACGGCGCGAAAATCCTCTGAAACGGTAGGGCTGTGAAATTTGAAAAGGCCCGATTTTCAGGGCAGAGCATTGGGCGTGTGTTGGGGGCGTATGCAGTCGACAAGAATGACCTGTCATTGTGGGAGCGTCGAGATTGAACTGACGCTTCCCAATGGGCTTGAAAAGCTGAGACGGTGCAACTGCTCGCTCTGCAGCCGCAGGAATGCGGTCGTTGCCTCGGTTGATCTGGAAAATCTGAGAGTTGTAAAAGGCGCGGAATGCCTTTCGCTCTATACGTTTAACACACATACCGCGAAGCATTATTTCTGCTCGAAATGCGGCATCTATACCCACCATCAACGCCGCTCGAACCCCAATGAATTCGGGATCAACATCTCATGCGTGGAAGGTGTGAGGATCGAGGACTACCTGCACGTGGGATATGTGGACGGACGGGATGCGCTTTCGAGCGATGCGGAATAGACGCGATATGTGCATGCTGTCTGGCGTGTCTGGCAACGAATGGATTGATTTCGGTTTGTGATGTAGGTACCCTAACGGAAGTTATTTTTAACGAACAGATTTTACTGCATTTATTTTAATTGCTGATTGCAGGAGCATATTATGAATCGTGCTGGCCCGGCTTATTTCAGCCGTGAAGAAGGCGTGTGCGGACAGTCATTTCAGAAGGACCTGGTCAAGACAACGGAACATCGGATTTTCGCGGAACTGTTTGAACGGCGGAACCCGATTGCGCCTGATCAGGACATGTCCGAGAGGGCAATCGCTCACCATGTCGGCCAGATTGCCAGCATGGTGGCGCGGGGCGAGCCCATCGCATTCGTGTTGCCCGCCTTTCCCGGAAAGTCGCCAAATCGGCGCAAGACACTCAGCCATCTGCCGGATCTGGCCGAACGGCTGGCGCTTCAGGAACTGTCGCAAATGTGTGAGGCCATTGGGCGGATCTACGCGCCCGGTGCCGTGGTGCATGTGTGTTCCGACGGCTACGTCTTTTCCGATCTGGTCCACATTCCCGATGTCCATGTGTGCGAATACACCGACGAGCTTGAGAGCTGGAGCGGTGAGTTGTACCCGGGTCGGTTCGTCTATTTCGATCTGAAGGACGCCTATCCCGCGCAGCCCGATCTCGACCGGATGCGCGAGGTGCTGACGGAGGAATACGGCGATCCTGTTGAGGCGCTTTCTGCCGAGGTCAAGGCGGACCCGGCAGCGAATGCCATGTATCGCGGCATTACCCGGTTCCTCTATGAGGATTACAAGGGGATGTCCGCCTTTGCCGACCTCTCCAACACCGCCATCCAGAAAAAGGCGCGCGCGACCGCTTACCGGGTCATCCAGCGCTCCAATGCGTGGAGCGCGCTGCTGGCAAAACGCTATCCGCGCGCGGTGCGCCTTTCGATCCATCCGCAGGGACCGGACAGCACCAAGTTCGGGATCAAGCTGGTGCCGTGTCTCGATATCTGGCGCACACCCTGGCATTCGGTGGCCGTCAAACGGGATGGGCAGGTCTATCTGGAACGGCGCGCGGACGTGGAGGCGGGGGCCTGCCGGCTGATGTTCCGCAACGGGCGGCCCTGCCATTTCATCGATTTCTGATCTGTCATTTTCATTTGTTTATACTGCGATCGGCATTTCATCATGTTTGATATTCAGGCTGTCCTGTTCGATCTGGACGGAACCCTCGTCGATACGGTTCACGACATCGCCGCTTCCATGAATTCGCTTTTGCGAGAGATGGGAGAGGTCGAGTTTGACACCGATGATTACCGCCGCTGGATTGGCGGCGGCTCCGGCGCGATGGTGGCGCGGATTTCCGAATTGCTCGGGATAGAGGAGCCCGTTGAGAGCTTCCTGGACCGCTACGTGCAGCGTTACGGGGAGAACCTCACCGCGCTTTCGCGTCCCTTTGCGGGCGCTGAAGAAATCCTCGCCACCTGCCAGGAACTGGATCTCCCGATCAGCGTCCTGAGCAACAAGGACCAGTGGATGGTGGACATCATCTGTCGGGATCTGTTTCCCGGTGTCGCCTTCCGCCACACAATCGGGCTTTCAAGCGCGTTTCCCAAAAAGCCCGATCCGATGTCCGCCCGCCATATTGCGCGCGATATGGCGGTGGAGGCCCGCAAGTGCCTCTTTGTGGGCGATACCCATGTCGATATCCGCACCGCGCAGGCCGCGGGAATGGTGTCTGCAGGGGTAACCTGGGGATACGGCCTTGCGCAGGAAATCGATGACGCAGGGCCGGATCTCTGTTTCCGGCAGATGAGATTTCTCGATCTGTTTCTTCGCGATCATTGCAGTTTGGTCCGGGGGCGCATTTCAGCCTGACCGTATCCGGACCTGTCGCCGCGGGTGCGTTGGCACGCGCGGATCCATCGTAACGTTTTGAGTATCAATCGCTTTTCAAAATGAGGGTCATTACGTTGATTAAAGACATTTTCAATTTGAGGATGGTGTCCTCGCAATACTGGACCGCCGGGCAACCGAGCGAAGAGCAGCTTGGCGAAGTTGCAAGGGAAGGGTTCGATCTCGTCCTGAACATCGCCCCACAGGATCCGCGCTACAGCCTTGAGGACGAGGAGCGGACGGTCAAATCGCTGGGCATGGAGTATCAGCTCATTCCCATCGACTTCAAGGCGCCGACCCTTGAGGACTATGACCGCGTGGAGGCCGCCTTGCTGATGGCGAAGGACAAGCGCGTCTTCATCCATTGCGCTGCCAATTATCGGGTCACGACGATCTTCGGGTGTTTCGCCGTCAATCACCTCGGCTGGAGCCAGGCCGAATGGGACGCTTTCATCGCCGATGTCTGGGACATCTCCGAGTTCCCGATCTGGGTCGACTACAAGGCCCAGCTGAAGCATCACGTGAAGGAGTTGGCCAAATGAACGAGCAGCCCAGGATCACGGACACCCTATGCGCGGTCATCGGCTCCTATCTGGTGAAGGGGGACGGCGACCGGTTCGATGCTGACGGCAAGGCGGCGCTGGCCGCAACCTTGCAGCCCTTTGTCGAAAAGGGGGAGCCGATCGAACTCGTGTTGCCCGGCTTTCCCTTCAAGTCTTTGAACTTCCACGCCAAGACGAGCGGTCCCAAGCCCGATTTCGGCGAGGTGCTGGCGCTCAGGCGGCTTGAGGAAATGTGCGCGGCGCTCGATGCGGTCTACGGCCACGGGGTCCGGCTCACCATCGTTTCCGACGGCACGACCTATAATGATATTATCGGCGTCTCGGATGCGGACCGTCAGGCCTATAACGATGCGGTCCGCACCCTCTGGCCGAGCCGGTATTTCCGCTGGTCCACCGCTACGGATCTGGTGGGTCACTCCGGCTCGCCGCAAGAGCTGCGCACGGCGCTCGTTGAACAGGCGGCGCTTCCTTATGCCGACCTTGAGGCGTTCAAGACGGCGGTGCAGGCCGATCAGGGCTTGAGTGCCGCGCATGATCGCATGTGCGCTTTTCTCTATAACGACCTGCGACCGCAGCTGGCGGACGATCTCGATGAAGACGCCTATTTCGCGGAGATCCGGGAGAAGGCCTACGAGATGATGATCCGCGGTCTCGCCCTCAATGCGGGGGTGGAGCGGGCCTTTCCGCAGGCCGTGCGGCTCTCGGTCCATCAATATGACAATGCGGGGCCGAAATTCTCCTTCGGGTTCCTGCCGGGTCTTGCACATGTCTCCGCACCCTGGCACAAGGTGCCGTACCGCCATCTCGATGGGCATTTCAGCTTCGTCGATCACGCGCGGATCGATGCCGAGCACACGCTTGCGGTCTATCGGGGCGATCAGATCTGGCTTTACCAGGAAAGCGATGCGGCCATTGATCCGGCCATCAAGCTCTCCATCGTGAAGCCGCCGCAGTTCGGGCTGCTGGTGGAGCTTGATGCCCCGGAGAAGGTGAAGCTGCTGACGCCACGCCTGACGCGCAGCCTCTCAGATTTCTTCTCTTTCATCTGCGTACGCGGCTGTCATTTCGAGGAGCGGGAGGATCTCGTCGATTACTGCCTGCCTTTCGGCGATATCTACCAGTGGCATTTCGGCCCCGTTCACGTGGTGCAGCCGGAGGAGAAGCCGAAAGGCTTCGTGCAATCGCTGGAAAAGACCCCGATCCACTGGGATCTCTCCATGCTGCCGCTCGACCATGATCGGGTGAAGCAGGACGAGTGGTTCTGCGCCGATCTCTTCATGCTCTATTGCAAGGCGCCGCCGAAGAAGGGGGAGGGCGAGACGACCCTTGTCGACGGGCGGGAAATCCTGCGCCAGGTGGGGCCGGAAACGGTGGAGGCGTGGCGCAACACCCATGTCACCTACAACACCAAGATGACCTATTTCGGCGGTCATCCGCGCACGTATCCGCTGGTTCACGCCCATCCGGAAACAGGCGAGCCCATCCTGCGCTATCAGGAGGGCAGCAAGTCGGAATACCAGACCTTCTCGCAGGAAGTTCAGGGTCTGAGCCAGGCCGACAGCGATGCCTTTGTGGAGGAGATGAACCGGCGCATCTACGATCCGAAGGTCTGCTACGCGCACCCGTGGGAGGCCGGTGACATGGTGATCGTGGAGAACTACCTGACACTCCACGGGCGCAACCCGATGTCGGAGGCCTCAAGCATGCGCGAGCTCTGGCGTGTGCAGACCATCCCCGACATGCCGGTCGCCGACCGGTCGGCCGCAGAGTAGCGGTCATGTCCGGCAAACGAGCCCTGTTCTTCGCCGAAGCGGTCACGCTGGCCCATGTGGTGCGTTCGTACCAGTTGGCCCGCAGCCTGCTCGGCGAAGGCTACGAGGTGCACTTCGCCGTCGCTCCGCGTTTCCGGTTCGTCTATGACGAGCCGGAAATACGGATGCACTGGATCTCGTCCAAGTCGGGAGAGACCTTTCTCGACAATGTGGAGACCGGGCGGCGGCTTTACCGCGCACACGAGCTGATCGGCTATGCGAGGGAAGAACTGGAGGTCATCGAGGCGGTGCAGCCCGACTGGGTGCTCGGCGACTTCCGGCATTCCCTGTCCATCAGCGCGAAGCTTGCGGGGGTGCCGTATCTCAACCTGATCAACACCTACTGGAGCCCGCGTTATGCGGGCAAACGCCTGCCGGTGCCGGAGCTTCGGCAGTTTCCGCTCAGCCGCTTTGCGATGAGCGAGATCCTGATGCCGGTGCTGACCCCAATTATCTTCAAGGCACAAGGACAGCCGCTCAACGAGGCGCGCCGGCATTTCAATCTGGAGCCGTTCGACCATTGCCTGCATGGCTGGGCCGGCGGGGACCAAACCATTTTCTGCGATGTGCCCGAATGCTTCGACGGCTATGAACCGGCGGCCAACGAGCACTTCATCGGCCATGTCACGTGGGAGCCGTCGCTTGGCGCGGACCAGACCGAACGATGGCTGGAGGTCATGACGCGTGAGCCCCATATCTATGTGGCGCTCGGCTCGTCGGGCGGACGAGGGCTTCGCGACCGCGTGGTGGAGCGGGTCCTGGGCGCCGGATATCCGGTCTGCGTCTCCGGTGTGCCCGATCGCGAGCGGCCATCGCACTGGCCCGATCGTGTTCTTTCCGCGGAGTTCGTCTCCGGTTCCGCGGTCGCAGCTGCGGCGGGGCTCGTCATCACCAATGGCGGAAGCCCCACGACCTATCAGGCGCTCGACACCGGCACCCCCGTCATCGGCATTCCGGCCAACATGGATCAGGTGCTTTGCATCCACCATGTGGCCAAGCTCAATGCGGGCCGGGTGATCCGCCCCTGGGAGGTGCAAAAGCCGCGCTTTCTGCGAACAGTGGAAGAGGTGATGGAGGGCGCATGCCGCGCGCAAGCCCAGCGTTGGGCCGCATGGTCGAAGGGCATGTCCTATCGCTCCAGATTTCTGGAGGTGCTGGACAAGACCGTGCGATAGCGATGCTGGCCGGCGCCATTTCCGAGTTGCCGGCCGGAGTTTGAAAATCTCATTATTTCAATAGTTTCAGGAAATCTGTTGTGACGATCATTGGTGAGGTTGGCGCGGGTGAGGAACCCCGCGCGGCGCAGGGGCTTGCGCTCGGTCGGCTCGTTGCGGGCGGTGCGCTGGGGCTTCTCTGCCTGGCGATCTGGGTGCCCTTTGCGCCCGCCATGAGCAACTGGGGGCTCGATCCCTCATGGATGGCCGGGCTCAATCAGGCGGTGGCTCAGGGCCTCGTCTTCGGTCGCGATGTGCTCTTCACATTCGGGCCCTATGGCAGCGTCTATTCGCTGACCTATCACCCCGCAACCCACAGCCTGACACTGGTCGCTTGCACGGTTCTGGCGGTCGGACATTTCTGGGCCCTTGTGCATGTCTTCCTGCGCGATCGGCGCACCGTGTTTGCCGGTTTCGTGGTGGTTCTGCTGGGGCTCTTTTCGCGCGATGCGCTGCTCCTGACCTATCCGCTTCTCGTTGTCTACGCGCTGAGCGAGAGGGACGACACGGCATCCTGGCGGGGCGGGGCATTGGAGATTGTGGGGCAGGTCAGTGCCATCGCGGGACTTGCGCTGCTTTTGCTGGTGAAGGGCTCGATCCTGCCTCTGGCGGGTTTCGCCGTGATTGCGGCGGCGGTCGTGTTCATCATGACCGGGGCCGTCGCGCGGCTGATCATGCTTGTGGCCGTGTTTTGCGCGGCGCTGGCCGGTTTCTGGGTCTTGGCGGGACAACCGCTGGATGGCTTGCCGACCTATCTTGCCGGGCTCGGGCGCGTCATTGCCGGTTATTCGGAGGCGATGGCGGTTCCCGGAAGGGCGTTTGATTTCGTGCTCTTTGCAGCGGTTTTCGTGCCGGCGCTGGCCGTCGCGCTTTTTCAGGGTGGGGCCTTTTGGCGATCGGGCTTGCGCCTGGCCATGCTGGGGCTTGCGGGCTTTGTCGCCTTCAAGGCCGGGTTCGTGCGCCATGACTGGCATGCCACCATCGCGCTGGCGACAGCCGTCGTGCTGCTGGCGACTGTTGTGGCGCAACTGCGCCTGCCTGCGTTCGTTTCGGCCCTCTGGCTGATTGGCGCGCTGGGCGCCTGGTACGAAGTGGAGCGCGCCAATCAGCAGATCCCGGCGCATTTCCTGATGCTGGCCAAGGTGAAGCAGGGCATCGTCGATCCGGTTTTGGTTCTGCCCGAGCTTGCGCGAAATCCGGATTACCTGAAAGAGCGGCACGAACGGACGCTTGCGGAGCTTCAGCGTCAGTTCCGCTTTCCCGAATTCGGCGGGCCCGCGGATGTCTATGATTTCTGGCAGTCAGATCTTCTGGCCTCCGGCTCCCAATGGTCGCCGCGCCCGACGCTGCAAAGTTATTCCGCCTACACCGCGTTTCTGGCGGACGCCAATGCGCGCCATCTGGAGGGTGTGCGCGCGCCGCAGGATATCGCCTTCCGCATCACGCCAATCGACGGCAACCATCCGACCCTTGCCGATGGCGCTTCCTGGCCGATGCTGCTGGCTGGATACGAGCCCTACGATTTTCGCGAGAGTTTTCTCTATCTGCACCGCCGTGCCGGGGCCGCCGCACCGGGCATGAGGCCTGTCGGAGAGGGCATTGCCAGGCTGGGCGAAGACATCGCTGTGCCCGCAACGCGCGGGCCGGTTTTCGTGCAGCTCTCCGTTTCCAAGACAGCCTTCGGCAAGGCGAAGGAGCTGGTCTTCAAGCTGGAGAACCTGCGCATCGAGGTGAAAACGGCGGACGGGCGGGTGCGGTCGTTCCGCTATGTCTCCGGTATGGGGGAGAGCGGCTTTCTTATCTCACCACTGGTCGAGAACTCCACCGAGATGAACGCCCTTTACGGGCATGCGGACCTGCTTGCGAGAAAGCGTGTGGTCAGTTTCCGGCTGCTCGCGCCCGCCGGGGGCATGCGCGAATGGGGCGATACGGTCGGCTACGAATTTCAGAGCATCGATCCGGCGCGCATCGCGATCTCGCCGGTGCGTCCGGCCCATGCGCCCGTCGTCGCCAAGGCGGACGCGATCGCGGGGCATACAGAGCGTACGCAAAGCTGTTTCGGCGGGCTCGACGTGCTCAACGATCTCTATCCCGCACCCCCGTCCTTCCGCATCGACGCCATTCTGTCGGTGACGGGCTGGCTGAAGGTTCCCGACGGCACCCGCAAGGCGCCCGGTGCGGTCTTTCTGACGCTCACGAACACGGCGAGCGGGCAGGAGGTCTGGATCAAAACACGGCGCAGTCCGCGCCTCGATGTGAAGACGCTCATGGGCGATCCCTTCGGTCCGGATCTGGGCTACGACGCCTATGCGGATATCGCGCCCTATTCCGGCGACTACATACTGGGCATCGCCTGGGCAAACGGCGCCGAATGGGGGCGCTGCCCGGCCTTTGACCGCGCGCTGAAATTTCCTTGAGCGTCTTCAGGTATTGAATCGGATATTAAACACAAGAGGTTGCAATGAAAGGGATTATCCTGGCGGGAGGTAGCGGCACACGCCTCCATCCAATGACCATCAGCGTATCCAAGCAATTGCTGCCGGTCTATGACAAGCCGATGATCTATTACCCCCTGACCACGCTCATGCTGGCGGGCATTCGCGATATCCTGATCATCTCCACGCCGCATGACATGCCGCTTTTCCAGCGTCTCCTGGGGGATGGCTCGCAATGGGGGCTGTCGCTTTCCTATGCCGAGCAGCCGCGCCCGGAGGGTCTCGCGCAGGCCTATGTGATCGGGGCGGATTTCATCGGCGATCAATCCTCCTGCCTGATCCTCGGCGACAACATCTATTTCGGCCACGGTTTGCCGGGGCTGTTGCGCAAGGCCCGCAATGTGGAGCGGGGGGCGACGGTTTTCGCCTATCATGTGGCCGATCCGGAGCGCTACGGTGTGGTGGAGTTCGATACCGGGCTTCGCGCAATTTCGCTGGAGGAAAAGCCTGCAAAGCCGCGGTCCAACTGGGCTGTCACCGGGCTCTATTTCTACGACAATCGGGTCGTCGACATCGCCGCTAATCTGAGGCCCTCGGCGCGCGGCGAGCTTGAGATCACCGACGTCAATCGAACTTATCTGGACTGGGGCGAGCTCAACGTGTCCATCATGGGGCGCGGCTATGCGTGGCTCGACACGGGCACGCCGGAAAGCCTCATCGAGGCGAGTGAATATGTGCGCACCCTGGAGAAACGCCAGGGGTTCAAGATCGCCTGTCCGGAGGAAATCGCATTGACGCTTGGCTACCAGAGCGAGGCGGAATTCGAGGGGCAGGTGGCGCGCTACGCCAAGAGCCATTACGGCGAATATCTGAAGTCGGTCGCCACGATGCGGGCCGGTTGAGCGTGACGCCGCATCGCCGCGGGGACCGGGTGCAATTTGATCGGGCTTGGAAAGGCGCTTATCCTTTGCGGTCGGGACAGGAACGAGCAGCGACTTTGCGGGGGGAAGACATGGGGAGACGGCCCGGGGGTACGGCGAGGCCCACCAAAAGCGCCATTCTGGATGCGGCTGAGCGCGCCATCGTGCAAACCGGCTACAAGTCCCTCAATTTCCGCGATATTGCCGCCGAAGTCGGGATCAAGAGTTCCAGCGTCCACTATCATTACCCCACCAAGGGGGATCTCGGCGCGGCGGTGATGCGTCGCTACCGCGAGGACTTCAGTGAGCGCCTGTCCCATCCTCCCGACGATCCGGAAGGCGCGCAGGCCGCGCTCAACCAGTTTCTCGACGGCTTCAGGGCAAATGTGGTCGATCTCGACAGCATGAGCCTCTGCGTGGTTCTGCTGGCGGAGAAGAACCTGCTCGATGAGGCTACGACGGAGGAGCTTTCGGCCTTTTACCAGCTGAAGCTCGCATGGCTGTCGGAGGTTGTCTCCATCATCTCGCGCGGGGCGAAGTCGAAGGAGGCATGCGAGCGGGAGGCCTGCAGCATTCTGGCCGCGCTCCACGGCGCTTCCGTCCTGGTGAAGGCGACCGGGGACGGGTCCTTTTACGAAAAGGCCGTGCGCGAATATCGCAATCTCGCAAACCGCATGGCACTCGCCTGAAAGGCGCGCGCGATGGTCCTTCGCGCGCAATCTCTTCGCCGTCTGGCTGCTGTCTCCGCGCGTTGACATCCACGCCCTGTTGTTAATGTAACAACCGGATTTCTGCCGGAGCGGCTGGGCTCATTTTTTGGCAACGGAATGTGGTTGGGTGTGGTTGACGTAAGGGAGTGTCTGAGGTATCTATCTATCAATAGATAGATATTGTTTATTCTGCCATTTTTTAATTATGCCTTTTGCGGGAACGAACTATGACGACCATTTCGAGTGAGCGTGGGAGGACGCGTCCGTCGGGCAATAGAAATATTCTGATATTCGCGACGTCTCTGGCGATTATCAGTATGATCGGTATCGATATTTATATTCCCGCGTTCGACGTGATGCAGTCCGATTTTCTGACGAGCGAGGCCATGATCGGCCTTTCCATGCCGGCATATTTTGCCGGAACCTTTGCCACGCAGCTCTTTTACGGGCCGATTTCGGATCTGATCGGTCGCAAGCCGGTTCTGCTGTCCGGTCTGGCGATCTTCCTTCTCGGGACGCTGGGATGCGTGTTCGCGGGGTCCGTCGAATTGTTTCTGGTCGCCCGTTTCGTGCAGGCCTTCGGTGTCTGCGCGACAGCCGTTCTCTGGCAGCCGATCGTGACCGACACCCATGCGGGCGACGAGGCGAAGGTGAAGGCGGTGTTCGGCTTCGTGATGTCCTTTATCGGCATCTCCCCCGCGCTTGCGCCGCTTCTCGGTGGCTGGTTGACGGAGACCTTCGGCTGGCGCTCGGTCTTCGTGTTTCTGCTGGCTTTTGGCGGTTGTGTGTTGCTCTTCGCCAGCGTCGCCTTTCAGGAGACGCTTGACGTGGGACGCAAGCGCAAGATGAGCTCGCGCGGGGTGTTTTCCGCACTCGGTGACCTTGCGACGACGCCAGTCTTCTACATCTATGCGCTGGCAGTGGGGCTGACGGTCGGGGCTTATATGTCCTATCTGACCATCGCGCCGTTCTCGCTTGCGAAACTCGGCTATTCTCCGCTGGAAATCGGGATCCACTTCATACCGCTGGCCATGCTTTTCGGGTTGGGGGGCGCGGTGCACAAGATTGCCGGGGCGCGTCTTTCCGAGGTGAACCTTTTGCGGCTTGCAAGCCTGCTGATGCTGTGCGCCGGTATCGGCTTCTATGTGAACCTCAACAGCGGCGCGCAGGCCGGGCTTTTCGATTATCTCGTGCCCTTTGGCGTTCTCACCTTCACCTTCGGCATCATCATTCCCACCGGCTCGGCCATGGCGATCCAGCATTTTCACCGGATCTCAGGCACATGCTCCAGTGGCATGAATTTCACAACCTCGGTTGCGGCCTTTGTCAGCACGCTGGTGGCGTCGCTCTACTATGGCGCCTATCAGCACAACGCGATGCTCTACGTGATCATCGTGAATGCGGGGGCGGTGCTGGTGCTTCTCCTGATGCTGCGCAGCGATCGTGAGCGGTCAGGCACGGTTGCCCAGGACAAGGCCTGAAGGCTCAAGATTCGCTTTGCCGGTGTGCCGGCAAGGCGTTCAGAAGTAAATTTAAAATAGTATTGTTATTTATTGATATTACGTCGGAAATCCAGAAGTGGCCGGTCGATTTTGGACCGGTGGGATTTCAGATTTCATTTGTTTTCGGATTTGATCATGAAACCTCTCGGATCTGCCATTCCGGTGGTCGTCGATCTCGATCTGACGCTCATCCTGACGAACAGTCTGCATGAGATGGCCGCGGCCGCAATCTTTCGCAAGCCTGCTGCCCTCCTGCGCTCTCTGATCAAGCTGCCGAGCGGTCGCCATCATGTGAAGGCGGCCCTGGCGAGTGAGATCGCAGCGGAGGGGCTCGTCTTTCCCTATCGCGAGGATCTGCTCGACTGGCTGCGCGAGAAGGCGGCGGAAGGTCATGCGATCCACCTGTGTTCGGCGGCCCATCAGAGCATCGCCGATGAAGTCGCGCGCCGCCTCGGCATCTTCGCCTCCGCGGTCGGGTCGGACATCGTGAACCTGAAGGGGGCGGAGAAGTCGGCCTATCTCCAGCGCAAGTTCCCCGACGGGTTCATTTATGTGGGCGACAGTTCGAGCGACATTCATGTGTGGGAGAAATCCTCCGGCATCGTGCTGGCGGGCGCGCCGGGGTCGGTTGCCAGCAAGGCGCGCCGTCTCGGCAAGCCGGTCTTGAAGGAGTTCAAGAACACCCGGCTGGATCTGGGCACCTTCGTGAAGGCGCTCAGGGTTCATCACTGGTCAAAGAACCTTCTGATCTTCGTCCCGCTGGTGCTTTCTCATCAATGGGCGACGCCGGGTCTGATTGGCACGTTCCTGCTGGCCTTCCTCTGTCTGGTCGGGGTGACATCGGGCACCTATCTCCTGAACGACATGGCGGATCTGAGCGCGGATCGGCAGCATTGGTCGAAGAAGAACCGTGCGCTTGCCAGCGGGCGACTTCAGATCGGTGTCGGGCTGGCGCTGGCCTGCGTGCTGCTTCTGGCGAGCATGGTCGGAGCCCTGATGCTCGATTACGCCTTCGCGCTCGCGCTTGCCGCCTATCTGGCGATCACCGGGGCCTATTCGGGTGGATTGAAGCGGGTGCCGCTGCTCGATCTCCTCATCATCGGGGTGCTTTTTACCGTGCGCATCGTCATGGGCACTGTGCTGGTGGAGGAGAGCCATCCCGTCTGGTTGCTGGTCTTCTCGGTGTTCTTCTTCTTTTCGCTTGCGGTTGCCAAGCGGCACACGGAAATCGTGCGGGCGGCGAAGGCTGGTGCGAACAGCCTGAAGGCGCGCGGCTACATGGTGGAAGATGCGCCGCTGACACTGGCACTGGGCACCGCCTCGGCGGTCGTGTCGCTGGTGGTGATGCTGCTTTTCATCATCGAGAACATGGCGAGCGGCAGTCTCTATACGCGGCCTGAACTGCTTTCGGGCATTCCACTCGTCCTGTCGGTCTGGATCGGTCGGATCTGGCTTCTGGCCCATCGCGGCGTGATGGCCGACGACCCGGTCACCTTCGCGTTGCGCGACAAGACGAGCCTTGGCCTCGGTGTTGCTATCGCGGCCCTGTTTGCCGTGGCCCTATGAGCTGGTTTCAGACGTGCCCGGATGTGACATCGTGGGGCGGGGTCCTGCGGCGCGAGCATCAGGTGGCGGCACCTCAGTGGCGCGATGAAGTGGGCCCGGTGCTGCGCGAAGCACGGGCCCGTGATCTGGATGTCCTGGCGAGCGGCGCGCGGCGCTCCTATGGCGACAGCGGTCTCAACCCCGATGGCGCGCTGGTGAACATGACCGGGCTCGACCGGGTCCTGTCCTTCGATCCGGAAACCGCGATCCTGCGGGCAGAGGGCGGGGTGAGTTTCGATACGCTGATCCAGCTGTTCCTGCCGCGCGGGTTCTTTCTGCCGGTAACGCCGGGCACGCGGTTCGTAACCCTGGCCGGGGCCATCGCCAATGACGTACATGGCAAGAACCATCATCGGCACGGCACCCTCGGTCGCTGGGTGCGCGCGATCGGATTGATCCGGTCCGACGGCACCCTGCACGAGCTCACCCCCGAGCTGGAGCCGGAGCTTTTCGCCGCCACCCTTGGGGGGCTGGGGCTGACGGGCATTATCGCGTGGGCTGATGTGGAGTTGATGCCCGTGTCCAGTGCCGTGATGGATGTGGAAACGGTCAGCTTTTCAAATCTCGAAGCCTTCTTCGATCTGGCGCAGGAGAGCGAGCGCGACTTCGACTACACGGTCGCATGGGTGGATTGTCTTGCCGCGGGCAAGGCGCTCGGCAGGGGCACGTTTTCCCGCGCGAACCACGCTCAGGACGACGTCCTCGACGTGGCGGCTGGCCGTGATGGCCGCCGCCTTGCCGTGCCGATGGATTTTCCCGGCTTCGTTTTGAACCGCCACACGGTCCGCGCCTTCAATCGGGTCTGCTACAGCAACGGGCGTCGCAAGGCCGGGCGCGGGCGGGTGCCGCTTTCGCGGTTTTTCTATCCGCTCGATGCGATTGAGAACTGGAACCGGATGTATGGCGCGCGCGGCATGTACCAGTACCAGTCGGTCGTGCCGGTTTCAGTCCAGCGCGAGGTGACGCGGGCAATGCTTCAGGCGATCAGCGACAGCGGACAGGGCTCGTTTCTGGCCGTGCTGAAGACCTTCGGCGGGCTGAGATCTGCGGGCATGCTGTCCTTTCCATTTGAGGGGACGACGCTGGCGCTCGATTTTCCCAACCGTGGCGATGAAACGCTGAAGCTGATGGCGCGGCTCGATGCAATCGTCGCGGAGGCCGGGGGGCGGCTCTATCCAGCCAAGGACGGGCGCATGAGTGGCGCGATGTTTCGGGCCGGGTATCCGGATTGGGAACGCTTCGCCGTTCATGTCGATCCGCATTTTTCATCTCATTTCTGGCGACGTGTAGCGGGGTAGGAGAAGGCATGCGTCTAGTCATTCTGGGGGCCACATCGGCGATTGCGGAGGCGACCGCGCGGCGGTTCGCGGCCGAGCGCGCGCATATTCTTCTGGTCGGGCGCAAGGGCCAACGGCTTGAGGCGATGGCGGGCGATCTGCGCTCGCGCGGTGCGGGCCGGGTGGAGACCATGGTGTGCGATCTGGTGGAAGAACGCGATGTCAGGGGGCTCATGGAGGAATTCGCCTCCATCATCGGTGGCATCGATCAGCTTCTCATCGCCTACGGTTTCATGGGGCAGCAAAGAGAAGCGGAACTGGATCCGGAGGCCGCAGAGCGGATCTTTCAGGTGAATTTCAATTCCGTCGCCGCATGGAGTCTTGCGGGCGCGGAGGTCTTCGAGCGGCAAGGGCACGGAACACTGCTCATCCTGGGATCGGTGGCGGGCGATCGCGGACGGCGCGGCAATTACGTCTATGGCGCGGCCAAGGCAGGCATTGCCGCGCTGGCGGAAGGCATCAATCACCGTTTTGCCGGCAAGGGGCCGCGTGTCGTGCTGGTCAAGCCCGGCCCGACCGCCACGCCCATGACACGGGGCATGGATCGCAGCGGGCCACTCTGGTCGACGCCGGACCAGATCGCCGGTGTGGTCGTTGGCTCGGCTTCAGCCTCGGGAGGGGGCGCGGTCGCCTATGCGCCGTGGTTCTGGCGCTACCTCATGCTGATCATTCGCAACCTGCCGTCCCGCGTCTTCAACCGCCTGGATATCTGAGCCATGAAGATCGTCATCACCGGAGCCGCGGGGCTCGTCGGCCAGAACCTGATCGCGCGGCTGAAAACCCGTCCGCATGTGGAAATCGTCGGCATCGACAAGCACCCGGAGAACACGCGACTGCTCAGGCGCATGCACCCGCAGGTGCAGGTGGTGGAGGCCGATCTTGCCCATGACAGCTATTGGCAGCGCTTTCTTGACGGCGCGGATGCGGTCGTCATCAATCAGGCGCAGATCGGCGGGCTGAACGAACAGGCGTTCCTGGACAACAACGTCCTGGCGACGCAGCGCATCGTGGCCGCGATGCGCGCCTATCGCGTTCCGTATTTCGTGCAAGTCTCATCGTCGGTGGTGAATTCGGCGGCGGATGATTTCTATACCCGTTCGAAGACCGCCCAAGAGAAGCTGGTCAATCAGGTCACCGACATTCCCCATGTGGTGTTGCGCCCGACGCTGATGTTCGGCTGGTTCGATCGCAAGCACCTGGGCTGGCTTCGCCGTTTCATGGCGCGCACGCCGGTCTTTCCGGTGCCGGGCGATGGGTGCTACATCCGCCAGCCTCTCTATGTGGGCGACTTCGCCGAAATCATCATCGCATCCTTGATGAGGCGTCAGACTGGCACCTTCGACATTTCCGGCCAGGAGCAGATCTTCTATGGCGATCTGATCCGCCTGATAAAGCGCACCGTGAAGGCGCGCACCCTGCTGGTGAACATCCCCTACAGGCTCTTCTGGCTGTTGCTGGCGCTCTATGCGCGGATCAACGCCAATCCGCCCTTCACCACAAGTCAGCTCAAGGCGCTCGTGATCCCGGAGACCTTTCCCACCATCGACTGGCCGGGGATCTTCGGCGTCGACGCGACCCCGCTGGAGGAGGCGGTGCGCGAAACCTATCTCGATGCCGAATACGGCAACATCGTTCTGGAATTTTGAAGGGGGATACGATGGGCCGGATCGTCATAATCGGGGCGGGGGCCATGGGGCTGGCGGCGGCGCATCGTGCCGTCTCGCTCGGGCATTCGGTCGATCTGGTGGAGGCGGATGCGGTGCCCGGGGGGATGGCGGCGCATTTCGATGTGGGCGGCGTCTCCATCGAGCGGTTCTATCATTTCGTGTGCAAGTCCGATCAGCCGACCTTCGATCTCCTCGCCGAACTGGGGCTTGGCGATGCGATGCGATGGACGCCCACGTCGATGGCCTATTTCATCAAGGGCAAGGTGCATCCGTGGGGTGATCCTGTCTCGCTGCTGCGCTTCCCGCATCTGAGCCTGATCGCCAAGATCCGGACAGGGCTACAGATGTTCTGGACCACCAAGCGCCGGAGTTTTGCGGCAATCGAGGACAAGACCGCGCGCGAATGGATTGTCGGCGGATCGGGGCGCGAGGTCTATGAGACGCTGTGGAAACGGCTGATCGATCTGAAGTTCTTTGAACTTGCCGACGACATTTCCGCCTCTTGGATTGCAGTGCGGATCCGCCGGATCGGCAATTCGCGGCGGTCCATCTTTCAGGAGGAGCTGGGCTATATCGATGGCGGCAGCCAGACGCTGGTTGATGCGCTGGTGGAGCGGTTCACCGCGTCTGGCGGGCGGCTCCATCTGGCAACGCCGGCGGAGCGGGTGGAGGTGGAAGACGGACGGGTGAGGGGGCTTCACGCCGGGGGGCGGTTCTTTCCCGCCGATGCGATCATCTCCACCGTGCCGACGCCCTATGTGCCGCGCCTTGCGCCGGATCTGCCCCAGGAGGTGAAGGAGCAATATGCCTCCATTCGCAATATCGGCGTGGTCTGCCTGCTCTTCCGGCTCAAGCGGTCTGTCACCGGGAACTTCTGGCTGAACATCGTTGACGATGCGATCGACATCCCGGGCATCATCGAGTTTTCCAACCTGCGCCCGTTGCCCGACTGCTTTGTCTACATCCCCTATTACATGCCGCACAGCCATGAAAAATTGGGCTGGAGCGACGCGCAGTTCATCGAGGAGGCCTTCGCCTATATCCGCAAGGTCAATCCCGAGATCGGCGACGATGATCTGGTGGAGGCGAATGTCAGCCGGTTGCGCCATGCCCAGCCGGTTTGCGAGCCGAATTTCGCCGACCGGCTTCCCCCGGTGCGCACTCCCATCAAGGGGCTGCTGGCGGCGGACACGAGCTACTACTACCCGGAAGACCGCGGGATCGCGGAAAGCGTCCGTTTGGGGCGTCAGATGGCCGAGATTGTTTGATCAATTCATTTCAGGTGAAGACACATGGTTGCATTGGCAAAGCTCTATCAGGACCGGTTCGAGACGACCGGCGTTTCCAAGCGAGACAGGGTCTGGAAGGTCCTGTGCGAGGACTTCTTCAACCACCGCATTTCGCCGGAGGCCCGTGTCGTCGACCTTGCCTGCGGCTATGGCGATTTCATCAACAATGTGCGCTGCGCGAAGAAGCTGGCGGTGGATCTCAACCCGGACGCGCGCCGTCATCTCAACCGGGATGTGGAGTTCACGCTTGCGCCAGCAACCGAACTCGGACGGCTCGGTGCGAATTCGGCGGATGTGGTCTTCACCTCCAACTTCCTGGAGCATCTGAAGGACAAGGAGGAATGTGACGCGGTTCTTTCAAGCGTCTTCGACGTCCTGAAACCCGGCGGCCGCTTCATCGTCATGGGCCCCAATATCCGCTTTGCCTATCGCGAGTACTGGGATTTCTATGACCATTATCTGCCGCTTTCCGACCTGTCATTGGCCGAAGGGTTGCGGCTGGCCGGTTTCGAGATTGCGGAGAACATCGCGCAGTTCCTGCCATTCACGATGAATGGCAAGACGCCGACGCGGGATTTTCTCGTCCGGCTCTATCTCAAGATGCCGCTGGCTTGGAAGGTGATGGGCAAGCAGTTTCTGGTGACGGCTGAAAAGCCATGCAGCTAGCGACCTTCATCCGCTTTCTCATTTCCGGCGGGGTCGCAGCTGCGGCCAATATCGGCGCACGGGTGCTGTTCTCGCAATTCGTCAGCTACTCCGTCGCCATTGTGGCCGCCTATGTGGTGGGGTTGGTGACCGGCTACACGCTGATGAAATGCCTCGTTTTCGACAGCGGAGGGCGCGGGTCGGTCGCGGAATATGGCCGCTATTTCATGGTCAACATGGCCGCGCTCGGACAGGTCTGGCTCCTCAGCATCGCCTTCAAGGACCACGTCTTTCCTGCCATCGGCTTTTCATTCCATGCCGAAACCGTGGCACACGCCATTGGCGTGCTGAGCCCAATGGTGACGAGCTATTTCCTGCACAAGAAATACACGTTCGGCGCAAGACGGCGCGCACAGCCACGGTGAGGCAGACGATGGCCTCAACCGCGCGGCAACATGCAGGCGGCCGCGGCGAGGCGCGCGGATGCCGGAATGCGGCTGTAGCTTTCCGATGACGGCCAGCCTGCGCGCGCTGTCCTGATGGCATCAGGCGCTGCGTGCGGGTCGAAGAATTGGCCGTTGATTTCCTTGGTCCGGGTCATGATTTCACTGTTTGCGTTAAGGTCGGCGTTGTGGCGCAGGGCCGTGTTGCGGCGCCGTCTATGATTGAATTGTGGCAAATGAAAAGAGGGAAAAAATTGCGGGTCATTCGAGGAAAACGCGCGGAAAGCCGGTCGGATCGTATTCATCGCTCGGGACGATGGAAAGGCGATGATACTTCGGTCGCGTTTCGTGGGACGGAAAGTAGGGGCATAATAACTCACAACTATAAAAATTTTTATGTGACAGGATGTTTTGTTTTATTAGCGAATAGACGAGAGATCGATCGCAGTACAAATAAAATATGTCATTTAAAATTCATCGTTATTTGGAAGATGCGTTCCTGTTACGCTTATGTGGGTGCCTTGGGTGTTGTTAAAAGATAGGGCATTCCGCTGGCTGCGACGAAATGCGCCTACAACTTGCTGGTGATCGTTTCTGCACGGGGGCGTCCGATGTCGCCGGAGGCGGCTGCCAGCTAACAGAATGGCCGTTGGCAGGGGAGTGCCCGCGGGCGGGATTCGGGTGGTCGTTGCGTTGAGCGACGGCTCAGGCCCCGGCGTGTGGTGCGCCCTTTGACGGGGGCGGCAGGATCCCATTCAGGAATATCGCGATGCAGCGCCGAATGTGGCTCTTGCGGGCCTCGCGTTGGCTGGAGAGCGTGTCGTCAGGCAAGGTGCGTGTCAGGTCGCCGAAGATCATGTCCATCAGGATCCAGGCATAGGCTTCCGGATCATCGATGGTGACTTCGCCCGCGTCGCGTTTCATCGCGAGCCAGCTGGCGAGTTCTCCCACCGACACGAGTGAGGCGTCGCGTCGGACGATTTCCTTCAGTTCAGGACATGCCCCCGCTTCCCGGACAACCGTTCGCAGAACCGCTTCTGTTTCTTCCCAATCGGTGCGGGTGTCGTCCATTCCGAACATGAAAGCGAGTGCATCCGCGACACTCAGCACCATGTTCGGGGGTGGCAGGCGAAAGAACTGCCCCTTTTGTCCCTTGATGATTGCGGAAAAGAGATCGGTCTTGCTCGGATAAAGGCGATAGAGGGTGCGTTTGGAAATGCCGCAATGGGTTGCAATGCCGTCCATAGTGGTCGCGCTGTAGCCCGCGCCAAGAAAGCTCCGCCGGGCAGCCTTCAGGATTTCGTCACGCTGAACGTCGTCAGTCTTGACCTTCGGGCGCCCCCGGCCGCGAACCATCATCTCTTGCGGATCTCTCAACCTTTTGAAGAACGTGTGTGCATGAGCGGATACGACAAAATTGTGCTCTGCATCACATGGCAATCAATTGACTTCGTACGTTTAAAATACTAATGCAAAACTCCAGTGTTGTAAATGGTTGTGTCTGGTGCGGTAACCCCAATGGACCGGGAGCCGACACATGCCGTAGCGAGGTCCGGGTCGTGTATTTCCCTCAAAATCTTTCGGTTCGTCGCCTTGGCCGTGTGGCAGGCGTTGTCTGCGCGGGGCTCTTCAGTCTTGCTCTTGTCGGTTGTGATGACAAACCCCAATCCGGGCCTTCGGGCGCGCCTCCGGGAAAGATGGTTGTCGGGGTAATGACCATGCACCCGCAAACGGTTGCCATTACCGCGGAGCTTCCCGGACGCACCTCTGCGTCCCTGGTTGCGGAAGTTCGCCCGCAGGTGGGCGGGATCATCACCAAGCGCCTCTTCAAGGAAGGGAGCGCGGTGAAGGCAGGTGACGTTCTCTATGAGATCGATCCGGCGACCTATCAGGCGACGTATGATTCCGCTCTCGCCACCTTGCAGCGGACCGAGGCCGCGGTGCCCAGCGCCCAGTCCAAGCTCGATCGCTATGAGGGGTTGGTGAAGCAGAACGCCATTTCCCAGCAGGATTACGATGACGCCCGCTCGGAATTGCTCCAGGCGAAGGCCGAGGTCGCTGCCGCCAAGGCGAATGTGGAAACGGCCCGGATCAATCTCGACTACACCAAGGTGAAGGCGCCGATTTCCGGGCAGGTGGATGCCTCATCGGTCACGGTTGGCGCGTTGGTGACGGCGCAACAGACCACGGCGCTGACGACAATCCGTACCCTCGATCCGATCAACGTGGATGTGATCCAGTCGAGCACCAATCTTCTGCGGTTGCGCCGTGCGATCGAGGAAGGCCACGTGAAGACGAGTGGCGACAATATTTCGGTTCGTCTGCGGCTTGAGGACGGGTCGCTCTATGGTGTCGGCGGCACGCTGTCCTTCATGGAGAGTAGCGTCGATCAGACCACCGGAACCTTTAACATCCGCCTCGAATTCCCCAATCCCGAGAAGCTCCTGTTGCCGGGCATGTATGTACGTGGCCTCCTTGAGGAGGGCGTTGCGGAAGGAAGCTTCCTGGTGTCCCAGAAGGTTGTGACGCATACGCCGAACGGGGATGCGACGGCCAAGTTCGTCACGCCGGAAGGCAAGGTCGAGGTTCGGGTTCTGTCGATCCAGCGTTCCGTCGGCAATGACTGGCTGATCGACAGCGGGATCGCGGAGGGCGACAAGCTCATTGTCGAGGGATACTCCAAGGTCGGCGCAGGTCAGGAGGTCTCCACGCGAGACATCGAGCAGACAGAAGTCAGCCTTTTGAAGTCTGGCACCGCGATGGCGTCCGACCGCGCCGAAACGAACGAACGCTGAGGGCCACTCATGTCGCGCTTTTTCATCGGGCGGCCCATTTTCGCCGCCGTGCTCGCGATTGTCGTGATGCTCGGCGGCGCGATGGCGCTGTTCAATCTTCCGGTATCGCAATACCCTGAAATCTCGCCGACGACGGTGCGGATTTCCGCCACCTATACGGGGGCGGATGCACAGACGGTCGAGAACACGGTCACGAAAGTGATCGAAAAGGGCATGACCGGCATCGACTATCTCGACTACATGACGTCGACTTCGTCGGCTACGGGGCGCGTGTCCATCACGCTCACCTTCACCAATGAAGCCGATGCCGACGTCGCCCAGATGCAGGTTCAGAACAAGCTCCAGCTTGTCCAGAACCAGCTGCCACAGGCGGTCACGGAAACCGGGATCTCGGTCACCAAGTCCTCCGACAACTTCATGATGGTCATTGGTTTCGTCTCCGAAGACGGGACGCTGACCAACACCGACCTCGCGGACTGGATCGACAGCAATATCGAGGATCGGCTGAGCCGTCTGCCGGGCGTCGGTTCCACGCGCCTGTTCGGTGCCGAATACTCCATGCGGATATGGCTGGATCCGGCCAAGCTTCACAAATATGCGCTCATGCCGAGCGACGTGACGGCTGCGATCCGCGCCCAGAACACGCAGGTTTCCGCAGGCCAGCTCGGCGCGAAACCGCAGGTTGACGGTCAGGCGCTCAATGTGACGCTGACGGCCAAGAGCCGTCTCCAGACCGTCGATCAGTTTGAGAACATCATCCTCAAGAGCGCCACGAACGGTTCGCTCGTGCGTCTCAACGATGTTGCGCGCGTGGAAGTGGGTGCATCGAGCTACAACACCAAGTCGACCTTCAACGGCAAGCCCTCCGCCGGTCTGGCGGTCTATCTGGCAACCGGCGCGAATGCGATCAGCACCGCGCAGGCGGTTGGCCAGGTCATCGACGATATCCGGCCGACCTTGCCGGCGGGAACCCAGGTCGTGTTCCCCTATGACACGACCCCGTTCGTGGAAATGTCGATCGAGAAGGTGATGCACACGCTGGTGGAAGCCATCGTGCTTGTCTTCCTCGTGATGTTCGTCTTCCTGCAGAACTTCCGCGCGACGCTGATCCCCACGCTCGCCGTTCCGGTGGTGCTTCTGGGCACTTTCGGCATGCTGGCGTTCCTCGGGTACTCCATCAACACGCTCACGATGTTCGCCATGGTGCTGGCCATCGGCCTGCTGGTCGATGACGCCATCGTCGTGGTGGAGAATGTCGAACGCGTGATGGAGGAGGAGGGGCTTGGTCCGCGCGAGGCGACGATCAAGTCCATGCAGGAAATCACCAGCGCGCTGATCGGCATCACGCTCGTTCTGGGCGCGGTCTTCACGCCCATGTCCTTCATGGGCGGGTCGGTCGGTGTCATCTACCGCCAGTTTTCCGTCACCATCATCACCGCAATGGCACTCTCGGTGGCGGTGGCGCTGATCCTGACCCCGGCTTTGTGCGCGACAATCCTCAAGGCCCCCAATTCGGAAGCCAAGAAGCGCGGCTTTTTCGGTCTGTTCAACCGGGGCTTCGACAGGGCTTCGGAGAGCTATACCGGTGGTGTGCGCAGCACGATCCGTCGACCAACGCCATACCTGATTGCCTTTGGTGGCATCATCGCGCTGGTTGTCTATCTCTTCACTCTGGTGCCGGGCTCGTTCCTGCCGGAAGAGGACCAGGGCATTCTGATCACCTCGATCCAGTTGCCCCAGGGCGCGACCGAACCGCAGACGGATGCTGTGATCGAGCGCGTACGCAAGCACTATCTCGAAGATGAAAGCGCCTATGTCGACGGTGTCATGAGCGTCATCGGCTTCGGGTTCGGTGGCGAAGGCCAGAATGTCGGCATCATGTTCGTGCGCCTGAAGGACTTCGACCTTCGCAAGGACAAGAACGCCGGGGCACAGGCCATCGCCATGCGCGCGATGCGGGAGTTCAGCACCTATGCGGATGCGCGGGTCTTCGCTCTGGCGCCGCCTGCCATTCCCGGCTTCGGCGCCAGCAGTGGCTTCGACCTCTATCTGCAGGATGCGGCCGGGCGTGGCCACGATGCGCTCATCGCGGCGCGCAATGAATTGCTTGGCAAGGCGGCCCAGAGCCCGCTTCTGACGGGTACGCGCCCCAATGGCATGGAAGACACCGCCCAGTATCACATCGACATCGATGACGAGAAGGCGAGCGCCTATTCGATCTCGCTGTCCGATATCGACAACACGCTGTCGACCGCGTGGGGCGGGACCTATGTCAACGACTTCGTCTATGAAACACGGATCAAGTCGGTGCGTGTGCAGGGCGATGCGAAGTTCCGCATGCAGCCGGAGGACATCGACAAATGGTATGTGCGCAATACCGAAGGCGACATGGTTCCGTTCTCCGCCTTTGCGAAGGGGCGCTGGATCTACGGCTCTCCGCGGCTTGAACGCTTCAACGGATTGTCCGGTGTTCAGATCAAGGGTGCGGCTGCACCCGGCGTGAGCTCCGGGCAGGCGATGGACGAAATCGAGCGGATCATTGGCACGTTGCCGGAAGGGTTCACCTTCGAATGGGTCGGGCTTTCGGCTCAGGAAAAGATCGCGGGCAATCAGGCCGCCTTCCTCTATGGGATCTCGGTCCTGGTGGTGTTCCTGTCGCTGGCTGCGCTCTATGAAAGCTGGAGCGTCCCGTTCTCGGTCATGCTGGTGGTTCCCATCGGCGTTCTGGGCGCGCTCGGTTTCGCCCTTCTGTTCGGGCAAGCCAACGACGTCTACTTCAAGGTGGGCATGCTGACGACCATCGGTCTGGCGACACGAAATGCGATCCTGATCGTGGAGTTCGCCATGGAGTGGCAGGAGCGCGGCAAGGACGTGGTGTCTGCGACGCTTGAAGCCGCGCGCCAGCGTCTGCGTCCGATCCTGATGACCTCTTTCGCCTTCATCCTCGGTGTGACGCCGCTGGCGATCGCGACGGGCGCGGGCTCGGGCAGTCAGAACGCCATCGGCATCGCGGTGATGGGCGGCATGATCGCTTCCACGCTTCTGGCGGTGTTCTTCGCGCCTCTGCTCTTCGTCATGGTGCGCCGGGTCTTCCCCGGCAAGCCGCGGGGAGGGGGCGCGCCTCAGACCAAGGCAGAAGGCTGATATTGCCTCTGTCGCAGAATCGTATACGAAACCGGGCCCGGGTGAACCTTCCACCCGGGCCCTTTTTGATTTCCAAGGAGACGACATGGCTGACGGCGAAAAGCGCGCTTGTGCGGAGCTCCGCGCTTTGCGGGCACAGGAAATCTCCCCGACATCGCAGTTATTGGCGCTTAACAATGCTCATGCAACGGAGCTGAGCTTTCTGGAAAGCGACGAGATGCAGGCGATGATCGGCGAGGCGTGCGTGGCGTTGTGCACCGATGACGGATCCGCGTTCCTGCTGGCATTCGATCAGGCGGCCGATTACAGCAGCCCGAACTTTCTCTGGTTCCGGGAGCGTTTCGACAGGTTCGTCTATGTGGACCGGATCTGTGTCGCGCCCGAGCAGCGCGGCCGTGGCATCGCGCGGCGCTTCTATGAGGCCGTCTTCGAGCATGCGCGCACAAGCGGCGTGGGCCGGGTCGTTTGCGAAGTCAACGAAGACCCGCCCAACCCGGCCTCGGATGCGTTTCACGCCGCGCTTGGCTTCAAGGAGGTCGGCTCCGCATCTCTGGGAGATCGCGGCAAGCGCGTGCGCTATTTCGAACGGACCGTGTGATCGGACACAATGTCGGCGTGTCCCTATTTGCGGATCACGATTTCCACGTCGTTCATGCCGTATTTGCGCACAAGGCGGTAAAGCGCCTTGGCGTTCTTGGGCGCAAGGCGGACGCAGCCATGCGAGGCCGGGCGACCAAGGCGGCTGACGGCGTTGGTGCCATGGACGGCCCAGCCCTTGTGGAAGAACACCGAATAGGGCATGGGCGCATTGTCGTATTTGCGCGAGCGCCACATCTTGTGGACGCGGTACGGTTTGTAACGCCCCACCGGCGTGATGTAGCCGCGCCGCCCGGTCGAGACCTTCCACTTGTGCAGGAGGACGCCGGAATTGTAGACGGCGAGCCTCTGGTCGGAGATATCGACCACCGCGACGATGGACGGCCCTTCATATCCGAAATTCGAGTTCGCATTCGCTGCTGCCAATTGTGAGCAACCGACAGTCAGAAGCAATCCGAGCAGTATCTTTCTAAGCATGATGCCCCCACATGGATCTTGCATATCAGCGACAGTATGTCGCAAAATTTAAGAAATCGAGTGATGTGGATCACCAAGACATGCGGATATGCGCGTGCTCACTGATATGTGAACGCGTCAGATCCTGTCCGGAAACTGGAAAGACTTGCGTCGCGCCGATTATACCATTCGACTTGCAATAAGTACTTAGGATGATCGACTGGCGGCTTAATCGTTGAAGCGGAGGTTGCGGATCTTCGGATCGGGGTCGTCGATGACCGACTGAAACTGCCCGTTAAACTGCACACCGACCTCGCGCGGCGAGCGCCACATGACCTTTGCGTCGATGATTGTTTTCTCGCCGCTGTTGAACAGTCGGATGTTGTCGGGCACATCGCGGGCGTTGGAGACCTTGAGACGGGCGCCTTCTTCAGAAAGATCGCGGATCATGCAATCGATCAGGAGCGCGCTGCGTCCATAGACGATCTTTCCGCCCTGAAGCATGCGTCTGCGATGTGATTTACGACGGTTCTCGCCATCCATTCCGAAACTCGTTCTTTCAACTCTAGCCTGTGCAACATAGCGGGTGGAGGTGAATAGAAAATTACACATCGCCTGAATACTGGTGTGACAAAGGCGAATATATATCTGTAATTGCTACAATATTTTCGATACTGCCCGCCGTTTCGAATGCGCGAGGCTGCAGCCGGGGCGCCTGCGGAGGCGTTCCGCCGGGGCGTTCGGCGAAGTTGTCGGTGTGTCCTGTCGAAAATAAGCGGGTCAGAAGCCTCCCGCTGTCGAACGCATTTTGATATAGAGCAAACCAATCGCGGGGGTATTCGAGGCGGTGGGCATGTTGCTCGCCAAGGCCATCGGATTTTGGGGCAAACTGGAGGGTACCGTGGAAATTCTGGTTCTTGGGCTCGTCGTCTTCTTTGCGGCGCATATGGTTCCGACGCGCCCAGCACTGCGCAGCGCGCTGGTGGAGCGTGTCGGTGCGCTTGGGTACCGCGCTGCGCACAGCGTCGTTGCTTTGGTCGGGTTTGCGCTCATCGTCTATGGATATGGCATGGCGCGCGATCAGGGGCCTGCGCTCGTCTATGACCCGCCCTACTGGATGCGCCACGTCACGATGCTGCTGATGCTCATCGCATTCATCGTGTTGCCGGCGAGCTTTCTGCCGGGAAAGATCAAGGCGGCGGTCAAGCATCCCATGCTCGTCGCGGTAAAGGCCTGGGCGCTGTCGCACCTGCTGGTGAACGGCGATCTCGCGTCCCTGGTTTTGTTTGCCTCGTTCCTGGCCTGGGCCGTCTATGATCGTATCTCGATGAAGCGGCGGCCTGCGCCTGCGCCCGTAAAGGGGCCGATCGTGAATGACATTCTCGTCGTGGTGATCGGCGTCGTGCTTTACGCGGCCTTTGTGATGAAGCTGCATCTGTGGCTGATCGGCGTTCCGGTCATCGGCTGAAGAAGACTATGAACCTGGAGGAGTGAAGCCATGTCCTCACATGGACAGACCCGCCGCTTGACGGCTGTCGATATCGCCAATCGCAAGGGGGGAGAGCCGATCGTTTCGCTGACCGCCTACCATGCGCACACGGCGCGGCTTGTCGATCGCCATGCGGATTTCATGCTGGTGGGGGATTCGCTGGGCATGGTCATGCACGGTCTTGAATCGACCGTTCCCGTCACGGTGGAGATGATGATCCTGCATGGACAGGCGGTTGTGCGCGGGTCCGAGCGCGCCCTGGTGGTGGTTGATCTGCCGTTCGGCTCCTATGAAGCGGAACCGGCGGAAGCCTTCCGCACCGCCTCGCGGGTGATGAAGGAAACCGGCTGCGGGGCGATCAAGCTGGAAGGCGGACGCCACATCGCGCCGACGATCCGCTATCTGACCGACCGCGGTGTGCCGGTTCTGGCGCATATCGGATTGACGCCGCAGGCGGTGAACACGATGGGCGGCTACAAGGTGCAGGGGCGCGACGAGAGCAAATGGGTCGATCTGGAAGCCGACGCGGCAGCCGTCGCCGAGGCCGGGGCCTTCGGTGTCGTGCTTGAGGGGCTGGTGGAGCCGCTTGCTGCGCGCATCACGCAACAGATCGCCATTCCCACGATCGGCATCGGGGCGTCGAGCGCCTGCGACGGCCAGATCCTCGTTCTGGAGGATATGCTGGGTCTGTCGCCGCGCGTTCCGAAATTCGTCAAGACCTATGGTCGCCTTGGCGATGCGATTGATTCTGCGCTTTCCGATTACGCGCAGGAAGTCCGCGCGCGGACCTTCCCGGCGCCGGAATATGTGTATGGAATGCCGAAAAAGGTCGCCTCCAACGAATAGGAGCCGAAACAGGCGGTTGTTGGCCGCAAATTCGCCATGTCCGCGACGCAAGAGACCATCCGGGAATGGCGGGAGAATGTGCCGTCCGGTCAGATTGCGTCGCGCGGGGCGAGCATGTATGGTCCGGCGGCGATCCGGCCTTTGCCACGCATGTGAGCAGGCCGATGCAAGGCACGGATCCCAAAGCCGGATTTGTCCCGGCTGGCTGTCCGCCCCGGCGGGCCCCGATGAGGGGATGGCCGCGGGGTTCGATTGAGTTTTCGAGCGAGGTTCGATGTCCGACATTTTTCGCGAGGTCGATGAAGACCTTCGGCGCGATCGTTATGGCAAACTGTGGAAACGGTTCGCGCCCTATATCATCGGCGTTGCGGTGCTGATCGTCGTGGGTACGGGTGGCTACCGGTACTGGGAGTATTCGCAGGGTCAGAAGTCGGCTCAGGCCGGTGACGAGTTTCTGACGGCCATTGATGCGGGCAATGCGGGCGATCACGACCAGGCCCTGCAGGAACTCGCGAAGCTCTCCAATTCCATTGGCGGCTATCCGATGCTGGCGCGCATGCGCGAGGCGGGAGAGATGGCGGCCGCGGGGGACAAGGAAAAAGCCCTTCAGTCCTTCAGCGCCATCGCCAATGACACATCCGTCGATCAGCAGTTCCGCGATGTGGCCGCCATTCGGGCCGGGTATCTCGCCGTCGATCTGGAAACCCGCGATCAGGTGGCTGACCGTGTGGAGGCTCTGACGGATGACGCCAATGCGATGCGGGCAACCGCATGGGAAATCATGGGGCTCGCGGCCTGGAAGGCCGGAGACTTGGGCGATGCCGAAAAGTGGTTCTCGATGATCCTTGAGGACGCGTCCACGCCTGCCGACGTGACCACGCGGGCGCGTATGATGCAGTCGCTGATCGAAGCGGCAAAAGGGCCGGCTGTTGCCACAGGCGACGATGCTGCCGCCGGCGATGAAGGGAATAGTCAGTGACCATGAAGTTCCTGCCTTCTGACGGTATTGGCCGCGGAGGCCGCTTTCGGGCGGCAGGCGCGGTGATTCTCGCAGCCGCCGTTCTCAGCGGCTGTTCTTCCGTCTCCGCACTCAATCCGTTCGGCGAGAAGGAAGAGATCCTTCCCGGTGAACGTCAGCCGCTCTTCGACGGCGCGAACGCGCTCGACAATGCCGGTTTCGAGCGCAAGACGGCCTCCATTCCCGGCGCAAGCGGCGGTGGCGACTGGAGCCAGGCCGGCGGCAATGCGCAGAACAATCCCGGCCATGTCGCGATGGCCGGCAACGGCGCGCGCGCCTGGAAGGCGACGCTCGCAGGCGGCTCCTACAAGCTTTCCAGCTTCGGCAGCTCCGCGCCGCGTGTCTCCGCGCGTCCCGTTTCCTATCAGGGCCGGATCTATGTCTACGAGCAGAACGGCACGGTCACGGCGCTTTCCACCGCCGGTGGTCGCCAGTGGACGGCGAACCTGCGTCCGGAAGGTGAAAGCGACACGGCGCTGGGCGGCGGCATTGCCGCCGACGGCGGCCGGATCTTCGTCGCCACCGGCTACGGCTCGATGGCCGCTCTGAACCCGGGCAATGGCGGACAGCTATGGTCGGTTTCGCTTGAGGCGCCCGCACGCGGCGCACCGACGGCGGTTGGGGGCAAGGTCTTCGTCGTCACGCAGACGAACGAAGTCGTCGCGCTGAACGCCGAGGACGGATCGCAGGTGTGGTCCTATGCCGGCATTCCGGAAACCGCGGGCCTGCTCTCATCGGCCAATCCCGCGGTTTCGGGCAACAAGATCGTCGTTCCGTTCTCTTCCGGTGAAGTGACCGCTCTCGATGCCAAGGACGGAACGCCGGAATGGTCGGATGCAGTGAGCCGCTCCTATCGTACGGCGGCGGTCTCGGGGCTGGCGGACGTCTCGGCCAGCCCGGTGATCGCGGGCGGCACGGTCATCGCCACTGGCGTCGGTGGGCGCACCATTGCGGTGAGCCTGAAGAGCGGCGAGCGTCTTTGGGAACAGAATATCGGGTCGGTTCACACGCCGGTTGTTGCCGGTAACGCTGTCTTCCTGATCGATCTGAACGACAGGCTGGCTGCGCTTGATCTGAAGTCCGGCAAGCCGATGTGGGTTACCCAGCTTCCCGTGGTGCGCACCAAAAAGAAGCAGTCCAACTGGGCGGGTCCGGTTCTGGCCGGAAACAGCCTCTGGATGTTCTCCAGCGACGGACGCATGGGGCAGGTCAACCCGACCGACGGGACGATCATTTCCAACCGCGAAACCTCGGAACGCATCTTCATGTCTCCGATCGTTGCGGGCGGTCGCCTGATCACGGTCAGCGGAAAAGGCGATATCGTCGCCTATAACTGACGGACCATCGGGCGTCTGAATATCATTCGGGCCGGCGTGCTCTTCGCGCGCCGGCCATTTTCGTGTATGCCGCTCGTGAAGCGGCTCATATTGAAGCCACCAATTCATCGTAAGGAGCACGGGCGTGAACGCGACCGTCGCCATTATCGGCCGCCCCAATGTGGGCAAGTCGACCCTGTTCAACCGTCTTGTCGGCAAGCGCCTTGCGCTTGTGGACGATACGCCCGGTGTCACGCGTGACCGCCGTCCCGGCGAAGCGCGCCTTGGCGATCTGCGTTTCACCATCGTCGATACGGCGGGGCTGGAGGACGCGGATAATGCGAGCCTTGCCGGGCGCATGCGCAAGCAGACCGAAGAAGCCATCGCGGATGCGGATGTCGTTCTGTTCGTGATCGACGCCCGCGCTGGTGTGACCCCGCTCGACGCGCATTTCGCCGAGGTGGCGCGCAAGATCGCGCGTCCGGTGATCCTGCTCGCCAACAAGGCGGAGGGACGTGCGGGCGAGCCGGGGGTCTATGAATCCTACGGTCTCGGGCTTGGCGATCCCGTGCCGTTTTCCGCCGAGCATGGCGAGGGCTTGAGCGAGCTTTACGACCGCCTTCGCGAGATCTTCGATGCGACGGAAGCCGAACAAGGCGAGGCTGACGAAGCGGAGACCGACATCGTTCTCGACCCCGAGCTGGACGAGGACGAAGAGGAAGAGGATCTGACCGGCACGGCGGAACGTCCCTTGCGGATTGCCGTCGCTGGGCGTCCGAATGCGGGCAAGTCCACGCTCATCAACAAGCTCTTGGGCGAGGACCGCCTTCTGACGGGCCCGGAGGCCGGCATCACCCGCGATTCCATCTCGGTGGACTGGGAATGGCGTGAGCGGCATGTGAAGCTGTTTGATACGGCTGGCATGCGGCGCAAGGCGCGTGTGCAGGAAAAGCTTGAAAAGCTCTCCGTGGCCGATGCGTTGCGCGCGATCAAGTTCGCGGAAGTGGTGGTCGTGACGCTCGATGCACAGATCCCGTTTGAAAAGCAGGATCTCCAGATCATCGACCTGGTGGTCCGAGAGGGCCGTGCGCTGGTCATCGCCTTCAACAAATGGGACACGATCGAAGACCGCAACGAGGCCTGGACTGAGATCAAGTACAAGGCGGAGCGCTATCTCAACCAGGTGCGCGGCGTAGCGATGGTGCCGATTTCGGCAACCACTGGCTATGGGCTCGACAAGCTGATGGAAGCCGTTTTCGATGCCTACAAGATGTGGAACGCGCGCGTTTCCACCGCGCGTCTCAATCGCTGGCTGGAAGGCGTCGTCGCCCACCATCCGCCCCCGGCGGTTGCGGGCCGTCGGATCAAGCTGCGTTACCTGACACAGGCAAAGGCCCGTCCGCCGCACTTCGTGGTGTTCTGCTCGCGGCCCGAGCAGTTGCCGGAAGCCTATCTGCGTTATCTGGTCAATGGCATCCGCGAGACCTTCAAGCTGCCAGGCACGCCAATCCGTCTGTCATTCCGCAAGGGCGAGAACCCTTACGCCAACAAGGCGAAAAAGCGCAGATAGTCTGGGCAGAGACTTCAGAACAGGCAAAAAAAGGGCCCGATCGCAAGGATCGGGCCCTTTGTCGTTTTGCCGCTGCTTCCGCCGGGCTTATTCCTGCGAGAAGGAATGAAGCGAGCGGGAGGGGAAGTTGTAGAGCATGCCGCTCTGGTCGAAGGACGGCGAGAGCAAGTCCATGATGGGGCCGACGATCTCGCTTGGATGGGGCAGGGTTGCCGGGTCCTCACCGGGCATGGCCTTGGCACGCATCGCGGTGCGCATGGGGCCGGGGCTCACCAGATTGACGCGCACGTTGCTGGTTGTGTCGGTTTCCGCCGCATAGGTGCGGGCCATGGCCTCCAGAGCGGCCTTGGTGATGGAATAGATGCCCCAGAAGGGGCGACACTTGTGCGCGGCGCCCGAGGTCAGGAAAACGGCGCGCCCGGCCTCAGAGGCCCTCAGGAGCGGATCCAGTGAGCGAATGAGGCGGTAGTTGGCCGTCACGTTGACCGCCATGACCTGCTCGAAGTCCTTCGGGTCGATATGGCTGACGGGCGAGAGTACACCCAGAAGGCCCGCATTGCCGACCAGGATGTCGAGCTTGCCCCAGCGCTCGTAGATGGAGGCGCCGAGCCGGTCGATCGCATCGTAGTCCGTCAGGTCCAGCGGCACGAGGGTCGCGCGTCCGCCTGCGGCCTGGATCTCGTCATCGAGATCTTCCAGGCCGCCAACCGTGCGCGCGATCGCAACAATGTGTGCGCCCTCGGCGGCCAGTCCCTTTGCCACCTGATAGCCAATTCCACGCGAAGCGCCGGTAACGACGGCGAGCTTTCCTTCAAAACGCTTGGTCATGAACGATCCACTTTTGAAAACGGGATACGAGGGAAGGCTAGGGATGGGCCTTGGTGGACTGAGGGGAGGCGCGCGTCAGCTCGTCTCCACCAGACGGTTGAGATTGCGGATTTCCGACGTGCCGGAGCGGTCGGTCAGCGGGGTGGGATAGTCGCTGGTGAAGCAGGCGTCGCAATATTGCGGGGCATCCCCGTTGCGGCCCGCTTCCCCCACCGCCCGGTAGAGACCGTCGATGGACAGGAAGGCGAGGCTGTCGACCTTGATGTAGTCGGCCATTTCCTCGATCGTCATGCGCGACGCCAGCAGCTTCGATTTCTCGGGCGTGTCGACACCGTAGAAGCAGCTGTCGCGGGTGGGCGGCGAGGCGATGCGCATGTGGACTTCCTTCGCGCCCGCGTCGCGCACCATCTGCACGATCTTCAGCGACGTGGTGCCGCGCACGATGGAATCGTCCACTAGAACCACGCGTTTGCCAGCCAGCATCAGCCGGTTGGCATTGTGCTTCAGCTTCACGCCCATGTGGCGGATATTGTCTGTGGGCTGGATGAAGGTGCGGCCCACATAGTGGTTGCGGATGATGCCAAGCTCGAAGGGAAGGCCCGCTTCCTGCGCATAGCCGATGGCGGCAGGAGTGCCGGAATCCGGCACGGGCACAACGATATCGGCATCGATGCCGGATTCGCGGGCGAGTTCCTCACCGATGCGCTTGCGCACGGTGTAGACGTTCGTGCCGTCAAAGAAGGAATCGGGCCTTGCGAAGTAGACATATTCGAAGATGCAGAAGCGCGAGTGGTTCGGCGACTGCTCGAAGGGGCGCATGCTGACAAGCCCGCTTTCGGTGATGACCACCATCTCGCCAGGCTCAATGTCGCGCACGTAATGCGCGCCGATGATGTCGAGGGCGCAGGTCTCCGAAGCCAGCACGTAGGTGCCGTCGAGATCGCCCAGCACCAGCGGGCGTACGCCATTGGGATCGCGTACGCCGATCAGCTTCTTTTCCGACAGCGCGACCACCGCGTAGGCGCCTTCAAGCTGGTTCAGCGCATCGATCAGACGGTCGACGAACTTGTCCTTGGCGCTCATGGCGACGAGATGGATGATCGTCTCGGTGTCGGAGGTGGACTGGAAGATCGAGCCGCGCTCCTGAAGCTGGCGCTGGATCGTCTGGGCGTTGGTGAGGTTGCCGTTATGGGCGACCGCGAAGCCGCCGCCTGCAAGCTCGGCATAAAGCGGCTGGACGTTGCGCAGCACCGGCGCGCCGGTCGTGGAATAGCGCGTATGGCCGATGGCCCGGTTGCCCTTCAGGCGATCGATGACCGACTGCTTGGTGAAGTTGTCGCCGACGAGGCCGATGTGGCGTTCGTTGTAGAACTGGCGACCATCGAAGGAGACGATGCCCGCCGCCTCCTGTCCGCGGTGCTGGAGCGCGTGGAGGCCGAGTGCTGCCAGCGCGCCTGCATTGGCGTGCTCAAAGACGCCGAAGACGCCGCATTCATCGTGAAAATGATCGTCTTCCATGGCGTCATCGAGCCCGGCCTCATCGCGAGACGCGGGGGAAAGCGGTTTGTCGCTCATGACTACTCCTCGGGCCGGGTGGGGCGTCCGGCAATTGCCGCGACGATCGTCACGATCCGTCGCGCATCGATTATGCTCAGTTGGCAGATTGGGAGGCCTCGATCTGCTGATCGATCACATTGCGTTCTCGGTCCGAATAGCCGGTATTGTCGGCGCCGTCCGCCGGGGGCGGCGTCGCCTCTTCCTCGCGGCCTGTCGCACGATTGCGCAATTGGTTGATGATCTCCGATTCCGGATCTTCCGGCAGGGCAGAGATGATCTTCGCACCGATGGAATTCAAGAGCGGCTTCGACTTCGCATTGGCGATCCAGCTCGGCTGTTTCTGTTCCTGAACCAGCCAGTTGAAGAACAGCATGGCCACAACCACCAGCAGCAGGCCGCGCGCTGCCCCGAACAGGAAGCCCAGCGACCGGTCCAACGCGCCGATGCGGCTGTCCAGCACGAAGTCGGAAATCCGCATGGTGATGTAGGATACCAAAATGAGCGTGATCAGAAAGACCACGGCGACGGACGCGCCAAGCGCGATCTGGTCATTGGCGATGTATTGCTTCGCGAAGGGCAGCAGCTTGTCATAAAGCAGGTAGGCGGCCACGGCGGCGGCCAACCATGAGGCGATGGACAGCACTTCTCGTACGAATCCGCGGATCATGGCCAGTACGGCCGAGACCAGCATGATCACGATCAGAATTCCGTCCAGAATGGTAATCGGCATGGCGTGCCAGGCTCCCGCGCTCGTCCAGCGGCTTTTGCCGTCCTCAGACTTTGCAAGTTTCGATATCACGTTCGACGCGCCGCGACGAGGTCGCGCCGGGTTTTTCCTCGTATCACGACGGCCCAAAGCCGCATTTGCGGTGGCTCACGCGCCGTCCAATGCTCCGGCGGCCACATCGGCAACAAGATCGCTCAATTCCGCCATCCCGCGCACCGCAATTTCGCGATCCGAATCGTCCTTGAGGTTCGCCCGGGGCACGAAGGCTCGGGTGAACCCCAGTTTGCCGGCTTCTCTCAACCTGACCGGGGCCTGAGCGACCGGTCGGATTGCGCCCGACAGACTGACTTCGCCGAAATAGACGCTCTCCGAGGGAAGGGCAACCCCGCTGAGCGACGACACCAGCGCCGCCGCCACTGCAAGATCGGCTCCCGGCTCGTTGATCCGCAATCCCCCGGCCACGTTGAGATAGACGTCGGTTTGTCCGAACCGGACCCCGCAACGCGCTTCCAGAACGGCCAGTATCATTGACAGGCGGCTCGATTCCCAGCCGACCACCGCGCGGCGCGGTGTGCCAAGCGGCGAGGGCGCGACAAGAGCCTGTATCTCGATGAGCAGAGGGCGCGAGCCTTCAAGCCCGGCGAACACCGCGGCCCCCGGACTGGCCCCGTTGCGCTCTCCCAGAAACAGGGCCGAGGGGTTGGCAACTTCCTGCAAGCCCGCATTCCCCATCTCGAAGACGCCGATCTCATCGGTCGGGCCGAAGCGGTTCTTGACCGCGCGCAGCACCCGGTATTGGTGCATGCCATCGCCCTCGAAATAGAGAACGGCATCGACCATGTGTTCCACAACACGCGGGCCTGCTATCTGGCCGTCCTTGGTGACATGGCCGACGATGACGACGGTCGCACCGGAATTCTTGGCGTAGCGGACCATGGCCTGGGCGGCCGCCCGCACCTGCGTGACCGTGCCGGGCGCGGATTCGACCTGATCGCTCCAAAGTGTCTGGACGGAATCGATGATAACCAGCGCAGGCGCGGCTTCGGCCTCCAGCGTGGCGATGATGTCCTCGACGCTGGTTTCCGCCGCCAGCGCCACCGGCGCGTCGGAAAGGCCGAGGCGTTCGGCGCGCAGGCGCACCTGATCGATGGCTTCTTCGCCGGAGACATAAATGGAGCGGTGACCGGCACGCGCCAGCGCAGCGGATGCCTGGATCAGCAATGTGGACTTGCCGATGCCGGGATCGCCGCCAACAAGCAGAGCGGAGCCGCGCACGAAGCCGCCACCGGTCACGCGGTCGAGTTCGGAAAGGCCAGAGATAATGCGCGGGGCCTCGCGGGCCTCGCCTGTCAGCCCGACCAGCGGAATGACCCGCCCGCGCGACTTGGCGCGCAGCTTCGGGCTTGCGCCGATGCCGCCGAGGTTCTCCTCCACGATGGAGTTCCACTCACCGCAGGCATCGCATTTTCCGGCCCAACGCGCGGTGACAGCGCCGCAGTTCTGACAGACATATTGGGTCGTGCGCTTGGCCATGTGGCTCCGTTTTCCGGTGGTTGGGGCAAGGACGGCGGCTCAGCGCACCGTGTTGTCCTGAGGAGCGTTGATATAGCTGCGACGATAGCGGCGGCCAAGGCCGGTCAACAATTCGTAGCCAATGGTCAGCGCCTTGGCGGCCACCTCATCGACCGAAATGTGCGGGCCAAACATCTCCACCCAGTCACCGCGCTTGCAGGCGTCTTCGGGGACGTCCGTCACGTCCACCGCGATCAGATCCATGGAGACGCGGCCGAGCAACGGCACGGTGTGGCCGTTGATCCATGCGTTTGCCGGGCCCTGCGGGCCGCCGGTGCCCGCAAGGCGGTGATAGCCGTCGGCATAGCCGATGCCGAGAATGGCGATGCGGCTGTCGCGGGTCAGTGTCTGGCTTGCGCCGTAGCCGATTGTCTCGCCCTTGAAACCGTCGCGCAGCATCAGGATGCGGGCTTCAGCGGTCGCCACGGGCTTCATCGGGTTTTCGCCGTCATCCATCGCCGCCCCGCCGTAAAGCGAGATGCCGGGGCGGGCGACTTCAAAGTGATAATCGGGGCCGAGGAAAATCCCTGCGGAATTGGCGAGCGAACGCGGCACACCGGGAAAGAGCGCGGTCATGTCCTTGAACCGCTGGAGCTGACGCGCGCTGACGGCGGTGTCCGGATCGCCGCCGCAATAGAGATGGCTCATCATCAGGACGGGCTCGAAGCATCCCAGCAGGTTGCCATCGGCGGAGAGCGCCTTTGCCTCGTCCAGCGTCAGGCCCATCCGGTTCATGCCGGTGTCGAGATGAATGGCTGCGGGCAACGGCGTGTCGATGGAGGCGCAATAGTCCGCCCAGTCGCGGATTTCGGCCACGCAGTTGAGAACAGGGATCAGGCCCGCCTGGTGGTAGAGGTGCGCGGCATCGGGCAGCAGCCCGCCGAGTACGAATACACGGGCCTCAGGGCAGGCGGCGCGGGCTTCGAGGCCTTCTTCGGGAACGGCCGTGAAGAACGTGCGGCACCCGGCAGTAAAGAGCGCCTGCGCCGCCTTGGCGAGCCCGGTGCCATAGCCGTCGCCCTTGATGGCGGCACCGCATTCGGCCTTTCCCGCCTTGGAGGCGAGGTAGGTCCAGTTATGGGCGAGGGCGCCCAGATCGATGCTCAACCGGCTGCATGCCAGCCGCGCATCCTTCTCCGCATTCGACATCACGTCATTCCGTGCGTTCGGGCAGGTGATCGTCTTGAGCCAGATCGGAGAAGCGGGTGTATTCGCCGGCGAACTGCAGATCGACGGTGCCAGTGGGGCCGTGACGCTGCTTGCCGATGATCACCTCGGCTCGCCCTGCGACGCGGTCCATGTCCGCCTGCCATTTGAAAAAATCTTCACTGCCCTCTTGGGGCATGGTCTTGCTGAGATAGTATTCCTCGCGGAACACGAACATGACCACGTCGGCATCCTGCTCGATTGAACCCGATTCGCGAAGGTCGGAAAGCTGCGGGCGCTTGTCGTCGCGCGATTCCACCTGACGCGACAGCTGGGACAGCGCGATCACCGGAACGTTCAGTTCCTTGGCGAGCGCTTTCAGGCCCGTCGTGATTTCGGTGATTTCCTGCACACGGTTGTCGGAGCGCTTGCCGGAGCCGGAAAGCAGCTGAATATAGTCGATGATGATGAGGTCGAGGCCGCGCTGGCGCTTCAGGCGGCGCGCACGTGCGACGAGGTTCGAGATCGAGATGCCACCGGTCTGGTCGATATAGAGCGGCACGGTCTGCATGTGCTGAGCGGCGGCGACCAGCTTTTCGAAATCGGCTTCCGAAATGTCACCGCGGCGGATCTTGGAGGACGAGATTTCCGTCTGCTCGGAGATGATACGCGTGGCGAGCTGTTCCGCCGACATTTCCAGCGAGAAGAAGCCGACCACGCCGCCGTCGATGGTCTTCATCGTGCCGTCGGGCATTTCCTCCGCCCGATAAGCGGAGGCGACATTATAGGCGATGTTGGTAACGAGCGACGTCTTGCCCATGGCGGGACGGCCGGCCAGCACGATCAAGTCGGAGTGCTGGAGACCGCCCATGCGGGCGTCGAGGTCGCGAAGCCCGGACGAAATGCCCGACAGCGCGCCTTCGCGCTGGAAGGCGGCATTGGCCATGTCGATGGTGGAGGTGATCGCTTCGCCGAAAGAAACGAAGCCCGCATTTGCGCCTCCGGTTTCCGCCAGCGCGAACAAACGGCGTTCCGCATCATCGATCTGGGCGGATGGCGGCATGTCAATGGGAGCATCGAAGGCGATGTTGACCATGTCCTCGCCGATGCGGATCAGGTCGCGGCGCATGGCGAGATCATAAATGGTGCGCCCGTAATCCTCGGCGTTGATGATGGAGGTCGCATCGGCGGCCAGCCTCAGCAGATACTGGGTCGCGGAAAGATCCGCGATCTGGGTGTCTGCGGAGAAATAGGTTTTCAGCGTGATCGGGGAGGCGATCTTGCCCGCGCGCACCAGCTTTCCAATCATCTCGTAGATCTGCTGGTGGGGCGCCAGATAGAAATGCTGAGCCTCCAGAAAATCGGATACGCGATAGAAGGTCTCGTTATTGACGAGAATCGCACCGAGCAGCTGCCGTTCGGCTTCCGCGTTGTGCGGGGCCGTGCGCGAGAGCGTGGTGGCAGGCTCCAGTTTCGGCGCAGTGCTAGCCATTCGAGAGGTCTCCTTGAGCACAAGCGGTCCGGCGGGTGTTCCGCTCAGCCGCCTCGGCTCATTCCCAGTAATGTTGCCCGATAATGCCGGTGAAGCCCGCGCTGTGCAAAATGACCCCGCGCGGGTTGCCCCCGACCCCATGTGGTTATCCTCATGATGGGCTCTTCGGAAGTCTTATCCACCGGGAAAATGATCGGGAACAGCAATCCACAGGCCAGCCTGTTAATTCAGTTAATTCGCTTGGCCAAGTGGCCGCATTCGGCGGGAATGGCGTTGACTCGTTTTCCCGAAGGTGACTCCGTCTCGTCGGAATCGTTGTTGACAACTTTATCGAAACCTCACCCGTCGCTAAGGCGAGGCGGGCGCTTAGGAATTTGGCAATAAACAAAAACGGCGCCCCGAGGGGCGCCGTTGAATGTCTCGCGTGGCGAGAAGGAAAAAAGCGAAAACCTGAAATCAGGCTTCGTCTTCCTCGGCAGCAGCCTCTTCGGCGTCCGCTTCGGCAAAGGCTTCTTCGCCCTCTTCACCTTCTTCGCTCTCGTCGCCTTCAAGCTCGTCGTCTTCTTCGAACTCGAATTCGTCGTGATCGCGCTGGGTGAGGTCTTCACCACGGGCCTGACGCTCGGCTTCGTCCTCGGAACGCGCGACGTTGACCTGAACCGTGACCTCGACTTCCGGGTGCAGGACGATGATCACGTCATGCAGGCCGATGGTCTTGATCGGGGTGTCGAGGCGAACCTGGCTGCGCTGGGCGGAGAAGCCGCCTTCGGTCAGCTGGTTGGCGATGTCGCGGGTGGAGACCGAGCCATAGAGGTGGCCGGTGGCGCCCGCGGAGCGGATCACCATGAAGCTCTGGCCGTCGAGCTTGGCTGCGACCTGCTCGGCTTCGCTACGACGCTCAAGGTTGCGGGCTTCAAGCTGAGCACGCTCCTGCTCGAAACGGGCCGCATTGGCCTTGGTGGCGCGAAGGGCCTTGCCCTGCGGCAGCAGGTAGTTACGGGCATAGCCATCGCGAACGCGAACGGTGTCGCCCATCTGGCCGAGGCGCGCAACGCGCTCCAGAAGGATAACTTGCATTTTGGAAACTCCTGTTCCGTCTGTCCCGCCGGACCGGATGATCAGGCGGTTAGGGGCAGGTCACGGGTTTTCCCGGCTCTGTCCCAAAGGGGCCCGGCGAACTGGCCGCCGGGCGCTAGGCGCATGTCTTAGCTGATCACGTAGGGCAGCAGAGACAGGAAGCGGGCGCGCTTGATGGCGCGGGCCAGCTCACGCTGCTTCTTGGCGGAAACCGCCGTGATGCGGCTCGGCACGATCTTGCCGCGCTCGGACACGTAGCGCTGAAGCAGCTTGATGTCCTTGTAGTCGATCTTCGGAGCATTGGCGCCGGAGAACGGGCAGGTCTTCCGACGACGGAAGAAGGGCCGACGGGTCGGGAGCTGTGCGATATCGATCATCGGTCTTATTCCTCGTTCTCGCGTTCCTGACGGCGCGGGCCGCGATCGCGGTCACCGCCGCGGCCGCCACCGTCGCGCTCGAAGCGGTCGCCACGGCCACGACGACGGTCGTCACGGTCGCGCTTCTGCATCATCGCGGACTGCTCTTCCTCGTGCTCGTCGACGCGCAGCGTCAGGAAGCGGAGGACGTCTTCGTTCAGGCGCATCTGGCGCTCCATCTCCGCGACCGCCGGATGCGGGGCGTCGATGTTCATGAGCGTGTAGTGAGCCTTGCGGTTCTTGTTCACGCGGTAGGCGAGGGTGCGAAGACCCCAGTTCTCGATCTTGCCAATGGTGCCGCCACCTTCGGTGATGATCGCCTTGAACTGCTCGATGAGCTGCTCAACCTGCTGCGCAGAGACGTCCTGGCGTGCCAGGAACACGTGTTCATAAAGGGCCATGAATGCCTTTCCTCGTTTCACCAAACCCGGCGCGAAGCCTCTTCAAAGCCTGGGAAAGGCCTTGCAGGACGTCTTTGAGAGCAGGAGACACGGGAAGCCGGAACCATCTCAGGTTCCTATTTGTGTCACTATTTCCGAATAGATGGCTCGGAAACGGGCACAACCTTCCGTTCAGCCCCCAGCCGGGGTTCGTTCGAAGCGGTGTCTATACGCTTTTGCTCCGGAAATTCAATGCAAAAATCGCGAAAAACCGTCGCGAGCCCGGCTGCGGACTTGACATGCGCCCCCTGTCACCGCTCATAAGCCAGGCTTCCCGCTCAGCGAACGCGTTGCGCAAGGGGGCTGACGCTCCGCATGAGGCGGGCGCATGGATGACACGAAAGAACGGGATCTTCAGTCCTCATGAGCATCGCATTTACCTTCCCCGGTCAGGGGTCGCAGTCGGTTGGCATGGGCAAGGCGCTCGCTGACGCCTTTCCGGAAGCACGGGCGGTTTTCGAAGAGGTGGATGACGCTCTGGGCGCTTCGCTCAGCAAGATCATGTGGGAAGGGGATGCCGAAGAGCTCACTCTGACCACGAACGCGCAGCCCGCCCTCATGTCGGTGAGCATCGCCGCAATGCGGGTTCTGGAAGCGCGCGGGCTGGACCTCAAGGCTTCCGTCGCCTATGTCGCGGGCCATTCGCTGGGTGAGTATTCCGCGCTTGCCGCTGCCGGGAGTATCGGGCTTGCCGATACGGCGCGCCTTCTGCGTACGCGCGGGCAGGCGATGCAGGAAGCCGTGCCGGTGGGCGTGGGCGCGATGGCGGCCCTGCTGGGGCTCGATTTCGAAGCGGCTGTGGAAATCGCGGCGGAAGCCGCCGATGGGGATGAGGTCTGCGAGGCCGCGAATGACAACGCGCCGGGGCAGGTGGTCATCTCCGGGCACAAGGCTGCCGTGGAGCGCGCGGTGGAGCTGGCCAAGGCCAAGGGCGCGAAGCGGGCCTTGATGCTGCCGGTGAGCGCGCCGTTCCATTGTTCTCTGATGAAGCCTGCCGCCGACGTGATGGCGGCGGCCTTGGGGAATACCGAAATTCTGGCTCCGGCCGTGCCGCTGGTTGCCAATGTTCTGGCGGCTCCGATCTCGGATCCCGCGGAAATCGGCAACCGTCTGGTGGAACAGGTTACGGGTCGGGTGCGCTGGCGCGAATCCGTTGAGTGGATGGCGCAGAACGGCGTCACCACGATCGTCGAGATCGGTTCCGGCAAGGCCCTGACGGGCATGGCCAAGCGGATCGAGAAATCACTGGAGGCGATCGCGGTCGGCGGCGCCGAGGACATCGATGCGCTCCTTGAGCGTATCGGCAAGGAATAGAAAGAGAGAGAGGCTCTCATGTTCGATCTTACCGGAAAGACCGCGCTGGTTACCGGAGCGACTGGCGGCATCGGCGAGGCGATCGCGCGCACCCTGCATGCGCGGGGCGCGACCGTGACGCTGTCGGGGACCCGTCAGGAAAAGCTTGATGCGCTCGCTGCCGATCTGGGGGAGCGGGTTCACGTGGCCGCCGCCAACCTGTCTTCGCGTGAAGCGGTGGACGGTCTGGTTCCTGCTGCCGAGGCCGCAATGGGCGGGCTCGACATTCTGGTCAACAACGCTGGCATCACCCGCGACAACATCTTCATGCGCATGAAGGATGAAGAGTGGGACCAGGTGCTTGAGGTGAACCTCACCTCGATCTTCCGCATCACCCGCGCGGCGATCAAGGGCATGATGAAGCGCCGCTATGGCCGCATCATCGGCATTACCTCCATCGTCGGCGTGACCGGCAATCCGGGGCAGGTGAACTATTCCGCCGCCAAGGCCGGCCTTATCGGCATGTCCAAGTCGCTTGCCCGGGAAGTTGCCAGCCGCAACATCACGGTCAACACGATCGCGCCGGGTTTCATCGCAACCGCAATGACGGACGAGCTGAACGAGAAGCAGCGCGAGGCGATTCTGCAGACCATTCCGGCCGGTCGACTTGGCACCGGTGACGAGATCGCGAGTGCGGCGTTGTATCTTGCCAGCTCCGAGGCCGGTTACGTCACTGGCCAGACGATCCACGTCAATGGCGGCATGGCAATGATCTGAGCTGCGTTTTCCTTTGTTTTGAAAGTCTTCCAAAGTCTTCAAAAGGCCGCCTTGGCGCGGCTGGTAAAGGAAAAAAAAGTGTGTTACCTAGCCGCCGGCTGATTGATACGCCGCCGGCTGGGTTGGGCCGGGTAAAGGCAGGACCTAACGGCCCGATTATTGCGATCCGGACGGGACACTCGGGATGTTCGCATCGTCCCGTCGTTCGGATCTCGCAATCGGTGCTAAACAACATGCTGGTTGTGCCCCATCTCATGGGTGGCCAGTTATTCAGTGTCTTGAGGACCATCAGGGAAACCGAAAATGAGTGATATTGCTGAGCGCGTTAAGAAGATCGTGATCGAACACCTCGGTGTCGATGCGGAGAAGGTTACGGACAACGCGAGCTTCATCGACGATCTGGGCGCGGACAGCCTCGACAACGTCGAGCTGGTCATGGCCTTCGAAGAAGAGTTCGGCGTTGAAATTCCGGACGACGCGGCTGAGACGATTCAGACCGTTGGCGACGCGGTCAGCTTCCTTGAGAAGAACTCCGCGTAAAAACGGAAATTGTGCGGGCGGGTGCCTGAGGGCCCCGCCTGGACAGATTTTCTTCGCTTTGGAAGGAAGATGATGAGGCGTGTAGTCGTCACAGGTCTGGGTATGGTGACGCCGCTTGGTTGCGGCGTTGATGTCACCTGGTCCCGGATTCTGGAAGGGCGTAGTGGGGCCGGCCGGCCCGATTCGTTCGAAACCTCCGATCTCGCCTGCCAGATCGCCTGCGAAGTTCCGCGTGGCGACGGGTCTGACGGGACGTTCAATCCTGACGATTGGATGGATCCGAAAGAGCAGCGCAGGGTGGATGATTTCATCGTCTATGCCGTGGCTGCAGCCGATCAGGCTCTGGCCGACGCGGGCTGGAAGCCGGAGACCTATGAAGATCAGATCCGCAGCGGCGTTCTGATCGGGTCCGGCATCGGCGGCCTTCTCGGCATCGAGCAGGCATCGATCCAGCTCAAGGAGAAGGGGCCGCGCAGGATCAGCCCGTTCTTCATTCCCGGCCGTCTGATCAACCTGTGCTCCGGTCACGTCTCGATCAAGCACGGGCTCAAAGGCCCCAATTCTGCAGTCGTAACGGCTTGCTCGACCGGCGCACATGCGGTCGGTGATGCCGCGCGGCTCGTGGCTCTCGGCGATGCCGACGTCATGGTCGCGGGTGGTTCGGAATCTCCGATCGGTCGTCTGGCGCTTGCCGGCTTTGCCGCTTGCCGTGCGCTTTCCACCGGCTTCAACGATGATCCCCAACGCGGCTCGCGTCCCTATGACAAGGATCGCGACGGATTCGTCATGGGCGAAGGTGCCGGTGTTGTCGTGCTGGAAGAGTACGAGCACGCCAAGGCCCGCGGAGCCAAGATCTATGCCGAGGTTATCGGCTACGGCATGTCTGGCGACGCCTATCACATCACCGCGCCGTCCGAGGACGGCGATGGCGCTTACCGCTGCATGCAGGCCGCGCTGAACCGGGCCGGCATTTCTGCGGCGGACGTCGATTACGTCAACGCCCATGGCACCTCGACGCCGCTGGGTGACGAGATCGAGCTGAACGCCGTGTCGCGCCTGATCGGCGACGATGCTGCCAAGCTCACGATGTCCTCGACGAAGTCGTCGATTGGCCATCTGCTGGGTGCGGCCGGTGCGGTCGAGACAATCTTCTCGGTGCTCGCGATCCGCGACAATGTGGCGCCGCCCACGATCAATCTCGACAATCCGTCCGTCGAGACCGCGATCGATCTGGTGCCGCACAAGCCCAAGCACATGCCGATCAATGTCGCGCTGTCGAATTCCTTCGGCTTCGGCGGCACGAACGCTTCGCTGGTTTTCCGACGCGTCTCCGAATAGGGACGCAGTCCTGGATTGATAAACTGCCCGCTACCGGCAATCCGGTTGCGGGCAGTTTTGTGTTACAGGGGCCTTTCGCGCGACGTCGCGGTCTTGTCGGTGGACAAGCGCCCATCGCGTCCGCGCACCCGGAATTTGACACATTCGAACGGCAAATCAGCGTTTGGAAACCGGCTCTGACCTCACTCGAATCCCCGCCGCGGCGACGTCAAGGCGGAGGGATGAGGACAAGCCGGGAAAGAGATCGTCGCACGTCCTGATATGTGTTTTCACGGGCGAGCGGCTTGCTCTAAAGTGTTGTCGTCAAACAGGTAGACCGTGCAGATGCAAGATTCGCCAGATCCCTCTGACGAGCACAAGAACGATTCCACTGCTGCGGGCGCATCGCGAAGCGATGATGCGCAGTATGGCGAAGATGTGAGCGATACGCCGATGCGATTGGCGCCGAAAAGCCCGCGTGAGGCCATCCAGCCTGAACGCGTTCCCGAGCCACCCCCGCGTTCGCGTCATGCGCGCAATCCGGTGGTCGTCTTTCTGAATTTCATGCTGACCTTTGCCGTTCTCAGCGTCATCGCGCTCGGTGGGATGCTCTATTGGGGCAAAGTCACCTTCGACAGCACCGGCCCGTTGACCAAGGAAACCGCGGTCGTCGTTTCGCCTGGCTCCGGACTGGAAGCCATTTCAAACCTGCTTGCGCGCAATGACGTGATCGAGCAGCCTTGGGTGTTCATGGGTGGTGTTCAACTTTACAAGAACGCCAGCAAGCTGAAAGCGGGTGAGTATCTGTTCCCCGCCGGGATTTCCATGAACGGCGTCATGAACATGCTGGTGGAAGGTAAGGCGATCCAGCACGCGATCACCATTCCGGAAGGGTGGACCAGCGCCCAGATTGTGGAGCGGGTCAAGAACGATCCGGTGCTGCTCGGTGACCTGAATGAGGTTCCTGCCGAAGGCGCGTTGCTCCCGGAAACCTATGCGTTCACACGCGGGACCACGCGCAAGGAGATGATCGAGCGCATGCGGGTCGCCCAGGATAAGGCGCTTGCCGAGATCTGGCAGCGGCGCAGCGAAGGCTTGCCCGTCAAGACGCCCGAAGAGCTGGTGACGCTCGCTTCCATCGTGGAAAAGGAGACCGGCAAGGCGGATGAACGTCCCCGTGTGGCCGGGGTTTTCGTGAACCGGCTGAACAAGAATTGGCGGCTGGAATCCGATCCGACCATTCTCTACGGCCTCTATGGCGGCGATGCCTGGACGCGCGCGCGCACCATTCGCAAGAGCGAAAAGGATGCGCCGAACCGCTACAATACCTACCAGATCCGCGGTCTCCCGCCGGGGCCGATTGCCAATCCGGGACGTAAGGCGATGGAGGCTGTGGCCAACCCTTCGCGCACGAAGGACATGTTCTTCGTTGCCGACGGCACCGGCGGTCATCTGTTCGCCGAGACCATTCAGCAGCACAATCGCAACGTCTCTCGCTGGCGCGAAGTGGAGCGCAATCGCCAGGAAGAAGCCAAATCCGCCGAAGAGGCGGAAGCAGCGGAAGCTGCGAAAGCCGCCAAGGACGCCACTGAGGCCGAAGTCGACGATCTGGCCGGCAGCGCACCGCCGAAGACCGCGAACGGGATGATCTCGCCCGCCGCAAAGCCCGAGGGCGGGGCGGAATAGACGAGACGATTGCCTGCGGTTGCGGCCCCGATTGCCGCAACCGATTTCCCATGGTGTGCGGCGATTGCGGGATCGGCAAGGCCGGTCCGTGTCCGCGCGTAGGCAAAAGCGGTTGCCGGGTTGGCTGGAATCGGCGACACCCAACGGGCGTCGACCGAGCCGGTCGGTACCGCCATTGCCCAATATGAAAGACAGCTTCCGATGACCCTTGCCAGCATGACCGGTTTCGCCCGTTCACAGGGCGCCCATGGCTCAATTCGCTGGACCTGGGAGCTTCGTTCGGTCAACGGCAAGGGGCTGGACACGCGTCTGCGCCTCGGCAACGGCTTTGACGCTCTTGAGCCCGCCATTCGCAAGGCCGTCGGCGCGACGCTGTCGCGCGGCAATGTCAGCATCACGCTTTCCGTTCACCGCGAAGCGGGCGACGCGGTTCCGCGGGTGAATGACGAAACGCTGGAGGCGGTCATCAAGGCGCTTGAGATCGTGCGTGAGCGCGCTGGGGTCGGCCCGGCGACAGCCGAGGGCATTTTGGGGTTTCGCGGTGTTTTCGAGATCCAGGAAAGCGAGTTGAGCGAGGAGGAGGTTGCCGACCAGCACAAGGCGCTTCTCGCCTCCTTCGACGAGGCGCTTGCGGGTCTCGTTGCCATGCGGCGCAGCGAGGGAGCTGCCGTGGCAGCCGTGATCTGCGGTCACATCGATCGCATCGACAATCTGACGGATCAGGCGGAGAACTGCCCGGCGCGGACGGTCGAAGCCATCCGCGCGCGACTCGCCGATCAGGTCAGAGCGCTGGTGGCGCATGAAAATTTCGACGAGGGACGGCTCTATCAGGAAGCGGCGATGCTGGCGACCAAGGCCGATATCCGCGAAGAACTCGACAGGCTTAAGGCCCATGTCGCGGCTGCGCGCGCGTTGCTGGCGGGCGGCGGGCCGATTGGGCGCCGGTTCGATTTCCTCGCCCAGGAATTCAACCGCGAAGCCAATACGCTTTGTTCCAAATCCAATGACACGTCGCTGACGGCGATCGGGCTCGATCTCAAGACGACCATCGATCAGCTGCGCGAGCAGATCCAGAACCTGGAATAGATCCCATGACGTCCAGCCCGAATGTTTCTTCTCCGGCTCTTGCAACGCGCAGGGGGCTCATGTTCGTCCTGTCTTCGCCGTCGGGCGCGGGCAAATCGACCATCGCACGCAGCCTGTTGGAATCGGACCGCGAGCTGGAACTGTCGGTCTCCGTCACGACGCGTGAACGTCGGCCGAGCGAGATCGACGGTGTGCATTACCACTTCATCTCCACCCGCCAGTTCAAGGGCATGCTTGAAGAAAGCGAGCTTCTGGAATCGGCTGAAGTGCACAGCAACTTTTATGGCACCCCGCGCGGGCCCGTCCTCCAGGCGCTGGAATCGGGGCGCGATGTGCTCTTCGATATCGACTGGCAGGGAACGCAGCAGCTGGTCGAGGCGGCGAAGGATGATGTGGTTTCCATCTTCATCCTGCCGCCGTCCATGAAGGAACTTCGTTCGCGGCTGGAGCGTCGGGCGGAGGATTCAGCGCAAGTCATCGAGCGCCGCCTCAACAATGCGCGCTCCGAGATCGAGCACTGGAACGAATATGATTACGTGCTCGTCAACGAAGACCTGGATGCGACCTTTCAAGAAGTGGCCACGATCCTGCGCGCAGAACGTCGGCGCCGCGTGCGCAATCCGGGGATCGAGGCTTTCGTGGCCGGACTTCAGAAAGAAAAATAGGCCCGTGTCTCGTGCTCAGCCCTTCAAGGCTGCGGCATAGACATTGGCGAGGCTGACGAAGCCCTCCACCGGGATTTCCTCCGCCCGTGCCGTGGGGATCAGACCCGCTTCCTCGATCAGAGCGACCGTATCTCCACCCAGGTGCTTCAGGGCTGCGCGCAGCATCTTGCGGCGCTGGCCGAAGGCTGCCGTCGTCACACGCGCCAATGCCTTGATATCGCAGGCAAGCGGTTCGGCGCGCGGGACGAGGTGGACGACCGCGGACGACACCTTGGGCGGTGGCGTGAAGGCCTGCGGAGGCAGATCCAGCACGATATCGGCCTGTGTGCGCCAGCCTGCAAGGACCGAGAGGCGGCCATAGGCCTTGTCGCCAGCCCTGGCCACGATGCGATCGGCGACTTCCTTCTGGAACATCAGCGTCAGCGACCCCCAGAATGGCGGCCATTCGCCTTCAAGCCAGCCGGTGAGAAGGGGCGTCCCGACATTATAGGGCAGGTTCGCGACGATGCGCGTGGGGCCATCGACGAGCGCCGGCATGTCCACGCTCAGGGCATCGCCTTCGATGACTTCGAGCCGATCCGGATAGGCGGCGGCGATTTCCGCGAGTGCGGGAATGCAGCGGCGGTCCTTCTCGATTGCGATGACCTTCTTCGCGCCCTCGGCCAGAAGGCCGCGTGTCAGGCCGCCTGGACCCGGGCCGACCTCGATCACCGTCACCCCTTCCAGCTTGCCGGAGGCGCGGGCGATGCGCGCGGTCAGGTTCAGATCGAGCAGAAAGTTCTGTCCGAGCGACTTGCGGGCATCCAGCTCAAAGGTGCGGATAACGTCGCGCAGAGGGGGGAGGTTGTCGATTTGGGCCATTAGCCGGTGGCGCCCTTGGCAAGAGTGTCAGCAAGACGGATGGCCGCGATCAGGCTGTCGGGGCGCGCGATGCCCTTGCCCGCAATATCGAAGGCCGTGCCGTGGTCGGGAGAGGTTCGCACGAAGGGAAGGCCCAGTGTGACATTCACCGTCTCGTCAAAGGCGATGGTTTTCACCGGGATCAGGGCCTGGTCATGATAGGCGCAAAGGGCCGTATCGTATTGTTTGCGCGCGCGCGCATGGAAGAGCGTGTCGCCTGGATGCGGCCCTGTGATGTCGATGCCCTCAGCGCGCAGAATGGCGACCGCCTTGCGAGAGACGGTCTCATCCTCCATACCGATGGTTCCCCCTTCGCCGGCATGCGGATTAAGCCCTGCGAGCGCAAGACGCGGCGAGGAGATACCGAAGCGTTCCTTCAGATCGCGCGCGGTAATCCGGGCAACGGTGCAGATCCGCTCCACAGTCCAGGCGGCCGGGATATCGGCAATCGGGATATGGACCGTAACGGGCACGGTGCGCAGGTCCGGACCGGACAGCATCATGACCGGGTCGGCGGGCGCGCCGGGCCAGAAGCGTTCGGACAGCGCGCCAAGAAACTCTGTGTGGCCGGGAAAGGCGAACCCGGCCTCGTAAAGCGACTTTTTCGTAATCGGCGCTGTCACGACGCCACTGGCGCGTCGATCCCGGATATGGGTGACCGCCGTCTCAATGGCTTCCACGACCGCCGCAGGCGAGGCCGGAGCCTGCGCACCGATGCCGTGGGCGGCGGTGTTTTCAAGTGCGAAGACGGGAAGGGCGGTGTCGAAGCTGTCGCTTGCGGCTTCCGGCGCGCATTCGACAATGGGGACATTCACACCCAGAAGGCGGGCGCGCGCGCGCATCATTGCCGGGTCCGCCAGCACGTAGAATGCGGGAAGATGGTGTTGCTTGCGCGCCGACCATGCGGCCAGCAGCAATTCAGGGCCGATCCCGGCGGGATCGCCCATGGTGACGGCCAGCGCCATGGGCGGCCTCAGCGGTATTCGATGACGGCGTCGCGGCGCAGGTCGCGAATGTAGCGGCGGGAGAGCATCTGCCCTTCCTTGTTCCGCAATTCATCCTCGATCTCGCTGCGCAGCTCAAGATTGCTCGTAATCTCACGCTTCTTGCAAACGGCATAGGTCTCAATGCCATTGCCCGTCTCCACGGGCCGGCTCAGGCGGCCGACTTCCACATCCGCGAGCAATTTGTTCATCTGCTCGGGAAGCTCCGGCGCCATGCGAACACCAACGGGCTTGACGACGACCTCTTTCAGTCCCTCTGCCAGCTTCACGCCGTCTTCGCAGGAGGTGAACCGATTGCGAAGCTGGTTGGCTTCCTGCTTGCGGCGGGCCTTCAGACCGGCGGACCCGTTCTTGGGAACCACGAAGATGATCTGGGTCAGGGTGTATTCGAGGGTCTTGTTGTCGTCCTTGGCCTTGTCCTGCTTCAGCATTTCCGCAAGCACGTCCTGCTCGGAAATGTTGATCTGGGACCGGAAGCGGCTGCGCACGACGTTGAGCCAGATCATCTCCATGCGGATGCGCTGCTTCAGCGTGTCGGGATTGACCCCGGACTGGCGCAGCGCCTTGCCAAGCTGGGAGGCTGACATCTTGGTCCGCCGGGCGATATTTGAGAAGGCTTCATCGACCCGCGCATCCGATACGCTGACACCGCGGCGCTTGGCTTCCTGTGCCTTCAATCGTTCGTCAATCAGTTCTTCCTGCGCCATGCGGCGGGCAACGCCGGCCGACTTGCGGGCGGTGAGCTGGATCAGGCGCGCGCGCTGGTCGATGTCGTAGGAGGTGATCGGCTGATCGTTGACGATGACCTTGATGCTTGTGGCCGCTTGAGCCGGGGACTGGACGAGCGGGCCGAGCGAGCATGCAACGGCCAAAGCCATTGCAACGGTGCGCGCAACGGCAATCCAGCGCCGTACAGTCGCCTCTCGCGCGGGGCGCCCTGCTGGGATTGCAGTCGTCGGCATCATCTCACGTCTCCCTTGTCCTGTTTCCCGCCCGACCGGGCGCGCACCCGGCGCGGCCCGTTTGAGGCTGGCGGCTCTCGTTCCTGTCGCCTCTGCGGCGCTGCGTCAGATTTTCGTTGCCCTTACGGTGTGGCGAAATCGCGGCGCCAACGCGCCGGGAACGCCGAAACATAAAGCAGATCGCCAGATTTGGGAAACACCCTGGATGTTTCTGCGGAGCCTAACGGTCGGCGCTGGTCGAAACCTGCGTATCGCCCAGCGTCCGCAGACCGATGCGCAGATAGATCGTCTTGTCGACCGGGTTGCCATCATTGCGCGAGCGGTCTTCCGCATAAGCGAGCGATGCGGAGAAACCCTCGTCATCGTAGCCGAGGCCGATCGCGTCGCGAACCGTTGTGGAATTGCGCAGATCGTAACGCACGGATCCGAACACCCGCCAGTTCGTCAGCAAGCGCAGCGAACCCGCCCCAAGGATTTCCTCGCGATCACTATTGATCCCCTGAGCGGGCTTGGCGCCGAGGAAGGCGTAGGCCAGCGTTGCGGTGACAGGACCGCTTGTCCCGCTTGCCTGAACCTCTGCCCGGCGAACCGCGAAGTCATGGTTGTCGAACCGGGCGCGAGCACCGAAGCGCATGCCGAGATTGGTGTCGAAATACACCCGCGACACATAATCGGAATCGCCCGATTCCAGACCGGAATTGTTGCCGGTCGCAAGCACGTCGCTTTCCGCGTAGGAGTTCGTTCCGGCGATGTGGAAGGAACGACCAATCATGGCATTGACCGAGCCCAGGCCGCGGAACTGACCATTATACTGGAAGCCCACATTGGTGCGCGTGCCGCCTTCGGAGCGGTCGTAGCCGGAGAACTTGTCCCACTGGAACAGGTTTGTGTCGTCGAAGACGAGGCTTTGGGCGTCGTCATTCGGCAGTTCGCCGACGCGTTGTTCGGACGGACGGACGATGATTTGCGCGATCGGCTCGATCACATGCCTGCCGAAGGAAGAGGAGATCAGGAACGGATAGCGGTAGTCGAGCCCGACGGCCGGCATGGCGCGCGCAACAAAAGCATCATCGGTCAGCGTGGAGACGTTCTTGTCGGCCGACTGCAGGAAGTAGAGATCCGCCTTCACATAGGCGAAGGGCGTGAACATCTGACCGATCGGATCGATCAGGGTGCGCCGCCACTGGCTCTTCAAGGTGGTCCGCGTGAATGTGCCTTCCACGCCCCGGAAGCGGCGGATGCCGTTATAGGCGAAGGCGTCCGTTTCGTCGCGCGTCAGGCTCGTCAGGTTGCCTGCGAAGGAAAGCTCGCCGCCAACCACAGGGTCGGCCCAGATATAGCTGTAGTCGACGACCGGGTGCACGACCGGCTGCTTGGACTGCAGTTTCGAACCGACTTGCGAGAAAGGAGCGCCCGCGTTCGGATCCGAGGCGTCCGGATCGTCTTCCTGGGTGACCTGGAACGAATAGGCGCGGATATCGAAATGGTTCCGCTCGCTGAGTCCCGTCAGATAGACGGTGGAGGTCAGGGAATCGCTTTCGCTATCGATCTTGTAGTCCTTGACGAAGGCTCGGTCGGAGACGCGCGACAGGTCCCAGCCCCATTTCCAGCGGCTGTTGAGGTTGAATTCACCCTTGGTGTTGACGAAGCCGCGCCACTGAATGTCGCCGCTCGATCCGGAGAAATTATGCGGGTTCTCCTGATGAAGGCCGGCGGCCTTGATAGAGTATTTGCCGGTTTCCAGCATGTGACGCCATTCGCCTTCCAGCAGCACACCCTGCTTGGAAAGGGGCGTTGCGGAGAAGGTCAGGTCGCGGTCCGGACCCAGAACCCAGTGATAGGGAATGGAAACGCCAACGCCGATCTTGTCGTCATAGACAGTGGTCGGCATCAAGAAGCCGGACTTGCGTCGCACGGTGGGATCGGGATGCGACATGAACGGGAGATAGGCAATCGGCACACCCCAGAACTCAAGCTTCGCGCCTTCGTAATAGACTGTGCGTTCCTTCTCCTTGTGTACGATCTTCGTCGCCTTGATGCGCCACAGCGGCGGTTTGCCGGGCGGGTTGGTCGGCTTGGTGTAGACCGTGTAGGTGCCGTTGTTGAACGTGGTGGTTTCGCCATCGACACGCTCGGCGCTTTCCGCGGTAAAGCGGGTGCGCTGGATGGTTTCGATGCGAAGCTGACGCGCGAACCCGTCACGGAAATCGTCGCTCAGTTCCAGCGAGTCCGTGACGATCACGTTTCCGCCGGGCTCGGTCAGGCGGACATTGCCGACTGCGAAGAGCTTCGCGTTCTTGCGATCCAGCGTGACGCGGTCGGCCTCAAGGGCATTGCCGTTGTAATAGATCTGGACGTTGCCAATCGCGGAGACCACGTCCTTGTCGAAATTGTACTCAAGTTCCGTCGCTTCCAGCAGCATCTGTGTGCTGGGATCGGCGTCACGGGTGAGGACGTTTTCGAGGGTGGGCGTGCCGGAGGACTGCGCGCGCACGTGAGCTGGCGCGCTCGCCATTACGGCAAGCACAGCACAAACCGATATCGACGCACGCAAGGCCATCTTGCGTCGGGACGTCACGTCCCGGCCGGCGCGTCGACCATCGACCCTTTTGGGCGGAAGAACGGACATGCCAGACACTAGCCGTCCTCCTGGTGCAATAGGATCGTAAAGCCCATCAATGTCGCAACTATCCCCGGAGACCACGCGGCGACAGCCGGGGAGATGATTCCGGCACCGCCAAGATCTTTAGTAAGCTCGGTGAGCACATAAAGCACGAAACCCGCTGTTATTCCACCCAGAATCATCTTTCCCAAACCACCAAAACGCGACACGCGCAGCGAAACGGCTGCTGCAATCAGCACCATGGCAGCCAGCAGGAGCGGACGGGCGTACAAGGTTTCGTATTGCAGACTGTAGCGGTAGGCTGGCAAACCGGCGCGTTCGGCCAGTTCGATGAGGCGCGGCAGGTCCCAGAAGGAGACCGAATCGGGGGATGCGATGCTCTGGCGCACCTCCAGAGGGCCGAGATATGTGGAGACAAGATAGGATTCGTAACGGCGCGGATCGTCATCAGCGGTGTAGACGACCGCATTCTTCATATCCCACGTACCATTTCCCAGAATCGCTTCCTGCGCCTCGACGCGCTCCCGGAAGACGCCGTTGCGGTCAAAAGCGAAGACTGTGACGCCGTAAAGGTGCAGCCCCTGATCGGTAGATTGGCTGGCGCGCAGGATCGTTTCCCCATCGCGTCCGTCCTGTCTGAGCCAGGCGTTGCTGGAGGCTTGCAGCAGGACCTTTTCCTGATCCCCGAAAATCTCGACGGAAAGCCGGTCGGAACGGTCCTTCAAAGCCACGGCGAGGGGGTTATAGGCCACGACCGCAAGCGTTCCGATCGCCAGGGCCACGACCATGGCAGGCGTCGCAAATTGCCAGATCGACATGCCGGCCGCGCGCGCGATCACCAGCTCTAGGCTGCGGCTCAGGGTCACAAAGGCCATGATCGCGCCGAACAGCGTGGCGAAGGGGAGGACTTGTTCCAGCAAGACCGGAATGCGCAGCAGCGACACCATCGCGATGGTGAAGACGGAGAACCCCTCCTTGTCCGCCGAGCGTCGCACCAGCTCCAGAAAATCAAAAATGAAGATCAGCACGGCCGCAAAGGCGAACAGCCCAAGGATCGACACGACAAATCGGGTGGCGAAATAGCGCCAGAGGGTGGCTCCGACCATCATGGCCTCACGCCCTCCCGTTCGCGAAACGTGCCGTCACGCGTTCGGCAGCTTTTTCAACCGCGTCCACGATGGTTTGCGCAAGGCGTCCCAGGAAGCGCATCCATACGGGTTTTGTATCGGAAAGCGCCACGCGCGCAGACAGGGCGATGATCGCCAGCGGAATGAGATAGACCACGAAGACCAGGCTTGCATTGGTGACCACCATGTTGGTGGCGCCGAAGCCCGCGACGCGGGCGAGGATACAGCCGAACAGCGCACCGAGGACGCCCGTGTGGCGGCTCTGGCGCGTGGTGCGCGCCTCGCCGAGGAAGGCGAAGACGATGAAGCCGAAGGTCAGCGGATAAAGGGCGATGGCCAACCGGTCGTGGATTTCGCCGCGGAATCGGTCCGCGTAGCGGCGGTAGTATTCATCGTCGGGAGACGGGTTCAGAAGCTCCAGGAACGTGCGTTCCGATGGCTTGAAGACGGGAGTGGAGGTCTGCGGCATGAGGCTCGTCAGGTCGAAAGCATAGGATTCGAACTTCACGATGGAGATCGCGCCGTTATCATTGTTTCGCCGCTGGATCGTGCCGTCATGCATCACGAGAAGCATGCGACCGCTGATTTCCGCAACCTGTCCTCTCTGCGCCAGGTAGGTGAAGGTTGTCTCCGGATCGCGCCGATCGTCCATCATCAGGCTGTCGAGTGTGCCGTCTCCGGAACGGTTGCGGATGTGGAAGGTCAGGCCGTCATCGACCTGAATGAACCGGCCTGGACGCACGATGTTGGCGACGAGATCGACGCGCACGCGGGTGATCTCCTCGCGAAGCAGGGCGAGACTGGTCGGTGCGGCCCAGAGCGAGGAAATGAGGGTCAGCACGCTGAGGATCCCCGCAAAGGCAAGCACGGGTTTCAGCACTTTGGTCTTCGAGGCCCCGGTGGCGTTGATGACGACCAGCTCATTGTCGCTGTTGAGCGCATTCAGAACGATGATGAGCGTCAGGGCAAAGGCGAAGGGAGCCACGATCACGCCCAGGAAGGGCAGGGCGAGCATGGTCATTTTCAGGAACTGGATGATGGTCTGGCCCTTGGCCGTCACGAGGTCGAGCCGACGCAAGGCCTGCGTCGCCCACACGACGCCGATCATGGCGCCGAAGGCAAGCAGGAATGTGCCCGAGATCCGTCTCAGGATATATCGCTCGATCGTATGCATCATTCATCCGAGGGCCGTCCCGTTCGCGGCCCGGGGTGTAAAAAAGGGGGCGTGCGGATGCACGTCGATGTCGCTGCATTCCCCAACGCAACTACATCTTCTGAGTGTGACCCGCTCCGCTTCGTCGCCCCCTGGCAACATGCGCGCAAACCGGATCACAGGCCGCATGAAGAAGTGCCATCCCCCTGGACTTCTTCGCGCGACGACACCGTGAAGAGGCGGTTTTCTCCATTCTCCCAGTGTCGGACCCAATTAGCATCATTATGGGTGAAGAGGCTCTCAAGAAACAGGGTTAATAATCTCTTGCCCGCGGTGTGTTGCCGTTGAGGCGCAGTCTCGCGCAGGGGCATTTCGTCCCTTTGTCCGATCTTCCGGCCTTTGCCAATTGGGCGACGGTGTCCTATGTCTGACGGCGAGAATTTGAACACACGAGGTGTGGATACCCGATTATGTCAGAGCTTCCGAACATCAGTTTTTCCAAGCCGTCTGCGCCCAAGAAGGGCGTTGCCGTTGTCTTCGTCGATGACACGCTTGCACTGGGCAGTGCAGCCAGCGAGCTGGACGCAGCCACCGACGGCGCCATCACGCGCGCCATGAAAGTCGCAGACTTCAAGGGCGCTTCCATGGCGAGCCTCGATATCGTGGCGCCCGCGGGCGTCAAGGTCGACAGAATCGTCGTCGTGGGAATGGGCAAGACTGCCAAGCTCGTCGAATATGACTGGCTGCGTCTCGGCGGTGCTGCGATGGGGGCCGTTTCGGCGGCCAAGGCCGATCATGCCAGTTTCCATCTGGAACGCGCCGACGGCGAGGCGGTGACCGCCGAACAGGCCACCGATGTCGCGCTTGGCGCAAAGCTCCGCGGATATTCCTTCGACAAGTACAAGACGCTCAAGAAGGATGAGGAGAAACCCAAGGAGAAGGCAGCGAAAATCTCCATCTGCGTGGAGGCTCACGGCGCGGCTGACGATCTGTGGAAGACGCAGGAAGCTGTCGCGGACGGTGCGATTCTCGCCCGCGATCTGGTCAACGAACCCGCCAATGTGCTCGGCACCGAGGAATTCGCCCAGAAGGCCAAGGAACTTGAGAAGCTTGGCGTCGAGGTCGAGATCCTGGGCCAGAAGGAAATGGCCAAGCTCGGCATGAACGCGCTTCTGGGGGTCGCCCGCGGGTCCGTGCGGCCTCCGAAGCTGGCGATCATGCAGTGGAAGGGTGGCAAGGCGAAGGCGCAGCCGATTGCCTTCGTGGGCAAGGGCGTTGTCTTCGACTCCGGCGGCATCTCCATCAAGCCCGGCGCTGGCATGGAAGAGATGAAGGGCGACATGGGCGGGGCAGCCGCCGTGACCGGCCTGATGCATGCGCTTGCCGGGCGCAAGGCGAAGGTCAACGCCATTGGCGTCATCGGTCTTGTAGAGAACATGCCCGATGCCGACGCCCAGCGTCCGGGCGATATCGTCACCGCCATGTCGGGGCGCACGATTGAGGTAATCAACACCGATGCGGAAGGCCGTCTCGTGCTGGCCGATGCGCTGTGGTACACGCAGGACCGCTTCAAGCCCGCCTTCATGATCAACCTTGCCACGTTGACCGGCGCGATCATCATCGCGCTTGGCAATCAGCACGCCGGGCTCTTCTCCAACAATGACGACCTGTCTGCGCGTCTCACCGAAGCCGGTCTGGCGACGGGTGAGAAGCTGTGGCGCATGCCGATCGGTCCGGAATACGAGAAGCTGATCGAAGCGAAATTCGCCGACATCAAGAACACCGGCGGACGGCCTGCGGGCTCGATCAGCGCTGCGCAGTTCCTCCAGCATTTCGTGAATGACGTGCCCTGGGCGCATCTCGATGTGGCGGGCACGGCCATGGGCTCGCCGGAAACCGAGATCAGCAAGGGCTGGGCGTCGGGCTTCGGTGTGCGTCTGCTCGACCGACTGGTGCGCGATCACTACGAAGGCTGAGAGTCTTTTTGCGAACCGGCAGCGAATGCCGGTTCGCCTTAAACATGAAAAAAGCCCGCTTCACCATTGGCGAAGCGGGCTTTTTGCTAGCTGTCCCTTTGGGGGCACCAATTGGGCGATTCAGCAGGCCTTGTAGGCCTGGCAGGCGCTTGCTTCATCCGTCAGAACCGCACCGACACCGGTCACGGCACCGGCAAGGCCGGCAACGAGGACGAAAAACAGGCAAAAGCGAAGCAGCATGATCTATTCCTGAAAGCACATACATACGGCAGGCAAACGCGCCGCACGGCGATTGGTTCATAATCGGAATCATCTGGCCGGTGCAAGCCGCGCAATGCTGGCCTCGGGGCGTGTCTATTGCGTTAACGATGCGCGGATGCAACAGAAAAAGTATCGCTTTGCGCCATTGCCGCAATGTTCCCAACGTCATGTTGCCCACGTGCCGCACTCATGCGATCACGGCTGAGGGCTGTCCGACAGGTTCGTCGCCGGGGCGGGGTGTCTGTCGCAAACTCGATTCGAGGTCTGTCGTGAGCGAAGTGCTTTTTTACCATCTTCAGGGGCGGACGCTGGAAAGCGTGGTCAGTGACCTTCTTGAAAAATCGCTGGAGCGCGGATGGCGGGCCGTCGTGCAAACGGGCAGCGCGGAGCGTCGCGATGCGCTGGACAGCTATTTGTGGACCTATCGCGAGGATTCCTTTCTCCCTCACGGCACGCCGGCCGATGGTGAGGCGGAGGCCCAGCCGGTTTTCCTGACCGATGGGCCGGAGAACCCAAACTCGGCCAATGTCCGTTTTCTTGTGGACAGGGCCGCCGTTCCCGATCTCGCGCCCTATGAGCGGGTCGTTTTCATATTCGATGGCAATGATGAGCAGTCGATCGGCGATGCCCGCCTGCGCTGGCGCGAAGCGAAGGCGGCTGGCCACACGGTCACCTACTGGAAGGAAAACGAGCGCGGCGGGTTTACGAAAATGGCTTGAAGCCCACATTACCGTTCCAGAATATGAACGGGCCACGGGTGAGGGGCCGATAAACGGGAGGGGATCATGGACGACGTTCATGAGGACAAGGACTTCATGTCGCGACGCGGATCGGCGGTTGAACGCCTTGATGCCGTCACCGGCACGAAGGGAGGCGATCCTGCGGACCGCAAGGCCTGGTTCGAAGAAGTCTATCGCACGGCAAATGACGATCCGGCCGCCGTGCCCTGGGCGGATCTTGCGCCCAAGGAGACGCTGCTGGAGTGGTTGGCCGAACACCCGGGGCAAGGTCGGCGCGCGGTCGATATCGCGTGCGGGCTTGGCGACAACGCGCAGGCGCTTGCCGAGGCGGGCTGGTGCACGTCCGCCTTCGACTTCGCCCCGGATGCCATTTCATGGGCGAAGCGGCGTTTTCCCGATACGTCTGTCGACTACCTGGTTGGCGATCTCTTCGCGCTGCCGCCGCACTGGCGGGACGCGTTCGATCTCGTCCATGAATGCTATACGCTTCAGGCGCTGAACGGGGACATGCGCGCGGCGAGCTTTGCGGCGGTGGCGGGGCTGGTAAAGCCCGGTGGCCGCCTGTTGGTCATCACCCGCGTCCGACCCGATGAAACCGAGGCGGATGGCCCGCCCTGGCCTTTGACGCCAAAGGAGCTCGCCAACTTCACGGAGCTCGGTCTTGAGGAGGATTCGAGCCTCTTTTATGACGTGCGTCGGCCGGATGGGCGCGTCATTCCCCATCTTCGCATCGTCTACCGCAAACCCGCATAGCGGCTTATTCGACGTCGAGATCGATCCAGACCGGCACGTGGTCGGAGGGCTTTTCCCAGCCGCGCACGTTGCTATCGACTTCGCAGGCTTTCAGCCGGTCGGCGGCCTGCGGCGAAAGCAGCAGGTGGTCGATGCGGATGCCGTTGTTCTTCTGCCAGGCGCCTGCCTGATAATCCCAGAACGTGTAACGGTCGCCGCCGTCATGGCAGGCACGAAGCGCATCGGTGAGGCCGAGGTTTTTCAGCGCGCGGAAAGCCTGTCGGCTCTCGGGCTGAAAGAGCGCGTCATTCACCCAGCCATCGGGGTTGCGGGCGTCTTCTGGCTCCGGGATGACGTTGTAGTCGCCCGCAAGCACGAAGATTTCCTCTTCGGCCAGCAGCGCACGGGCGCGGCGTTCCAGCCGCTCCATCCAGGCGAGCTTGTAGGGGAATTTGGGCGTGTCGATCGGGTTGCCGTTGGGCAGGTAGAGGCTGGCCACGCGCACCTCGCCGCAAGGCGCGGAGATCACGCCTTCCAGATAACGGGCCTGCTCGTCCGCATCATCGCCGGGAAGGCGCGGGCTGACCTCCACAAACGGCGTTTTGGACAGGAGCGCCACGCCATTGAACCCCTTCTGGCCGTGGGTTTCGACGTGATAGCCGAGTTCCTCGAACCGCTCGCGCGGAAAGCCCTCGTCGATGGATTTGATTTCCTGAAAACAGGCGACGTCCGGCTCGGCTTCCTTCAGCCATGCGAGAGCGGTGTCGATACGGGCCTTGACGCCGTTGATGTTCCAGGTCGCGATCTTCATGGGCTTCCATCCGTTGTTCGCTCACGCAAGTAGCATGGGGAACCGGACTCGGGCCAGCCGGAATAGGGCAGGACAGGGCTGTCCTGCCGCAGGTTTGGTTCCGGGCGGGGGCAATGTCCGGGCAGGGCGCGGACAAGGATTGCCCTGCCTGGGGCCGCTCAGATGGAGAAACTGGTTCCGCAACCGCAGCCGGCAGTGGCATTGGGGTTCTTGATCTGGAAGGACTGGCCGATCAGGTCGTCCACGAAATCGATCACCGAGCCTTCCATATAGGGCAGGGAGACGGAATCGATCAGCACGGTTGCGCCGTCCTTTTCCAGCACAAGGTCATCGTCCGCGCGGGTGGTGACCAGTTCGTAGACGTATTGGAAGCCCGAACAACCGCCGCCTTCCACGGAGACACGGAGCATGGTGCCCGGCTCTTCCTTGGCCACGATCTTGCAAATGCGGCGCGCGGCCGAGTCGCTCAGCGTGATAGATGCGGTTTCGGGCGTGTCGATTTCGGCAGCTGTGGTCATAGTCGTCGATCCGTGTGAACGTGCTGGCCTCGTTTGCCCTCTTGTCACCCTGGACGGCCGGGCAAATGACTGCGCCCGCTTGCGCGGACTTACGCATGTCATGCCTTGCGTGCTAGGAACCCAGCGCATTTCGCGTATCCGTTTGAACGATACGCGCCAGAACAGCCTAGCCTGATGGTGGCAAGTGGGCCTCGTTGCTCCGCAATATAGGGCAGGCGCCTGCGATCAGAAAGGTCGGGGGGGAATGGAATGGCTCGCGGGGCGACAGAAGTCTGTCCCGCGCAGGTCTTCACAGCGACGGAGAACGATATGACGGCGGGTTTGTCCCATGCGCAGCTTGGCTTCGGTTCACAGGAGCGCGCGCCTTACGCCGTCGACCCGGCCCATAGCCGCGGGCGCCTCATTCCGGAAGGGGCAAGCCCGACGCGAACGCCCTATCAGCGCGACCGTGACCGCATCATCCATTCCACGGCCTTTCGCCGCCTCAAGCACAAGACGCAGGTCTTCGTCTATCACGAGGGCGATCATTTCCGCACCCGGCTGACCCATTCCATCGAGGTTTCGCAGATTGCCCGTGCCATTGCCCGTGCCCTGCGCCTTGATGAGGATCTGGCCGAGGCTCTGGCGTTGGCCCACGATCTCGGCCACACGCCTTTCGGCCACGAGGGCGAGGATGTCATGGCCGTGTGCATGAAGGATCACGGCGGCTTCGATCACAATGCCCAGAGCCTGCGGATCGTGACCTCGCTGGAGCGCCATTATGCCGAGTTCGACGGGCTGAACCTGGCGTGGGAAACGCTGGAAGGTCTCGTCAAGCACAATGGTCCGCTGACGGACCGGAACGGTGTTCGTCTCGGCAAGCATGCAGGGGAGGAGCTTCCGCTCGCCATTCGCGACTATCCGGCCCATGAGGGGCTGATGCTGTGGTCCTGGCCATCTGCGGAAGCGCAGGCGGCCGCCATTGCCGACGATATCGCCTATGATGCACATGATCTCGACGACGGGTTGCGCGCCGGGCTCTTCCGGCTGGAGGACCTGACTGGTGTGCCGCTGGTGGGCGAGATCCTGGCCGAAGTCGATGCGCGTTATCCGGGACTTGAGACGCCGCGGCGCATTCACGAGGTGAAGCGCCGGGTGATCACACGAATGGTTGAAGATGTGATCGGGGAAGCGCAAGATCGCCTGATGAAGCTCGGTCCGCTTTCGGCCGATGACATTCGCAAGGCCGGTCATGCCGTCGTGTGCTTCTCGTCAGCGATGGCGGAAGCGGAAGCCGGCGTGAAGACCTTTCTCTTCGAGCGCATGTATCGGCATGAGGACGTGCTTGCGGTTCGCAAGAAGGTTGCGGGCGTTGTGCGTGATCTCTTCAGCCATCTGGTGGCCTTTCCGCAGACCATGCCAAGCGAATGGGCGATGGGGCTGCCGGAAGCGGGCGAAGAGGTCCTTTACCGCCGTGTTTGCGACTATATCGCGGGCATGACGGATCGATATGCCATCGATGAACATCGCAGGCTGTTTGACGATACCCCGGAATTGCGATAGGCGAGCGCGGCCAGCGAGCGGTTGTGAGGCTTGCGGCCCGTGATACGGTCTTTCGCGCCTGCCCGTCAGGGCGCGCTCAATAAGAATAGTTGGTCCGATGAACGTTTTTGCCGAATTCGCCGAACGTGTGCGCGCCATTGTGCGCAATCTCGATCTCTCCGCCGACCTGGGCGACGCCGATCTGGCGCGCGTGGTGGTCGAGCCGCCGCGCGATCCGGCCCACGGTGATCTTGCGACCAACGCTGCGCTGGTGCTGGCAAAGCCCGCCCGCATGAAGCCGCGCGATCTGGCGGAGAAAATCGTCGAGGGTCTGAAGGCCGACGGTGACGTGGAGACGGTGGAGATCGCCGGGCCTGGATTCGTCAATTTGCGTCTGAAGCCGGTTTTCTGGACGGGCCTGCTGGGCAAGATCCTCGCCGAGGGGCTCGACTATGGTCGTGGCACGGCAGGCGCCGGCATGCCGGTAAACGTGGAATATGTCTCCGCCAATCCGACCGGCCCGATGCATGTGGGGCATTGTCGTGGCGCGGTGGTGGGCGATGCGCTGGCAAGCCTGCTGGATTTCGCAGGCTATGACGTCACCCGCGAATATTACATCAACGATGCTGGCGCGCAGATCGACGTTCTGGCGAAATCCGCCTATCTGCGCTACCGCGAGGCGCTGGGTCAGGAGATCGGCGAAATCCCGTCGGGCCTTTATCCGGGCGACTATCTCGTGCCGGTTGGCAAGGCCTTGGCGGATGCCCATGGCGATGCGCTTCTATCCATGGATGAAGCGGACTGGATGCCGATTGTTCGAGATGCATCCATCGACGCGATGATGGCGCTGATCCGCGCGGATCTTGAAACGCTGAATGTGCGTCATGACGTGTTCTTTTCCGAGCGCAAGCTGCATGCGCGCCCGGAGGGCGGCTCGTCCGAAATCGACGCCATGCTGGAAGAGCTTCGCGCGCGCAATCTGGTCTATGAGGGCAGCCTGCCGCCGCCCAAGGGCCAGCTGCCGGAAGACTGGGAAGACCGCGAGCAGACGCTTTTCCGCGCCACCGATTATGGCGACGACATCGATCGTCCTTTGAAGAAGTCGGACGGGGCCTATACTTATTTCGCGGCGGATGTGGCCTATTTCCGCTCGAAGTTCCTGCGCGGCTTCAAGCAGATGATCTACATCCTCGGCGCGGACCACGGCGGCTATGTGAAGCGGCTGGAGGCCGTCGGGCGCGCCGTTTCCGGCGGCGAGGCGCAGGTGATCGTGCGGCTGTGCCAGCTTGTGAAGCTGTTCCGCGGCGGCGAGCCGGTGCGCATGTCCAAGCGCTCGGGGGACTTCATCACCCTCCGCGATGTGGTGGAGGAGGTTGGGCGCGATCCCGTGCGCTTCATGATGCTCTACCGCAAAAATGACGCACCCCTCGACTTTGACTTCGCCAAGGTGACAGAACAGTCGAAGGATAATCCGGTCTTCTACGTGCAGTATGCACATGCCCGTTGTGCGTCCGTCTTCCGTCAGGCGGCAGAAGAACTGCCGGGAATCGACCTGTCGGAAAAAGGGCTTGCAACCGCGGATTTCTCCCTTCTTGAGGATCGTGGCGAGCTGGATCTCATCGTCAAGATGGCGGAGTGGCCGCGAATCATCGAGGCGGCTGCCGAGGCTCATGAACCGCATCGACTGGCATTTTATCTCTATGAATTGGCGAGTGCTTTGCACGGGCACTGGAATAAAGGCAAGGATTTGCCTAAATTACGCTTTATTAACGCTGAAGATTCAAAGTTGTCCCTATCGCGTCTATCGCTCGTGCGTTCAGTAGCGATGGTACTGGCTTCTGGTCTGACAGTTCTGGGCGTTGATGCGCCGGATGAGATGCGCTGATCTACGGAATCAGCCAGCGCCAGATGCAGCAATGGTGAGTCACTCGCTCGAAGTGTAGAGTGGCTTGCGGGTAACGAAAGTCTTGCGCTCGTCCATGTCCGAAAGAAAAACGCCCCCGTTCTCCCGCAGCGAAGCGGACGAACAGTTCGCCGATCCGGCTGCGGCCGAAAACAGGCACGGCCAACAGGCCGCGCCCGAGCGGTCGGCTTATGCCGAAGATCCGCTGGTGGAGCTCGCCCGCATCGTCAGCGAATCCGCGCACTTCCCGCAGGGTGGTTCGGGGTCCGAACCTGATCAGGCCGCCTCACGGGGCATGCCGCAACCTCAGGCCCCTCATTCTCAGGCGTCACAGCCTCAGGCATCCCAGCAACCCGCCGCGCCCCAACCTGTGGGGGGCGTTGCGCCTGTGCATACGCCTGCGGACCCGCAGCACTACGAGTTGCCCGATACGTTCAGTTCGGATCTGGAAGCGGAACTGATCGCCGAGCTTGCGCCGGTTTACAGTCCGACCCCCGCGATGCAGCAGGCGCCCTCGATGCAGCAGGCACCGGAAGTGGCTCCGGAGCCCACAGCGCAGCGTACGCAGCCGGTTGCGCGTCATGCGGAAGCGCCGCATGTCGAAAAGCCGATGCCGCGCGCAACGCCTTATGTTCCGGGCTTTCAGCCGCCAGCGCGCGAAGAGCGTGCGGTTCGCCCCCAGGAGCCTGTGGCTCCGGCTCCGGCCCCGACCGCCGGACAGGCTTCAAGCCCCGCGCCCGTCATGCCCAGTGCACCGGTCGCTCCGTCCGTGAGCCCGCAGCCTGTGCAGGCTCAGGTTCAGGCGCCGGTTGCGCGCGCTCCGTCTGTGGAGACGCCCGCCGCCGCACCGCAGGTTGAAGCACCGCGCGTCAATGCGCCTTCGGTTCGGCCTGTGCGGGACGATGATTTCTATTTTGGCGATCCGCTCGCCTATGATCCGTCCGCTGAACTGCCGGATGATACGGCAGCCAATTATGCCGATGCGGCTGCTCAGGCGCTTGAGGCGGCCGTGCAGGAAGAGCTACGTCTTGCCACCCTTGGTGTTCAGGATGTGGGCGCGGATACCACGGGGACCGAACCCGATTTTGGTGATTTCTCGGATTTCCGCGAGCCGGGCTTCGATGATGTCACGCCGGAGCTGGAGCAGAGTGCACCCAATTACGCATCCTCGCTTGAGGCCGGTCTGGGCAGTTCGCGTCTGTCCCTGAGCGACAGCGATCTGCGCGGCAGCTACGATACCGGCTACGCGGCGCCCTATGCTCAGCAGAGTTATCGCGTCGAGCCGGAGCCCGTCGCCGCGGCCCCGATGCAGCCCGAGCCGGTCAGGCCTGAGCCGATCCGCCATGAAGCCGAGCCCGTATCCTCCGGGCAGGGGGGCGTCGAACAGCGTTTCGATGCCGGGCAGATGCAATGGTCTGAAACGGAAGATTTCTACGCGGATGAGCCTGCATATGCGCAGGAGACGTCCTCTCAGGCCTATGGTCAGCCTCAGGCTCAGACGGGTCTGGAGGATGATTTCGATCTCGATGACATTTTCGAGGCCGAACGGGATGCTGCCCCGGCGCGGGTCGAGCATGGGGCCCTGCCAGAACATTCGCGCGCGGAAAAACGCGCGGCGCCGCATGTGGAGCCTCGCCGCAAGGGAATGATCGCAGCGGCCGCCATCGCGGGCCTAGTTGTCGTGGGCGGTGGTGTCTTTGCGATCAGTGGCCTGTTCGGCGATTCCGGAACCAGCGGACCTCCGACGAGGATCATGGCTGAGCCGGGCCCGATGAAGGTCTTTCCGGAAGCGCGGGAAGCCTCCAGTGAACCGTCCCCAAGCAAGGCGATCTATGACCGGGTGGCGGGTGTTCAGCCGCGCGACGAGCAACTCGTTTCCCGCGAAGAACAGCCGATCGCGAATGTCCCAACCACCGATGGCGGGGATGCCCGCACGGTGGGAGGCACGGATACCGCGAGCCCGGCGACGCCCAAACGGGTGCGCACCGTTGTCGTGCGCCCGGATGGGACGATCATCGCCGCGCCGGATCTGCCAGATTCGACGGCAGGCTCCACGGCGACACTCGACACCAACGTTTCCGCCAATGCCGGGGCGAACATCCGCACCGTGGCAACGACCCCGGCTGAGGGCGCTCCTTCGGTTGGTGTGACGACAGGAACGAATGCGGGCGAGCTCCGCGTTGCGACGACGCCTGATGCTTCATCTGCAGGCGAAACAGCCCAGCCGACGCTTTCGATTGCCGATGCGGGGCGTTTGGGAACCACGCTGACGCCGCGCTCCAAGCCGGAGGATGCAGCGGCACTCGCGGCTGCGGCGGCGCCCGCGGTGAGCGCGCCGATCCAGCGGTCCGGCCCGCTTGATCTCACCGGTGGCCAGAATACGGCCGCTCCCGTGAGAACAGCTGCCGCGCCCGCGCAGCCGACAACAACGGCCGCATCCGTGCCGTCTGGCACCTATGTGGTGCAGGTTTCCTCGCAGCGCACCCGCGAGCAGGCGGAAGCGGCTTATACCTCCATGCAGCGGCGCTTTCCGGCCATTCTGGGGAGTATCAATGCGATCTATCCCAGTGTCGACCTGGGCGATCGCGGCACGTTCTACCGGGTTCGGATCCCGGCTGGAAGCCAGGCGGCGGCAATCGACCTTTGCACTCAGCTGAAGGACGCGGGCGGCGACTGCTTCGTGCGCCGCACCGAATAGGCCAGAAGCGGGAAATCCTGCCGGAACCGGCATGAATTGGAGCCTCCGGAAGCCGCGTCTTTCGGAGGCTTGTCTATTGGAACGCGTGGAGTGGCCCTCCTTGAGGGTCGGATTCCCGGTCAAGGGCGGGAAATAGATGACCAAGGCATTCATTGCGGGCTGCGAAGGCTTGCGTCTCACCGGCGACGAGCGCGCCTTTTTTGCGGCCGAACGCCCCTGGGGGCTGATCCTCTTTGCCCGCAATGTCGCCGATCCTGCGCAGGTTGCGGACCTCGTGGCGGAATTTCGAAGCGTCGTGGGGGAGCCGGATGCGCCGGTTCTGATCGATCAGGAAGGGGGACGGGTTCAGCGTCTGCGCCCGCCCCATTGGCCGATCTATCCGCCGGGTCGTGCCTATGGTCGGATATTCGAGCGCGATCATGCGGCGGGCATGCGGGCCACCTGGCTTGGCGCGCGACTGATCGCGCACGATCTTCATCGTCTCGGCATAACGGTCGATTGTCTGCCCTTGCTCGACGTGCCCGCGCCGGAAGGCCACGATATCATCGGGGATCGCGCCTACGCGACGGATGCGGACACGATCTGCACCCTTGCGGGCTTGGCTGCTGAGGGGTTGGCCGCGGGCGGCGTCCTTGCGATCGCCAAGCATATTCCCGGTCACGGACGCGCGGCTGCCGACAGTCATCTGGAATTGCCTGTGGTCACCGCGCCTGCCGATGATCTTCGCAATATCGATTTTGCGCCGTTCCAGCGTTTGGCCGACCTGCCACTCGCCATGACGGCACATGTGGTCTACACCGCGTTCGATGCAGACAATCCTGCAACGACCTCGGTGGCTGTCATTGAAGACGTCATCCGCCGAGAGATCGGCTTTCAGGGCTGCCTGATGAGCGATGACCTCTCCATGAAGGCGCTCAAGGGTGGTTTGGGCGATCGGGCGACCGCGGCTTTCGCCGCAGGCTGCGATCTGGCCTTGCATTGCAACGGCGATCTGGTCGAGATGAGGGAGGTCGCTGCAAATACGCCTGAGCTTGCCGGGCGCTCTGGCGAGCGGGCCCAGGCGGCACTTGCGGTCAGGCGCGAGCCGGAAAGCCTCGACGAGGCGGCCGCGCGCGAAGAATTTGCGATGCTGCTGAGTGCGGCTGCGGACGCATAGGCGAACTGGCGGATTGCGGAACGGGTTGAGGCAAGAGCGATGTCGGGCGAAGAGCCTTTCGAGCTGCCCCTGCATGAAATCCGGCAACCGGAAGGGCCGGCATTGCTGGTCGACGTGGATGGCTATGAAGGTCCGCTCGACCTGTTGCTGACGCTCGCGCGTAACCAGAAGGTCGATCTCGCCCGCATCTCCATTCTGGCGCTGGCGGAGCAGTATCTGGCCTTCGTCAACGAGGCGCGCAAACTGCGCCTGGAACTCGCCGCCGACTATCTGGTCATGGCGGCCTGGCTCGCCTATCTGAAATCGCGCCTCCTTCTGCCGGAGCAGAAGGACGATGACGAGCCGTCGGGCGAGGAACTGGCGGCTGCGCTTGCCTTCCGCCTGCGTCGGCTTGAGGCGATGCGAGAAGCGGCGGCCCGGCTGTTGAACCGTAATCGGCTTGGGCGCGATGTCTTTGCGCGCGGCGCGCCGGAAGCCGTTTCCGTGGTGCGCAAGAGCGAGTGGGACGCCACGATCTTCGATTTGCTGATGGCCTATGCCTCGCAACGCCAGCGCAATTCGGTGACCTCCGTTTCCGTCGGTCGACGTACGGTCTGGTCACTGGCCGATGCGCGCACCATTCTGACGCGCCTGGTGGGCGGTGTTGCCGAATGGGCCCCGATTGACAGCTACCTGCTCAGCTACATCACGAAGCCGGAAGAACGTGCGACGGTGCTGGCCAGCGCCTTTTCCGCCAGTCTGGAGCTGGTGCGCGAAGGCAAGATCGAGTTGCGCCAATCGGCAACGTTCTCTCCGCTTTACATCCGCTGGCGTAATGACGCCGGCGTGACAAGTGAACCGGAACCGGAACGCGCGCCCGAAGCCGACAACGGCATGGAAGACGACGATGAGCGAGATTGACGATCACGACGAGGAAGACCGCAGCGAGCGCCCGGCCGGTAATGTGACGAGCCTGGCCTCTGCGTCGCATCGCTACGAATTGCGCATGGTGGAGGCCCTGCTGTTCGCGAGCGCGGACCCGCTGGGGGTAGAGGAACTCGCCGCGCAGCTGCCGCAGGGGCTGGATATCGCTGCGCTGATCTCGGAATTGCAGCAGGCCTATGCCGGACGAGGCGTCAATCTGGTCAGTGTTGCCGGAAAATGGGCCTTCCGAACGGCGGACGATCTCGCCTTTCTGCTGCGCCGGGAGGCGAATGAGCAGAAAAAACTCTCGCGCGCGGCTCTGGAAACGCTGGCCATCATCGCCTATCACCAGCCGGTGACGCGGGCGGAGATCGAGGAGGTTCGTGGCGTGTCCACATCCAAGGGTACGCTGGATGTGCTGTTGGAGACCGGCTGGATCCGCATGCGTGGGCGCAGGCGCACACCCGGCAGGCCCGTGACCTACGGCACGACGGAAGGCTTCCTCGACCATTTCGGGCTCGACGAAGTGCGCGATCTGCCGGGACTTGAGGAATTGCGCGGGGCCGGGCTTCTCGACAGCGCCGTGCCTATTGATTTTCTCGTTCCGGCCCCAAATGACAGCGAAGACCTTCGCGACGACGAAGATCCGCTGGAGACAGGCGACATGTTCGCCGATCTGGAAGAAGAGTACGCTGGCGGAGACCGCGTACGGGACGAGGATGACACTGCTGAGCGCTGAGAAAAACAAGAATGCACAGGCCGTGAGGCAGGGTGAGCCGGATAGTGTTCAGGTCGGGGGATCTGTTGGCGACACGAAGGCTGCGCGCGACAGCTGGGGTGTGCGTGGCACCGCAGGCGCCACGATTGCCGCCCGGCTGGTGTTCGAATCGGTGTCCCACGCCTATGACGGCGTGTCCTCCGTGCGCGACGTGTCGCTGACGGTCGAGCCTGGTGAGGTTCTCTGCCTTCTCGGCCATTCGGGCTGCGGAAAGACGACACTGTTGCGCATTGCGGCGGGCGTCGAACGGCAACGGTTCGGGCGGGTGCTGATAAACGATCGCGAGATCGCCGGGCCATCCACCTTTCTGCCGCCGGAACAACGCGGCATCGGCCTGATGTTCCAGGACTATGCGCTGTTTCCGCATCTTTCCATTCTGGACAACGTACGGTTTGGGCTGACGGCGCTGCCGGCGGGCGAGGCGGAGCGCGAGGCGCTGCACGCGCTGGATCGGGTTGGCCTCAAGAGCTATGCGCGCGACTATCCCCACGCGCTTTCCGGTGGCGAGCAGCAGCGCGTGGCTCTGGCCAGGGCAATCGCGCCGCGTCCCTCCGTTCTCCTGATGGACGAGCCCTTTTCAGGGCTCGACAGACGCATGCGTGACAGTGTGCGTGACGAGACCATGGCGGTTCTGCGCGAGACGCGGGCCACGTGCATCATGGTCACCCATGATCCTGAGGAGGCGCTGCGCATGGGCGACCGCATCGCCCTCATGCGTCGCGGAAAGCTCGTCCAGCTGGGCACACCCGATGCGCTCTACAACAAACCGGTCGATATCTTCGCCGCGCGGTTCTTCTCCGAGCTGAACGAACTTGAGGGGCAGGTCCTTGATGGCAAGGTTTCAACCCCGCTCGGGGCGTTTCCAGCCGATGGCGTGAAGGACGGACAGCCCGTCAACCTTTGCATCCGCCCGCAATCGGTGCGGATCGCGTCGGCAGGGACAGGTGTCGCCGGACGGATCGTCGGACGGTGTTTTCTCGGTGAAGTCGATCATCTGGATGTGGCCGTGGACGGTCTTTCCCAGCCTCTCAAGGCCCGCGTGCGGGCGGGGCAGGGCTTCAAGGTGGGGCTGGATGTCACGGTGGCGGTGGAGCCAAACGATGTTCTCCTCTTCGAGGCAGGTCTGCCATCGAACGAAGGGTCTGCGTGATCGTGAAATGTGACAGTCGGAGCCCGATGGCTCCGATGCCCGACTTTAGTTTCCCGGAGCAAAATCGGTTGCGGTCTTTGACCTGACGTCTTAAGTGCTTTGGGAGTATCGGCGGCGGTCTTCGGGGGAAGCCGAACCGCCCGACCAGCGGGAGTTGTAAGATGGGTTTGAGTGTCTGGCAGATTCTGATCATCGCCGTGGTTGCGATTCTTCTGTTCGGCCGGGGTCGTATCTCCGATCTGATGGGAGACGTGGCGAAGGGGATCAAGAGCTTCAAGAAGGGCATGGCTGAAGACGACGACGCTCCGGCCGATGGCAAGACCATCGACCACCAGACGTCGGAAACCGTCTCGCCGCAGACCAGCGAAGACAAGACCAAGACCTCGAGCTAAGGCTCGAGCGCCTCGGGTGATGCGGGGGCAACTCCGCCAAGCCGAGCCGTGTGCCCTGATCTGACTGGAGTGGGCCCACCCCGGGCAGCGCCGGCCAAAGCGACCGGGGGGCGTGTGTTGTGACCGGGATCCGGCAGGAATAACCGTCTATGTTCGATATCGGCTGGACTGAGCTTGTGATCGTCGGCGGCATCGCGATCATCGTCGTGGGCCCCAAGGACCTCCCGCGCATGTTGCGCACGTTTGGTCAAACCGTCGGCAAGATCCGACGAATGGCCAATGAATTCCAATCCACCTTCAACGACGCCTTGAAAGAGGCCGAGAAGCAGGCCGACATCGCGGATATGCGCAAGAGCGTCGAATCGTTGAACAACCTCGACCCGCTCGGCGATATCAAAAAGTCGTTCGAACCGGTGAAGAAGGCCGGTGACGATCTGGCCAAGGACATCAACCAGCGCATCGACACCAGTGAGACGGCGCCCGCTGGCGAGGCAATGCCTGGGACCGCGGGTGCGCCTGCTTCTGCTGCGCAGGCGGAGACGAAACCCGGGGAAGCCGGTCCCGTTGCCGCTTCGGCCGCCCAGTCTGCCGCGGAAACACCGTCTGCCGCGGAAACACCGGCTGCCGTCCCTCCTGCGCCCAAGCCGAAGACGCCCCCCAAAAAACCGGCGGCGAAAGCCGCGAGCGCCAAAACTGCCGCGTCCAAGACGACGGCGAGGTCGTCCGCCAAGGCTTCGACCGCGAAAACCGCTGCGAAGCCGAAGGTCGCTGCGTCCAAGAGCGCAAGCAAGCCTGCGGCCGCGTCGAAGAAGGCTGCCACAGGCACCAAGACCAAGGCCCCCGCGAGCGCCAAGCCTGCCGCCGGAAAGGCCACTGACGCCGGAGCGAAATCATGAACCAGGAAGACTTGGACGAGATCGAGGCTTCCAAGGCGCCTCTCATCGAGCATTTGATCGAGCTGCGTTCGCGACTGATCAAGTCGGTTGTCGCGATCCTGATCTGCTTCATCATCTGCATCTATTTTGCGTCGGATATCTTCAATATCCTGATCCGGCCCTATGAGTGGGCCGCCGGGCCGCAGCATCCGCTGGAGCTGATCTATACCGCGCCACAGGAATATTTCTTCACGCAGCTGAAGCTTGCCCTGTTCGGGGCGATGTTCCTGGCGTTTCCGGTGATCGCCTCGCAGGTCTACATGTTTGTCGCCCCCGGGCTCTACAAGAACGAGCGCGGCGCGTTCCTGCCTTATCTGATCGCCACGCCGGTTCTGTTCGCGATCGGGGCCTGTCTGGTCTATTTTCTCGTCATGCCGATGGCGATGACCTTCTTCCTGTCGATGGAGCAGATGGGAGGGGGCGGAAAGGCGGCGATCAAGCATCTGCCGAAGGTCAGCGAATATCTGGGGCTTATCATGGTCCTGATTTTTGCCTTCGGCTTCGTCTTCCAGCTGCCGGTGGTGCTGACACTTCTGGCACGCGTTGATCTGGTCAGCGCGCAGACGCTGCGGGAAAAACGCAAATGGGCGGTGGTGCTGACCTTCATCATGGCCGCCGTGCTGACGCCGCCCGATCCGATCAGCCAGATCGGCCTTGCGGTACCGACACTGCTCCTCTACGAGTTTTCCATCCTCGCCGTTCGCGCAGTCGAACGCCGTCGCGAGGAAGCCCGAGCGGAGCGCGACGCGGCCTGAGGTCAATCGCGCGCCCCGCGTTGCGCGAGCCTTTTCGCGCGCCTGAACTACAAACCGGAACTGACCGATGCTCGATATCAAGTGGATTCGCGCCAACCCCGATGCGTTCGATCGTGCGCTCAAGACCCGGGGCGTCGAGCCCGCGGCGGCAAGGCTGATCGAACTCGACGATGCGCGCCGTGCGCATGTCGCCCGTCTGCAGGAAGCGCAGGAACGCCGTAACTCCGCCTCCAAGGAGATCGGCAAGGCCAAGGCGTCGGGAGATGAGGAAAAAGCCAAGGCGCTCATCGACGAAATCGCCGAACTCAAGGCCTTTGTGCAAGGCGGCGAGGAAGAGGAGCGTCGGCTCGACGGCGCGTTGCGCGCGGCGCTTGAGGTCATTCCGAACCTGCCTCTGGAAGAGGTGCCGGTCGGTGCGGACGAGTCCGACAATGTCGTGCATCATTTCCATGGCGAGAAGCCGAGCTTCGATTTCGAGCCGAAGGAGCATTTCGATATCGAGGGCCTGAAGGCTGGCTTCGATTTCGATCGTGCCGGCAAGATCGCAGGCGCGCGCTTTGCCATTTTGCGCGGCGAGCTTGCCGCGCTGGAGCGCGCGCTCGGCCAGTTCATGGTGAACCTCCAGACCACCGAGAACGGATACGAGGAGGTCTCTCCGCCGCTTCTGGTGCGCGACGAGCCGCTCTATGGCACCGCGCAGCTGCCGAAATTCGCCGAGGATCTCTTTCACACCACCGATGGGCGCTGGTTGATCCCGACGGCGGAGGTGCCGCTGACCAATCTGGTGCGCGAGGAGATCCTGGACGAGGCCGATCTGCCGATGCGGGTGACGGGCCTGACCTATTGCTTCCGTTCCGAGGCAGGGGCTGCGGGACGTGATGTGCGCGGCATCCTGCGCCAGCATCAGTTCCAGAAATGCGAGCTTGTCTCCATCACGCGCCCTGAGGATTCTCTTGACGAGCTTGAGCGGATGCTCGGCTGCGCGGAAGAGGTTCTGAAGCGGCTCGGCCTGCATTATCGCGTCGTGACGCTTTGCACGGGGGATATGGGCTTCGGTGCGCGCAAGACCTACGATATCGAGGTCTGGCTGCCGGGGCAGCAGACCTATCGCGAAATCTCTTCCTGCTCTGTCTGCGGTGATTTCCAGGCGCGGCGCATGAATGCGCGCTACCGTCCGGCAGGCGAGAAGGGCGTCCAGTTCGTTCACACGCTGAATGGCTCCGGCCTGGCTGTTGGCCGTGCTTTGATCGCGGTGGTCGAAAACTATCAGAATGCCGATGGGTCTGTGACCATTCCGCCGGTGCTGCGCCCGCTCATGGGTGGCCGTGAGGTGATCGGCAAGCTGTAAGCGGAGAAAGGCGATCAATATGCGCATCCTGGTCACGAATGATGACGGTATCCACGCCCCGGGGCTGAAGGCGGCCGAGGCGGTTGCCCGTGAGCTTTCCGATCAGGTGTGGGTGGTTGCGCCGGAAACCGATCAGAGCGGCGTTGCGCATGCCCTGTCGCTGAACGATCCCATGCGCATGCGCGAGCTTGGCAACAACAGGTTCGCCGTGCGCGGAACGCCGACCGATTGCGTGATCATGGGCGTGAAATACATCATGTCCGAGAAGCCTGATCTGGTGATTTCCGGCGTCAATCGTGGGCACAATATTGCCGATGATGTGACCTATTCGGGAACGGTTGCAGGCGCCATGGAAGGCACCCTTCTGGGGATTCGCTCCATTGCCCTGTCTCAGACCTTCGGCATCGAGACCAGCGACCGGGTACCGTTTGAGGTGACCGAAGAGCTTGCGCCGGACCTCATCCGCAAGATCCTTGCAAAGCCAGGTCCGCAAGGCACACTCTACAATATCAATTTTCCCGATTGTCCTGTCGATCAGGTCAAGGGCACGGAAGTGACAGTGCAGGGGCGGCGCAACGCGGAACAGTTGCGCGTGGAGCCGCGCGCAGATGGTCGGGGCATTCCCTATTACTGGCTGGCCTTCAATCGTACGCGCTCCGATCCCGCCCCGGGAACGGATCTTCACGCGATCTACAATGGCAAGATTTCCGTGACCCCGCTGCGTCTGGACCTCACGGATCATGCAAGTCTGAGCGATCTGGCCGATTCTCTTGCATAATGGGTGAAGCCCGCTGGCCGGGGCTACCGCGCAACCCGATCGCGCATCGGTTCCGGCCCTGCGGATACTGACCATGACTGTCTGTGACGGGCGGTCCATAACGGGCGCTGTGCATGAGCGAGAGCGAAGACGACGGGCCGAATCCGGCAGCCAATGAACGCGAAGCGTGTCTGGGGCTCATTCTGGAGCTGCGCTCGCGCGGGATCCGGGATACCCGCTTCATGAGCGCCATAGAGCGCGTTCCGCGTCGCTTGTTTCTGTCGGCGCGCCAGCATGCTCTCGCCTATGTCGACACCCAGCTCCCGATTGAATGCGGGCAGACAACACCCGCTCCCTCCGATATGGCGCGCATGATCGAGGCGCTTCAGTTGCTGCCCGAGCATCGCGTTTTGCATGTGGGGACGGGCTCCGGCTATCAGGCGGCCATTCTCGGGCACATGGCGCGCGAGGTCGTCACGATTGAGCGTTACCGAACATTGGTGGATCTGGCCCAGCAACGCATCGTGACGCTGAAGCTTGCCAATGTGGAGGTGAAACACGCTGATGGGCTGGCGGGGTTCGAGGAGAAGGTTGAGGCCTTCGATCGCATTCTGCTTTCCGGCTCCGTGGCAACCGTGCCCCGCAAGCTTCTCGATCTTCTGAGCGAGGAGGGGGCTTTGATCGCTCCGGTGGGGCCCGCAGGCCAGGAACAGCGTCTCATCCGCTTTACCCGTGATGGCAAGCAGGCGGATCTGGGCGCGGTGCGGCTCGTGCCCTTGTCGGAAGGCGTTGCCACGCGTCTTTGAGTCTTTTCGATATTTTTAGCGGGTGCACCCAGCGTCGGATGGCGGCTGCACGCCGATTATGCTTGAGCGTTCGTCATTATGCTGTGCCGAATTGGGGCGCGCTTAAGTGTTTATCAACGTTACCGCGTTTAACTCTGATCATAGTGAATATTCGCCGAGTTCCTGATCGAGTTGAGCCATGTCCGCGAAAAGATTGCAGTTTGGATCCCATTTGCTGACCCGCGTCGCCGGTGTTGCGCTCCTGGCCGGTCTTGCAGCCGGTTGCAGCGGGACCATGGAACGTTTCGGCGAGCCGATTTATACGGGTGGCACCGCCAACCAACGCTCCATTCTCGGTGGGTCGCAGAGCCAGCCGTCTTATGATGAAATCGCCGGAAACGGCCCCGTGTCTGCGCCGCAGAGGCAGCGACAGGCAGCCGTGACGTCGAACGCCCTTCCGCCGGTCTCCTCCGCTCCGGCCCGCGCCCCGCAATCCAGTGCGCCGCTCTACACTGCTTCCATTCCAAACGGTCAGCGGGTCTCCCAGCCGGCTCAGCCGCCGATGCCCGGTCCGATCGCGACATCGGCGCGCGTGAGCAGGGGGAGTGATTACAAGGGCTGGACCGCCACCGGTGGAACCGTGGTGACGCTTGGCCATGGGGAGACACTTGACCTTGTGGCGCGCCGGTATGGCGTTCCTGCCGATGCGATCGCTTCGGTGAACGGTATTGACGACCCGTCGCGTTTGCGTCCGGGGTCGCAGATCGTCATCCCGACCTATGTCTACAATGGAAGCAACAACCGGAGCACGGCGCCCCGCACGGCAGAAGCACCGAAGGTGCGCGCTGAACCTGTGCGTGTCGCCTCCACCTCCAATGCGGTTCCCAGTGCCAAGCCGGGTCATGTCTCTTCACGCACAAAGCCGCAGCGCGTCGCGTCTGTTTCGCAGCCTGTTTCCCGTCTGGTGGCGTCGGATGTGAAACCGAAGAGCAAGCCCGCCCAAGCCAAGCGCAGCACACCGCGTGCGAGTGTTGCGCGGCTGGAAGAGCGCCCGTCTTCGTCCAAGCCCGAAGTCAAGCGTGAAGTCGCCCCGAGTGCACCGATCACCACGGCCTCCGTGCGCGCCGAAGACACGCCGGCTCAGGTGGTGGATGACGGCAACAACCGGTTCCGCTGGCCGGTGCGTGGTCGCATCATTTCCAGCTTCGGCTCCAAGCCGGGCGGCACCCGCAATGACGGCGTCAATCTGGCTGTGCCGGAGGGAACCGCCGTGCGGGCGGTTGAAAGCGGAACGGTCATCTATTCCGGCAACGAGCTGAAGGGATACGGCAATCTGGTGCTGATCCGTCATGAGGACGGCTGGGTTTCCGCCTATGCGCACAATTCCTCGCTGGATGTGAAGCGCGGCGATACGGTGCGCCGCGGCGACGTGGTTGCCAAGGCCGGGTCCACCGGTACTGTCAACCAGCCGCAGCTTCATTTCGAGCTGCGCCGGGGCAACAAGCCGGTCGATCCGATGCTCTACCTGCCGAAAAATTCCTGACAGGCGATCGACCGTCAGACCGAAAAAGAAAGGCTCTCCCCGTGCCACGGGGAGAGCCTTTTCGCATTCAGTTCGGGGCGTTGAAGATTTGGGGGTCAGTCGAGCGCGACACCCTTGCGACCGGCGAGATCCTGAATGTACTGCCAGGCCACACGGCCAGAACGCGCGCCGCGGGTGCGCGACCATTCCAGCGCCTCGCTCTCCATGGTCTGCGGATCGATCTCGATGCCATAGTGGCTGACATAGCCCTGAACCATCTCGACATATTCTTCCTGGCTGCACTTGTGGAAGCCGATCCACAGCCCGAAGCGGTCGGAAAGGGAGACCTTTTCTTCCACCGCCTCACCGGGATTGATGGCGGTTGCCCGCTCGTTTTCCATCATGTCACGCGGTAGCAGGTGACGGCGGTTCGATGTGGCGTAAAAAAGAACGTTCGCAGGCCGTCCCTCGATGCCGCCTTCCAGGACGGCCTTGAGCGACTTGTAGGAGGCGTCGTCACCGTCGAAGGAAAGATCGTCGCAAAAGATGATGAAGCGATAGGGCGCGGGCCGAAGGATGTTCATCAGCGAGGGAAGGCTTTCGATATCCTCGCGATGGATCTCGATCAGCTTGAGGGGCAACTTGCCCTCCTTGGCGAGCATGTCGTTGACATGGGCATGGGATGCCTTGACCAGCGAGGACTTGCCCATGCCGCGCGTACCCCACAACAGGGCGTTGTTGGCCGGCAGTCCGCGGGCGAAGCGTTCGGTATTCGCCAGGAGTGTGTCCCGCATCCGACCCACAGCCTGAAGAAGCGTCATAGCAACACGGTTCACGTGGGTGACCGATTCGAGATGGCGCTCGGCTGCAACCCAGATGAAGGCATCCGCAGAATCGAAATCGGGCGCGATAGGCTCTGCAGGGACGACACGGGCGATGAGCGCGATCAGGTTGTCGAGTTTTTCCCCCAGCATTGCGATTTCAGATTTCTCTGCCATGACGTGAACACGAAGCTCCTTTTGTTGGCGGCACGCGGCCTGCCTATTTGCTGTGCCCCTGCGGCACCGTCTCGTGAGGTGGCGGGACTTGGCGGGCGTATCATGGGCGGGCAGAGGGCAAAAGGTCATCTGGTGCGAAAGCGGTACGGGTTGGGCGGCATTGCCTGCATTGATGATTGCTTCCCCGGTTCGCTTGCAAAGCTGCCGCACCCGGTTATATTCCGCGCGACTTGTGTTTCCCCTGATGGCTAACCATGTCATACGCCACCACTTGCATGCGCCTCGGCGCCGCCAGGGGACCGAAGAGAAACGCTTAAGGAGAGGCCCATGTTCATTACCCCGGCCTATGCTCAGACCGCCGGTAGCAGCGGTGTGAATGAGATGATGCTCAACATCCTGCCGTTCGTCCTGATTTTCGCGGTCATGTATTTCATGATCATTCGCCCGCAGCGCCAGCGGGTGAAGCAGCATCAGGAAATGGTCAACGCCCTGCGCCGTGGCGACGTCGTGGTGACCACGGGTGGTATCGTCGGCAAGGTCGTCAAGGTTCTGGACGACGCCGAAGCCCAGATTGAAATCGCTGACGGTGTGAAAGTCCGCATCGTGCGCGCGATGATCTCGGACGTCCGGTCGAAGGGTGAACCCGCCAAGGAAAACGGGTAATCACACGACAAGCAACGCCGTCCGGTCCGCCGGACGGTACAGCACAGGCGCCCCAAGATGCTTTATTTCGCTCGCTGGAAAACGGTACTGATCCTGCTGACCATCCTGGTCGGCATATTGTTCTCGATTCCAAACTTTTTTACTCGCGAACAAGTCGCGTCATGGCCTTCCTGGATGCCCGGTCGCCAGCTGGTGCTGGGTCTGGATCTGCAGGGTGGCGCCTATTTGCTCTATGAGGTCGATCGCGCCTCCTATCAGCAGAAGCGTCTGCAGTCGCTTGTGGGCGACATTCGCAACGCACTGCGCCAGAGCGAACCGCGCATCGGCTATACGGGCCTCGGCATCAAGGACAACTCCGCCGTGGAGCTGCGGCTGCGGGATACCGCCCGCGTTGCCGACGCGCGCGAGCGGTTGAAGGAGCTGGTCAATCCGCTGGACGCGAGCCTGTTCGCGGGCGCCCAGATCAACGAATTCCAGTATACCGTTTCCGATGATGGTCTGATCCGCTTCAGTTTCACCGAAGACGGGCTGGCCCAGCGCATTCGCTCCGTCGTGGATCAGTCCATCGAGGTGATCCGTCGCCGCGTCGATCAGCTCGGCACGACCGAACCTTCCATTCAGCGTCAGGGCGAAGACCGCATCCTCGTGGAGGCCCCCGGCCTCAGCGATCCGGAACGCCTGAAGGCGATGGTCGGACAGACCGCGCAGATGACGTTCCATCTTGTGGACGTGAATTCCTCGCCACAACAGGCAATCCAGAGCCGCCCGCCCGCAGGCGACCTTCTGGTCTATTCCACCGACGACCCGCCGGTGCCCTACCTGATCGAGGAAACCCCGCTTCTGACGGGTGACGACCTCACCGATGCGCAGGCGGGTTTCGACCAGCGCAGCAATCAGCCGATCGTGAACTTCCGCTTCAACACCTCCGGTGCACGCAAGTTTGCGCGGATCACGCAAGCCAATGTCGGGCGTCCTTTCGCCATCGTGCTCGACAATGAGGTGATCACCGCCCCGCGCATCAACGAGCCGATCCTTGGCGGTGCAGGTCAGATCTCGGGCAACTTCTCGGTTGAATCCGCCAATGATCTTGCGATCCTGCTGCGTGCGGGCGCTCTGCCGGCGCGGTTGACGATCATTGAAGAGCGTACGGTTGGTCCTGGCCTTGGTGCAGACAGCATCGAGGCGGGCAAGATCGCCTCCGTGATCGGCATCAGCGCGGTCGCGGTCTTCATGATCGCCTGTTACGGCCTGTTCGGCATCCTGTCCTGCGTGGCGTTGTTTGCGAATATGGCGCTGATCTTCGGTGCGCTGTCGTTCCTCGGTGCCACGCTGACGCTGCCGGGTATCGCCGGTATCGTGCTGACCGTTGGCATGGCCGTGGATGCGAACGTGCTGATCTTTGAGCGTATCCGTGAAGAAGTGCGTGCCGGACGTTCTGCGGTTTCCGCACTTGATGCAGGGTTCTCGCGGGCTCTGGGTACCATTCTTGATGCCAACATCACCACGCTGATCGCTGCCGTCATCCTGTTCTATCTGGGGTCCGGTCCGATCCGCGGCTTTGCGGTGACGCTGGCCATCGGCATCATCACCACCGTGTTCTCGGCCTTCACCTTCACCCGGTTCCTTGTCGCCATGTGGCTGCGGAATCGCCGCCCGTCGCGACTGCCGATCTGAGCGAACCGGAAGGGATTAGAAATGCGTCTACTCAGGTTAGTTCCGGAGAACACCAACTTCGGGTTCATGAAGAACCGGTACATCAGCTTCACGCTGTCCGGTACGCTCATCATCGTGTCGATCGTTCTGTTCCTGTCGATGGGCCTGAATTACGGCATCGACTTCAAGGGCGGCACGGTCATCGAAATCGAGACCAAGGACGGTCCCGCCAATATCGGCGACATCCGTGCAGAGCTGTCGGAATTGCGGCTGGGCGATGTGCAGGTGCAGGAGTTCGGCGCGCCGAATGACGTGCTCATCCGCATCGAGCGCCAGCAGGGCGGGGAATCCGCTCAGCAGCGTGCGATCGCCCTGGTGCGCGACACGTTCGGGGATTCGGTGATCTTCCGCCGGGTTGAAGTTGTGGGACCGCGTGTTTCCGGCGAACTCGCTCAGGCGGGTACTCTGGCGGTTCTGGCGTCGCTTTTTGCGGTGCTGGTCTATATCTGGTTCCGCTTCGAATGGCAGTTCGCCGTGGGAGCGGTCGCTGCGACAGTGCATGACGTGATCATCACCATCGGCATGTTCTCGGTGCTGCGTCTCGATTTCACGCTGTCGAGCATCGCGGCGATCCTCACCATCGTGGGCTATTCGCTCAACGATACGGTGGTGGTCTATGACCGGATCCGTGAAGACCTGCGCAAATACAAGAAGAAGCCGTTGCTGGAGCTGCTCGACAGTTCCATCAACCAGACCCTGAGCCGTACGACCATGACGTCGTTCTCCACGCTTCTTGCGTTGGGATCACTCTATGTGTTTGGCGGCGAGGTCATTCGCTCCTTCACCTTTGCCATGATCTGGGGCATCGGCGTCGGCACCTATTCGTCCATCTTCGTGGCGGCGCCGATCCTGAACTTCCTCAATCTGCGCAATGACAAGAGCAAGTCCGGCGATCAGGAGCAGGCAACTCCGGCCTGAGGCTCTCATGGCGCGTCGTCCGTCGGGTATCCTTCCGGTTAAAGCTCAGGGCCTCGTTATTCGCGAGGCCCATTTCCCCGGTCGCGCGCCAATAGACGCCTATGGTGATGGCGGCTTCCGCTTTGCGGACATGTCGCATCGCGGATCGCTGCTGGTACTGCCAAGCGGCATTCATGGCTGGGACCCGAGCAGGCCCGGCGATCTGACCATGCAGGCCTTTGCGCCCGTCTTCGAGCAATCGCGCGAAATCGAGATCCTGCTGATTGGTACCGGAAACGAACTTGTGCGCATCGACGAGGGGCTGAGGCAGAAGTTTCGCGAACACGGGATCATGGCCGATTCCATGGCGACGGGCGCCGCCGTGCGCACGCTCAACGTGCTTCTGGCGGAAAATCGCGCCGTGGCGGCAGCGTTGATCGCCGTCGAATAGAAAATAACGCAAATATCTCTAAATTCGCATTGCGGCAGGCTGGCAGCCTTTGCGCGGAGGCCTATCTTTTCCTGCAATGACCGACACAGACGCCTATTGTCAGACACTCGTACGCGACCTGGACAGGGATCGTTATCTCGCAACGCTGTTCGCACCCGCGGATAAGCGCCCAGGCCTGTTTGGGCTCTATGCCTTCAATGCGGAAGTCGCGAGCGTTCGCGACAAGGTCTCGGATGCCTTGCCCGGTGAAGTGCGGTTGCAATGGTGGCGCGATGTGCTGGACGGGGGCGCCTATGGGGATGTGGGCGGGCATCCGGTCGCGGCCGCGCTGCTTGAGACCATCGAGAGTTACAATCTCCCACGCGAGCCATTCCACAACCTCCTGGAGGCCCGGATTTTCGATCTCTATGAAGATCCCATGCCGACGCTGGCCGATCTGGAAGGCTATGCAGGGGAGACGTCATCGGTCCCGATGCAACTCGCCTCCATGATCCTGAGTGGGGATCCCGCGCATGCGCTGTGTGAAGCTTCCGGCCACGGGGGCGTGGCCTATGCGCTGACCGGGTTGATGCGGTCCTTGCCGTGGCATGCCCGTCGCCATCAGATGTATCTGCCCGCCGATATGCTGGATGCCTTCGGGGTCGATCCGAACGATGTCTTTTGCGGGCGGACAACGCCTGCCTTGAAGGCCTGTCTCGCCGAGCTTCGGCTCATCACGCGCAAGCATCTTGCCAAGACCCAGGCCTCGATCCGAAGTCTGGGACAGGGGTGTGGCCCGGCCATGCTGCCGGTGGCCCTTGTGGCCGGCTATCTGGCGCGAATGGATCACCCTGATTATGACCCGCTTCACACGGCGGTGGAGATCCCCCAGTGGCGGCGGCAATGGACGCTGTGGCGGGCTTGCCGCCAGGCCAACAAGTGCAAGGCCTGCTGAGTCAAAACAAAACGCGCGCCGGGCAAGGGCGCGCGTTTTTCGCGTTTCAGGCATACGAAGCGAAGCTTGGCGTAGCCCCGGCCTAGTCGGCGGCGGGAATACCGCTTCCCTCCAGCCAGGTGTCGAAATCGGCCATGGCACGGGATGTCAGGGCGCGTTTCTTGGCCTTGGCCTTGTCCGGACCGCGCATGCGCTTGCCGTCTTCGCTCTTCTTGGAAAACTCCACCGGCGGGAACAGGCCGAAATTCACGTTCATCGGCTGGAAAGAGCGCTTGCCCGTTTCCTCGCCTTCCAGATGGCCGACGGTGATGTGGTTGAGCAGAGCGCCCATGGCCGTTGTAACCGGCGGCTGCGGCATGTCTTTTCCCAGACGCTCCGCTGCGGCGAAGCGGCCCGCCATACAGCCGACGGAGGCCGATTCCACATATCCCTCGCAGCCGGTGATCTGACCCGCGAAACGAAGGCGATCCTGGGCCTTCAGGCGCAGGGTGCCGTCCAGAAGCTTGGGGGAGTTCAGGAAGGTGTTGCGATGCAGGCCGCCCAGACGGGCAAACTGGGCGTTTTCCAGCCCCGGAATCATGCGGAAGATCTCCGACTGAACCCCGTATTTTAGCTTCGTCTGGAAACCGACCATGTTGTAGAGCGTGCCAAGCGCGTTGTCCTGACGGAGCTGGACAACCGCATAGGCCTTTTCGTCGGGCTTGTGCGCATTCGTCAGGCCCATGGGCTTCATCGGTCCGTGGCGCAGGGTTTCCCGTCCGCGCTCAGCCATGACCTCAATGGGCAGGCAACCGTCGAAATAGGGGGTCTTTTCCCATTCCTTGAACTCGGTCTTTTCGCCTGCGATCAGCGCATCGATGAAGGCTTCATACTGGTCACGGTTCATCGGGCAGTTGATGTAATCCGCGCCCGTGCCGCCCGGCCCCACCTTGTCGTAGCGCGACTGGAACCAGGCAATGTCCATGTCGATGCTGTCGAAGTGGACGATGGGCGCGATGGCGTCGAAGAAGGCGAGCGCGTCCTCGTCGGTGATTGAGAGGACTGCCTCGCTCAACGCAGGCGAGGTGAGCGGGCCGGTCGCGATGATCACGCTGTCCCAGTCGGCGGGCGGAAGGGCTGCGATTTCCTCGCGCTGGATCGTGATCAGCGGATGCGCTTCGAGCGCTGCGGTTACGGCGGCGGAAAACCCGTGTCGATCGACGGCCAGTGCCCCGCCTGCGGGCACCTGATTGGCATCCGCGCATTTCATGATCAGGGAGCCCGCGCGGCGCAGTTCCGCATGCAGCAGCCCCACAGCGTTCAGCTCCGCGTCATCGGAGCGGAAGGAGTTGGAGCAGACCAGCTCCGCCAGTCCTTCGCTCACATGGGCCTCGGTGCCGCGATGGGGGCGCATTTCGTGCAGGATGACGGGCACGCCGGCTTGCGCGGCCTGCCATGCGGCTTCAGAACCGGCAAGGCCACCGCCGATGACATGAATCGGGTTCATGGACTAATAAATCCCGCTGTTGAGTGAACCGTGTCGACGAGCCGGGCTCGGGGCTCGCATGATGCGGGGCCTCCGATGCGTGTGGAGGCAGCCCGAGTGCAACGTCGTTGCGGTGCTGATACCGTGTCGGCTTGGCAGGCGCAACGTTTGAGCGTAACTCTGCGCGACGCGAAAACGACAGGATTAGCGAAGAGACAATGATTGGCACGGCGAACAGGCACAAAGCCCCCGAACACCGACGCCTTGGCATGTCGCGATATGTCTTCTGGTGGGGGCTCTTGGGCCTGCTGGCCGGCTGTGCCGGCCAGGCGCTTGACGCCCCCTCCACATGGTATAGCCGGCACAATGCGGTGAAGCCGAGGGGCGACCGGATCGTCATCTGTCACGGTTTCGGGTGCAATCTGCGTACGCCGGTCGATTTCTCCGCCAAAGACCTCGCGCGACTGCAGGAGATCATCGCTTCGGGCGATGCGTCGCCGGCTGCGGAGCGCCAGGCGCTTGCCCGCGCCGTCCAATGGCAGGAACTGCGTGTTGCCCCCACTGTCGGCTCCGGCAACGACAAGGGCGGCTTCACCTTCGATTCCGGCGTCCCCGGCCAGATGGACTGCATCGACGAGGCGACCAATACGACGAGCCTCTTGCTGGTGGCCGAAAGACACGGCTTCCTGAAGCATCATGTGGTGCGCAGTCCGGTTGCGCGCGGGTTCTTTCTGGACGGCCGCTACCCGCATGCTACTGCGGTCGTTTCCGAAAAGAAGAGCAACGACGCATGGGCGATCGATTCCTGGACCCATGACAACGGCGTTTCGCCGGACGTGATGCCGCTCGACACGTGGTTCGCGCAATATGGCGGCAGCTGAGCCGGAGGCGCACGGCATCACCGTCCGAGGCCGATGCCGGAAACCCTACGTCAGAAACGAAAACGCCCACCGGGGGAGGGACCGGCGGGCGTGTATTCGGGCGGGGAAAGAGGGAACCAGAACCCCGCCTTCAACCTCGAAATTGGGAGGGAAAATTTCGAGGTAAAACGGTAACTTAGTTCACCGAGCGGCGGGCGACGAATTCGATGTCGCCGCGGCCGATGCCGAGGTCATGCAGCTCGTGGTCGGACAGACGCGACAGTTCGGCAACCGTGCGGTGGTAGTTTTTCCAAGAGCGATACTTGCGTGTGAACGTGTTGAACATTGTCATCTCCATCGGGGCTCTGACCTTGGCAGCCCGCTTCGGATGTGTTTGCGCCGGGGCCTCGGTGATCTCTTATGGTGATTATCTAGGCGATTGGCATAGAATCAGGCAGTCACCTGCCTGCATAGCTGCCTTGCACTGGCGTATGAGCGATAATATCGCACCGTCGTTGCACGCTGTGCCCATTTTCTGTGCATGACGCTTTCCGAAGCTCCCTCTAGGGAAGCTGGCAAATACTGACAATGAAAACGTCTGTTCGCGGGGAAATATGCCAATACCGATGGGGCTGGTGAGGCGTCTGCGCGAAAAACGCTCTGCCTGAGGGGGCCTGTAGGTGGAAAATGGGGTGTCTCAAGACGCGCTCGAAAGCGAATATCGTGCCAGTTAACCTTTTGTTAGGTCGAAAAAAAACTGCGCGCGGACGTAAGAACAGGGGCTCTTTTGCGACGAAATTTTCGCCGGCCCAAGGCGCCCTGACGCTGCCGCCGGGAAAGACTGTCCTACGCAGGGGCAATTGGTGAGTCGTTTGCGGGCGCGTCGGGCTCGCTGCATTCTTTCTGACACTTGCCGTAGCGGAGAGAATGTCATCGGCTTTCCGATATCGGGGGTGGATTCCTCCAATCGGATCCGCTCTGCCTTGGCCTCTCGGGTGAGTGGTGTCGCCATGACCTTCTCGGCGCGGTGACACCTCCCCGAAAGCTGCTGAAGGCCGTTCTGCTACATGTGCCGGGCTTCCCGACGGCGCGCTTCTTCCTGTTGCGGGGTGTCGTTCTTCGGGCCTCCGAGCGCTTGTGACAGGTCGAAAGGCTGGTCCGCTAGCCGGTTGCCGGGTGATTCCCAATTGGGCCGCTCTATGCCTGGATGGTGTTGGCAAGCATGAGGAGCGATCACCCAGGTCTATGATACGGGGGAGTTGGCTTGCTGCCCCTCCGCTGCGTCCTCAGGGTGGCCAGGAAGCCTGTTCTGCGGTCTCTTTTCACGCCTCTTCGCCCCTATCGCCGCCATTCGTATTCCACTTGTGGGGCTGGGCGGGAAGTCGCCTGCTTATGTCAGCATCGACGCGCGCCTGTTTGCCCCCGACCGAAGTGTTCGGCGAGGTCTGGGCGGGTTTCGTGTTTTCTAACCGGATTGGCGCAGGCGAAAAAAAACGCTCGGCGGCGGGAGGAGGTGCCGACGAGCGTTCTTTTTCCTGAGGGCCTGGGAGGAGGTAGCCCTGTCGGAACGTCCAATTGGCCTGGGAGGAGGTAGCCGCATGGACGCAAACTGTTTGGAAAAATGCGCTCGCTGGTGGGAGGAGGTACCAGCGAGCGCTTTTTCCTGAGGGGCCTGGGAGGAGGTAGCCCCATCGGAACGTCCAATTGGCCTGGGAGGAGGTAGCCGCATGGACGCAAACTGTTTGGAAAAATGCGCTCGCTGGTGGGAGGAGGTACCAGCGAGCGCTTTTTCCTGAGGGGCCTGGGAGGAGGTGGCCCCATCGGAACGTCCATTAGGCCTGGGAGGAGGTGGCCACCTGGACGCAAACTCTGCTTCCCATTTGCCCCTGTCGCGGATGCGCGGCGATTTGGTCTGCCGTGCGCCTTGCGCCTGGGAAAGTCGCCCGCCGGTGGGAGGAGGTACCGGCGGGCGCCTTTTAATCTGCAAAGACCTGGGAGGAGGTAGTCCTTGCAGAACGTTCACTCGGCCTGGGAGGAGGTAGCCTCATGAACGCAAAACTCTTGAGTGCGCGCTTGGCTTAAACGGAAGCCCTGCGAGCGACGAACTCGATATCGGTGCGCCCGATACCCAGATCGTGAAGTTCGCGATTAGACAGCTTCGAAAGCTCGTCATAGGTCTCGCGATATTTCCGCCAGCTGCGGAAGCGATGTGAAAGCGTGGTGAGCATCTCAGGACCCCAAAGCTTCTGACCGGTTCGTCTACCGCGTTGTTGCGGTGCAGCGCGTTGTCGATGACCCTTACCTAAGCCAATCGAAGTTGCGTCGCGAGTGGGGTGGTCGCATAGCAGGTCTGCGTTTTGTGCAAAGCAACAAAATGACGCAGAGAAAAGGCACATTTCTGCCACTTATGCGCCGTTTTGCCCCTCCGTGTCATCACGTAGGTTTGCCGTGTTTTTGGGCAGGAAATGCCGCAAATATACAAGCATTTTAAATTGTGCAGCGCAAAATTTTTAGCCTGAAAACTCGCCCAAAATCGCAGGTTTCAGGGACATTGCGGCGCGGGTGCGCCGCAATGTCATTCGGCTGCCTCGTTTTTGCGCTTCGGTCGCCGTGTCAGAAGTTCTTTCAGGAACTGGCCGGTGTAGCTTTTTTCAACAGCGACAAGATCTTCGGGGCGTCCGCGTGCGACAATTTCGCCTCCACCGTCTCCCCCTTCCGGTCCAAGGTCCAAAACCCAGTCCGCCGTCTTGATGACTTCGAGGTTGTGCTCGATCACCACGACGGTATTTCCCTGCTCGACCAGTGAGTGAAGAACCTCCAGCAGCTTCGCCACGTCGTGGAAGTGCAGTCCTGTCGTTGGCTCGTCGAGAATATAAAGTGTGCGACCGGTCGCGCGTTTCGACAATTCCTTGGCGAGCTTCACGCGCTGCGCTTCGCCGCCCGACAGAGTCGTCGCCTGCTGACCCACCTTGATGTAATCCAGTCCCACCTCGCGCAGGGTGACCAGCTTGTCGCGGATGGAGGGGACGGCGGAGAAGAACTCCGCGCCTTCCTCAACCGTCATGTCGAGGACATCGGCGATGGACTTGCCCTTGAACTGCACTTCAAGCGTTTCGCGATTGTAGCGCTTGCCCTTGCACACATCACAGGTGACGTAGACATCCGGCAGGAAGTGCATCTCGATCTTGATGACGCCATCGCCCTGGCAGGCCTCGCAGCGCCCGCCCTTCACGTTGAACGAGAATCGTCCCGGCGCATAGCCGCGCGCCTTGGCTTCCGGCAGGCCTGCGAACCATTCGCGGATCGGCGTGAAGGCGCCGGTATATGTGGCCGGGTTTGAGCGCGGGGTTCGGCCGATCGGCGACTGGTCGATGTCGATGACCTTGTCGAGAAATTCCAGGCCTTCGAGGCGGTCATGTGGAGCGGGGTTGTCCCGTGCGCCGTTCAGCCTTCGGGCCACCGCCTTGTAGATTGTGTCGATGAGCAGCGTAGACTTGCCGCCGCCCGAAACACCCGTGATGCAAGTAAAGGTGCCGAGCGGAATTTCCGCGGTCACGTTCTTCAGGTTGTTGCCGTTGGCCCCCGTGACCTTCAGGCGCTTTGTCTTGGAGATCTTGCGTCGTTCTGCAGGAACCGGAACCTCCAGATCGCCGGACAGATAGCGTCCGGTGAGCGATTTCGGGCAGGCCAAGATATCGGCCGGGGTGCCGGCGGCGATGATTTCGCCGCCATGGACGCCCGCGCCGGGGCCGACGTCGATGACATGATCGGCGGTCAGGATCGCATCTTCATCGTGTTCGACAACGATCACCGTGTTGCCGAGATCGCGCAGGTGCTTCAGCGTTTCAAGAAGGCGGGCGTTGTCCCGCTGATGCAGGCCGATGGAGGGCTCGTCCAGTACGTAGAGAACGCCGGTCAGGCCGGAGCCGATTTGCGACGCCAGGCGAATGCGCTGGCTTTCGCCGCCCGACAGCGTGCCGGAGTTGCGCGAAAGCGTCAGGTATTCCAGCCCCACATCGTTGAGGAACTTCAGCCGCTCGCGAATCTCTTTGAGGATTCGCGGCGCGATCTCATTCTGTTTTGTGTTGAGCTGGCCGGGCAGGGCCTCGAACCACTCCGCAGCCTTGCGGATGGAAAGGGCCGTCACCTCGCCGATATGGCGGCCGCCGATTTTCACCGCCAGGGCCTCCGGCTTCAGCCGGTAACCGTTGCAGGCCTCGCAGGGCGTGTCGGACTGGTAGCGTGACAGCTCCTCCCGAACCCAGTTCGATTCCGTTTCCCGCCAGCGGCGCTCGATATTGCGCACCACGCCCTCAAACGGCTTTGTGGTGGAATAGCTGCGCGAGCCGTCATCATAGGTGAAGGTGATTTCCTCATCGCCGGAGCCATAGAGAATGACATCACGCACGCTTTCGGGAAGATCATCCCAGGCGTCGTTCATCGAGACGTCGAAGTGGCGGCATACCGCTTCCAGCGTCTGGGCGTAATAAGGAGAGGTGGCGCCGGTACGCGCCCAGGGGGCAACAGCGCCGCCGCGCAACGTCAGCGATCCGTCGGGTACGACAAGCGCCCCCTCGAAAGCGAGCATCGTGCCAAGGCCGTCGCAGCTTGGGCAGGCGCCGAAGGGGTTGTTGAACGAAAACAGGCGCGGCTCGATTTCGGAAATGGTGAAACCGGAGACCGGGCAGGCGAACTTTTCCGAAAAGACGATGCGCTGGTGGGTCTCGTTCTTGTTCTGAAGAACGGCGGAGGCATCGGCGGGATCATTGGGACGATCCGCGAACTCGACGATTGCGAGCCCGTCCGCCAGCTGAAGGGCCGTCTCGAAACTGTCCGCCAGCCGGTTGGCGATGTCCGCGCGCACCACAAGGCGATCGACGACCACGTCGATGTCGTGTTTCAGCTTCTTGTCGAGCGCAGGCGCTTCGGCGATCTCGTGGAATTCACCATCGATCTTGACCCGCTGGAAGCCCTTCTTCATCAGCTCCGCGAGTTCTTTGCGGTATTCGCCCTTGCGTCCCCGCACGATGGGGGCCAGCAGATAGAGCCGCGAGCCTTCTTCCAGCTCCAGCACGCGGTCGACCATCTGGCTGACCGTCTGGCTCTCGATCGGCAGGCCCGTTGCCGGCGAATAGGGAACGCCGACACGCGCGAAAAGAAGGCGCATGTAGTCGTAGATTTCGGTGACCGTGCCCACCGTGGAGCGCGGATTGCGCGAGGTGGTTTTCTGCTCGATCGAAATAGCCGGAGAAAGCCCGTCGATCTGATCGACGTCCGGCTTCTGCATCATCTCCAGAAACTGGCGCGCATAGGCGGACAGGCTTTCCACATAGCGGCGCTGTCCCTCGGCATAGATGGTGTCGAAGGCGAGAGAGGATTTGCCGGACCCGGACAGACCGGTCATCACCACCAGCTTGTCGCGCGGAATGTCGAGATCGACATTCTTCAGGTTGTGCTCGCGCGCACCGCGAATGGAGATGGAGCGGCTCGGCTCGGTTAACTGGTCCGGCATCAGGACGTCCTTCCGTGCGGCGTTCGTCCGACGCCGCATAGTTCATATCGAATATCGTTGGCAGCGCGCGCCCGTATGCTTGCGTTACGGGGCCGACCTTCCGGCGAGCGCGAATATCGTCTCAGCGCATAGATGCATCAAGTGGGAGATTTCGCGGAGCTTTCAACGGGGCGAACGCCATATTAATGCAGGAACAAAAGCGGAACAATGAAAAAGTCGCCAGGGTCGACCAATGCCAGATGTGCGGGAGGGGGCGTGAAGCCTTGGCAGGAGGCGCCCGCCCGGGGCATCGATCCATAACTGCGAATGGCATCTGCATCATGCGCGTTTTCAGCATCTTCGGTAACCCGCAACAGGGGGGCATGCGGCTTTCGCGAGGAGCGGCTTCACGCCGTCTGGGGAGGAAGGTGCAACCATGAATAATATTGCAAATAAAGCGTCCTAGGCTTTGTTTTTAAAGTCTTGAAAGAATTCGTTTGGAAGGCAGACTTTAGGTGGAGATCGCTTCATAGGCGAGGGCGTCGCCCTGGGGACCAATCGGGATGAGAAGCAGCTGAATGTTGCCCAATGCCGGGTGGTGAATGGTGTAAAGCTGCTGGGAAAGCGGGCGCTCCGGTGCTGCCCGGAAGACGAGCGCGAACGCGCCGCGCGACCGGATCGACGGCCCCAGTGCCTGAGCTTCGTGCAGCACCAGATCCATGTCGCCGACATCGCAGCTGAGCCGGAATGTCTCGCCGATCAGCGGTTCAAAAACCCTCAGTTCCAGTGCGGCGAGGTCGGTCATGGTGTGGATTGCGTCCCGCGTTCGCCAGGTCGTCGCGCTCTTACCTGACCATAGGTCAACGGGAGCGTTGCGCCAAGGCATGGCATCGCCAGATGGGGCGCGCGGATCGCCGAGGGATTGCGGACGGGCGGCTGCCGATTGGCATGGGCAACGGGGCTGTGTGCAATCTTTCTTGCGGAAGCGGCTCATGACCGCGTTTGCAGAGGGTCAACCAGAAAGACGGCGGGCCATCGCAGGGGATCGCGCGACAAGCGGTCGGCGCGCACTCCAAAGACGGCAAGCCTGTCCCGGCTGTGTCGTTCGCCCGCCAAGGGCCTGCCGGAAATCGGGTTTTGGGCTGCGCCGGCATCCTTGCCGCGCCTTTTGCGCGACATGCGGATCTCATGAAAACCCTGTAAAAGCGCCTTATGCAGTGTTTCTGGTGGCTTTTGCCCTTTGAAAGCCGGGATTGGTCAGCAATGACCCCGCAAGTGGCGTAAAATGCGATTCGATGGCAAAGATACTGTCACACATGGAATTTCCGGCTCAGGATCAGATTTGATGACGGACAAGACAAGCACGGCCGATGCGGCGGCTCAGACCTCCCAGGCGGGAAATGGCGCTGTTGCGAACGGCTCCGGCGAAGGTGAGGCGCCCAAGGGCATTCTGCCGCTGTTCTATTCAGCGCCGGAGGCCTTGAGCCCGGAGCGGCATGAGGGGCTCGGGCTTGATCCGGGTGACGATGTCGGCTTTGCCGCGCACACGCAGGCCGTGCCGATCACGCTGGCGGAATTTCCGGCCGCTTGTCGGACCTATCCGATCGTGTTTGTCGGCAGCGAAACGCCGCAGCCCGTGGCGATCGTCGGCCTTCATCAAAACGAGAACATGTTTGTCGATGCGGAGGGGCGCTGGGACAAAAACGCTTATGTTCCCGGGTATGTACGCCGCTATCCTTACATTCTGGTTCGGGAGAATACCGGCGACAATTTCGCCCTTTGCGTGGACCGTGCGAGCCCGCGTCTGCGCGAGGGCGGCGAGATGCCGCTCTTTGTCGACGGCAAGCCTTCGGAGTGGACGGAAAAGGCTCTGGAATTCTGCGCCGCCTTCCAGCGGCAGGCCAGCGCGACGGAGGCTTTCGTCCAGCGGCTGCAGGAAAACGAACTTCTGGTGCCCAACCAGGCGCAGTTCACGCTCAAGAGCGGCGACACGGTGCGCATCGCCGACTATCTCGTGATCGATGAGCGCAAGCTCCAGACGCTGTCGGACGAGGCCTATCTGGGGCTGCGTCGCGATGGCGTGATCGCGGGGATCTATTGCCATCTGATCTCCAGCCAGTGCTGGGGCGAGCTCGCGCGCAAGGCGGATAGCTGATTTCGCCTGCTCTGCAGGAAATGCACGTGACATGAAAAATGGCCCCGCGGCGCTGATGCTGCGGGGCCTTTTTGAATTTCTACCGGGTGTCTCCGCGCCCCTCAGCCACCGAAGCTGGAAACGCGCTGATAGGCTTCGGCAAAGCCCTTGAGCGAGACCGGGATTTCCAGCTTCTCGCGGCTGCCGCTTTCGAACTCGACCTTCAACTGGCTGCCCTTGCGCAGCGCTTCCAACATCTTGTCATCAAGGGTTTCGGTGGCGTAGGCGCCATTGGCATCGCTGGTCTGCACGGTCACCGGGCTCTTTTTCCCTTCGTCTATGGCAACGGACACGCCGCCTGGGAAAAAGACACCATGGGGAAGTCCGACGATCAGACGCGGATGATCCTCTGTTTCCTGCTTCTGCACGGCGATGGTCAGGAGGCGCTGGCCGGTGTTCTTCATGGCGAGGGTCTGAACCATCTGGCATTGGCTGCCCTTGCCGGACGCCGCATCGGCACAGGTTACGGACCACAGGCGCGCGGGGGATGTTGCTGCGGCCTTCTCCTGAGAAAGGGCAGGGGCGGCCACCATCGACAGGCTCAGCGCGAGCGTTGCCGAGGCCAGGACGCGATGCCCCTTGGAAAACAGATACATTCAATAGACTCCCGAAATTCTCACAGACACCTCTTAGGACGAAGCGCGCGCCAACCTAGTCCAGGCAAAGGCATGATGGCCAGAACGAAGCGTTCCAAAGTGGAGGGAATTTTCTCCGGACAAGCGCATCCGGCGATCTGAACGGGGAATTGATGAGATTGCCAAAATCATATAGGAACAAAACAAAAACATTTGGATTGTGCCAATGCGACTGTGGAAAAAACGGGGCAGGGTGGCTTGAGGATCGTTTCCGAGCTTGGGCGCGGGCGCACAGAAGCGTTTAAACTGGAGAGAATGCGCGATATCCGCTGGCTGCGATGTGGCAGCGCGTTCGCAAGGCTGTTGTCGCAAGGGGACTGGCCTGACAGCCGGTCGGCAATGTTTGATAAGCCGGGATGGCGGGTATCGGCGGGTTGTATTGCCCGACCCTATCGCGTACTGCCGGGCGCAACACAGATTCAGGGCGAGACAGGTTTGTCGCTCCACCCCGGTTACGGGGGATGCTCCGGCCCGGAGCACGGTCTCGGCTGAGGCCTGGAAGTGGCGGGCAATCAGGCGAATTGAAACGGAGTCAATCATGGCTGGAAGCGTCAACAAGGTCATTCTGGTCGGCAATCTGGGAGCCGATCCGGAAATTCGTCGGACTCAGGACGGCCGGCCCATTGCAAATCTCAGCGTTGCCACTTCCGAAAGCTGGCGCGACCGCAACAGCGGCGAACGTCGGGAGCGCACCGAGTGGCACCGCGTCGTGATCTTCAATGAAGGCCTGTGCAAGGTGGCCGAGCAGTACCTGCGCAAGGGCGCCAAGGTCTATATCGAAGGCCAGCTCCAGACCCGCAAGTGGCAGGATCAGAATGGTCAGGACCGCTATTCGACCGAAGTTGTTCTGCAGGGCTTCAACTCCACGCTGACCATGCTCGATGGTCGCGGCGAAGGCGGTGGTCAGGGTGGCGGCGGCTCCTTCGGCGGTGGCCAGGGCGGCGGTCAGGGTGGCGGCTCCTATGGGGGCGGCCAGGGTGGCGGTTCCTATGGCGGAGGCCAGCAGGGCGGTGGATATGGTGGTGGCAGCCAGCAGGGCGGCGGTCGCCCGATTGCCGACGACATGGACGACGAAATTCCGTTCTGAGCCAGCGGACTGGGCCAGTGAATTGGGCCTGTGCCCCGGTTTCAGTCCGGGTGAGATGAATTGAGGACGGGCCGGGCTTTCGATCAGGAAAGCCTGGCCCGTTTCGTCTGTGCCACCATCTTGAGGGACGCGCGGGCCCGCTGCGCGTCCTGCCAAATCCTGCGGGCATTCGCGTGCCGATAGAGGCGGAGAGGCATCGCGAGGCGAAAAGATGTGGTAACTTATTACCTTTTTTGCAAGTTATTGATTTATATTATGTTTTTTGGAACAATCCGCTTGACGTGACGCCCGCGGCTCTGTATTACCTCCACCGATCCTGCGGTGGCTCGCATATGTTCTTTGGGCATTCGCGCTGCCGCACATTTACAATCGTCCGGATTTCGGAGGGCAACCACCGGCACCGGACATCCTCATCTCGGATGCGAGTCATGAAGACCTATTCTGCCAAACCGGCGGACATCGAGAAGAAGTGGGTTCTGATCGACGCCGAAGGGCTTGTCGTCGGCCGCCTCGCCTCGTTGATCGCCATGCGCCTGCGCGGCAAGCACAAGGCGACCTTCACGCCCCATATCGATTGCGGTGACAACATCGTCGTGATCAACGCCGACAAAGTCGTGCTGACGGGCAAGAAATACACCGACAAGAAGTACTACTGGCACACCGGTTACCCGGGTGGCATCAAGGAGCGCACCGCGCGTGGCATCCTTGAAGGCCGTTTCCCGGAGCGTGTGCTGGAAAAGGCCGTGCAGCGCATGATGCCGGGCGGCCCGCTGACCCGTACTCAGCTCAAGAACCTCCGGATCTATTCCGGCTCCGAACACCCGCATGAAGCACAGCAGCCGGAACAGATCGACGTTGCTTCCTTCAATGCCAAGAATGCGAAGAGGGGCTGAGCATGGCTGAAGTGCAATCCCTTGAGGAACTGGGCGAAGCCATCGGCACCACTGCTGAGACGGATGCTCCGGTCCATGAGAAAAAGGTAGACGCGCAGGGCCGTTCCTACGCGACCGGCAAGCGTAAGGATGCGGTTGCCCGCGTCTGGGTGAAGCCGGGCACCGGCAAGATCACGATCAACAAGAAGGACTTCTCGGCCTATTTCGGTCGTCCGGTTCTTCAGATGATCGTCCGTCAGCCGATCGTCCTCACCGACCGCGATGGCCAGTTCGACATCGTCGCCACCGTTTCCGGTGGTGGTCTGTCCGGTCAGGCCGGCGCGATCCGCCACGGCATCTCCAAGGCTCTGACCTACTACGAGCCGGAGCTGCGCGGCATCTTGAAGAAGAACGGCTTCCTCACCCGCGACAGCCGCGTGGTCGAGCGTAAGAAGTACGGCAAGGCCAAGGCCCGTCGTTCGTTCCAGTTCTCCAAGCGCTAAGCTTGCTCGGGTCTTCACCTCGAAGACACCGATTGCCAGAAAACGGAAAAACGCTGCACATTGGTGCAGCGTTTTTTTTGACCATTTGCTTGAGTTGCCCGGGGAGGACCGTCATGTCGAGGGATGGGGGAGCCGTCGATCTCACCGAGACACCCAAAGGTCTGCCGGTGCCCGTGGATGACGGCGCTGCCGATCACCTGGTGGGCAGACCTCTGCCCTCGCAAGCCCTCCCATCGACGGAGGGAGGCAGGGTCGATCTTTCAAAGGAGAGCGGACGCGTTGTCGTCTATTGCTATCCGATGACGGGAAGGCCCGATGTGGCGCTGCCGGAGGGCTGGGACAGCATTCCCGGCGCACGCGGATGCACACCGCAAAGCTGCTCGTGGCGGGACCACCACGCGGAACTTGGCGCGCTGGGCGCGCAGGTCTTCGGCCTCAGCGCCCAGACGACCGATTACCAGCGCGAGATGGTCGAGCGGCTGCATTTGCCTTTTGCGGTGCTATCGGATGCCGGGCTGGATTTCGCCCGCGCGCTTGATCTGCCGACATTCCAAACCGCGGGAATGACGCTTCTGAAGCGTCTCACCTTTATCGCCTGCGACGGGGTGATCGAGGCGGTGCTCTATCCGATTTTTCCAAGTGATGCGGATGTCGCTTGGGTGTTGGCGACACTCGGTGACAAAGGCTGAGATCTGTCCCCGATACGTGCTCAGGTCTCGGTCACCCTGGGCCGAACGTGTCTTTGGGAGGTTCTTTCCGCTTCGTCTGTTCTGACGCTGTGCCGCGGCTCTACCTGGTCTGGTGGGAGGGGCCTCGGAACGTGGCGAGAAGGCCCGGCTTCTCAAGCTCGGCTGCGACGAACAGCGGCAAGCGTGTGACAGCGTCGCCATCCTTCTTGTCGAGCCTGTCATTGCGCCGCTGGGCGCGGTCAAACTCCTCGCGCGCAATCCGCGCCAGAGCCCGGTCCACGCCCTTGCAAGTTCTTGCTTCGATGCGCCGGGCGCGGCGCTCATATGCGGCCGCATATTCCAGGAAATACTGCCGGTGAACCAATTCGTGGGTCTTTACGTTCTCAACAAAATGGGTCCACAGCTGTTTCGTTGCGCGGTCGAAACGGTTTTCTTGGGTGGCCCGAGGCAGTGTGATTGTGAAGGTCACCTGTGTTTTCATGGCCCCGACACGACAGCCGTTCCGGGTGAGGAACGGCTGATAGGTGAAACGCGAATCCATGACGAGCAGCCCCATCACGACCTCGTCGCCCGCATCGGGAATGGGGAAGCGTTTCATGGAGGCAACAAGGGCGGCGGGGGAGATGCCGGAGACCGGATGGGTCGTGTATTGCGTGCGCGAAACAATCTCCGCACGGGCAGGGCTGCCAATGCCGCAAACACCGAGCACAAGGATCAGTCCAAGGTGCAGGCTCGACATGGCGCGCATGTGCTCTCCTTCAAAATGCGCGAGCGGACGGAAACGAATACGGTTCGGATGCGATATCCCCACAGGCACTCTTTTGATCGCGTTCATGGAACCTGCCGGCAAGTATGCCATTCTCTCCTTACCCAATTCCGTGCATTCTCCAATCCGATGAACTGGCGGAGGAATCAATGTCTGAATTTCGTCCCTATCCCACCGATGACGCGGTCTTCGGGCAAAGCCTGACAGGCGGTTCCATGGAGCCGGCCTTTTCCGGCGTGACCTCCTTCATGCGGCGCCGGTTGACGCGCGATCTGACCGGCGTCGATGCGGTGGTGTGGGGCATTCCCTTCGATGCCTCTGTATCCAATCGTCCGGGCGCCCGGTTCGGGCCCCAGGCCGTGCGGCGGGCCTCGGCCATTCTTTGCGGGGACCCGCAATACCCGTTCCATGCGGATCCGTTCGAGAACATGGTGGTCGTCGACTACGGCGATTGCTCGCTCGACTATGGCCATAACGAGCGCGCGCCCGCGTTCATCGAGGGGCAGGCGGCCGAGATCCTGAAGTCCGGCGCACATCTCTTCTCCATTGGCGGCGACCACTTCGTCACCTATCCGCTCTTGAAGGCGCATGCGGCGATCCATGGGCCGCTTGCACTTGTGATGTTCGATGCGCATCAGGATACCTGGGACGACAAGGGCGACCGGATCGACCACGGCACCTTTGTGGGCCGCGCGGTACGCGAGGGTCTGATCGATGCGGAACACTCCATCCAGATCGGCATCCGCACCCATGCCCCGGAGACCTGCGGCATCTCCATCATCCATGGCGAGGATGTGCATCGCCTGGGCGTCGACGGTGTGATCGGCAAGATCAAGGAACGCGTAAGCGGGCGTCCGGCCTACATGACCTTCGATATCGATTGTCTGGATCCGGCCTTCGCACCGGGAACAGGGACGCCTGTTTCCGGTGGGCTGTCCTCGCGCGAGGCGCTGATGATCCTGCGCGGACTTTCGGGCATCGGGTTCGTGGGCGGCGATGTGGTGGAAGTGGCGCCTGCCTATGACCACGCAGATATCACGGCCATCGCGGGCTCGTCTGTGGCGCAGTACTATCTTGGCCTTCTGGACGAACGCCGCAAGGCGGGCGGCTAGTCGCCGTCGGCGGCGCCGACAAGGGCCAGAGCCTCGGCTCCGCTCATCGTTGCCGGACACGCATGGAAGTCCGCGTCCTCAAGGATGATCGCGTCTTCCAGAAGGTCATAATAGTCGTGCTTTGAAATCTCTTTGGCGCCGAACGTCATCAGGTGGTCGGTGACGAACTGCGTATCGAGGAGGGAGAAGCGGCCTGCACGCAAACGGGCGACCAGGTGGACAAGCGCTACCTTGGAGGCGTCCCGTTCAAAGGAGAACATGCTCTCGCCGAAGAACGCGCCGCCCAGCTCAATGCCGTAAAGCCCGCCGACGAGCCGGCCGTCGAGGCGGCATTCGACCGTGTGGCAATGCCCCATACCATAGAGTTCTGAGCAAAGACGACGGATGGTTGCGTTGATCCATGTCTTGCGGCGTCCCGGCGCCGGGGCGGCACACCCGTCCATCACGCCTTCCAGATCCGTATCGACGGTGACCTGGAAGCGATCAGAGCGAACGGTGCGTTTGAGCCTGCGCGCCACATGGAACGTATCGAGCGGGATAATGCCGCGCCAGGTCGGCTCAATCCACATCAGGTCCGGATTATCCGCCGTCTCCGCCATGGGAAATATCCCGCAGGCATAGGCTTTCAAAAGCACCTGAGGTGTCAGAAACTGGGAGCTATCGGTACGATGCGACATGGGATGGACAATCGTGTGGGACGACAAAACTGCGCGTGAAAACAAATGCGCGGCCATAAAGGATGACCAGAAATATAGGGCTCGGACCTGAAGGGCCAATCCGCATAAATGCGGGTGGGATCCCCCGCGGAAAGCGATGCGTAATCGCGCACCGCGGGGGCAGATCTCTCGCCTAGTCGTCGTCGGTCTTGGCGGCCAGGTACTTCTCAAGCCAATGGATGTCATACATGCCGTTGGCGATGTCCTGGTTGTCGACGAGATCGCGGAAGAGCGGGATCGTCGTCTGGATGCCGTCGATGACGAATTCGTCGAGACAGCGACGAAGGCGCATCATGGCCTCCACCCGGTTGCGACCATGCACGATCAGCTTGCCGATCAGGCTGTCGTAATGGGGCGGGATGGTATACCCGGCATAAACACCGGATTCCACGCGCACGCCGAGGCCGCCGGGCGGGTGGTAATAGGTGATCTTGCCGGGCGAGGGCGCGAAGGTGCGCGGGTGCTCGGCATTGATACGAACCTCGATGGCATGGCCTTCGAGCTTGATATCATCCTGGGTGATGCCCAGCACGCCACCGGAGGCAATGCGGATCTGCTCGTTGACCAGATCGATGCCGGTGATCATCTCGGTGACCGGATGCTCCACCTGCAGGCGGGTGTTCATTTCGATGAAATAGAACTCGCCGTTTTCATAGAGAAATTCGATCGTACCGACGCCGGAATAGCCAAGCTCGGCCATCGCCTTGGCGACGATGCCGCCGATTCGGTTGCGCTGCTCGTCATTGAGGGCGGGAGAGGGAGCCTCTTCCAGAACCTTCTGGTGACGGCGCTGAAGCGAGCAGTCGCGCTCGCCCAGATGAACCGCATTGCCCTTGCCGTCGCCCAGCACCTGGATCTCGATGTGGCGCGGCTTTTCGAGGTACTTTTCCATGTAGACGGCGTCGTCGCCGAAGGCATTGCGCGCCTCGGTGCGCGCCGTCTGGAAGGCTTCCTCCAGCTCCGATTCCGAACGTGCCACCTTCATGCCGCGCCCGCCGCCACCGGCAGCAGCCTTGATCAGCACGGGATAGCCGATCTCCGCCCCGACGCGCTTTGCGGTGACCACATCGGTCACGCCGCCATCGGAACCGGGGACGACCGGGATGCCCAGACGCTTGACCGTCTGCTTGGCCTCGATCTTGTCGCCCATGATGCGGATATGGTCGGAAGACGGGCCGATGAAGCCGATCTTGTGGGCTTCCAGGATTTCGGCGAAACGGGCGTTCTCCGACAGGAAGCCGTAACCGGGATGTACGGCGTCGGCGCCCGTGATCTCACATGCCGCCAGAAGATTGGGGATGTTGAGATAACTGTCTCGTGCAGCCGGGGGACCGATACATACGCTCTCGTCGGCGAGGCGCACATGCATGGCATTCGCATCGGCTGTGGAGTGGACGGCGACGGTAGAGATGCCCAGTTCCTTGGCCGCGCGCATGATGCGCAGGGCAATTTCGCCACGGTTGGCGATGAGGATCTTGGTGAACATGATACCGCCTATTCGATGATGAGGAGCGGCTCGCCAAATTCGACCGGCTGGCCATCTTCGACCAGAATTTCCTTCACGGTGCCCGCCTTGGGGGCCGCGATCTGGTTCATGGTCTTCATGGCTTCGACGATCATCACCGTCTGTCCGGCGCGAACAGTCTGGCCAACGTCGACAAAGGGACGGGCGCCGGGCTCGGGCGAATGGTAGGCGGTTCCGACCATCGGGGAGGGAACGACGCCGGGGCGGTTCGCGGGATCCACCGCCGAGGCGGTCTCCGCGGCGGATGCCGGTGCGGCTGCGGTGAGGGCCGGAGCCTGCATCGAGACAGGTGCCTGAACGGACATCTGCCGCGCCACACGGATGCGAAGACTGTCCTGCTCCACCTCGATCTCGGTGAGATTGGTCTCGTCGAGCAGTGTTGCGAGCTGGCGGATCAGATCGTGGTCGATAGAGTTTTTCTTGGTCGACATGTTGCTTTTCATTTCACGCCGGAGCCGGTCAGGCCCGGATCACTTCGGAGAGGGCTTCAATCGCAAGGCGATAGCCCGTGGCGCCAAATCCGCAGATCACGCCATAAGCTACAGGCGATACATAGGAATGATGGCGAAATGCGTCCCGAGCATGAATATTGCTCAGATGAACTTCGACTGTCGGAATGTCAGCGGTGGTGATGGCATCGCGGATTGCGACGGAGGTGTGGGTGTAGGCAGCAGGATTGATGATCAAACCTTGCGCCACATCGCCCGCTTCCTGAATCCAGTCGACCAGCATGCCTTCGAAATTGGTCTGCCGGAACTCGATGTCGAAACCGATGTCCTCGGCCGTTTCCCGGCACATCCTCTCGATATCGCCGAGCGTCGTATGTCCGTAGACATCGGGCTCGCGAGTGCCGAGCCTGTTGAGGTTCGGCCCGTTCAGGATAAACAAGGCTGACGCCATTCGCTCCCCATAGCACCGCCTCAAACGCGGACCTGCCGCGCCAAGGCCGATTATGTGCTTTTGCCTGACTTCATGCATCGTGAGGCGGAGGAAGGGCCCGCCCTATATCGCAGTCCCGCCTCTTATATTTGTTCATGGGGTGCAGGAAAACCCCCTTGCACGCTTTGTAGGCGGCTACAGTCCGGGCAGGCGGGAAAAAACGCATCGACGACCCTCAAGGAGCGGTCTTTCGACCTGGAAAGAGCGAATTCGAGCGGATTGCGACGGGAAAAACCGGGCCTGGAACCGATATGTCACAGAAAAGCGGGCCTGGTGTGATTCCTTGGAAGGCTCGGTCGACGTTCGTCCGCCTGACCCGCCGAAAACGCAAAACGGGCGACGTTTTCACGCCGCCCGCTGAGAGCTTTCCGGTCCGGTCAGCGCTGCAAATTCAGCAGCTGGTGGAGCCGCATTCGCGCACGGCCTTGATCTTGGCGCGCAGCTCGTCAAAGCCCACTGCGCCGAACACCACTTCGTCGCCCACCACATAGGCCGGGGTGCCGGTCAGGCCCAGTGTCTTTGCAAGCCCATAGGCTTCCTCGATCGTGGCGCCAACTTCCGGGTCCTTCAGGGCAGCGGCCAGGATATCATCCTCGATGCCGATCTCCTTGGCTGCCTCGATGGCCTTGGAGCCGTTCGCCCGGCCCTTGGATGTCATCAGCTTGTCGTGGAACGCAGCGTAGCTCTCGGGCGCAACAAGGTTGACGGCCGCCGCCACATGCGCGGCCTCCACGGAAGGCTGGCCCAGCACGGGGAATTCCTTCAAGACCACACGCAGGTTCGGGTCTTCCGCGATCAGCCGGTTCATGTCCCCGTGAGCACGTTTGCAGTAGCCACAGTTGTAGTCCATGAACTCCACAAGCGTGACGTCGCCTTCCGGATTGCCGAGCACGGCCTGACGGGTGGAGTTGAACAGGATCGATTCGTTGTCGGAGATTTGCGCGATACGCTGCTTCTTCTCCGCTTCGGCCTGACGGCGCTCAAGCTCGTAAAAGGCGTCCCGGATGACTTCCGGGTTGTCGAGCAGATAGGTGCGAATGAACGCGCCGCTGACGGGGGCTTGCGCGGTGGCGACCGTGGGAGTGGCGCTGCGCATCGCCTGAATGGCGACGAGAGAAGGCGCGGCAGCGAAGACGATGCCTGCAACGAATGCCACGATACGGCCGGGGGTGATCATGTGTGCTTCTTTCCTGCTGGATCGTTTTTCGATCAGGAGCGTGGTCGGCGTGACGCCCAGGGCGTCCGGGCCATTTATAGTCTCGTTGGAGACTTGAAGGCTATCTCCGCCGAGGTCAATTGCCCGTGCGCTCACATTTTACGTGTGGCATCACGCTTTCGTGCCCTGCCGAGGGCAATGCGCGATGTCGCTGCAAGCTTATGCCCGTTTAGCGGTTTCCCAGATTGGGCGGCTTGTAGGAGATGATGTCATCGGCCTGCAGCCATTCCGGTGAGCCGCGCTTCAATCTTTTTTGAGCGCGCGCCGCGAATTTCCGGGCGGTCTGGAAATCGCCTGCGAGCATCATGCTCTTGGCGGTGGCGACATCGGCAAGAGCAGGGTTGCCGCGCCGCGCCTCGGCGATGGCGAGTTGCGAATAGGCCAGGGGGGAGTTCGGCTCCTGCCGCAAACCGGCGCGCAACAATGAGACCGCCTTGTTCAGATTGGCATTGTTGCCGGTTGCCACCAGCGCGTAGCCGAGCCAGATCTTCATCAACCCTTCATGCGGCGCGTGGGCGACCGCCTTTTCAAAGGCGGATACCGACGCCCCCGGATTGCCGGATTCAATCAGGGCCTGCCCCTTCAGCTCCCAGAAATAGGGGTTATTCGGCTGGGCCTTAATCAATCCGTCAATGGCGCGCTGAGCGTCGCGCGGATTGCCCCGCTGCATGGTGACGATGGCGCGGGCATAGCGGGCAGGAAGGCTGGTGCCATTGCCGTAGGTGCGGGCAACCGCGCCCTGACTGCCAGCGAAGGCAAGCAGCTTCGCGCGGGCGAGATCGTGGCGCGCCTGCAGCTCCGGCGGATCCTTCTTGTCGAAATATTTGCTCTTCTTCGCGAGGTTCTCCAGCATCGACACACGCTCGCGGGCCATCGGGTGGCTCTGGACATAGGGGTCTGCGTGGCGGGCTGCGAAAAGCTGTTGATCGGCAAGGCGTTTGAACGTGTCCAACATGCCCTTGGGCGATTGATGCGTGGCGTTCAGATACTTGATGGCGGATCGGTCGGCGGTCGCTTCTTCGGTGCGCTGATAGGCGAGAAGGGACCGCTGGGCCATGCCCATGCCCAGACCAAGCGCGGCTCCGCCGCCCTGGCCGAGGCCTCCGGCCCCCGAAGATGCGCCAGCAACGATCGCGCCTGCACCCAGGATCGTGCCGATGACGGCCATGATCTGCGCATTGGCGGCCGCCTGGCGGAGACGCACAAGGTGATTGCCCGCGATATGGCCGACTTCATGCGCGATGACGCCGATCACTTCATTCGGCGTCTTGGCATCGGTAATCACGCCCACATTCATGAACATGCGACGGCTGTCGACAACGAAGGCGTTGTAGCTCAGATCATTGACGAGGATGATTTCCAATTGCGTATTGCCGAGCCCCGCCGCGCGCAGGATGGGGGCCGCATAATCGCGCAACAGGTTCTCCACCTCCGCATCGCGCACGAGCGGAAGGCGTCGACGTTGCTGCGCTTCGGCCGCGATGGGCGCGATCGCCTGAAACGCAATCATCCCGGCAAAGCCGGCCGAGGCGACCCGTTTCAGAGGATGTGGGGGATTTGATCGGCCTGCACGATCTTCAATCTTTGCGTGGGGAATCCGGCGCTCTGCGGGAGAAGAGAGCGGTTGGGTTGCGGCTCCGCGCTGGAACAACCGGCTAATCTGCGCTAGGGGACGGATATTCACGCGCTGCATCCTCCGTGGTGGGCTTGCGGTGAGGGTAGGTGAGCCGCATGACCCGGGTCAACCGCCCGAAAACAACTCGTGAATACGGCAAATCAACGGCGTTTGGGCGGATCGCTCCCGCGCTGCAACCAAGGAGTTTGAACCTTTGACCATCAAAGCCTCTCTTCGCTCCGGGGTCGAACCGTTCCTGGCGATGGACGTTCTGGAAGAGGCCAGTCGCAGAGAGGCTGCGGGCGATACCATCGTCCATATGGAAATCGGGCAGCCCGGCGCTCGCGCGCCCTCGACCGTGGTCGCGGCCGCGCAGGCCGCATTGGCGGAGGGCCGCTTCGGCTACACCGAAGCGCGCGGCATTCGCCCCTTGCGCGAGCGGATTGCCCGCCATTACCGCAAGACCTATGGCGTCGATATTCCCGAAAGCCGCGTCATGGTCACCACAGGTTCCTCCGGTGCGTTCAATCTTGCCTTTCTGGGTGCCTTTGACCCCGGCGATCGCATCGCGCTGACCGCGCCCGGCTATCCGGCCTATCGCAATATCCTGCGCGCGCTGGGCCTTGAGCCGGTGGAGATCCCCGTGGGCCCCGATACGCGCTGGGTTCTCACGCCGGAGCTTCTTGAAAAGGCGCATCGCGAAGCGCCGATCCGCGGCGTCCTCGTGGCGAGCCCGGGAAATCCGACCGGAACGATGATGCAGCCAGATGCCTTGAAGGCGTTGTGCGAAACGGCACGCGATCTCGGCATCACCTTCATTTCCGACGAGATCTATCACGGCCTCGTCTATGAAGGAGAAACGGCCAGCGCCCTGCAATACTGGGACGATGCCATCGTTGTGAACAGCTTCTCCAAGTATTACTGCATGACTGGCTGGCGCATCGGATGGATGATCCTGCCGGAAAGCCTAGTGCGGCCCGTGGAAAGGATCGCCCAGAGCCTCGTCATCTGCCCGCCCGACATCTCCCAACGCGCAGGGCTGGCCGCCTTTGACGCCACTGGGGAACTGGAGGTGGTGAAGGCCGGCTATGCCAGCAACCGGGCCCTGCTTTTGGACAGGTTGCCCAAGATCGGGTTCAACGAACTCCTGCCCGTCGACGGGGCCTTTTATGTCTATGCAGGCGTGCGCTCCTTCACGAACGACTCCATGGATTTCGCAAAGCGCATGCTGGCGGAAGCGGGGGTGGCGACAACGCCGGGCGCGGATTTCGATCATGAGCGCGGCAATGGCTATATCCGCTTCTCGTTTGCCGGGTCCCATGAAGACATGGAACTCGCCACAACGCGTCTGAAGGACTGGCTTGGCTAACAAAGCTCCATCCAGTCTTCGAGCAGCGCATTAAAAAAGGCGGCCAACTGGCCGCCTTTCTTGTTTCTTCGAAAATCAAAGGTTCGATCAGAAGAACGAACCGCGCTGCCACCATCCGGAGCGCTTGCGCGGCTTTTCCTCTTCCGAGCCGGCAGCCTTCGGCGCATCGCTCTCGGCCGCTGCGGGTTCGGGTTCCTTCGTCGGCTCGGCCTCGGGCTCTGCCGCGACTTCCGACTGAGCTTCAATCTCGTCGTCGGCAGAGCCTTCTTCGGTCGCCTTGACCTCCTCGGCAGGAGCTTCGGTGTCGCTCTCCTCGGATGCCGTTTCCACGGCCGAGGTGTCCTCGGTCTTTTCAATGGCAGGCGTCGGGGCCTCCCCGAAGCCTGGGGTCTTGTCTTCCGCAGCTTCATCAGAAGCCGTGGCTGGCGAAACCGCGTCTGGCGAAGCTGCCTCAGGCGCATCCGTTGTGAGGGCCGCGGCGTTGACCTCGCCTGCGTCCGTCGCAGTTTCAACCTCGGCAGGCTCTGCTACGGTTTCCGCAGGCTGGGCTACGGCTTCCTCTGCGACGGGCTGTTCGCTCTGAGCGCCTTCCGACGCGCTTTCGTCATCTGCGCCATCGGAACTGGTCTTCTCGCCGTCCTCAGAGCCCTCGGCAGAGGCCTGCTCCTCGCGATTGCGGCGACCGCGACGTCCCCCCCGGCGACCACGGCGACGCTTGCGGCGGTTTTCACCGTCTCCATCCCCGTTTTCATCATCGCCGTCGGAAGCGGCTTCGCCCGCGTCTGCGGACTTTTCATCGCCGCCCTCGGCCTCATCGGACGTTTCGCGGTTGTCCTGATCGTCATTGTTGTTGCGACGCCGACGGCGCCGGCGGCGCTTGGAACGTCCGCCTTCCTCAGAGCGTGCGGCTTCCTCGGCTTCTTCCGCTTCCTCTTCCTCAGCGCGCACCGCAGCCTCATCCGCAGCGGCCTCTGCGTCATCATCAATGTCCAGCATGATGGTGTCAGGCTGCACGATGGTCGGAGCCGGAGGGGCATTGGGATCGCGCACGACAGGTTCGCCACGCTCCAGCACGAAATGCTGGGTGCCGATGTCGTCGCTTGCCGAAATGGTGATGTTCAGGCCGAAACGCTGCTCCAGCTCCATCAGGTGATGGCGCTTCTGGTTCAGGATGTAGAGGGCGACAGCCGGCTGCGTCTTGACGGTCAGGTGATGATCGGAGTGGCGCAGCAGGTGATCTTCCAGCGCACGCAGCACATGAAGGGCCACGGATTCCACGGACCGGATCATGCCGGAGCCGCGGCAGTGTGGGCAAAGCTCGGTGGAGCTTTCCAGCACACCGGTGCGGATGCGCTGACGCGACATTTCCAGAAGGCCGAAATGGGAGATGCGGCCAACCTGGATGCGGGCGCGGTCGGACTTCAGGCAGTCCTTCATGCGCTTTTCGACCGCCCGGTTGTTCCGGTTCTCTTCCATGTCGATGAAGTCGATGACAATCAGGCCCGCCAAATCGCGCAGGCGGAGCTGACGTGCGACTTCCTCGGCCGCTTCCAGGTTCGTCTGGGTGGCCGTGTCCTCGATATTGTGTTCGCGCGTCGACTTGCCGGAGTTCACGTCGATGGCAACCAGAGCCTCGGTCTGGTTGATGACGATGTAACCGCCAGACTTCAGGGTGACCTGCGGCGAGAACATCGCATCAAGCTGCGGCTCGATACCATAGCGCGTGAAGACCGGCGTCGTGGAGCGGTAGGGCTGAACGTTCTTGGCATGGCTCGGCATGAGCATGCGCATGAAGTCCTTCGCCTCGCGGTAGCCGTCCTCTCCGGAGACCAGAACCTGATCGATGTCTTTGTTGTAAAGGTCACGGATCGAGCGCTTGATCAGGCTTCCTTCCTCATAGACGAGGCAGGGGGCGATGGAGCGCAGGGTCAGATCGCGGACGTTTTCCCAAAGGCGCAGCAGGTATTCGAAGTCGCGCTTGACTTCCGACTTCGTGCGGCTGGCGCCAGCGGTGCGCAGAATGACGCCCATGCCTTCCGGCACATCCAGCTCGCTCGCAATGGACTTGAGGCGCTTGCGGTCCTGAACGGAGGTGATCTTGCGCGAAATGCCGCCACCGCGCGCCGTGTTCGGCATCAGCACCGAATAGCGACCGGCAAGCGACAGATAGGTGGTGAGCGCCGCACCCTTGTTGCCGCGTTCTTCCTTGACGACCTGAACAAGCAGCACCTGACGGCGCTTGATCACTTCCTGGATCTTGTACTGGCGCCGATTCTGGCGTTCACGGCGCACAGGCACTTCTTCCATGGCGTCTTCCGCGCCAACGGATTCCACCTGGTCTTCGCCCTCGTCGTCGCCATCGCCCTTGGAAGAGGCCTTGGAGACGTCGTCACCATCCTCGTCGTCGCCATCGGCGTCGTCGACGTTTTCATCTTGCGCGTCGTCGTCGCTGGCCTCGACCTTCTTGGACACCTTCGCGCCACGCTTGCGCCGCGCGGGGGCCGCCTCGGCCACCTCTTCCTCGGCTTCCGCCTCCTCCTCAAACAGCGCCTTACGGTCCGCCAAGGGGATCTGGTAGAAATCGGGGTGTATTTCCGAGAAGGCGAGGAAGCCGTGACGGTTCCCGCCGTAATCGACAAAGGCGGCCTGCAGGGACGGCTCGACCCGTGTGACTTTCGCCAGATAAATATTACCGCGAAGCTGCTTTCTGTTCGCCGCTTCGAAATCGAATTCTTCTACGCGATTGCCGCGCACCACGACGACCCGGGTCTCTTCCGGGTGCGCCGAATCGATGAGCATCTTGTTTGCCATAGAGGAGGATCTCCACGACCACCGCGTGGAACCGGCGCTGTACGCAGCCGCGTGTCATTTCCGTCCGGATGGTCGCTTGGTTTGTCTTTGTTGAGATGAATGCTTGTTTCAGACGTTGCGCGCGCCACAGCGGACGGGAAGGCGGCCTTTGACGAGGCGCCTGTCGTCTCTTTTCTGTATTTCGCTTTAGCGCGGTCGCTCATCGCAACGCTCTGTGTTTGTCGAATCTACATGCGGCCGACCTCATGCCGGCCAGTCGTCGAATTTCTGCAAGGTCGGCATCGAGCCGACCGAAGGGCCGTGTCCGGTTTTGCCGCATCCGACACGGAATTCAGTCCGGTGAATTCAGATCACAGACGGTTCAATGTCTGCAAAACGCAGCATTCGCCACTGCCACACGTCCCGGGCGGTAGGCCGCTTGGGTACAGGCAGAGGACCCTGAAATGCGGGCATTTCGTCTCGAGAAATCGTCTCGCGAAGACGCGCCCCCATCGGGTCCCGTCCCGAAACGGCGTTCGAGACGGCGGAATCAGTCGCACGTTGACCTAAATCCAACTTGCTCTTTTAAGGACGACTTGTGCGCTTGGCAAGATAAGCCGTGGTAATAGCTCACGCTGTCGGACAGATGTGCCCCTTTTGATCGCTCCTGGTTGTGGCGCGGGGGGCGATGTCGTGGGCAATAAGCGAAACACCCGGTTAACCATGCGCTTATAATGTCCTAATAAGGACAGGTCTGGAATTCGGCTGGCGACGTTGCGGCGCATTCCATTTATCGCCGGACCCGCGTCCTGGCCTTCAATTCGCCGCAAGATCGGTTTTGCTGGCTGGTCTTGACGCGCTGCAATCCCGTTGCGAAGGGGAGGTGGCTGTGACGGGACTGCGGACGGATGCGAACAGCCCGAAAGATGAACGATAGAGCTTTGGAACGCGGGAATTGCGACCGAACATGAAACTCAAGGCATCCATAATCGCGCTCGGCATCGCAATCTTTGCGAGCCTGTTGGCGTCTGATCCTGGGGCAGGAGCGGAACCGCGGGCCATCTCGACGGCAAAGGGGCAGGAGGCCGTCGCGGTAACTGGTGCAGGCGGAAAAGATGTCTCCGCCATCGATCCGACCACAACCGCCGCTATCGATGCCGTCATGGACGAATTGAGAACGGAGACGGATGCGTCGGCCCCAAACGCTGCGCAGGAGACCCCAGTCACCGCGTCCGGCGCCCGTGTGGCAGGCGATGCCCAGCGTACGCGGTTCATCATCGACCTGAGCCGCTCATTGTCCTTTTCCACCTCTGCCCTCGCATCGCCCGACCGGGTGATCATCGACATGCCGGAGGTCAGTTTCCAATTGCCGCCCGAGGCGGGTAAAAACGGTCGCGGCCTGGTCAAGGCGTGGCGTTACGGCCTGATCGCACCTGGAAAGTCCCGCATCGTGCTGGATCTTTCCGCGCCCGCCCGTTTGGACAAATCGTTCGTCCTGCCCGCAATCGATGAGCAGCCCGCGCGGCTCGTTCTCGATTTCGTCAAGACGACGCGCGAGGCATTCCTGAGTGAATATGAGCGCCCACGGTCGCTGGAGACGGCCGCGCCGAAGGGGGATCGCAAGGATGTCGGTCCGGATTCCCGCACCCGCCCCATCATCGTCCTGGATCCCGGCCATGGCGGCATCGATACCGGAGCCACCGGTGTCGACGGCATTCACGAGAAGGTCGTGGTGCTTGAGTTCGCCAAGCTTCTGAAAAAGAAGCTGGAGGAGAAGGGGGCCTACGAGGTTCTGATGACCCGGGATGACGACCGGTTCATTCCGCTTGCCAAGCGGGTGGAATTCGCGCGCCACGGCGCCGCAGACCTGTTCATATCGATTCATGCCGATTCCGCGCCGCAGCATCATGTGCGCGGGGCAACCGTCTATACCCTTTCCGAACGCGCCTCCGACGTTATCGCCGCCGCCCTCGCCACACGCGAGAACAGCTCCGACATCCTGGCAGGAGCAGATCTGGAAGATGAGCCGGACGATGTGGCCGATATTCTCATCGATCTGGCCCGGCGCGAGACGAAGAGCTTCTCGATTCTATTTGCGAAAACGCTGGTTTCCGAGTTCGAAAGTGCGGTCAAGCTGATCAAGAATCCGTGGCGGTCCGCCGGGTTTCGGGTTCTGAAGGCCTATGATGTTCCCTCGGTCCTGGTCGAACTCGGGTACTTGTCGAACAAGCACGATGAGAGCCTGCTGATGTCTGGCGAGTGGCGCGAGCGGGCTGCGGATGCGTTGGTGGCGAGCGTTGACCGATTCTTCCAGCCGCGGATGGCTCAGGGGCGGTAGCCATGTTCTTTCCGCGGGTTGCGGGGTTTTTCATGGGTGCGAGCGCCTCCCGGCATCGCTAAGGCGGGCAAAAACGCCTCAGCATCGCCACATTGGTGGCTGATGCAGGCGACGAGGGCCCACGGTTATGCTACGTGGCGCGCTGGCCGGTTATCCGGCCTCACTCCGGGCCCGGCGAAGAGCGTCGGGAGCCGGGGGTGCGATGAAGGACGAGAGCCTTTCGGAAAGACGCGGTTTCATGCGCCATTTGACGCGCGATCGGTCTTTGCTAATTGAAATGTGCCCGATACGGACGAGTACGGACGAGCCCGCTCCATGAAGTTTCTGCTGAAGTTCTTAGGTTATCTCTTTGGATTTGGTGCCGTGTGCGCGCTTGTCGGCGCAGCGGGCGGGGCGTGGTATCTATCCACGATCTCCAAGGACTTGCCGGATTATACGGCGCTGAAGAACTACGAACCGCCGGTGATGACGCGGGTGCATGCCGGCGACGGTAGTCTGATTGCCGAATATGCCGAGCAGCGCCGGATGTTCCTGCCGATTCAGGGCATTCCCGATCTGCTGAAGAACGCCTTCCTGTCGGCGGAAGACAAGAATTTCTATCATCATCCGGGCATCGACGTTACCGGCATTGCGCGCGCTGTCGTGGTCAATGCACGCAACGTGCTGGCCGGCAATTCCCGGCGCCCGGTCGGTGCGTCCACGATTACCCAGCAGGTTGCGAAGAACTTCCTTCTGACCAATGAAGTTTCCTACGAGCGCAAGATCAAGGAAGCCATTCTGGCGCTGCGCATCGAGGATGCCTACACCAAGGACAAGATCCTCGAACTCTATCTGAACGAGATCTATCTCGGCATGGGGGCTTATGGCGTGGCCGGGGCCTCGCTGCTCTATTTCGACAAATCGGTGCACGAGCTTTCCATTGCCGAATGCGCCTATCTGGCGGCCTTGCCGAAAGCGCCGAACAACTACAACCCCTTCCGCAACCCTGAAGGGGCGATCGCGCGCCGAAACTGGGTCATCGACCGGATGGTCGAGAATGGCTATGTGAGCGAAGCCGACGGCGAGGCTGCCAAGGCGGAGCCGCTTAAGGTGACACCGCGCGAGACCGGCGCGCAGCTTGCGGCATCGGAGTATTTCGCCGAAGAGGTGCGCCGCGAAGTGGCCGAGATGTACGGCAAGGACCGGCTCTATAACGGTGGATTGTCGGTTCGCTCCACCCTCGATCCGAAGCTTCAGGCCGAAGCGCGCAAGGCGCTGATGGATGGTCTCATCCGCTTCGACCATGAGCATGGCACCTGGCGCGGTCCGGTTGCGACGATCGATCTGAACGCCGGTGAATGGGGCGGACAGCTTTCCAAGATCGAGCCGTTGGAAGACGTGCCGGAATGGACGCTCGCTGTCGTTCTCGATGCGAACGCGAATGGGGCTGCGATCGGCATCCGGCCCGCGCAGCTTGCTTCGGGCAGCTTCTCCACGCAGCGCACACGCGGTCAGATCGCGTATGATCAGATGAAATGGGTGAAGCGGGTCAAGGACGGCACCGGTTCGGTCAACGGCGCGGACGATGTGCTCAATGTCGGCGATGTGGTCTACGTAACACGCGAGGAGGATCCCGCCGGGGCGCCCAGCGACCAGTGGGTGCTGCAACAGGTGCCGAAAGTGTCTGGCGCCATTGTGGCCATGGATCCGTTCACGGGGCGCGTCCTGGCCATGGTCGGCGGCTTCAGCTACGCCCAGAGCGAGTTCAACCGCGCCACGCAGGCCCATCGCCAGCCGGGATCCTCGTTCAAGCCTTTCGTTTATGCCGCGGCCCTCGATAACGGCTATACGCCGTCGAGCGTGGTCATGGATGCGCCGATTTCCATCGAACAGGCCAGCGGTGAGGTTTGGTCGCCGCGGAATTTCGGACGGAAGTTCTATGGTCCGTCGACGCTGCGCACCGGCATCGAAAAATCGCGAAACGTCATGACCGTCCGCCTTGCGCAGGATATGGGAATGCCGCTGGTTGCCGAATATGCGCGTCGTTTCGGGATCGTCGACGACATGCTTCCAGTGCTGTCCATGGCGCTGGGTGCGGGCGAAACGACCGTGCTGCGCATGACGACGGCCTATTCGATGATCGCCAATGGGGGGCGCAAGGTGACGCCGACCCTTATCGACCGCATTCAGGACCGTTACGGTCGCACCATCTACAAGCACGATGCGCGCGAGTGCGACGGATGCGAGGCGGTGGACTGGCACGGTCAGGACGAGCCGACGCTGATCGACAATTCCGAGCAGGTTCTCGACCCGATGACCGCCTACCAGATCACGTCCATGATGGAAGGCGTGGTGCAGCGCGGAACCGCAACCAGCGTTCGTGCCGTCGGGCGTCCGGTCGCCGGCAAGACGGGCACCACCAATGACGAGCGCGATGCCTGGTTCATGGGGTTCTCGCCCAACCTTACGGTTGGCGTCTTCGTGGGTTACGACACGCCGATCCCGTTGGGCCGTGGGCAGACCGGCGGTCACGTGGCGGCCCCGATCTTCACCGAGTTCATGAAGCAGGCGCTGGCCGACAAGCCGGCGGTGGAATTCCGTGTTCCTGAGGGGATCCATCTGATTCCCATTGACGGGCGCACGGGGCTGCGGGCGACGGCTGGCTCTCCGGGGACGATTCTGGAAGCCTTCAAGCCGGGCACAGCGCCGCCGGACAATTATTCCATCATCGGCTATGAGGGCGATATGGGAGCACCTGGCACCGTCACGCCCGAGGCAGACCGTGCGATCATGACGGGAACGGGCGGCCTTTATTAGGCCCACGCATCCGCACCCGTCAGGTGCCGGTTTACAGCGGCAGGTGCGCTGACTATGGTCGCGCACCTGATCCGGCAGGGGCGGTCGGGACCGGCTTCCCCTCCCACTTCAAATCCAATTTGCGAGGCATATGCGATGCGTCCGGAAACGCAGACGATCGTTGATGACGTCGAGCAGGCACTCAGCCTGCTGAGGAGGCATCTTTGACTGGGATCGCGCGATCTCACGTCTGGATGAACTGAACGCGGCTGCCGAAAGCCCCGACTTCTGGAACGACCCGACCAAAGCGCGCAAGCTGATGAGCGAGCGCCAGTATCTGGAAGAGAATATCGGGGCGGTGCGCCGCATGGAGAGCGAGCTCTCCGACAATCTCGAACTGATCGAGCTTGGCGAGATGGAGGAGGATGCCTCCGTCGTGGAAGAGGCCGAGGCATCGTTGAAGGCGCTGAAGCTGGAGAGCGACCGCCGTCAGGTGGAAACGCTGCTTTCCGGCGAGGCGGACGGCAACGACTGCTACGTCGAAATTCATGCCGGCGCTGGCGGTACCGAAAGCCAGGACTGGGCCAACATGATGCTGCGCATGTATGTGCGCTGGGCGGAACAGCACGGCTACAAGACCGAGATCATGGAAATCCATGCCGGTGAAGAGGCGGGCATCAAGTCGGCCACGGTCCAGATCAAGGGCCCCAACGCCTATGGCTGGCTGAAGACGGAAGCGGGCGTGCATCGTCTTGTCCGCATCTCGCCCTATGACAGCCAGGCGCGTCGCCACACGAGCTTCGCCAGTGTGTGGTGCTATCCGGTCATCGACGACTCGATTGACATCGATATCAACGAAAGCGATTGCCGGATTGACACCTATCGCGCGTCGGGCGCGGGCGGTCAGCACGTCAATACGACCGATTCCGCCGTGCGTATCACGCATAATCCCACCGGCATCGTCGTGCAGTGTCAGAACGAGCGTTCGCAGCACAAGAACCGGGCGACAGCATGGGACATGCTGAAGGCGCGGCTCTATGAGCTGGAATTGCAGAAGCGCGAGGAGAAGGCGAACGCGGATGCGGCGGCCAAGACCGATATCGGTTGGGGGCACCAGATCCGCTCCTACGTGCTGCAGCCCTATCAGATGGTCAAGGACCTGCGTACGGGTGTCGAAAAGACATCTCCGGGCGATGTGCTTGATGGCGATCTCGATGACTTCATGGAAGCCGCTCTCGCGCATCGCGTCGGCGGCGACAATGTGGACGTGGCCGATATCGACTAGGCTTTGCGGCGCATGGCCGGGAAGGGCATGCAAGGCCAGGCTTCGCAGGCACCTTGGGGCTTACGAGCGGCTATGGGCACAGCAGGTCGGAGACGTCTCGCGGTCGCGGCGCGGTCATTTGCATGGCTTGGCCGCGAAGCCAAGAACCTGACCGGACTCGTCCGGTCGTTGAAACTACAGGACGGGGCGGTTCCGGTTGATGCGGGACCGCCCCGTTTTTCTTGTCGCCGCAGGGGAAGTGCGATGGCCAAGCCACGAGGGGGAGATTGTTTCCGGCGGAAGACCAAACGTACGGACCGGCGTCGGTTCATGAAACGAACAGGCGCAGGCATGCGGAAAGGTTATCGCGGGGTGGTATCAGGTTGCCTGTAGTTATCCGCCGGGTGGGGCCTGTATTCGAAAACGCCCATGCTTTTGCACAGACCAGGCGGATAAAGAACTGGTTTGATTAAACGGGTTGGATTTTACCCGCGATCTCAACGCTCCATTAAGCCTAATGGCACAGGATGGCGCTGTTTTAGAGTCTTAGTAGAGTTCTGCGTACCCCCATGTATACCCGTCAGCGCAAGAAGTCCGTTCTTCGCCGGCTGATCCTTCCGGGTCTGTCAGCTGCGTTGCTTGCCTATTTCGTGCTGCACGCCCTCTCGGGAGCCTATGGTCTCATTGCCCGGGAACAGCTGAAATCGGAAGCGGAGCAACTGGACGAGCAGCTCACCGCTGTGCGTAACAAGAGGCTGGCGCTGGAACGACGGGTTGTTCTGTTGCGCCCGGAGAGCCTCGATCCGGACATGATCGACGAACGGGCGCGTGAAAGCCTCAATCTGGCCCAGTCGGATGAGGTGGTGATATTGCGCGGAGCGCGCTAGTTGCGCGTGTCATCTGATTTCAAGTTAATTATGACTGATCAACCGAAAATTGGTTATTACTCATATTTCTGTTCTAAAACAATTGCATGGGCTGGGTAGACAGCCCGCTCCAGCGAACTTGGATTGACAGATCGTCTCAGGTACTTTCCGCTACGCTCTTGAGGGAAACGTCACCGAGACGAGGGCCTATGGCTACGAAACCCAAAACTGCTGCCAAACGCAGCCAGGGCGGGGCGCAGTCGCGTACCCGCGCTACGAACGCCCGGTCGAAAACAAACGCGCCGGCAATTTCTGAATTCAGCAAGGAACAGGATCTTTCCGCCTATCGGGAAATGCTCCTGATCCGCCGTTTCGAGGAAAAGGCAGGCCAGCTTTATGGCATGGGCCTGATCGGCGGTTTCTGTCACCTTTATATCGGCCAGGAAGCCGTGGTGGTGGGAATGCAGATGGCGCAGAAAGAGGGTGATCAGGTGATCACCAGCTATCGCGATCATGGCCATATGCTGGCAACCGGCATGGACCCCAAGGGAGTCATGGCCGAACTCACCGGACGCCGTGGAGGTTACTCCAAGGGCAAGGGCGGTTCGATGCACATGTTTTCCAAGGAAAAGCAGTTTTACGGCGGACATGGCATCGTCGGTGCGCAGGTGCCGCTTGGAACTGGCCTCGCCTTCGCAAACCGCTACCGCGGCAATGACAGCGTGTCGGTTGTCTATTTCGGCGACGGCGCGTCCAACCAGGGACAGGTCTACGAGAGCTTCAACATGGCGAAGCTGTGGAAGCTCCCGGTGATCTATGTCATCGAAAACAACAAGTACGGCATGGGCACGAGCGTGGAACGCGCGTCGTCAAATGTCGACCTGTCTGAACGCGGTGCATCCTTCGACATTCCCGGCGAACAGGTGGACGGCATGGATGTGCGCGCTGTTCACGCAGCCGCCGAACGTGCCATCAGCCACTGCCGGGAGGGCTACGGCCCTTACATCCTGGAAATGCTGACCTATCGCTACCGCGGACACTCCATGTCCGACCCCGCCAAGTACCGCTCCAAGGACGAGGTCCAGAAGATGCGGACCGAGCACGATCCGATCGAGCAGGTTCGCCAGCGCGTGCTGGAGAAAACGTGGGCCACCGAGGATGAGCTGAAGGATATCGACAAGGATGTCCGTTCGGTCGTCGGTGAGGCCGCAGAATTCGCCCAGACCGATCCTGAGCCGGATGTTTCCGAGCTCTGGACCGATATCGTGCTCTGAGCCCGGGGGAAACGGATAATGGCTATCGAAATTCTGATGCCCGCGCTCTCGCCGACCATGGAAGAGGGCAAGCTGGCCAAGTGGCTCGTGAAGGAAGGCGACACGGTATCTTCCGGCGACGTCATTGCCGAGATCGAGACCGACAAGGCGACCATGGAAGTGGAGGCCGTCGATGAAGGGACGGTCGCCAAGATTCTCATCGCCGAAGGCACCGAAGGTGTGAAGGTCAACACGGCAATCGCCGTGCTGGCGGGTGAGGGCGAAAGCGCCGAAGATGCGGTCGCCGCCGAGGCCGATAAGGCCGCGTCGGAACCAAACGAGCCGGCCCCCGCTGCATCGTCTGTATCGGCGCCGGTCGCAGCTGCGCCAGCAACGCCGGAGCCCGCGTCCGATCCGGAAATTCCGGAAGGCACGGAGATGGTGAAGGTCACGGTGCGCGAGGCGCTTCGCGACGCCATGGCGGAAGAAATGCGCCGCGACGGCGACGTCTTCATCATGGGCGAGGAAGTGGCGGTCTATCAGGGCGCCTACAAGATCACGCAAGGCCTGCTGGATGAGTTCGGCGACCGCCGTGTGGTCGATACACCGATTACGGAGCATGGCTTCACCGGCCTTGCCGTCGGTGCGGCTCTGTCCGGTCTGAAGCCGATTGTGGAGTTCATGACGTTCAATTTTGCCATGCAGGCGATTGACCAGATCATCAACTCCGCCGCCAAGACGCTCTATATGTCCGGCGGCCAGATGGGCTGCCCGATCGTGTTCCGCGGCCCGAACGGCGCAGCCGCTCGCGTCGCCGCTCAGCACAGCCAGGACTATGCGTCGTGGTATTCCCACATTCCGGGACTGACGGTCGTTCAGCCCTGGTCTGCCGCGGATGCCAAGGGCTTGCTGAAGTCGGCCATTCGTTCGCCGAACCCGGTCATTTTCCTTGAGAATGAAATTCTCTACGGGCAGTCCTTCGAGATCCCCAAGATCGACGACTGGACCGTGCCGCTCGGCAAGGCCAAGGTCGTGCGGTCCGGCAAGGACGTCACCATCGTCTCCTTCGGTATCGGCATGACCTATGCCACGAAGGCGGCAGAGGAACTGGCGGGCGAGGGGATCGATGCGGAAGTCATCGATCTGCGCACGCTGCGTCCGCTCGACATCGACACGGTGATCGCCTCGGTCATGAAGACCGGGCGTTGCGTGACCGTCGAAGAAGGCTGGCCGACCTGCTCCATGTCGTCGGAACTCGGGTTCCAGATCATGGAAAAGGCGTTCGACTATCTCGATGCGCCGGTCGTCCGCGTGACGGGCAAGGACGTGCCGATGCCCTATGCGGCAAATCTCGAAAAGCTTGCGCTGCCGTCGGTCGCCGAGGTGATCGAAGCGGTGAAGGCTGTAACCTACGCCTCGTGAGGAGGGACAGAAATGCCCATCGATATCCTGATGCCGGCGCTCTCTCCCACGATGGAAGAGGGCAAACTCGCAAAGTGGCTCGTGAAGGAAGGCGACACGGTTTCTTCCGGTGATGTCATTGCCGAGATCGAGACCGACAAGGCGACCATGGAAGTGGAAGCCGTCGACGAAGGAACCGTCGGAAAGATCTTTGTTGCCGACGGCACCGAAGGCGTGAAGGTCAACGAGCGGATCGCTGTGCTGCTTGAAGAGGGCGAGGACGCTTCCGCGATCTCCGAAGGAGGTTCCGAGAAAAAGGCACCCGTCAATGAGGACGGCCCATCCGAACCGGAACCCGAGCCGGAGCCAACTCCGACCCCGGCGACCAAGCCCTCGGCAAGCGCCGGGCCGGTTCCGCGCGTCGATGGCGAGCGTATCTTTGCCTCGCCGCTTGCGCGCAGGCTCGCCGCGCAGAATGACCTCGACCTGTCTGCCCTGTCCGGATCCGGGCCCCGCGGACGTATCGTTCAACGCGATATCGAGGCGGCGCTGAAGTCCGGCACCGGAACCAAGGCCGCGGCTGCTTCGGCGGCGGAGGCTCCGAAGGCAGCGGCGGCTCCCGCACCGGCGGCACCGCCTTCCGACGAGGCCGTGCTCAAGCTCTTCGAGGAACGGTCTTACGAGCTTGTGCCGCATGACGGCATGCGCAAGACGATCGCGCGTCGCCTGACGGAATCCAAGCAGACCGTTCCGCATTTCTACCTGACGGCGGACTGCAATATCGACGCGCTGCTGGCCCTTCGTGCCCAGCTCAATTCCAGCGCGCCGCTGGATGATGACGGCAAGCCCGCCTACAAGCTGTCGGTCAACGACATGATCATCAAGGCCCAGGCATTGGCCCTCAAGGCCGTGCCGGAAGCCAATGCGTCATGGACCGAAGCCAACATGGTGCTGCACAAGCATTCCGATGTGGGCGTTGCGGTTTCCATTCCAGGCGGCCTGATCACGCCGATCATTCGACGCGCGGAAGAGAAGACGCTGTCCACCATCTCCAACGAGATGAAGGATCTGGCCAAGCGCGCCAAGGACCGCAAGCTGCAGCCCTCCGAATATCAGGGCGGCTCCACGGCGGTGTCCAACCTTGGCATGTTCGGCGTGCGGGACTTCTACGCCGTCATCAACCCGCCGCATGCCACGATCCTTGCGGTGGGCGCAGGCGAGAAGCGGGCCATCGTCAAGGATGATGCCGTCGCCATCGCAACGATGATGACCGTGACGCTCGCCACCGATCACCGTGCGGTCGACGGCGCGCTCGGGGCCCAGCTCCTCAAGGCGTTCAAGGGCTTTATCGAAAGCCCGATGAGCATGCTGGTCTAGGGGGCTTGCGTGAAGACCATTCTCGCTTATGGCGATTCTCTGACATGGGGGTGCCTGCCCGGCATGACGGGCAGGCACGCTTTCGAGGACCGGTGGCCGACATCGCTTGATGGTGCCACCGGCGGCAAATTCCGAATTCTTGCAGAAGGCCTGAATGGTCGCACGACGGTCTTCGACGATTTCTCCGTTGCTGCCGATCGCAACGGCGCGCGCGTGCTGCCAACCATTCTGGCAACGCACGCACCGCTCGATCTCGTCATCCTGATGCTGGGAACCAATGATCTGAAACCGTTTCTTTCCGGGTCCGCCTATGCGGCAGCCGGCGGCATGGGACGGCTCGTTCAACTCGTTCGCCACTACGGAATGACGGAAAAGGCGGAAACGCCAGCCATCCTGATCGTATCGCCGCCGCATATCGCTGCGACGGACAATCCGGCGATGAGGGGCATGGACCCGCTGATCGAGGAATCGCGTCAGCTCGGCCCGCTCTACCGGGCGGTTGCGGAACAGAACGGATGCGCGTTTTTCGACGCCGCTTCCGCCGTGCATGTCAGCGCGGTCGACGGGGTGCATATGGATGCGGCCAACTCGCGCATTCTGGGCGAAGCGCTGGCGCCGATCGTGACGAAACTTCTCACGCCCTGACGGTCCGGCGCGGGGGTGCCCGCGCGGATTTCACATGGTCCGCATCGGCTGGCGCCAAGGTTCGGACCACAGAGTTTACCAGGCCCCGGGCCAAGCCCGGGGTGACAAGCGAACAAGCAGCGAAGGCAGGGGCAAATCGTGCTCCGGCTAGGCAATAGGGCGACGCCGCGGCTCAGGTCCGCAGGCCTTTGCGAGACGACAGGGAAAGGATGGGCATGGCCGATACCTCATACGACGTCATCGTCATCGGGTCGGGGCCCGGCGGATATGTAACCGCGATCCGCTCCGCCCAGCTCGGCTTCAAGACCGCGATCGTGGAACCGAAGCATCTGGGTGGCATCTGCCTCAACTGGGGCTGCATTCCGACCAAGGCGCTGCTGCGCACGGCGGAAGTCTATCACTACATGGAAAACGCCAAGGACTACGGTCTTTCGGCGACCGGCATCAGCTTCGATCTCGACGCCATCGTGAAACGCTCGCGCGGGGTCTCCGCGCAGCTTACCAGCGGTGTGCAGGGGCTGATGAAGAAGAACAAGATCGACGTGATCTGGGGCTGGGCGGAACTCACCGCTCCGGGCAAGATCAAGGTCAAGGATGCCGAGAACCCGCCGCGCGGGGCGCTGAAGGGCGGCGATTATTCCGCCAAGCACATCATTGTGGCGACCGGCGCGCGCCCGCGCGCCTTGCCGGGCATCGAGCCCGACCAGAACCTGATCTGGACCTATTTCGAGGCGATGGTTCCCGAAACCATGCCGAAGTCGCTGATCGTGATGGGCTCTGGCGCCATCGGCATCGAGTTCGCCTCCTTCTATCGTTTCATGGGCGCGGACGTGACGGTCGTCGAAGTCATGCCGCAGATCCTGCCGGTGGAGGATGCCGAGATCGCCGCCAAGGCGCGCAAGCGCTTCGAAAAGCAGGGCATGAAGATCATGACCGATGCCAAGGTGACCAAGGTCGCCAAGGGCAAGGACAGCGTGACCGCGACGGTTGAGACCAAGGATGGCAAGACGCAGGAGATCACCGCAGATCGGATGATCTCGGCCGTCGGCGTCGTCGGCAATATCGAGGGCCTCGGGCTTGAGAAGCTTGGCGTAAAGACCGATCGGGGCTGTATCTCCATCGATGGCTTCGGGTGCACGAACGTGCCTGGGATCTACGCCATCGGCGATGTGGCCGGGCCGCCGATGCTTGCGCACAAGGCGGAGCATGAAGGCGTCATCTGTGTGGAGAAGATCGCCGGGCTCGATGTCCATCCGATGGACAAATCCAAGATCCCGGGCTGCACCTATTGCCAGCCGCAGATTGCCTCCGTCGGCTTGACGGAAGCCAAGGCCAAGGAAGCGGGCTACGAAATCAAGGTCGGCCGCTTCCCGTTCATCGCAAACGGCAAGGCGATTGCGCTTGGTGAGTCAGACGGTCTCATCAAGACGATTTTCGATGCCAAGACCGGGCAGCTTCTGGGCGCCCATATGGTGGGCGCGGAAGTCACCGAGCTCATTCAGGGATATGTCGTCGCCATGAACCTGGAGACGACGGAAGAAGAGCTGATGCACACGGTCTTCCCGCATCCGACTCTGTCTGAAATGATGAAGGAAAGTGTGCTGGACGCTTATGGCCGCGTGCTGAACATGTAGGCGCAACAGCCTGGGGCAGTGAACAAGCCGTGCGGCGGGTGGTCGCACGGCGCGTTGTCCGCGCCCCGTTCAGGTCGCTGTCAGGTGGTTGTCCTTTCTATGCCGGATCGGTGAAAGCGCAACTGCACGAGGTGTTCTCATGTTCGGTTTCGGTTGGATAGCGACGGTCCTTTTCGGTGCGCTCGCTGGGTGGATCGCTAGCGGGATCATGAAGGCCCGGCTCGGTCTGCTCGCAAGCATCCTCGTCGGCATACTGGGGGCGGTCATCGCCAATGCGGTCTTGTTGCCGCTCATCGGAATGCCCGTGTATGGCCACATGGGGGGCTGGGGCATGGGGTTTGGACTGGGCGTTCCGGGATACATGCTGCTCTGGCAGCTTGGCGGGGCGGTCATCGGAGCGTGCGCCCTGATTTTCCTCATGAGGGCCATTCGCAATTGAATGGTTTTGCGTGAGGTCTATTTAGAAGTGCCGGTTACACATCGAATGCGGCGTGCCGACCTTGACGTGCGTCGCCAATCGCGAGACATGTTCGATCATGGTCACAGTCGTCGATAACATTGCGGGAAAGGCTCAACAGGCCGCGCGCCCGCGTCATCCTGAAAAGCAGAAGAACGCGGAAACGCCGATGCAGCGCAAGCCGGCATGGATCCGCGTGAAGGCTCCCGGGTCGCCTGTATTCCGTGAGACGCAGGATGTCGTGCGCTCCAACAAGCTGGTCACGGTGTGCGAGGAAGCCGGTTGCCCGAATATCGGGGAATGCTGGTCGAAGAAGCATGCCAGCTTCATGATCCTTGGCGACACGTGTACCCGCGCCTGTGCCTTCTGCAATGTGCGCACCGGCATGCCGGGGCCTGTCGACGAGAATGAGCCCAAGGGTATCGGCGAGGCCGTGGCTGCCATGGGGCTCGACCACGTCGTGATCACGTCGGTGGACCGCGATGACCTCGATGATGGCGGCGCGACGCATTTTGCCAAGGTCATCAAGGCAATCCGCGATCGCTCTCCGACGACGACCGTGGAGGTTCTGACGCCCGACTTCCTGCGCAAGGACGGCGCACTTGAGATCGTGGTGGAAGCCAAGCCCGACGTCTTCAACCACAATCTGGAGACGGTGCCGTCGAACTATCTGAAGGTTCGGCCGGGCGCGCGCTATTTCCATTCCATCCGGCTGCTTCAGCGCGCCAAGGAACTCGATCCGACCATCTTCACCAAGTCCGGCATCATGGTGGGGCTTGGCGAGGAGCGGAACGAGGTTCTCCAGCTCATGGACGACCTGCGCTCCGCCGATGTCGACTTCCTGACCATTGGCCAGTATCTGCAGCCGACGCGGAAGCACCATCCGGTGATCGATTTCGTCACCCCTGAGGCTTTCAAAGCCTATGAGCAGATCGCCTATGCGAAGGGCTTCCTCAAGGTCTCGGCAAGCCCGTTGACGCGCTCCTCGCACCATGCGGGCGAGGATTTCCGCGATCTGAAAGCCGCGCGGCTTGCCCGTGACGGCATGGTCGCCAAAACCTGATTCAGCCGACAGCCAGGCAACCCCCGAGAGCCCGCGCATGCCGACATTCCAGACTACCCGCCGTGTCCGTCACACTGCCGACGACATGTTCGACCTCGTTGCGGATGTGGAGAGTTATCCCGAATTCGTACCGCTATGCCAGCGCATCCGCGTACGTGGACGGCGCGAGCTGGAGGATGGCCGCTCGGTTCTGATCTCCGACATGACGGTGGCTTACAAGCTCTTCAGCGAAACCTTCGCGACCCGCGTCACGCTGGACAAGGCGGAAGGGCTGATCCTCGTCGAGTATCTGGAGGGACCGTTCGAGCACCTTGAGAACCGATGGAATTTCAAGGATGTCGGCGAGAAAGCCTGCGATGTGGGCTTCTATATCGACTACGCGTTCCGCTCCAGGGCTCTGGGCTCGCTCATGGGAACCATGTTCGACAAGGCATTCCGCAAGTTCGCGGTGGCATTTGAACAGCGGGCGGACGAGATCTACGGCACGGATTGAGCGAGGGGGCAGGACGGTCTTGCGATTGCAAAGGCTAGTTGGCTGCCCGCTTGTTCAGCATGTTGATCCAGCCATATTTTTTGCTTTTTGGGATTTGCGCACCGGTCTGCTTCTTGTTGCCGGTCTCTGGCGGCACATTGGCGGTCTGTTCCTCGGGCTTGCGGCAGATCAGCCGCCAATTCTTGCCATTGGAATATTCCACGCCGATCAGGCGGCCTTCATAGGCCTGGCTTTCCAGCCAGTAAAGGGTGCTGCGATAAACGTAATAGGTGCGTCCGCAATATTCGACCGACACGACACGCTGGGCCGGGGGCTTTTGAGCGAAAATCTGATGACTTGAGACGAAGGCTCCGGAGCGATCTCGCGAGATGATGTGCACTTCGCCGGCGGCAGCTAACTGGATCGTTGCGATGAGGGTTGCGACAGCTGCCGCAAACGTTCCAAGCCGTGCCGTCATGTCAGAGCTCCCTCCGCCACCGCATTTCCTCATCGACCTCATGTCGGAGTGTCAAAATACGATGTTGGGATAAAAACGTAGCATCATGGAATTGACATTACACCAACTGAATAGATCGTATTTGATACAAGTTGCAATGCGTATGCTGTCGCAGCCAGCCGAATGGCGGAGCGACCCGTGTCCTTGAAGGTCATGACATGGTGCGTTGTGGCGAGCTTGCGGGCCGCAATGGCGAAATGTACCAACCCGACCGGTTTGTCCGCGGATCCGCCGCCAGGCCCTGCAATCCCGGTAATCGAGACAACGATATCGGCGTGCGAGCGCTCCAGCGCACCTTGCGCCATGGCGCGCGCTGTCGGCTCGCTCACCGCGCCATAGGCCTCAAGCGTCTTCTGAGTGACGCCGAGCAATTCCATCTTGGCTTCGTTCGAATAGGTGATGAAACCGCGCTCGAAAACCGCCGAGGAACCGTCCAGTTCCGTAAGAAGCGCGCTGACCAAGCCTCCGGTGCACGATTCCGCGGCTGCGACCATAAGGCCCGCCTGTCGGGCGTCCTGGAGGATCGTTCGTGCAATCGGGTGCAGGGACGTGAGGTCGGTCATGGTGGAGCTGGCCCGGTCTGTTTCAGGTCTCGTCACGCAATGGAAGCCGGATCGTTGCCGTTGCAAGCGACGCGATGCCTTCGCCTCGACCGGTGAAACCAAGGCGTTCCGATGTTGTCGCCTTCACGGCGACGCGATCAAGGCTGAGGCCGCAGATTTCGGCAATGCTCTTTCGCATGGCATCTCGATGCGGGCCTATTTTCGGCGCTTCGCAGACGATGGTCACATCAAGATGGGCGATTGCGCCGCCTCGCTCTGCCACCCGCGCCACAGCCTTGCGCAGGAAGATATGGGAGGCCGCGCCCTTCCATTGGGGGTCGGAAGGCGGGAAGTGCGAGCCAATGTCGCCGTCCGCCAGAGCTCCGAAGATCGCGTCCGTGATGGCATGAAGCGCGACATCCGCATCGGAGTGGCCTGAAAGGCGACGATCATGGGGAATGTCGATGCCGCCGAGGGTGACATGATCGCCGGGAGCAAAGGCGTGAACATCGTAGCCGGTGCCGGTGCGGATATCAGCCAGAGCCATCCACTCGGCCTGGCGAGCCCTTGTGCGGGCCTCTTCGAGGTCTTCTGCGGTGGTGATTTTCATGTTGCCCTTGTCGCCCTCCACGACGCACACGTCGATCCCTGCCCATTCTGCGACGGCGGCGTCGTCGGTAAAGGTGTTTTCACCGTCCGCCACCGCCTTGCGATGCGCGGCGATGAGAGGTGCGAAACGGAATCCTTGTGGTGTTTGCGCCGCCCACAGATCCTCGCGCGAAACGGTTTCGACGATATGGGCGGCCTGGTCGGTGCGCTTGAGCGTGTCGACAATCTGAGTCGCGGCAAGGGCCGCATCGCAGCCCCCAAGCAGTGCATCGATGACCTTGTCCACGGTGGCAACAGTGACAAAGGGGCGGACGCCGTCATGAATGAGGACGTAGTCCGGCGCCGCGTCGCTCAGCGCCTCCAGGCCCGCAAGAACCGATGCCTGTCTGGTTGCCCCGCCAATAACTGGCGCCCGGAGCCTGTCCCCAAGTCCGATTGAGGAAACCGCTGTCTCATAGGATTCGCGGTCATCTGCGTGGATGACGGCCTGGAGGGCGTTAATCCGCGATGAGGCGGCCAGTGATTCGATACTCTTGACAAGGATCGCTTGGCCCGCCAGCTCTCGGTATTGCTTAGGCGCGGTCCCTGATGTGTCGCCCATTCGGGTTCCACGACCGGCAGCAACGAGAAGGGCGACTATACGAGGCGGTGTCGGCACGGTATTTGCGTTTTCCTGCGTGAACTTCACTTAAAGCGGCATCGCTGCCGACAGGTCTTGCAGGTGTTTTCGTTCATATCAGCCAGTGTGACAATCTTCTTGTACAAATGACACGCAATCGCTTGCCCATTCGAGAATATTGGCTAATATATGGGCACGAAATGCTTGTGCTTACGAATTAAGCATGCACAGGGAGCGCGGAGCGGAATGAATTTGCGGGATGCATGGAATGGACTTCCGGCAACCGTAATGTCAGACGAGGCGAAGGCGCGGTCTTCGGCTCAGAATTCGGGATCGGGCTCTCAGTCAAGGTCCCAGAGCGAGGATGGTCCCGTGTTGCCCCCCTTGGTAGTTGGCAGTGTAGAGGTTCGCAACCGATCTTTTCTTGCGCCGATGTCCGGCGTCAGCGATCTGCCATTTCGTCGCATCGCCGCGCGTTTTGGTGCAGGCCTCGTCATATCGGAGATGGTCGCCAGCGATGCGCTCGTGGAAGGCGACGACGAGACGACGCAGCGCACGTTAGGCGAGGGGATATCTCCGCATGTGGTGCAGCTGGCCGGGCGTGAGGCGCGCTGGATGGCCGAAGGCGCACGCATGGCGGAAGCAGCGGGCGCCCAGATCATCGATATCAACATGGGGTGCCCCGCCAAGCGCGTCACCACCGGCTATTCCGGATCCGCGCTGATGCGCGATCTCGATCATGCGATGACGCTTGTTGAAGCGACCATAGGCGCGGTCAGCGTGCCGGTGACGCTCAAGATGCGGCTCGGCTGGGACGATAAATCCATCAATGCCCCTGAACTTGCACGGCGCGCCGAGGAAGCAGGCATCGCCATGGTGACGGTCCATGGGCGCACGCGCTGCCAGTTCTACAAGGGGCAGGCGGATTGGGACGCCATCCGCGCCGTACGTGATGCGGTGTCCATTCCATTGGTTGCCAATGGCGATTGCGCGTCATTGGAGGATGCGCGCGAGATAATGGCGCGCTCGGGCGCCGATGCCGTAATGATCGGGCGGGCGAGTTATGGGCGGCCCTGGCTTCCCGGTCAGATCGGGGCGGCGCTCGATGGCGAAGCCGTGCCTGACACCCCGAGCGGCCCCGCGCTTTCAGAACTAGTCAGCGAGCATTACGAGGCGCTTCTCGACCACTATGGGATCCATATCGGGCTCCGCGCGGCGCGCAAGCACCTGGCCTGGTATCTCGATGCCGCCGAAATCGACTGTCCGGCGGGCAACCGCCGCGTTCTCTTGACGTCGGAAGACACCGCCGTCGTCCTTCGCCTGATCGGTGAGATCTTCCGCGAAGCGGAAGTCCGGAGTGCTGCATGATCGACCATGAGACAAAGAGGCCGAAGCCTGTCATCTCGGTTGGGGAGACGAGTATCCTGGATGCGATCCCGCATCCGGTGCTGCTTATTGGTCCCACCGAGCAGGTGGAAGCCGCGAATATAGCTGCGGAGGAGTTCTTCGGAGCAAGCGGCGCGGTTCTTCGACGGCACAAGCTGGGATATTTCGTTCCCTTCGGCAGCCCTGTTCTCACGCTGATCGAGCAGGTGCGCCAGCGCGGTGCCGCGGTCAACGAATACAAGGTGGACATTTCTTCCCCGCGTATCGGCAACGAGAAGATGGTGGACATCTATGCCAGTCCGCTCGCCGAACATCCCGGTCACGTGACCCTGATGCTTCAGGAGCGCACGATGGCGGAGAAGATCGACCGTCAGCTGACCTCACGCGGGGCTGCACGCACCGTCACCAGCCTTGCCGCGATGCTTGCCCATGAAATCAAGAACCCGCTTTCCGGCATTCGGGGGGCGGCGCAGCTTCTGGAGCAATCTGCAGATGACAATGACCGGTCGCTCACGCGGCTGATCATGGAGGAAGCGGACCGGATCGTGAAACTGGTGGACCGGATGGAGGTGTTCTCCGACGAGCGCCCGGTGGATCGGGACCCCATAAACATTCATGTCATTCTCGATCACGTGAAGCGGCTCGCGCAGTCGGGTTTTGCGCGCGATATCTCCATCGTGGAGGAATATGATCCCTCCTTGCCGCCGGTCTATGCGAACCGCGATCAGCTCATTCAGGTGTTCCTCAATCTTGTGAAGAACGCGACGGAAGCCATTGGAGACAATCCCGAAGGTGAGATCGTCCTCTCCACCGCGTTCAAGCCGGGGATCCGGCTATCCGTACCCGGCGCGGGCGAACGCGTCTCCCTGCCACTTGAGTTTTGCGTCCGCGACAATGGCCCTGGCGTTCCCGATGATCTCGTTTCCTACCTGTTCGACCCGTTCGTCACCACCAAGATAAACGGCACAGGTCTGGGATTGGCGCTTGTCGCCAAGATCATAGGCGACCATGGCGGGGTCATCGAATGCGAGTCCCAGCCACGTCGCACGACCTTCCGCATCCTTATGCCTGCCTATCTTGGCGTATCGGATAGCGGCGACGCAGACCCGGACGAGGCTCTGGGTGGCGTAGACAAGACCGGCGAAAAAACGACCGACAGCGACAGGAACAACTGACCATGCCCAGCGGCACCATTCTTGTAGCCGATGACGATGCTGCCATCCGGACCGTTCTCAATCAGGCCCTGTCGCGGGCAGGATACAATGTCCAGCTGACATCCAACGCCGCCACGTTGTGGCGCTGGGTCTCTTCGGGCGATGGGGATCTCGTCATCACAGACGTCGTGATGCCGGACGAAAGCGCCTTCGATCTGCTGCCGCGGATCAAGAAGATGCGGCCCGACCTGCCGGTCATCGTGATGAGCGCGCAGAACACGTTCATGACGGCCATCCGGGCGTCCGAGCGCGGGGCTTACGAATATCTGCCCAAGCCCTTTGACCTGAAGGAACTGATTTCGATCGTTGGGCGCGCGCTTGCGGAGCCCAAGGCGAAGCGGGTCACGGGGGCGGACGAGAACACCGAGAATATTCCGCTGGTCGGGCGCTCGCCTGCGATGCAGGAAATCTACCGCGTTCTGGCGCGCCTGATGCAGACGGATCTGACTGTCATGATCACGGGCGAGTCCGGGACAGGCAAGGAACTCGTCGCCCGGGCGCTGCATGACTATGGCAAGCGCCGCAACGGGCCCTTCGTTGCCATCAACATGGCTGCCATCCCGCGCGACCTGATCGAGGCGGAGCTGTTCGGTCATGAGAAGGGCGCCTTCACGGGCGCGCAGGCGCGCAGTGCCGGTCGTTTCGAGCAGGCGGATGGCGGTACGCTGTTTCTCGATGAAATCGGCGATATGCCGATGGAGGCCCAGACGCGCCTTCTGCGTGTGTTGCAGCAGGGCGAGTACACCGCCGTCGGCGGGCGTACGCCGATCAAGACCGATGTGCGCATCGTGGCGGCGACCAACAAGGACCTGCGACAGCTCATCAATCAGGGGCTGTTCCGCGAGGACCTCTATTTCCGTCTGAACGTGGTGCCGTTGCGTCTGCCACCGCTGCGCGAGCGCGGAGAGGACATTCCCGATCTCGTGCGCCATTTCTTCGCTCTCGTCGAGAAGGAGGGCCTTCCGGCCAAGCAAATCGAGCAGGCGGCACTTGAGCAGCTTCGCCGCTATCGCTGGCCAGGCAATGTGCGCGAGCTGGAAAACCTGATCCGTCGCCTTGCCGCACTCTATCCGCAGGAACTCATCACCGCGGGTCTGGTGGAGCAGGAGCTTTCGCAACAGACGGCGACGCCGAGCGAGCAGGAAGGCGACAATGCCGAAACGGATCTGTCCGGTTCGGTGGAGCGGTTCCTCAACGCCTATTTCGCCAATTTCGGTGACGCGCTGCCGCCGCCGGGCCTGTATCACCGGGTGCTGCGGGAAGTGGAGTATCCGCTTCTGTCCTCCGCACTGGCGGCCACGCGCGGCAATCAGATCAAGGCGGCGGAGCTGCTTGGCCTGAACCGGAATACGCTGCGCAAGAAGATCCGCGATCTCGACATTCAGGTGATCCGGAACTCACGCTAGGTGACGCGGTTCGCCTGCTTTGAACGACAATCAGGATCCCAGCCTTTGGCCGGGATCCTTGTCTGAGCCCCGGACCGGGCGCCAGACCTCGCCGTTGAGGCCCTGAGGACAGGGCATCCGGGCCCACAGTCACCAGTTCATCGGAGAATCGCCTCGCGCAATGCCGGGGAAGTTTGGCCGGTCACCCCCTTGGCGATGGCTATGCTTGCTGTCGCGCACGGGCACTTTTTCCAGTCCCATCCGGTTTATGCTGTGTTTTGAGAGCTTATTTTTTCTCAAGCCTTTGCTATGTCGCATTTTGGCTACAGTGTGTGATATCCGTTACGCGAGTTCATTGCGCGTTCAGCGTGCATGCAAACGGTAGACCGAAGGCATTCCATGACGGCTTCCGAAGACCTGGCAACAGACACGGCTCAGCGCAAACAGGCGCACGGCAACCGGATGATCCGGTCCTATGGCCTCGTCTTCATGGTCCTGTCGCTGATCTCGATTGGCGTCACCTTCGCCGTGCTGACCGGGCTGACCCCGCTGCGCCCGACGGGCAAAGTGGTGACGATCGCGCTTCTCACCAACGGGGTGCTCGTCTCGGGTCTTGTGGCGGCGATCGCCTGGGAAATCTATGGGCTGTGGACCGCGCGTCGGCGGGGCAGGGCGGCGGCCCGGCTTCAAGGCCGCATCGTCGGCCTGTTTTCCTTTATCGCGGTTATTCCGGCCATCCTTGTGGCCGTTGTCGCCACCTTCACGCTCGACCGAGGCCTGGACCGCTGGTTTGAGGTTCGCACACGATCGATCATCGACAACGCTCTGACGGTTGCCCGCGCCTACCTTCAGGAACACGCGAGGGTATTGCGCGCCGATCTCATCGCCATGGCGAATGACGTGGACCGGGCGAAATCGGTCTATGATTTCGAGCCGACGCGCTTTGACAGTTTCTTTGAGGCGCAAGCCTCGCTGCGCGGCATTCCGGCGGCGTTCCTTCTCAAGGCAGATGGTTCCATCGTTACCCGAACCGTCGTGGACTCAAAGGCCCAGGTGCTGATGCCGCCCTTGAGCGCATTCAAGCAGGCTGACGCAGGTCAGCCGGTTCTGATCGCGCCGGGTGTCTCCAGCCAGGTTGGCGGCGTGATGAGGCTCACCGCCTATGACGGGATCTATCTCTATGTGACGCGGTCCATGGACCCGCGGGTTGTCGACTATCTGCGCATGTCGCAGGAAGGTGCGCAGGAATACAACGCGCTCGACAACAGTCGCTTCGGGGTCCAGATCGCGTTCGCGCTCGTCTATATCGGTGTGGCGCTGGTGTTGCTCCTGTCCGCGATCTGGTTCGGTTTCGGCTTTGCCAACACGATGGTCTCGCCAATCCGGCGGCTGATCGCGGCGGCGGGACAGGTCTCCGAAGGAAACCTCTATGTGCAGGTGCCAATCGACCGGCGCGAAGGCGATCTTGCCAATCTCGGCGCGACCTTCAACATCATGACCGCGCAATTGCGCAGCCAACGCGAGGCGCTCCTTTCTGCCAACGACCAGATCGACCAGCGCCGCCGGTTCACCGAAGCGGTGCTCGCTGGCGTGACGGCTGGCGTCATCGGCATTGACGAGAGTCGGCGCATCACGCTCGTCAACCGTTCCGCGACGATGCTTCTTGAAGCGAACGATGAAAGCCTGCTCGGGCGCGATCTGGCCGAAGCCGTGCCGGAAATCGGGGAAATCGTCGATCCTGCCTTGAACCATGCCTATGGACGGACGGTGTCCGGCCAGATGATGCTGATGCGGGGCGGGCAGGAGCGGATCGTCAATGTTCGCGTGACGACGGAACAGTCCTCGCAAAGCGAGCATGGCTATGTGGTGACGCTGGACGACATCACGGACCTGGTGACGGCCCAGCGCACATCCGCATGGGCGGATGTGGCGCGTCGCATCGCCCATGAAATCAAGAACCCGCTCACCCCCATCCAGCTTTCCGCCGAACGTATCCGTCGTCGCTATGGAAAACGCATCGAGACGGATCGCGAGGTCTTCGACCAGTGCGTCGACACCATCGTGCGGCAGGTGGGCGAGATCGGACGGATGGTCGACGAGTTCTCGTCCTTCGCCCGTATGCCCAAGCCGACAAAGGAATATCAGGATCTCGTCTCAGCTGTGCGCGAGGCGGTTTTCCTGCAGTCGGTCGGCCACCCTGACGTGAACATCGAAAGCCGGATGCCGGATCACGCGGTGAATGCCTATTTCGACCACCGGCTGATCGGTCAGGCGATGATCAATGTGATCAAGAACGCCGCCGAAGCGGTGCTCGCGGCGCCTGAAGTGGAGAGTGGCGAAGAAAAGGGCCACATCACCGTTTCCCTTCATGAAGAGGGGGACCGGCTCGTGATCGATGTCGCGGATAACGGCATAGGCCTGCCGGTGGAAAACCGGCAGCGCCTGCTGGAGCCCTACATGACCACACGCGAAAAGGGCACCGGCCTCGGCCTCGCCATCGTTCGCAAGATCATGGAAGACCACGGCGGAGGCATCGAGCTGATGGATGCGCCGCAGGTCGCAGAGGGCGGCCATGGGGCGCTGGTGCGTCTGACGATCGCGGCCGGGGATGCGCCCTTGTCCGGCGAGCAGGCCGCGCTGGAACACGATTCAAACAATCTGGAAACACAAGCGGTGCACTCAAATGGCGTCTGACATTCTGATCGTTGATGACGAAGCTGACATTCGCGACCTGATTGCGGGCATTCTCGATGATGAGGGGTATCAGACCCGAACCGCGGGGGACAGCGACAGCGCCCTTGCCGCCATCGAGGAACGCAGGCCATCGCTGGTCATTCTGGATATCTGGCTCCAGGGCAGCCGTCTCGACGGACTGGCGTTGCTCGACCAGATCAAGGAACAGCACCCGGATCTCCAGGTCGTGATCATTTCCGGTCACGGCAATGTGGAGACCGCCGTGTCCGCCATCCGTCGCGGCGCCTACGACTATATCGAGAAGCCGTTCAAGGCCGACCGGCTGGTTCTCATCACCGAACGCGCGCTGGAGGCCTCCAAGCTGCGCAAGGAAGTTGCCGAACTGCGCCAGCGCTCCGGTGGCGCAGAGGAGCTGATCGGCACGTCTTCCGCGATCCACCATTTGCGCCAGACCATCGAACGGGTTGCACCGACCAACAGCCGCATTCTGATCTCCGGTCCTTCCGGAGCGGGCAAGGAACTGGCGGCGCGCACGATCCACCGCATGTCGAGCCGCGGCAACGGGCCGTTTGTGGTCATCAACGCGGCTGCGATCACGCCAGATCGCATGGAAGAAGAGCTGTTCGGCGTGGAACCGGATGGGGAAGGGCGTCCGCGCAAGGTGGGCGCGCTTGAGGAGGCGCATGGCGGCACACTCTATCTGGATGCGGTGGCGGATATGCCACGCGAGACCCAGAGCAAGATCCTGCGTGTGCTGGTCGACCAGACGTTTACCCGCCTCAATGGCGCAACACGCGTTCAGGTGGATATCCGCATCATTTCCTCCTCCTCGCGCGATCTGGAGCACGAGATTGCAGAAGGCCGCTTTCGCGAGGATTTGTTCCATCGCCTCGGCGTGGTGCCGTTGCGTGTGCCGGGGCTCGCGGAACGCCGCGAGGACATTCCGGAGCTTGTCGCCTTCTTCATGGATCAGATTTCCGCCAGCTCCGGTCTGCCCGTGCGCGCGATCGCTGCGGACGCCATGGCGGTGCTCCAGACCCATGACTGGCCGGGCAATATCCGCCAGCTGCGCAACAATGTGGAGCGGCTGATGATCCTGACCCGCGGGGACAGCGACACGGAAATCACCGCCGACATGCTGCCGGCCGAGGTGGGGTCCACCCTGCCTCCGATGGCGTCCAACAATGGCGGCGAACACCTCATGGCCATGCCGCTTCGCGAGGCGCGAGAGATGTTCGAGCGCGATTATCTGACTGCCCAGATCAAGCGTTTCGGCGGTAATATTTCGCGCACGGCGGAATTTGTCGGCATGGAGCGCTCGGCACTCCATCGCAAGCTGAAGTCACTGGGCGTTTCCTGATCGGCGCGATGTCGTTGAAAAGGCGGCGCGATTCATCCCGATTCAGAGGCGTGGAATCCCTCTGACAGGGGTGTTTCCGGTGGGGATGACAGGGGGTTACCCTTGTCCGTTCTTCCGGGGATTGCGACGTTTGCTGTCAGCTTGGCCTTGCAATCGGTCACAGTCGTGGTACCGGATCAGGTCAGCGTGCGCGGCTTGAGGGGCGTGCGCGCAAGATCAGGAGCGCGCGATGAAAGTGGTGATCTGTGGAGCCGGCCAGGTCGGCTATGGCATCGCCGAAAAACTGGCTGCCGAACAAAACGACGTATCGGTCATCGATTCCTCGCCAAAGTTGATCAACGCGATCCGCGATACGCTGGATGTGCGCGGCTTTGTCGGTCACGGGTCTCACCCCGACACCTTGGCACTGGCCGGGGCCGATCAGGCGGACATGCTGATCGGCGTGACGCTCTACGACGAAGTGAACATGGTCGCCTGTCAGGTGGCACATTCGCTCTTCAACGTTCCCACCAAGGTCGCCCGCATCCGCGCCCAAAGCTACCTGCACACCCATTGGCGCGATCTGTTCACGCGGGACAACATGCCCATCGACGTGATCATCTCGCCGGAAATCGAGGTGGGCGAAATGGTGTTGCGGCGGATGGCATTGCCGGGGGCGGTGGAAACCATCCGTTTTGCAGACGATCACGTTGTCGTGGTCGGCATCCTGTGTGGAGAGGATTGCCCGGTCGTCGACACGCCGCTTCGCCAGCTCACCGAGCTGTTCTCCGATCTGGGCGCCGTGGTGACGGGCATCATGCGCGGCAATCACCTGTTCGCGCCCAAGAGTTCCGACAGCATGCTGGAAGGCGATCTGGTTTATGTGGTCGCCAAGCGCGAGCATGTGCGCCGGACGCTCGCCATTTTCGGCCACGAGGAGCCGGAGGCAAACCGGGTCGTGATCGCAGGCGGTGGCAATATCGGGCTCTATGTGGCGCGCAATCTGGAAAAGCGGCAGGCGCGGGCAAAGATCAAGATCGTGGAAGGCTCGCGGGACCGTGCCATCCAGATCGCCGATGATCTGAAGCGCACGGTGATCCTGCATGGCAGCGCGCTCGATCAGGAAATCCTGCGCGAGGCCGATATCGGCGAAGCCGACACGATGGTGGCCCTGACCAATGACGACGAGGTCAACATCCTGTCCTGCGTCATGGCCAAGAAGCTCGGCTGTCGCCGCAATCTGAGCCTTTTGAACAATGCGGGCTATCCGGCCTTTGCCCATGCTCTGGGCATCGACGCCTATATCAACCCGCGCGCGGTGACGATCTCCAAGATCCTGCAACATGTGCGACGCGGACGTATCCGGGGCGTGCATTCGTTGCAGAACGGGCAGGCGGAAGTCATCGAGGCGGAGGCGCTGGAAACCTCTCCGCTCGTCGGACGCCCTCTGTCTGCGGTCGATCTTCCCGATGGCATTCGCGTCGGCGCGATCTTTCGCGACAACACGGTGATCACGCCGAACGGGCGCACCCAGATCGAGGCGAATGACCGGGTCGTGATCTTCGCCACGGCGGATCGTGTGCGGCAGGTGGAACAGATGTTCCGCGTCAGCCTCGAATTCTTCTGAGGCAGCCGGCGAGACACCATGACCGGCACATTCTATTTCCTCTCCATCCTGCTTCTGGTCTTCTCGGGGACCATGTTGTTCCCGGCTGCCGTGGCGGTCGCGGGGGGAGATCTGCCGGTCGGGTTGAATTTTGCCATGATCGCCGCGCTGGTGGCGTTCGTTGCGGGCTCGACGTTTCTCGCCCTGGGCGGGAACATGCGCCGCTTCAACCGGGTGCAATCCTACGTCTTGCTCGTGAGCGCATGGGTGGTGCTGCCGCTCGTCGGCGCGCTGCCTTTCATGACGATTGCGGGCATCAACCCCTGGACAGCGATCTTTGAGTCCGTTTCCGGCTTCACCACGACGGGAGCTACCGCCATCGGCTCGCTTGAGCGATTGCCGCTGGCTCTGGTCGTATGGCGGGCGGAGCTGCAGTGGCTTGGCGGATTGCTGACCCTGCTGGGCATCACCCTGATTTCGGCTCCTGCGGGGATCGGCGGATTGCCGGATCGCTATATCCGCCTGATCGGAACAGAGGGACACCAGGATCGCAAGCGTGTGCTGTCAGCTGCGCTCGATATTGCGGGCTTTTACGTCGGCGTCACGCTGGCCTGCATCATTGCGCTGCTCGTTTCCGGCATCGCGCCCATCCATGCGGTATGCCTCGCCTTCTCAACCGTTTCGACGGGTGGCTTCGTTCCCATCGATGGCGAGATCTCTTCTTTCGCCAATCCGATGGCAGAAATGGTCTTGATGGTCTTCATGCTCGCCGGAGCCACCAGCATTCTGTGGCAGCGGATGCTGCTCGTCGGGCGGGTACAGGTCCTGAAACAACACCGTGAAAGCTATTCGGTGATCATTCTGGCGGCGGTGCTGGGACTGGTCTATGCGGCTGTGCTGTTCCGGGCCGCCGGATCCAGTACCGTTCTGGGGCCGTTCCAGGCGCTGCGTGAAGGGCTCTTTACAGCGATTTCTCTCGTCAGCACGACCGGCTTTGAGGTGCGCAACGGGGGCTTCACAGTGTTGCCGCTCACCCTTGTGCTCTTCATCGCGCTTGTCGGTGGCGGCACATTCTCGACCGCTGGTGGGCTCAAGCACTACCGCCTTGGCGGCATGGCCGTGCAGGCTTATCGCGAGCTCGGGCGGCTGGTCTACCCACACGCGATCCGGTCCTCGCAATTCGGATCGCAGACCTATGATATCCAGCTCATGAAGGCGATCTGGAGCTTCTTTGTTGCCGCGATTTTCACGGTGGCCATGGGGTCTCTGGCGCTGGCGCTGGAGAACATGGACTACGAAGGCGCCTTGATTGCCGCCATCGGCAGCTTTTCGAATATCGGCACGCTCTATACGAGCGCCTGGCTTCCGATCGATGCGCCGGCCTGGCCGGAATTCTCTGCCTTTAACTCCCACACGAAGCTGATCCTGTGCGCCTTGATGATTCTGGGTCGCATCGAGGTGCTCGCATTGTTTGGGGCGCTCAACAGAACCTACTGGTTCCGGCGCTAAACAGCCGCAGGGACGCTTGAGTTATATGTACGTTTTCGTACACAACCTCCGCGGCCATGCTATTTTTGTCACAGTCTTTACGCACAATACGCTTTGGTCTGTAGCTGACGGGTGACAGGCGCGGCTTTTTGGGCCATTTTTCGAGCGTTTGGAGCCGACGGTTACGAGGGACGCGCACGCCATCCATTGGGTATTCTGCAAACTCGGGCGAAATCAATTGTTCTGCCCTTGATTTGTATTGGTCATCACTGTCGGCGGTCAGGACGTCCTGAGGCGATGGCGTTGGCCGAGGAAGACGATTGATCTTTGGGGCACGCCGGTTCCCATGGTTCCGCTATAGCCTTTTGGGTTATAGAAAGGTGTGCCGGACAGCGTTGAAATGGGCAAGGCTTACGGGATTCGAAGGACTGGGGCGAACCCGACGGCAAGCAATATCTGAACGAGGGCGAAATGCCAGATGCCCGTTGGGCTGGCGTCGTTGGGGGGAGCAACGGTGAACGGGCCTGTCCGAAAAGGCAGTCTCGTGCTTGGCCCGTCGAGCTTGCGGATCGGGTGTCCGGAAAGCTTGATGAAAACGGGCGGAAGCAGGTATTCAGAGGCCCGAAACGATGGATGGGCGATGGAAGCCCATCCGGTGGACAGGAACCAAGACCCTGGATCCGGTGTTGAACAATCGGAGCAGGATCGGGACAGCCAATCTGCAAGGTCATGGCCGGGTGCTTTGGGGCGTAGCGGCTAGCAAGCCTTGCGGGTTGAACAAGCCAGAGGTTGGAAGAAACGGATGCGAGGTGCGACATCGTCGTCATTCGCATCTTGCTTGCGGGCCGGTCCGGTTGGGAGGTAACCGCTTCGGCATCGTGTGACATGTCCTCTCGGAGGCAGGCTCCGCACGGGATGGAACCCGTGCGGTCTGTGGAGCGGGAAGGCGTGAACGGACGGGAGGCGCCTGACAGACAATCGGCGGCAATCCGGCCGGAATGGAAGGTCACCTTTCGGGGCAGGGACAGGATCGCGGCGGGTTTTCCCCGCGGTCGTTTTTCGGAACCGACTGGGACGAAATGCCGATGACACTGGCGTCAAAGGTCAATTTTGAGGCACCGCCGCGTGTGCCGGATTGGCTGTTGATGCTGTCGGCAGAGGGGACGTGGAGAACGAAGGGGGCAATGTCGGCGGAATTGGGGGCGAATGGGGCCCTGATCCGAGCCGCTCTCGGTTTTTCTCCGCGATGGGCAGGTGGATGAAAGCTTGCGAAGCAATTGGCATCGCTTGTGCTTGTCTGAATCTGTGGGACCAAGGCGCACGTGCCCGGCACACGGCCGGCAGTGGCCACAAAAGAACCGTGTATCAAGACTAGGACGCCGGAGCCGCGTCCGCGCAGAACAGGAAAAAAACAATTATGGCAGACCGCGCTCAGAATCTTCAGGATACGTTTCTGAACCATGTCCGCAAGGGCAAGACGCCTCTTACGATCTTCCTCGTCAACGGTGTGAAGCTCCAGGGCGTCGTGACCTGGTTCGACAATTTCTGCGTGTTGTTGCGTCGTGACGGCCATTCACAGCTCGTCTACAAGCATGCTATCTCTACGGTGATGCCGAACCAGCCTGTACAGCTGTTCGATCCCACTGACGAAGATACGGAAAAGGCTCAGGACTAATTGGAACCCGTCGACTGGCGGCAGATTGACAAGCCGGAGGTGGCTGAGGCTACCGGACCGGAAGACGGCGTGACCCATGGCGCGCCGGCACTTGTAATCGTCCCTATTATATCGGGGCGCAGGGCGGCACAGGGCTCAGCCCCGCGCAGGACCCCGGAAGCGCGCCTGGAAGAGGCGGTGGGGCTCGCCGCCGCCATTGCACTCGATATCAAGCACTCAAGCGTGGTCCGCCTGAATGACAGGCGACCTGCGACCTTGTTCGGCACCGGTAAGGTTGAAGAACTAGGCGCGCTTGTGAAGGCGGAAGAGGTGGAGCTGGTGGTCGTGGACCATATGCTCACCCCCATCCAGCAACGCAACCTGGAACGGGCGTGGAACGCGAAGGTTCTCGACCGGACCGGGCTTATTCTGGAAATCTTCGGAGAGCGGGCGCGCACGAAGGAAGGTCGGCTTCAGGTGGAGCTGGCTCATCTGACGTGGCAGAAGTCGCGCCTCGTGCGCTCTTGGACACACCTTGAACGCCAGCGCGGTTCGCTGGGCTTCATTGGCGGGCCGGGCGAAACCCAGATCGAAGCCGACCGCCGGATCATTCAGGAGCGGATTACACGGCTTGAGAAGGAGCTGGAGCAGGTGCGCCGCACCCGTACGCTTCACCGCGCCCAGCGCCGCAAGATCCCGCATCCCATCGTGGCGCTTGTCGGCTATACCAACGCCGGCAAATCGACTCTGTTCAATCGGCTGACCAACGCGAAGGTGATGGCGGAAAACCTGCTTTTCGCCACGCTGGATCCGACCTTGCGCAAGATCACGTTGCCGCACGGGCTGGAAGTGATGATGTCGGATACGGTGGGGTTCATTTCCGATCTGCCGACACATCTCGTGGCCGCCTTCCGGGCGACGCTGGAAGAGGTTCTGGAAGCCGATCTCATCCTCCATGTGCGCGATATCAGCCATGCCGACACGAGCGCGCAGGCGGAAGACGTGGAAGAGACGCTGGAGCAGCTGGGCGTCAATCCGAAGGATGGGGTGCGGATTGTCGAGGTCTGGAACAAGATAGACAGGCTTGAGCCGGACAACCGTGCTGGGCTTGTTGCCCGTACGCAGGAAAGTGGCGAGGCGATTGCCGTTTCCGCGCTGACGGGCGAGGGGGTTGAGGCTCTGCTTGGCCGTGTGGAGGCCATTCTGACGGCAGAGCGCGAGGTGATGGAAGTCCACCTGAGTGCCGATGACGGGGAGGGGCTGGCATGGCTCTACCGCGCCACGGAGGTTCTTGCCCGCGAAGATAGCGAAGCCGGTATGGACTTGCGTGTGCGGGTTCCCGAAAAGGCGCTTGATGCCTTCCGAGCCCGGTTTGCAGGACAGATAGAGGGCGCGCGCTAGACCTGTTCGCGCGCCTTCCCTTCACGCCGTTTCGCGGCCTGCCATTCCGCCTCCATCTCGTCGAGCGTCATGTCGTTCAGATCTCGGCCCTGATCGAGAGCGGCGTCCTCAATGGCTGCGAAGCGGCGGCGGAACTTGCGATTGGTGCCGGCAAGAGCTTTTTCCGGCTCCAGTTTCAGGTGGCGGGCGAGATTGGCAACGGCAAACAGCACATCCCCCAGCTCATCTTCCATCTCAGGCGTGGCATCGCCTTCAGAGGCCGCGATCTCCGCTTCAAGCTCGTCCAGCTCCTCACGGATCTTGGCGATGACCGGACCGGGCTTTCCCCAGTCGAATCCGACCTTTGACGCCTGTTTTTGAAGCTTCTCGGCTTCCATGAGTGCGGGCAAGGCGCGCGCCACGCCGTCCAGCAGGCCTGGGGCCTTGTCCTGAAGGCCAGCAGCGGCACGGCGTTCGGCGCGTTCGCGCTTTTCCTCCGACTTGATCCGCTCCCACAGGCCTTTGACCATTCCGGCGTTGCGCGCTTCCTCGTTGCCAAAGACATGCGGATGGCGTCGGATCATCTTGGTGGTCACCGCCTCGACCACGTCGGGAAACGCGAATGTTCCGTCTTCCTCGGCCATGCGGGCGTGATAGACGACCTGCAGCAACAGATCGCCCAGTTCCTCGCACAGATCGACCGGATCGCCGCGATGGATCGCGTCGGAGACCTCATAGGCTTCCTCGATCGTGTAGGGGGCGATTGTCTCGAAGGTCTGCTCCACGTCCCAGGGACACCCGGTCTCGGGTTGCCGCAGGGCGGCCATGATCTCGATCAGGCGGGAAATATCGCGGGACGGCTGCATGATGGTTCTTCCGGAAATGGTCGGCAACGCGGCCCCAAGGCTGCAAGGCTGCGTTGCGAATCCGTGGATCGTATCAAAGCTCACCCGCAGGCACGAGGCATTAGCCTCTCCCAGTTTCAAAAGACCTTTAGGTGACTGGAGGTTGGCAGGAAGACTGGATCTGTTCGCGCCTGTCAGCCCTCGGGAACGCAGACCGCCCCGTTTCGTATCGCTGTGAGCGTTTTCCAGATCAGAAGCAGGATCACGGCGCAAAGCAGCGCATAGAGGGCGATGCCCGCCTTTTGATGGAGCGCGGATCCGCTCTTTTCCGCGAAGATGAATGTGGCGATCGTGAAGGCGGCGATGGGGAACGAATAGGCCCACCACGACAGGGCGAAGGGAAGGCGGCGCAACTTGGTGGCCTGTGCTGCAATGATCAGGAAGAACAGGATGGCGGCGTTGTAGAGAATGCGGGCGAAGACATCGAGCTCGCCCGTCAGCTGCTCATAGGCGATGAGCCCGACCGCGGGCGGCGCAATCAGGATAACCAGCGTCGGCATGAGTTTGTCCGGCAGCGGGTTGTGGAAGATCAGCCGGTTGAAGACCAGCGTGAGCAGCACGACCCAGAAGACGAGCCCGACGGAGAAGAAAAACCACGAAATTTCGATGAAACCGAACTCGGCCCCGGCAATCGGGACAATTATGTTGCCGACGGCGGGAATGAACCAGGCCGGATTGATGTGCAGTGCCTCGAAGGGGCGATGGCCAATCCAGGCGGAGACAACCGCCAGCGTGCCCACCAGATGAAGCAGGGCCCCGATGCCCCAGATCGTCATCGCCATGCCCCCAGGCGCAGCTTTTGCCATTGCCGTGCCTATGAGCACGAGGCTGACGGATATGGTGGGGAAGAAGCTGATGCGAACCGGATGGTTCCATTCCCAGGCGATGTCTGTGGGATGACGCATTGCCTTGATGGCATAAAGCGTGGCGACGGCTATGAAGCAGACAATGGTGATGGCAAGAAGGGCGAGGGGAAAGAGCGCGTGACTGCCCAGCGTATGCTGCAGGCGCTGGGTGGCGAGCGTCAGACCTGCCATCCCCATGATCACAGCGAAAAAGCTGACTGGGAAATGTTTGAGCCGGGGCTCGTTTGCATCCGCATCCGGGGAAGTAGCCGTCATCTAGAAAAGCCCTCATATGGCAATTAGTGAATATCTCTGAATTTGGGAATATAGCTCCGCTTTGAGCAAGACAATGAGGATCGTCACTCCGAGCTTCCAATTGGAAGCAACAAACACGCTCGGCATTCCGGCATCCTCACTGCTGACGCCCCATCGTCATAGGCACAGAGCAAGGGCGCAATCAGCAGGGTCTGGGTTGGCGCAACGCCTTTCGCGACACGGCCGCCAAAAAAGGCTCAGCCGATGTTGGCAGTCCACACCGAAGGCAGTGCGCCGGCATCGAGGCCGGAGCGCCGGTGTCCTTGCAGACATACGATGGGTCTGGCGCGATAGAAATGCGACGTTGGTTCCAACCGCGAGCCCCCAACCGGACCGGCCGGGCACAAGTGGGGACGGGAGAGGGCAGCACAAAGCGGAAATCGAGACGGCCCAGGACCGCTTTGACAGCCCGTCGCTCACATGAGCGCGTGACGCACCAGCCGGAGCTCCTCAATCCCGCGTGGGGATGTGCCAGCCACATTGGATCAATGGCTGGCCTTATTGAGCCGCTTTCATCCCGAGCGACCGCTTTTTCGGTTCGCAATCGCATCCCACTACGCCAGCCATATCCATACAGGGAAACGTCTAGAGGTCAGAAAACTAAAGCAGAAGAGCGGACCATTATTCTAGGCTAATCCCACCGATGCTCCCAAGAATAAACATAATTACATCTAAGATCCCGACTCCTTCAAAAGAGAAGTGCTGGATATTCAAATGCACCCGAAACTTGCGCCTTCAATCAAGTCTGTATCCGCCATTCTTGCCATCGCGACCATCATTGCCTCAGCCTTGGTTGCATATGACGCAAATGGGAACCCGTTTGGCACGGTCCGCGTTGCTGCACTCAGGGACTACGGTGGAACGACTTTTGCTGACATAAGAAATCTTGAACTATGGCGCTTGATTACAGCCCAACTTGTTCATGTGAAACAAGGACATATGCTATATAATGCAGTTTGTCTTTTGCTTGTCGGAAGTCTCGTTGAGAAAAAGATAGGTCCAGCCCGCGTCCTCGTCATTTGGCTGTTTGCGGGAGGACTGGCAACATATGTCAGCCCGATTGGAGTAGAGGCTCCCTGGAATGTGGGAACCGGCGCATCGCAAGCTGTCTTTGCGTTGGCGACAACTGCTCTCGTTTTGATCTTTTATCGTGAAGTTGAGCGGATGCGCGGGGGTGTCCTGGTGGCATTCGCCTTAATCCCTGGACTGGCACTTGACTTCATGACCGCAGGTTATCCCAAGCCAGGGCATGCGGTGGCGCTCTGCCTGGGAGGTTTATTGGGCTTGTTGTTTCACCACCGTGCGCGCTCACGGGATGGTGCCCCAACAATTGGCAAGGCTTGATCTGGTGTTTCGGCAGGCGTCAGTCGTATCGTCGGCGACGCCAAACCGTCCGCAGCTGTCGCATGGCGCTTTGCACGACAGGCATCCAGCGCAGCAATCTGAAAACAGACACGACTTGCGGTGACAAAGAGCGGCATCGGCGATGCGAAATGGGGTGTGGCGAGGATCGCCCAGCCGGAAGACAGGGCGCTGTCGCCGAAAGAGTTGATGTGCACGGACGAAGCGAAGGGACCTTTGGTGCAGAGGGGCGCAATCTCCAGTACCGATCCATAATTCGCATAAGATATATTATGGAACTTATGACTGGGCGTCTGTGGTGGGAGACTTGGCCGGTTCCGGTTCGATGGCCATCGGCGCAGAGTGCCGCGGCTGGCCCGGCCCTTAGGCGTTGATATCACAGCCGATCCGCACACTTGCTGGCTGCCGAGTTCATGGGGGGGCCGACGACAACCAGTCCCATGATCGGGAGCGCCTTGCCACTTGCGCGCTGCCACCGAGCGTGACGGTTCAGAACGGATCGCCGGGCTCGTCCTCACTTGATATGACGGTGCGTGCCACATCGTAGCTGAAGCCCGCGCGGCACAGGGCTGCCATATCGCGTTCGCTATAGTCCGCGCGCTGTCCGCGTGTGCGCCACGGGCCGAGCCTGCGCCGTTTGGCCAGACGCCGTGCCGCGCTTGTCTCGTCTGTGGTGTCGGCCGCGATCACACGTTCGATAAGTGCCTTGGGAACACCTTTTGCCGCCAGTTTCGCCTCGATCTGGCGACGGGACGCGCCCTTGCGGCGTAGCGAATAGGCCCGCGTTTCGGCATAGGCGGTATCATCGACAAGCCCGAGCGCAACACAGCGCTCAACGGTGTGGCCGATCATTTCGGAGAATTCGGACGGATCCCGCTGGTGGGCATGTGCCGCACGGGCAACCTTGCGCTCCAAAACGCGCCGCAGGTTTTCCGACGACGAGGCATAGCGGTCGAGATACGCCACAGCGGACCTTATCAGCCGCTCGGGATCCGGCAGCTTGTAGATCCTGCGGCGTTTCTCGTCCGGGTCTTCCGTCGGTGCGCTCATGCTTTCTTTTCGCCGATTCAGGGCATTGAGGCAAAGTTTCGAAAGCCGCCAAACGCAAGAACATCGCGCCCTATTGGGCCATCAGACGTTTTGCCTGCGGGATCGCGAAGTCGAGAAGCACCTTGAGAGAGGTTTGCCAGGCACCCGGATCGTTGTAACGGCCGGCAAAGGACGCTACGACAAGTCCGACCTGAGGCTGAACCGTCAGTCTCTGCCCACCATTTCCGACCGCAATCGCGATGGTGCGGGCATCGCCGCCTGCCAGATACCAGAGATACCCGTAGCGGGTCCTGTCATCGACTTTGGCCCGCGGCTTGAAAGAGACATCAAGCCATTCGGCTGGAATGATCTGCTTTTCCTCGAACTTTCCGCCGTCGGCGACCAGTTGCCCGATCTTGGCCAATTCCGGCAAGGTGAGCCGCAGGCCCGACGCCGCCGAGGGCTCGCCATCCTTGCCCGAAATCCATTCGTAACTGTCAATGCCAAGCGGCTCGAAGAGCACCTTCGCCGCATAGGCATCGAGCTTCATGCCTGTGCCCTTTTCGATGAGCTTTCCCACCAGCGCGACCGATCCACCACTGTAGATCCAGCTGCCACCAGGCGCTTCGCGGATCGGACGCTCAAGAACATAGCGATAGCGATCCGGCGCATTCTCCATGGCGATCTCGCTGTTGCGCGGGTCGCTATAGGGAAGGTTTTCATTCCACTCCAGCCCCATCTGCATCGACAGCGCATGCCGGACCAGAATGCGGTTGCGGCCCGGCTCGTTCATGAGGTCGGCATATTCGGGAAACTGGGCGTAGAGCGGCGCGTCGGGGCTGGCGACCTTGCCCTCGGACAAGGCGATGCCATAAAGTAGCCCGACCACCGACTTGGTCACGGAGCGCAAATCATGAAGCGTGTCCGGCCCGTGGTCACGAACGCCAAGCGGATCGCCCCAGCGCTCGTCCTCGCCGGGGAAATAGACCTCAGCGAGCCTCTTGTGCCGAAAATCGATTATCGCTCCGTGAAGTCCCGGCAGATCCCCTGCCTCAAAGCTGGCTTTCAATTCCTGGTCCAGAGACTGGGCATGCGCTGATGTGAACATGGAGGCAGCCAGAAATGGCGTGGCCAGCGCCAGAAATGTCGATCTTGCCAGCATGCGAAAGCTCCCCGAGCCGGATAAAGATGGCGCATCTTGCATGGTTGACGGGTTTGTTCAATCGCGCGCAGGAGCGATTTCCACGATACGCTTTGCGGAGTCGGGATTAGTGCCCTCCTCCACCTCCCCCGCTGAGCCCCTGTGGTTTCTTGACGAAGACGAGCGCCACCAGAAGGCCGACAAAGAGCAGGGTGAGAACGAAGAAGAGATCCGCAAAGGACATCAGGAAGGCATCCCGGCTCACGAGGTTTGAAACCGTGATCAGTGCGGCCTTTTCCGCCGAGGGGCCAAGCGCCCCAAAGGCATGGGCCATGCCGGCCATGGTCTCGTTCACCATGTGGCGCGACCAGTTCACGTTTTCCGCGATCCGTTCGTAGTGGAACGCCTGACGGTCGTTCAACATGGTGTTGATGACCGCAAGGCCAAATGCACCGCCAAGGTTCCGCGTGAGATTGAAGAGGCCGGAGGCGTTCTTGATCATCTCCGGCGGCAACAGACCGAGGGCGATGTTGTTGATCGGCACCATGCAGATCATCAACGAGCAACCGCGCAGGATCTGCGGAATAAACAGCTCCCAGAAGTCCCACTCCGCCGTGATTCCGGTGACCATCCAGGTGCCGAGCGCGAAGCCGGAAAAACCGAGCGCCATCATCACCCTTGGATCGAGCACACTCATCAGACGGCCCGCAATCGGCGCCGTCAGGAACATGGCTGCCCCACTCACGAACATGGTTTCGCCGATCTGGAGCGCGTTGTAGTCGCGTATGCCGGCCAGATAGACAGGATAGAGATAGGTAAGCCCGTAAAGCCCGATGCCCATGGTGAAGCTGAACAGGCTGCCCATTGCGAAATTCGTATCCGAAAAGGCCCTAAGATCGACGATCGGTTCTTCGGCCGTAAAGGCGCGCCAGAAGAAGAGAAAGCCGCCGACGGCCGAAGCGATCGCGAAGACCAGGATAATTTCGCTCTGGAACCAGTCTTCCTTGGATCCCTCCTCCAGCACGTATTCAAGCGAGCCTAGGAAGACAGCGAGACCTGCAAGCCCGGCCCAGTCGAGCTTTTCGAGAAGTGAGGGATCGGGTTCGTCGAAGTCAATCAGCACGATGGCCGCGATGGTGACGAGAATGCCCGGCACCACATTGATCAGGAACAGCCAGTGCCAGGAGGCGAATTCGGTCAGGTAGCCGCCGAGCGTCGGGCCAATCGTGGGCGCAAGCGTCGCCACGAGGCCGATGATCGGCGAGACGATATTGAATTTCGCGCGCGGGAAAATGAGGTAGGCGGTCGCGAAAACCGTCGGAATCATGCCGCCGCCAATGAAACCCTGCAGCGCGCGGTAGATGATCATCTCGTTGATGGTCGTCGCCGTCGAGCACAGGAGGCTCATGATCGTGAAGCCGCCCGCTGAGATCGCGAACATCCAGCGGGTCGACAACATCCGCGAGAGATAGCCCGACAACGGGATCATGACGACCTCCGCGATCAGGTAACTCGTCTGCACCCACGGAATTTCGTCCGACGACGCACTGAGGCCGGACTGGATATCGCTGAGGGAAGCGGAGACGATCTGGATATCCAGGATCGCCATGAACATGCCGAAGACCATGCACATGAAGGTGAAGAGCTTTCGCCCGTCGATATGCTCGTCTTCCGGCGCGCCGGTCCGCGATTGGCTGCTCATTGGATCATACGCCTAGTGCAGTGCCGCCGCCGTTGTCGCGCCCGGCGCGTTGCCAGTGCGGGTATCGACGCTGGCTTCAACCGACATGCCCGCCCGTAGGTGGCCGCGCGCAGCTTCCTCGGGTGAAACGGCGATGCGAACCGGAACGCGCTGAACGACCTTGGTGAAGTTGCCGGTCGCGTTTTCGGGCGGCAGCAGCGAGAACACCGAGCCGGTCGCAGGCGAGATGCTCTCGACCGTGCCGTGGACCGGTTCACCGGGCAGCGCGTCGACCTCAAGGTCAACGACGGCGCCGGGTTCGATGCCCTCAAGCTGCGTCTCCTTGAAATTGGCTTCCACGTAAACTTTGGAAAGCGGGACCATGGCCGCCACGCGGCTGCCGGGCTGGAGAAGGGTTCCAATATCGACAGCGCGATTGCCGACGACACCATCCACCGGCGCACGGATCACCGTGAAGCTCAGGTCCCGCATGGCCTTGGCAAGCGCGGTCTGAGAACTCGCGACAGCCTGAAGAGCCTCTTCGCGCTGGGCGCGCAACACATCGATATTGGCGTTGGCAAGCACCACGGCAGCGCGTGCGGAAGCCAGGTTGGCCCGGCTCTGCTTGAGCGCGGCCTCGGCGGTGTCGAGCGTGGATTGTGACGCGGTGCGTGTCTCCACGAGCCGCTTCTGGCGGGTATGGTCGGTGGTTGCCTTTTCATAGCTGGCGGCAGCGGAATCAACGGAGGCTTCGGCCTGGGTGACGTTCGCCTTGCCAGCTTCAATCTGCTTTTCGATCCGGACAACCGCTGCCTTGGCAGACGCGACCGCATTCTCCGCAGAACGAACGGCGAGCCTGTAGTCGCCATCATCAAGACGGACAAGAACATCCCCTGCCCGGACGGTCTGGTTGTCGCTCACCTCGATCGCGGCCACGTGACCGGAGACCTTGGACATGATCGTGGTGATGTCCGCACTCACATAGGCGTCGTCCGTGGTCTCGTAGAACCGACCATGGGTCCACCAAGTAAAGCCTTCATAGGCACCGAAGGCGCCGCCGAGAGCCAGAATGGCCAACAGAATGCGACGTGCCTTGTTGCCCCGCTTGGGCGGGCGGGTGCGACGCCCACCGCGCTTTGGCTCACTGGCTTCGAGCATCGGCGCGTCGTCGTTGTGCTGCGGAGCTTCGCCCTTGGCACCGGCGGCACCGGTCGGCAGTGCGTCGACCTTGGAACTTTTCGCCGTTGCGGGCTCCGGGGTACTGTCCTGCTTGCGAATGGGAATCGGGGAATCCATGACGATTTCCTGCGATGAGCGGTCGGTCCGGTATGCCACGGGCTGCACCTTGGTCTTTGAATTCGAGAAGCTGACCTACGTCTGGCGCAAAATCGCGCGAAGCCGACGATCGGGTCGTAAAATAGTTGACTGAACGGTTCGGTCAATGCCTATATGTCGCATCTTCGCGGCGATGGCAAGAGCCGAAATCGCGAAACCATCTCAGATACGGCAGAAAAGGCACTCAGTCACGTGTACGGCACACCTAACGAATAAGTCTTTATATACAATAGGATATAAGACTTTTGCCGCGCATTCCCGATGCAAGGGAGATGTGAATTACGGACTGCGGGTGTCAAGCCTCCCTTCGGTCGCAGCCAATCCCGAATGATCGACCGAAGGGCGCTAAAAGAATATAATGAAGTGGCATGTGTTTCGGCATGAATGCCCAGAAAGCTGATGGCAATACAAACATGAGCGTTATGGATAAGGCAGAAAAAAAAGCGGCGCACCTTCGTGGTGCGAAGGAAACGCAGGCCCCTCTTGCACCGCAAGACAATGCAAAGTGCCGCCAGATTCTGGAGGGAGCGCGCACTGTGTTCCGCGCGAAGGGCTTTGACGGCGCGAGCATGGAGACCATTGCGCGCGAGGCCAATGTCTCCAAGGGGACCCTCTATGTCTATTTCGAAAGCAAGGAAGCGCTATTTGAGGCGCTCATTCTGGCCGACCGCCACACCCAGGCTGAGTCCCTCCTCAAATTCAACACCGAACACCCGGATATGGTCACAGACCTGAAGTCACTGGGGCGTCGTTACGTCCGGTTGATGGTCTCACAAGACAAGATCGCGACCTTGCGAATGGTTCTGGGGGCGGCGGAGAAATTCCCCCAATTCGGTCGCCTCCTCTATGAGGCAGGTCCGGTTCAGGGCGCGATACGCCTCGGGGCCTATCTCGATACCTGTGTCGCCGCCGGCAAGCTCAAATCCTGCGACACCGTCCGCGCGGCCGAGCATTTCTTCGAGCTCTGTGTTGCCAGCCTTGTGAAGCGCAGGATGTTCGGGATGATCAACACTGTCGAAGAGGCCGAGATTGAAAAGACCGTCGATCTGGCGGTTGATATTTTCCTGAACGGCTATGGTTCTGGAAAGTCCTGAACCGGAGCTTTCGGCAAAGCCGCTTTCCGCCCTGCCCGCGCCGCCTAGGCCTTGGGAGCCGGATATTCGATCACCATGCCGTCATGGGCGGGTTCGATGCCCTGCGGCAAGGTCTCAACCAATGTGTCGTAGTCCAGATCGACATGCATATTGGTAAGGATCCCGCGCGCGGGCTTCATGCGCTCAAGCCAGTCAAGCGCGTCATCGAGCGAGAAATGGCTGGGATGGGTGCGCGGACGCAAGGCGTCGAGGATCCAGACATCCAGTCCTTCCAGCGCTGACACGCTTTCCTCCGGGATTGCTTTGACATCCGGCATGTAGGCAAGACCAGCGATCCGGAAACCGAGGGCGTTGATCTCGCCGTGGTTGACCGCGATGGGCAAGGCGGTGATAGGCCCCCCTTCCCCAACGATTGTGACCGGCTCGCCGGGCGTCAGACGTGCTTCCTCCAGGATGGGCGGATAGCCGGAACCGGGCGGTGTCGTAAAGCAATAGCCAAAGGCCGCATGCGCGCGCTCGGCGGTCGTCTCATCCATAAAGACAGGCACACGCGAGCGATTGTGAATCGCGATCTGGCGCAGGTCGTCGATGCCGTGGATGTGGTCGGCATGGGCATGGGTGTAGAGCACCGCATCCAGATTTCCGACATCGGCATCGATAAGCTGCTGACGCATATCCGGGCCGGTATCGATGAGAACCTGCGTGCGCCCACCATCGGCTGCGATACGCTCCACCACCAGAGAACACCGGCGGCGGCGATTGCGCGGCTGGGAGGGATCGCAATGTCCCCAGTCATTGCCAATGCGCGGCACGCCACCTGACGAGCCGCATCCAAGGATGGTGAAACGATAACGCGATGTCATACCCGCCACTCCAGCACGCTCACGTTCCCTGAACAGCCGCCTTGCTGCGATCGACCTTGGCGAAGAGACGGTAGAAATTCTCTGTCGTGATCTTCGCCATTTCCTCGTAAGGGACGCCGTGAACCTCGGCGAGCACCCTTGCGGTGTTCACCACAAAAGACGGCTCGTTGCGCTTTCCACGGTTCGGCATGGGGGCGAGATAGGGCGAATCCGTTTCCACCAGCAGACGATCGGTCGGGATATCCGCCGCGACGGCGCGGATTTCTTCCGATTTCTTGAATGTCAGGATGCCCGAAAACGAGATGTGAAGCCCGAGCTCCACGCCCTTCATGGCCAGATCCCGGCCAGAGGAGAAGCAATGCAGGATCGCGGGGAAGAATCCGCGGCCCATTTCCTCGCTCAAAATGGCGATCATGTCGTCATCGGCATCGCGCGCATGAATGACCAGCGGCAACTGCGTGCGCCGGGCAGCCTCGATATGGCGGCGGAAGCCTTCGGCCTGCGCGTCGCGCGGGGCCTTGTCGTAGAAATAGTCGAGCCCCGCCTCGCCAATGGCCACCACCTTGGGATGGCCTTCGGCAAGCGCGACGAGATCGTCGGCGGTGATATCGAGTTCCTGGTCCGCATTGTGCGGGTGGGTGCCGACAGAGCACCACACGCAGTCATAGGTTTCCGCAATGGGGCGGATTTTCTCGAACTGCGCCACCCGCGTGGAGATCGTGACCATGGTCTCGACCCCGGCCGCGTTGGCGCGTGCGATGACCTCGTCCCGCTCCGCGTCGAAATCGGGAAAATCGAGATGGCAATGGCTGTCGACGACCATTACGCCGTGCCCTCTTCCTTCGCTTCTTCGACGTAGCGCGGAAAGACGCCCGACGGCTTGGGAAGCGAAACGCCCGGCTTGAGACGCCCGGTCTCTCCAAGAGAGGCAAAGCTGCGCGCGCCCTCGTCAAGAGCAAGAAGGTCGAGCAGCTTGGAACAGGAGGTCGGCATGACCGGCTGGGCCAGGATCGTCACCTGTCGGACGATTTCCGCCGTCACATAGAGGACCGTGCCCATACGAGCCGGGTCGGTCTTTTTCAGGGCCCAGGGCTCCTGGGAGGCGAAATAGCGGTTGGCTTCCGCGACCACGGACCAGACGGCTGCCAGAGCCTGATGGATCTCCTGCTTCTCCATGGCCTTGCGGCATGTCTCCAGCAGCGCATCAGCCTGTGTGAGCATCTCCTTGTCGGCCGCGGAGAATTCGCCGGGCTCCGGCAGCACACCGCCAAGGTTCTTGCCGATCATCGACAATGAGCGTTGCGCGAGATTGCCCAGATCATTCGCCAGGTCCGCGTTCGTGCGATTGACGATGGCATCGTGGCTGTAATTGCCGTCCTGGCCAAAGGGCACTTCACGCAGCAGGAAGAAGCGGAGCTGATCAAGGCCATAATGTTCGATCAGCGAGAACGGGTCGATCACGTTGCCGACCGACTTCGACATCTTCTCTCCGCGGTTGAAGAGGAAACCGTGCGCGAAGACGCGATGCGGGGTCGCGATGCCCGCCGACATCAGGAAGGCGGGCCAGTAGACGGCGTGGAAGCGGACGATGTCCTTGCCGATCACATGAAGATTGGCCGGCCAGAATTTCTGCCACTTCGGATCGCTCTCATCGGGATAGCCGAGCGCGGTGATGTAGTTGGTGAGCGCATCAACCCACACATACATCACGTGCTTCGGGTCGCCCGGCACCGGGATGCCCCAGTCGAAAGTGGTGCGTGAAATGGAAAGGTCCTTCAGCCCCCCCTTCACGAAGCTCACGACCTCGTTACGGCGTTCCGACGGGCCAATGAAATCCGGATTTGCTTCATAGTGCGCCAGAAGGCGATCCTGATAGGCGGAGAGACGGAAGAAATAGCTCTCCTCCTCCACCCACTCCACCGGCGTGCCTTGCGGGCCGTAGCGGACACCGTCCTCGCGAAGCTCGGTCTCGCCTTCCTGGTAATAGGCTTCGTCGCGCACCGAGTACCAGCCGGAATAACTGTCCTTGTAGATGTCGCCATTTTCCAGCATGCGCTGCCAGATTGCCTGGCTGGCGGCATGGTGGCGCGGCTCGGTCGTGCGGATGAAATCATTGTTGGAGCACCCGAGCGCCGCCACCATCTCCTTGAACCGGCCCGCATTGCGGTCGGCAAGCTCGCGCACCGGCATACCCTCGCGGGCGGCGGTCTGATGCATCTTCTGACCGTGCTCGTCCGTACCCGTCAGAAAATAGACATCACGGCCATCAAGCGCCATGAAGCGGGCGATCGCATCGGTCGCGATGGCTTCATAGGCGTGGCCGATATGGGGCACACCATTGGGATAGGAAATGGCGGTGGTGATGTAGAACGGCGTCGTGTCGGTCATGGAATTCCTGTCATGCGCGGCGGGTCATGAACATCGCTCAAAACCCAGGCCGAACGGCATTGCAGGCGCGGCGCCGTCCGTATCCCGGTTCTTTCAACGTAAATGGCCGGCTGATCAATTCTCTCTCAAGCGGCAGGTCTTTCGCGCGCCGCCTCGCCAAGCGCCTGAAAGGCATCCAGAACCACCTGCTTGCGGTCCAGATTGAGCGCATCGGCGAGCGTCGCGGCCCGGGTGGTCTTTTCCCACACCTCGCTCCACCTGACAAGCACGGCGGGAGGCAGCCCCGCGGCCGCATCGTCACGAACACGCCGGTCGAGCCAGTCGCGCAGCAAATCGAGGAAAATGCGGTAGGATTCCTCGTTCTTTCGGTCACTCACGACATCCGCGAAACGGTGAATCTGGCGCAGATCCGGTTTGGGAAGCTGGCCGATGAGCCGATCCATACCGTTGGCGACCTCGATGCCGCCCGCATCCAGCAACTGGATCGCTCGGCGCAGAGATCCATCCGCGAGGGCTGCGGCATGGCGCGCCTCCTCGCCCGCCCGAGCGAACATCTCAAGCCCCTGAACGATCTCGTCCACGGTGAGCGGTTTCAGATCAAGCCGACGGCAGCGAGAGCGGATCGTGGGCAACAGCCGACCTGGGGAATGGGTGAGCACGAAGAACAGGCATTTCTCAGGCGGTTCTTCAAGAATTTTCAGCAAGGCGTTGGCTGCACTTGCATTCATGTCGTCGGCAGCATCGACGATACACACACGCCAGCCGCCGTAAGACGAGGTGGATCCGAAAAAGGACACCGTGCGCCGGACCTCGTCCACCGTCAGGAACGACTTGAAGCGTTTCCCCTTTTCATCCCAGGGGCGACGAAGATGCAAGAGGTCGCCGTGGCTGCCAGCAAGGATGCGGCGGACAGCCGGGTCTGCGCTGTCCACGGAAAGATCCGTGGCGAGCGCAAGATGCGGTGCGTCGCGGTCGGGATTGGAAAGGACGAATCGCGCCATGCGCATGGCGAGGGTCGCCTTGCCGATGCCTTTGGGCCCGCCGACCAACCAAGCATGATGCAACCGCTGAGAGCGATAGGCATCGAGAAGCGTCATCTCCGCCTCGCGGTGGCCGACAAGCCGCATTTGCTCGCGTGGCAGCGGCAAGCCGTCGATGCGGTCGAATTCGGGCACCTGATCGGTGCTGGCGGTTGCGGCCATGAAACAGGGTCTCTCTCGTCAGCGTGCTTTCTTGCCGCGTGGGGCCGATACGCTGTCGGCCACCGGGCCAAGGCGCCCTTCTACCGTCTCGACGATGTCAGTTGCGACGAGATCCTGCCTGCGCGATCCGTCAATCACCACGCAACGCTCCGGTTCGCGCTCCGCGATGTCGAGAAATCTCTTGCGGCGGCTGGTATGAACCTCCAGCGCCTCGCGCTCGAAACGATCCTTTTCCGCCCCACCGGAGGCTTCGTCACGACCGGCGATGCGCGCAAGGCCCAGTTTCGGCGGCACATCGACAATGATCGTGAGGTCGGGAATGACACGCCCTACGGCCACATCTTCGAGCTTTTCGAGCATGGCAGGCTCAACGCCGCTCTCGCCCTGATAGACGCGCGTGGAATCGATGAAGCGGTCGCACAGGACCCATGTTCCCTCGGCAAGAGCCGGTTCGATCGTCTGGGCCACATGATCGGCGCGCGCGGCCGCAAACAGGATCGCCTCGGCTTCGGGACCAAGGGCTTCGGCGGCACCTGACAGAAGAACATGGCGCACGGCCTCCGCGCCGGTCGAGCCACCCGGCTCGCGCGTTGTCACCACTTTGACGCCGCACTGGCGCAAGTAGTCGGCCAGACGCTTTATCTGGGTTGATTTGCCCGCGCCCTCGCCACCTTCGAAGGTGATGAACTGTCCTCGCACTTGCCGCTTCCTTGGTTCCCGACCGTTCCGTCTTTATACGGGCTGAAAGGATCGGTTACCACCAGCCGAACAAGAGTTCACGTGCGCCATCCACCGCACGTTGATCCAGGCGACCGACAGCAATCTCCTCCCCGGTGAAAAGCGGCGCCGTGTGGACGAGTGTCTTGTCCTTGTAAAGTCGCACCTCGCCGATCTTCAGCCCCTTCTTGACCGGAGCCGGTATCGGCCCTGTGTAGGCGACGCGCATGCGGTAGGCTTCGCGCCCATCACTCGGCAGCGTCATGCTGACGGGAACATAGGAGACAAGCGGCACATATCCCTTGGCGCCACCAAAGACACGGGCCTCGGCGACCGTCTCGTTGGCATCAAACAGCCTGACTGTCTGGAATTCCTCATAGCCATAACGCAGAAGCGAGAGAATGGCGGCGTCTCGCTGATCCGCATCGGGAAGTCCGGAGACAACAGCAATCAGGCGACGGCCATCCTGTGTGGTCGAGGAAACAAGCGAGTGCCCCGCCCCTTCTGCGAAGCCGTCCTTCAGGCCATCAATGCCGATGGAGTGGCCATAGAGCGCCATGCGATTGCGCTGATAGATGTTGTTCCAGGTGAAGGCTTCTTCGGAGAAGATCTTATAAAGCTGCGGATGATCCCGGATCAGATGCTCGGCGAGAATGGACACATCGCGCGCGCTCATCCGGGTGGTTGATCCGGGCAACCCGGTCGAATTTGCAAATTGTGATTGCGTCATGCCGAGTTCGCGCGCCCGCGCGGTCATGCGCTTTGCAAAAGCGGCTTCGGAGCCCGCGGACCCTTCGGCGGAAATGATGCAGGCGTCATTCGCGTTCTGGACGATGATCCCGCGGATGAGAGCCGAGACCGGGACCTCTGACTTCAGCGCGGCGAACATGGTCGTCGTGCGCGCCGGCGCACCACCGGTCCGCCACGCAAACTCGGAGACCGGATAGGTCGTCTCCATGGTGACGGAGCCCTCATCGAGCGCCTCAAAGATCATGTCCAGGGTCATCAGCTTGGCGAGAGAGCCCGGCTCAAACGGGACGTCAGCTGCTTTTTCAAACAGCACGGTGCCATTGGACATGTCATAGAGGATCGCGTGCTTGGCCTTGGTCTCCATCGCCGCCTGTGCAGCGCCAGCTGCCAGAAACAGGACGATGCAGGCAAGGCTTAGCCCCGCGTGCCTGAGACCATGCGTAACGGCTGCCGTCCAGTTTTTGGCAATGCCGTACCCCGTCATCATGATCGGTCCTCTGAAGCAGACGCACAAAAGCGCCTTCGAACAGCGCGCCGTCATGGCGCGGAGTTTGGTTAACATGATCGGCTGCCAGCCAGCGGTTGGCAATTGGCTTAAACCCGAAAAGGAAAGAGCGGGCCGCGATTTAATCGCCCGCCCGCCTATTTTACAGCGAATTCATGCGAAAACTGACGTCGCTTCCGATAATTCGCGCCCCGGATGTCAGTTTGACGAGGAGATCCGGGTGAGCGAAACGCCGCCGCCGATTTCTGCGAGCGCGCCATAAGCCGCATCGATTCGCTTCTCGGCCGCAAACGAGCTCTTCAAGCTGACGGGAACCGGAGGAAGGATGCCTCTGCTGGCCGGTTCATAGGACGTCGTGGGCCGGTAGGCAGCGGGCTGATAGGTGGCGGAGGATGCCCCAACAGAGCTGGCCGGAAGATAGCCGAGCGTTTGGGATCCGCTCTCCACACGCGGTTCAAAGGCGCCGGCGGTGCCGTAGGGCCCGCTGTTCGAGGCGACCGTGATGGCCTTTGTCGACGTCTCATAGGACTGAGCGGGATCGAAGGCGACGCTGAAGCTGCCATCTGAGGACAGAAGCGGGCGTTCACGCGGCACCGGTGCGGGGCCGACGAGGCCTGCGGGCGGGGCCATGGCGATCATCGTGCCCGGACGCGTTCCGCCCGGAGCGACCGAACCCGGCCCGCGATAGGAAGCAACAAGATAGGAGTGATCAAGCCCATCCATTCGGGCGCGACCGACATACTGGACGCGAACCTTTGCCGTGCCGTTCGACTTGAAGTCGAGCATGTCGGCGACCTTGCTGGACAGGTCGATCACGCGGTTTCCATGAAATGGGCCACGATCATTCACGCGCACGATCATCGAGCGACCATTCTTGACGTTCGTGACGCGCGCATAAGACGGGAGCGGCATGGTCGGATGGGCGGCCGTCAGAGCATTCTTGTCGAAAATCTCGCCATTGGCGGTCATGCGGCCATGAAAGGTTGGGCCATACCATGAGGCGAGGCCGACCTTGTCGTAATCAGGCTCCACCTTCGGACGATACCACTTGCCCGCGATCTTGTAGGGCTTGCCGACAACATAGCGCCCGCCCCCCTTGGGAACGGAACTGCCCTTCGAGACGACGCGCGGGCTTCCCTTCACGCCGTATTTCTTGGGCTCAAACTTGTTTTTCGTCGTCGGAGTGGTGCCGCAAGCGGCGATGGAAACACAGGTCGCGACCAGAACAGCGCAGGTCAAGAACCGGCGCATGGCCGACGTCCCGACTGTTGCGTGCCCGTCAAGACCACCGGTCAAGGCGTTGGTTACATCCGTCATGCCGTCATACTCGATACACTCTGTCGGCCGAGGGACGTCAGGATCGCGATCTGGGATCCGTGCAAAACACGCACGACCTTCCCCGACACCGTTCCCCCAACGGTGGCAACATCGACGCGGAGCCGTCCCCACAAACTCCAACGCATATTATCGTGCCGATGTCTTAACCGACGGCTAAGTCCTGAATTCATCCGACTTTTCCGACAATCCCCGATTTGTGTAGCCTCCCATAGTCCAGTTTGGCATCCGGACGCAATGACTTGTCGCAAGTCGTCACGCACCGATGTTCAAGACAATGGGCTACACGTCTCGTGCACGGAATATGTCAACCAAGGCAAAAACGTGACGAAGATGTGATGGCAGTGGGAATAAGGTGCTGATTGGACGTTTCTTTGTGCCATTATTGCGGACAAACAACACACTTGGCCCTCTTGCAGATATTCAAACGCTTTGACAGGGATCTGGTCACACAGTCGCTCGGAGCGTATCGTTGCCCCCAATCGCTCCGATTTGTGGTCGCAAGCGCAAGACATCTTCCGAGGCAATCTGGATGTTGAAAACCTGTTCCGGCGGACACTCCGTTTCTTTGCCGTGCTTTTTACTGACGGCTTTCGCCAGATTTTCAAGCCTCGCGATGGCACTGGCCCTTTCGTTGTCTGCCATGGCGGGCGAGCCCGGCGCCGCTCCCTATCCCGGGCCCCATGGGCCCGGATATGCGGGATACGGCGAACCGAACTACTATGTCGGCTCGCGCCCCGCCCCGCCGGATTATTCCTATCCGCTCCAGATCGCTCCGTTTGCTCACAGCTATCGCGGCCCCATTCCGTGGAGCGAGGCATGGTACGACTACTGCCTCACGCGCTACCGCCGTTTTGACCCGCGCACGGGCTATGTCCTGGATGCTTCCGGTGGTCGCATGTTCTGCCGTTGATCGCGCCGTTCGCACCGCAAGCCATGGCGGCTCATCGCGCCCTTGATCGTTCGGCGAAAAACGGCATGTCCGGAATGGCTGAGAGATCGATTATCTCGTAGTCCACATAGTCAAACGCCCGAATGGAGCCGGGGCGAGGATTGTAGAAGCCGACCGCAAGGCGCGCGCGTCGCGCCGACAATGCTCCCGTTGCGGAATCCTCGATCGCAAGCACGGAATTTGCCGGAAGCCCCAGAAGGCCCACGCCACGCACATAGGGCTCCGGATTTGGCTTGCCGCGCGTGACATCCGACAGGCTGACCGAGCCTGCGAGGCAGTTCTGGATCCCCAGGCTGCGGATGTTGCTGTCAATGATGCGACGGGAGGAGTTAGAGACACAGACCTGAGGCACCCCCATATCTGCGAGCCTGCGAACGGTCTCCACCGCACCGGGAATGGGCCGCAAATCGTCAGCCTTCTGGACGTAATAATCGGTGATCTGGTCGTTCCAGGCTTCCAACGTCAGGTCTTGCGGATATTCCTCGCTCAAAGCGCGCCAGACATCCGACATGTGGACGCCGCGAAACCGTTCTTCCGGTTCGTTCGTGAGGTCGACGCCATAACGTGCGCTGATGGCAATCAGAGCCTCATGGTGCAGCGGTTCGCTATCGATCAGTGTGCCATCGACATCCCAGGCGACAGCCTGCAAATCTCTCTCGTTCAAATGTGAAATCCCTGCAGCCGACTATAGAGTTCACGGAAGCGGGCATACCCGCGTTCATAGGCATCGCGATGCACGGCATTCGGCTCTATCGTGCCCGCATCACTGACGAAAGCGGAAATTCCCTCCCACTCCGCCAGCCCAACCCCGACGGCCGCGGTCCAGGCTGCGCCGAGACAAGAGCCGGGATGACCACCGAGCCTGTGGACCGGCGCGCCCATGACGTCGGCGACAATCCCCATCCAGACCGACGACTGGGAGCCCCCATCGGAAACGATGAAACGTTCCGCCGGATGCCCGATGTCCCGCAGTACCTCCACATGGTGGCGCAATGCGTAGGCATAGGCCTCCAGAACCGCGCGCCACAAGTGGCCAATGTCATGCGAGAGCGTGAGCCCTTCTATGACGCCGCGGGCGAAGGGATCGTGCAGCGGGGTCTTTTCACCCAGAAAATAGGGCAGGACAAGCAGGTCATCGGATCCGGCGAGCTTTTCTGCTGCCCGTTCATCCAGCCATGCGTGGATGGATGAGCGCCCGGTATCCACGTTGGTCGCAAAGGTCTTCACGAACCAGTTCAACACCGAGCCGCCGGTGGACATGCAGCCATTCGGCATGAACAGACCGGGCACGAGATGGTAATCGAGATAGAGCCGGGCATCGGGAATGACCCGGTCGGTGGCGGTCAGGATATCCACCGCACCGCCGAACTTCAGGAGAACGTCGCCGGCCTTGGTGACCCCCGCACCAAGCGCGGAAGCGATCATGTCGGCTGCGCCGCCCACAACGGGTGTGGCCTCGGCCAGCCCGGTCGCAGCCGCTGCCTCGGGCGTTACCTTGCCCAGGATGCAGTGGGAGCCGATCATCGGAGGAAGCGCGGTCTCTGGCACCCCGGTCATGCGGGCCAGCTCCGGATCGAGCACACCGCTCTTCACATCGACCAGACCGGCTTCGAGCGCCCAGTTCTGTTCGATGGCCTTTGAGCCGGTCAGGCGCCAGTTGATGAAGTCATAGGACCCGAAAACGGTCGCGACCCTTGCATAGTTTTCAGGCTCATGGCGCTTGATCCAGCGCATCTTCGCCCCGACGAGCTGCTGGTTGACCCCGTTGCCTGCCCGCTTGAGAAATGAGGCCTCATCAATCTCCCGACGCATCTCATCGACTTCGACGCCGCACCGCCCGTCGCTTTGCTGGATGGACGGGCGAATCAGCCGGTCCTCCTTGTCGAGCAGCACGACAGCCGGGAGCATGCCGGAGACGCCGATCGCTACGATCTCATTCCCTGCCTGGCCGCTTTGCCCCAGCAGATCGGGCACGATCTCGCAGACATTGGCCCACCACTGCTGCGGATCTTCCTCAGCCCATCCGGCATGAGGCGAATGCAGCGTGACGGGGCGCGATGCTGTCGCCAGAACCTTGTTCGGAAGTTCAATCAGAATTCCGATCGTTGAAGTCGTGCCGATATCGAGACCAAGGACGAGCGTCATGGACCGTCTCCATTGATGCTGCAGGACCAAGGCCGTCTTCGGGCGCTCCACCCGAAGACGGCGGGGCCGGATCGCGTTTGGCGTCGCGCTCCGGCCTTGTCCCGGCTAGCGCAGCGTTTCGACCTTATCCATGAAACGCTTGACGCGGTCGGCGTCCACCGCGTTCCAGGTGTTTCCGCCGACCTTGAAATGGGTGCCGATCACGCACCCGCTGGCAACCGACATGACATCGGCCACATTGTCGATGTTCACGCCGGTATTCGCGAAGACCGGCACGTCGGTCACCGTTTCGCAGACCTTGCGCAGGTCCGACTGGTCGGCGGGCTGGCCGGTGATTGGACCGGAGACGAGAACCGCATCCGCCAGGGACGAGAAAACCGCGCTTCTGGCGCGGAGTTCGATGGGGCGTTGATCAAGCGAATGGGCGAATTCGGCGTTGATGTTGAAGAGCATCTTCATCGACTGGCGGCCGAGATTGGCACGCAGACGCGCGGCAGAGGCGCAATCGGGCTCCCAGATGCCCATGTCGGAGGCGAAGACACCGGTGAAGATCTCACGCACGAAATTCGCGCCCGTGACCGATCCGATTGCGATCGAACTCATCGGATCCCACAGGTAGTTCACGCCGAAGGGCACCTTGAGCAACGGCTTGATGGCCATGACCACCGACGTCATGGCGGCGATGCTCTCCGGACTTCCCTTGAACACATAGGGACGGTCGTTCTCGTTGCCGAACATGATGGCGTCCACGCCACCGGCCTGCAGCTTTTCCACGTCGGCGGCGACGTCCTCGATCAGGCCGTCCATCCCGCGCTTGGGGTCATAGAGCGGCGAACCCGGCAGTGCACCAATATGCGCCATGGCGATGACGGCTTTTTTCTTGTCGCCGAAAAAGTCGAAAATCATCGATTACTCCTGATGGGTGAGCGCTGACGATCGTGCAATCTCAAAGGCTTGCGATCTGAACGTCGACTTTGGCCAAGGCCAGCGCCGAGGCGATATCGGTTGGAGGGGGCGCATCCGTGATGAGGACGTTCGCCTCTTGAAGCGAAGCGACGTGGGCGGTGGACATGCGACGGAACTTCGAGGAATCGCAAAGCACGACGCGATGCGCGGCGCGATCCAGATAGACCCGCTTCAACTCCACTTCCTCAAGCGAGTAGTCGAAGAAGCCTTCCACGGTCATGCCAGCGGTGCCGAGAACGGCCACGTCATAACGATATCTGGAAAACTGCTCCACAGCGGCCGGGCCGGTCATGGACATCTCGTCGCCACGGACGCGACCGCCGGGCACATAGACCTCGGCCACGGTTTCCGCGAGGGTCTCGGCGATACGGAGGCTGTTGGTAAAGACCCGCTTGCGATGCAGATGCTCCGCCGACCTGGCCAGTATCTGCGCAACCAGCAATGTGCTCGTTCCCACATCCATTGCGATGGTGCGGAAGGGCGCGATGACCTCAACCGCCTTCCTCGCGATACGGGTCTTGATGTCGACATTGTGGTCGAGCCGGGCCTTGAAGGTCGGCTCCACATCGTCAATCACGCGCAGCGGCCCGCCCGCCGGAGGGATGGCGCCGCCGTGGACGCGTTCCAGAAGGCCTTCCTTTTCAAGCTCGCTCAGATCCCGACGTACCGTCATGTCGGAGATGCCAAAATCGCGCGCGATCTCAGCCACGGTGATCGCACCGCCCTCGTGCAGACGCTTGAGAATCTCGTTCATTCTCACTTGTGCAGGGCTACGGGTCTTTTCCGTAATGCTCATCGCGAATTTCCTGTGCCGCGTTGCCGGGCATGACGTCATATGGACGGGACGGCCGTAACAGGTCCGCAGACAGGGCTGCGCGCCAAGCAAGCCGCTTCATTGCAAAGCTACATTCAACCAATCTTCAAATCAAACATTTATGTTGTTTTTTGTGTGCGGTTTTGTTCTCCTATACGTCAAAGGAGCGACCGATGACCCCTACCGATCTTCCAGAGCAATCTTACCCTGACCTCAAAGGCAAGAAGGCGATTGTGACCGGCGGCGCGGTCGGCATCGGCTTCGCGATCTCACGCGCCCTGGCAGCACAGGGTGTGACGGTCACCATTGCCGATCTGAACGCGGACGCAGCGGCGACTTCAGCAGCCGCCCTGCCCGGCGCCCATTTTTCGCAAGCGATAGACGTGCGCGAACGAGCGTCCGTCGATGCTGCCTTCACAGCGGCGCGGGAGAAAATGGGCGGGCTCGATATTCTGGTGGCGAATGCCGGCGTCTCGACGATGGCCCGCGCGATCGATCTGACCGACGATGACTGGGACTTCAATATGGACGTCAACGCACGTGGCGTCTTTCTATGCAACCAGTGGGCGGCCCGCCATTTTTTGGAGCAAGGCTCCGGTGTGATCTCCAACACGGCATCGCTTGCGGCCAAGGTTGGTGCGCCTCTTCTGGCGCACTATTCCGCCAGCAAGTTCGCCGTGGTCGGCTGGACGCAAGGCCTCGCCAGGGAGCTCGCGCCGAAGGGTATTCGCGTGAATGCGGTGTGTCCGGGTCTCGTCAAGACATCCATGCAAGACCGTGAAATCCAATGGGAAGCCGAGCTTCGCGGCATGACGCCGGACGCGGTGATGGAAGACTATGTTGCCCAGACCCCTCTCGGGCGGATTGAAACGGCGGAGGACGTCGCGGGCGTCGTCGTTTTCCTGTGCTCGGGCGCGGCGCGTTTCATGACCGGCCAGGCGATCAATGTGACCGGCGGAATCTACATGACCTGATCTAACTTTGTTCGATTCCTGATCTGTACTGTTCGTTTGTGTTTGTTTAATCTCACATGAACCACGCGGCGATCAGCCAACCGGATAGGCGTATGGCGAGCATTCAACTGCAAGCGATCACCAAGGCTTTCGGACCCAATGTCTACGGGGTCCGGGATGTGGATCTGACGATCGAGGAAGGGGAGTTCATGATCTTCCTCGGGCCGTCCGGATGCGGCAAATCCACGACATTGCGGATGATCGCAGGGCTTGAGGACGTGACCAGCGGCAAGATCCTTATCGGTGGCAAGGACATGACGCGGACCGCGCCGCGCGATCGCAATGTTGCCGTCGTCTTTCAAAGCTATGCGCTCTATCCCCACATGACCGTGCGCCAGAACATGGAGTTCGGGCTGAAAATGCGCGGTGTGGAAAGCGGCAAGCGTCATGCCCGTATTGAAGACGTGAGCGAGATCCTTGGGCTGACGCCCTATCTCAACCGCAAACCGGCCGCTCTTTCCGGCGGGCAACGGCAGCGCGTGGCGCTGGGACGCGCGATGGTCCGCGAGCCCGACGTCTTTCTCATGGATGAGCCGCTATCCAACCTCGACGCCAAGCTACGCGCGGAGATGCGTCTGGAGCTGATCAAGCTTCATCGCCGTCTTGGGCGCACAACGGTCTTTGTCACCCATGATCAGGTGGAAGCCATGACCATGGGCGACCGGATCTGCATCATGCGTGACGGGCATCTGGTTCAGGTTGGCAAGCCGCTCGATGTCTATGCCCAGCCGGTTGATACATTCGTTGCGCAGTTTCTCGCCTCACCGGCCATGAATATGCTGAAGGCCACGCTTCATATCGATGACGAAGGCGCACGGATCTCGTCGCTCCTGGGCCGCTTTCCGCTGACAGACGCGCAGAGGGCTGCTTTCGAACCGGCCCAGGGGCGAAGGCTCCTGCTCGGATTGCGGCCGGAGGATATCCATTCCGAGCCTGCGACGGGCCATGTGGCCTTTGAGGCAGAAATCGTGGCTGTCGAAGCACTGGGGACGGAGAACATCCTCGTCTTCAATGTCGAAGGGCAGGAGTTCACCGCTCGATTGGGGCGGCACTTCCTGCCAACCGTGGGGGGAAGGATTACGCTTTACGCCAATCCTGCGCAGCTTCATCTCTTCGATGAAGAAACCACGCGCGCCTATCCCCGCCCGTACGGGCGAAAGGACTAGGCCCATGCGCAAGATCGTCTCACACATCGGCCTGATATTTTTCTGTACCGTTGTGCTGTTGCCGATCCTCTGGGTCTTCAGAACCAGTCTCGTTCCCGAGCATATGTCCTACAGCTCGCAGGTCTTTCCCGACCTGACCTTCGACAATTATGTGGCGCTCTTCACCACCAAACGTTTCGGCATCAACTATCTGAATTCCGTCCTCGTCGCCTGTGGGTCCGTCCTCATGGCGCTGCCTCTGGCCTGTACCACGGGATATGCCTTTGCCCGCTTCAAGACCAGTGGAGCTGCCGGGCGGTTCACCGTCCTGGCCACCCAGATGCTCCCGCCCGTGGCGCTGGCCCTTCCGACCTTCATGTTTTACCGCGCAATCGGGCTGACCAACTCCCTCCCCGGTTTGATGCTGGTCTATGCCGCGCTCAACCTTCCGTTCCTGACATGGATCCTGATGGGCTTCTTCGAGGCCGTTCCGCGCGATCTTGAAGGTGCCGCGATGACCGACGGAGCCTCCGCGTGGGGCGCGTTCTGGCGCATCGTGTTGCCGGTCGCGGCACCCGGAATAGCCGCCGCCGCGGTGCTCGGGTTCATTCTGTCGTGGAACGAATTCCTCGTCGCCCTGATCCTCGGCGGTCCGCGCACGGCAACCGTGCCCGTGGCTCTCGCATCGCTTCAGACATCCAACGGCGTGGAAATCGCCAAGGTCTCGGCCGGGGTGTCGCTCGCCATTCTTCCCCTGATGATCGCCTCGCGCTTCATCCAGCGCTACCTGGTCCAGGGGCTCTCATTCGGCAGCGTAAAATAGCCGATTTGGGCCGCAAAGGCCCTCGCTGTGTATGTCCAATTCCAGAGAGGCAAGCCCGCATGACCAAATACAAATATACCGGCACACTCATCGCCGCACTGCTCGCATCAACCACCATTTCCCATGCCGAAGGCGTCACGCTGCATGCCTTGATGGAGGACGTGCCGGAAACCTCCATCATCGAGGCGCTCCTGCCGGAATTCACCAAGGAAACCGGTATCGAGGTGGAATTCGAGAAGGTCGGCTATGGCGACATGCACGACAAGCTCGTCGCGCAGCTTGTCTCCGGAGAGAGCTACTACAACGTCCTTTCCGTCGACTTCCTGTGGGCGGGCGAGTTCCCGGCCGCCGGTTGGCTGGAAGATCTGCGTCCCTACGCGGAAAAGACGGGCTTTGACCTGAAACCCTTTATCCCATCCATGCTGGATCTGCTGGGCGCCACCGAAGAGACCATGCCGATCCTGCCGATGTACAACTACTCCATGGGCGTGATCTATCGCACCGATCTGCTGGCCGACGAAAAGCTCGCCAAGGCTTATGGGAAGAAGCTTGAGATGCCCGGGTCGCTCGCGGAATATGTCGAGCTGGCCAAGTTCATGAAGGGCCATGCCGGTGTCGCAGGGTCCGCCATGCAGGGCCAGCGCGGCGATCCCAACTCCATGGAGTTCTCCAACTACCTGTTCTCCGCCGGTGGCGCATATCTCGACGCCGAGGGCAAGGTGGCCCTGAACAGCGATGCGGGTGTCGCCGCCCTTGATCTCTACGTGGACGCCATCAAGAACGCCGCGCAGACTGGCGCCCTTTCCGCAACGCTCGACGACACGATGCGGCTGATGTGCTCGGGCGAAGCCTTCTCCATGGTCACCTACTGGTGGATGCTGCCGCAGCTCGACAATGCGGAAACCTGTCCGGCGGTTGCCGGCAAGCTGGCGCTCGACGTGATGCCCGGCGGGCATGGCGAAAGCGGCGGCTGGGGCTGGGGTATTCCGAGAAATGTCTCGCCGGAAGCCAAGGACGCCGCCTGGAAATTCATCACCTGGGTGCAGGGCAAGAAAATCGCCGTCAAGCGCGCAATGGAGGGCCATGCGCCGGTCCGGTCCGATGTCTTCGAGGATGAAGGCGTTCTGGCCAAATACCCGTTCTACAGCAAAGGCCTGAGCGTTGTGGCGAGCGGCAGGTCGTTCCCGATCTTCACCTATACCGCGCAGTATGAAGACGTGCTCGGCACGCAGGTTTCGCTGGCTGCGAGTGGCGATGCGACCACCAGCGACGCGATCACAGCGGCCGCCAAGGGGCTCGACGAATTGCTGGCAAAGTAAGTCTGCGGTTCGCCGACAACGCAAAAGCTGCCCGGCCCCTTTTCGGGGCCGGGCTGTCCCTATCCTCCAGGAGCGCGCGAATGGCCCTTTTCAGTGCAATGGATCGACGCAGGCGTACCGGTTGGGCGTTCGCCGCTCCCGGACTTTCCGCACTCGCCATCACGATGGGCTTTCCGCTCGTCTATGCGCTCTTGATCTCTGTCTCTTCAATGACGTTGCTCAAGCCGAACCTGTCGCCCTTCCTGGGGCTTGCCAATTTCGTTCAGATCATGAGCGAGGACCTGTTCTGGCACTCGCTGTTTCTGACCGTGCGCTATTCCGTGGCCACAGTCGTCGGCGAATTCGTGATCGGACTTGCGATCGCGCTCATGCTTCAGCGCACCTTGAAGATGAAGCCGGTCTATTTCGCCATTCTGACGCTTCCCATGGCCATGTCTCCGGTCGCCGTGGCGCTTATCTGGCGCATGTTGCTGCAACCGAATCTCGGCATCGTGAACCAGATGCTGACGGGAATGGGTCTGCCGGCGGTGGACTGGCTCGGAAGCTCCAGCATCGCGCTCTCCACCATGGTGGGGATCGATATCTGGCAACAGACCTCATTCGTCGTTCTCTTGCTTTCGGCTGGCCTTGCCTCCCTTCCCAAGGACCCTTACGAGGCCGCGGAGGTCGATGGCGCCTCCCCGTTCCAACAGTTCTGGTACATCACCCTGCCGCTGCTCAGACCCATTTCGGCGATCGCAATCATCATTCAACTGATCAACGAATTCCGCACATACGATCTGATCTACGTGTTGACCAAGGGCGGGCCCGGTGTCTCCACAGAACTGCTTTCGTTCTTCGCCTACAAGCGCGCTTTTCAGGGGCTGTCGCTTAACGAAGGCAACGCGGCCGCATTCGTCCTGCTCCTCATTGTGTTGGCAATCACCGTGGTCTTCTTCCTGATGCTGGAACGCAAGGACTGAGCGTCGGGCATCCAAACCGACCGCGTGTGGCATGTTTCATCTCGAAACTTCATGGAAAATATGCATTTCTCATGCTGTTGGCGAATGCTTGATCACAGATGCAGGGCACCATGAACACGCAGATCACACTGAAGCAGCTTGAAACCCTTTTCTGGATCGCGCGCCTTGGGACGTTCGAGCGCGCGGCTTCCCGGCTTGCGACGTCACAATCGGCTGTTTCCAAGCGAATACAAGAGCTTGAACGCGCCTCTTCCATCGAGATCTTTGATCGCAGCCAGCGCGGCGCGCGGCTTTCGGCAAAGGGCGAGGAGCTGCTTGCGATCGCAGAGAAGATGCTCAATCTGCACGATCAGATCGCGGATGTCCGGCTCAGCGACGGCGGCCGCCCTCGCCTGTTGCGCCTCGGTGTGACGGAACTTACGGCCATGACATGGCTTTCCCGGCTCGTCGCCCGGCTGCGCTTACGGTATCCGACGCTGAAAATCACTCCGACCGTGGATATGAGCCGAACGCTCTTCACGGCTCTGGAAGATGACAATCTCGACCTGATCATTGTGCCAGCGGCTTTCCGGATGCCGGAATATGTTTCGCTGGCGCTGGCAGAGGTCGAGAATGTCTGGATGGCGAAGACGGGCCTGATCGATCCGGCTGAAGTCCGCTCTCTGCATGATCTGTCCCGCACGCCCCTCCTGATGCAGGGAACCAAATCCGGGTCGGGGATCCTGCTCAACAAATGGCTGCATACGCAGGGTGTGACCGTCACCGAAGCGCTGACATCCGACAGCATGACGGCCCTGCTCGGGCTTGTCGTGGCGGGGCTTGGGGTCGGCTATCTGCCGGAAGCCTGTTTCCGTTCGTTTGTTGACGCAGGGCAGCTTGAGGTCATCCGTATCGAGGAAAGCCTTCCGCCGGTTCCCTATGTTGCGATGTATCGCGAGGACCGGCCGCATTCGCTGATCCAGGAAGTCGCTCAGATCTCGTCGGAATGCGCCGATTTCAGCCAGGGTTTGCTGAGCTGAAATCGCTTCATTCCCGCGGGGAATGCAAAGGCAGTCGGTAATATCTCTTTTTCGGACCTATCAGCCCGTCCTACCTTTTTGCCCATCTGACCCAGGCATCAAGGTTTTTCCAAAATGGCGATCGCGCTTTCGAAGAAGGTTCAGGCACTCAAGCCGTCTGCAAGCATCGCAGCGAAGCAGCGCGTGAACGAATTGGAGGCTCAGGGTCGAAAGATCCTGGATTTCACCCTTGGCGAGCCGGATCTTGATACGCCTGAGGCGATCGTTGAAGCCGGCGTTGCAGCGCTGCGCTCCGGCGATACCCATTACACGGGCTCTGCAGGCAAACTGGAGCTGCGCAAGGCGATCTGCGAAAAACTCGCGCGAGAGAACGGCTGCACCTACAGCCCCGACGAGATCGTGGTCGCCGTTGGGGCGAAACAGATCATCGCCGAGGCCCTGTCGGCGACGCTGGAACCCGGCGATGAGGTGATCATTCCCGCCCCCTACTGGGTGAGCTATCCCGATATGGTGCGTCTCAACGGTGGCGAGCCCGTCATCGTTCCCTGCCCCGCCGAGGATGGCTTCCTGCTGCGTGCGGACGCGCTGGAAGCGTCGATCACACCGAAGACCCGCTGGCTGATCATCAATTCGCCGTCCAACCCTTCTGGTGCGGTTTTGAGCGAACAGCAGTGGAAGGACATCATCGCGGTTCTGGAACGTCATCCGCATGTGGCCGTGATGACCGACGAGATCTACGAGAAGATCGTTTATGACGGTGTGGTCAATCACTCGCCCGTCGGCATTGCGCCGAGCCTTAAGGATCGCTGCCTTGTCGTGAACGGCATGTCCAAAGGCTATGCCATGACCGGATGGCGTCTCGGCTATGCGGCGGGCCCGGCCAATCTCATCAAGGCCATCGTGAAGCTGATCGGCCAGTCCACGACGTGTACGACAGCTTTTGCCCAGACAGCGGCGCTTGCCGCGCTTCGGGGCGATCAGACGCCTGTGGCGGAGATGGTATCGCTCTATCGCGCGCGTCGAGATCTCGTCGTCTCGATGATGAATGACATCGCGGGCGTGGCCTGTGCGAAGCCTGCCGGCGCGTTTTACATCTTCCCCGACGTGCGCGCTCTCATCGGCCGCAAAGCGCCCAATGGAACGACCATCGAGAGTGATGTCGATCTGGTCAATTACCTGCTGGAAGAGGCAAGCGTCGCGCTGATGGACGGCACCTCCTACGGGATGCCCGGCTTCCTGCGAATATCCTATGCAACCGGCTCTGACACGATCCGCGCCGGGTGTACGGCGATTGCTGCGGCGGTGGCAAAACTGTCCGCTTGAGGGGTCTCGTTATCCAGGCGCCGCATAAGCGGCGTCCCCAACACCAGGACTTTGCGCTTCATGACAACGTCTTCTGAAAAAATGAGCCTGGAAGCCCTTGTTGCGGCTTTCCAGAAATGCCCGGTTCCCAATATCAGCGACAATCTGGAACGGGCTGTCGGTGTGCGTGGGTTGCGCCCCTTCTACACTGGCCCGCGCATGGCTGGCGTTGCCCGTACGGTGCGAACGGCACCGGGTGACAATGTCTATATCTACAAGTCGTTCGAAGAGGTTCAGCCCGGCGAAATCCTGGTGATCGACGGCGAGGGCTACCGGGATCGTGCGCTCATCGGCGAGATCATGGCCAATATCGCGCGCTCCAAAGGTGCTGGCGGCGTGGTGCTTGATGGAGCCATTCGGGATGTTGAAGCCCTCAAGGAAAGCGACTTCCCGGTCTTTGCGCGCGCTGTGAGCCACCTTGGTCCCTACAAGAACGGTCCGGGCAAGCTGAACGTGCCGGTCAGCATTGGCGGCCTCGTCATTTCTCCCGGCGATATCGTGGTGGGCGATGCCGATGGTATCGTGGCCTTCTCGCCCGATATTGCCGAGGACCTGCTGGCTGCCACACTCAAGCAGCAGGAGAAGGAAACCGAGATCCTGGCTTCCATCGCGAACGGCACCTACACCGGCGCTTCCTATTCGAAGTGAGACACGACCGAGCCATGTCTGTATTCGAGCATCGCATTACACATATCGGTGAAAGGGCGCTGCTGCTGGATGTGGCAGGCCCGATGAATGTCGATGTCCAGAAACGGATATGGGCGATGGCCCGGCATCTCGCCGGACATCACGAAGTCGTGGAGACTGTTCCCGGCGTACATAGCGTCCTTGTCGTTCTTGCCCCGGATGTCGCGCCCGCAGCGTTCCGCGAATTGCTCGCCGCAATGTGGCGTCAGGTCGAACCGTTGGATACGGCCGGGCGCCTCATCGAGGTGCCGGTCAGTTATGGCGGGGAGATGGGCGAGGATCTTGCGGACCTTGCCGCAACGCACGGACTAAGCGTAGATGAGGTGGTTAAGCGCCACACATGCCCCGAATACACGGTCTTCGCGCTGGGCAGCCAACCGGGCCTCGGCTATCTGGGCGGGCTCGATCCAAGCCTGGCAACCCCGCGCCGCGCCGTGCCGCGTCTCAGCGTGGTCGAGGGCAGCATCATCATTGGCGGGGCGCAGGCCGGCATTCTTTCCTGCACGTCGCCATGCGGCTGGCACATTATCGGCCACACGGCTCTCAAGGTATTCGATGCGCATGGGGAGCCCCCCGCGCTTCTTGCGCCGGGAGATCGTATCCGCTTCCGCGCTGTGGAGGTCCTCACGTGATCGAGATCCTCAATCCGGGCCCGCTCGGGTCCGTCCAGGACCTGGGGCGAAACGGCTATCGCAGTATTGGTGTGGGCTGTGCGGGCGTCATGGATGCCCATAGCGCGCGCATCGTCAATCTGATGCTGGGCAATCCGGAAAATGCGGCGGTTGTCGAGTTCACCTATGGCGATTTCGACGTGCTGGCCCGCGAGGATGTGACCATCGCGGTTGGTGGCGCAGATGCACCGCGATCCATCGATGATGAAGCGATCCCGCGGTGGTGGAGCCAGACGCTCAAGAAGGGCCAACACTTGCGATGCGCGTTCAGTGAGACCGGCATGCGGGTCTATCTCGCGCTGGCCGGCGGCATCGATGTGCCCGAGATCCTGGGGTCTCGGGCCACGGACGTGAAGGCAGGGTTCGGCGGGCTCGACGGGCGAATGTTGCAGGCTGGAGATCGGCTGAAGCCCGTGTCCCGCAGTTCTGCCTTCCGCTTCTCGCCCTATGCGCTCGATTACGCCACATTCCCCGAGCTTTTCGATTGCCCCTGCGATGCACAGGTGCTGCGGTTCATTCCGGCAGCCGAATGGGACGATCTGGATGAGGCCAACCGGTCGCGGTTCACCTCGACGCACTGGACAGTATCCTACGACAGCAATCGCGTCGGGGCCCGGCTTGAAGGCCCGGAATTGGTCCCCTCGGTTCGCCGTGAGCTCCTTTCCCACGGGATCCTTCCCGGCACCATTCAGCTTCCGCCTTCCGGCCTTCCGCTCATCCAGATGCGCGAGGCCAATACTTGCGGCGGCTACCCCAAACTCGGCACTCTCATCGACGTCGATTTTGCGCGGGCAACCCAGGTGCCGCTCGGTGAAAACGTTCGCTTTGAGCTCTGCACCCTCGACGAGGCCCGCGCGGCCCGCATGGCGGCAGAAGAACGCCTGACGGCACTTGCGCGGTTTTGCAAAATCTCTCGCAGTGAACTCCCCTTCCACGACCACGAGGCTTTCGGCTCATGAAATCCATCGACGTCAATTCCGATCTGGGCGAGGGCTTCGGTCCCTACGCGATTACCGATGACGCGGCACTCATGCCCTTGGTCACGTCAGCGAATATCGCTACGGGAGGTCATGCCGGAGATCCGGTTACGATGGAACGCACGCTGAAGCTTGCTCAAGCCAATGGCGTGAGCGTTGGTGGTCACATCGGTTATCCGGATATCGCAGGTTTTGGCAGGCGCGCATTCAAGATGTCGCTGCACGAACTGGAATTGATGGTGATCTCGCAGCTCGGCGCACTCGGCGCCATCGCAGCTCACTGCGGCATGACGCTCGATCATGCGAATTTTCACGGCGCACTCGGCAACCTCTCCTTCGCCGACAAGGACGTCGCACGAACCATAATCGGCGCGATCAAGGCCTATGATCCGGCACTCAAGTTCATTGGCCTGCCCGATACCGAAGCGGCCCACGAGGCCGAACGGCAGGGGCTGACGGTGATCTGGTCGTTCCTCGCGGATCGAGGCTACACCGCGCCGGGTCGGTTGGCGACGCGCGGCACACCGGGGGCTGTCATTCACGAGCCTGCCGCGGTGCGCGAACGGGTGGCGGAGGTTCTGACCACGGGTCGCGTCACGACCGTGAGCGGAGAACGAATGGAGATGCCGGTCGATTCCATTCTCGTTCACAGCGACACCGCCGGCGCCCTTGATCTTGCACACGCGATCCGCGGCGGCATCGAGGATGCCGGACAATCGATTGCGCCTTACGCAAAATAATCTGACAGCTGCAAGGTCGTCCCGGTTTCATCGTGCAAGCCGATGAGATGAACCAGCACCTGCGCAATTACATTCCCAAACGGCATGTATAGAGGCAACAAAATATCGCTATTTCGTTGAAAGCCGCGGTGACAAACTCAAACCTCGTCCGTCGGCATTCATGCCTTCCTGTCAACTAAGAACATAACATCAGTTCACCAATCGGAGCCCGTCTTCCATGCTTAAATCCGCCACTGTGGCTATTGCCATTCTGTCCGGTGCCATGATCTCGAATACGGCACAGGCCGAAAATTGGGACCTTCCGCTTGCATGGCCCGCAACCAATTACATTAGCGTCAGCGCCCAATCCTTCGCAGACGAAGTCAAGGCGGCCACGGAAGGTCGCGTGGACATCACGCTTCATCCGGGCGGCTCTCTCGGCTTCAAGGGGCCGGAAATGCTGTCGACGGTTGGCGACGGTCTTGTTCCGATCGGCGACATGCTCTTGAACCAGCAAGTGGGCACGGAGCCGCTTCTTGGCATGACGTCGCTGCCCTATTTCCTTGGCTCCTTTGATGAATTCATCAAGTTCAACGACTATTTCCGTCCGACGCTTGCGGACCTGATGCAGAAGAACAACCAGAAGCTGCTTTACACCATTCCCTGGCCGCAGCAGCAGATCTGGACCAAGACGGAAATCACCGACATCGCGTCGATGGCCGGCATCAAGATCCGTTCCTATGACCGCGCATCGACGGACGTGTTCGATTCCGCCGGAATGACCCCGGTTCAGCTGCCGTGGGGCGAAGTCATCCCGTCGCTGGCCGCCGGTGCCATCGATGCGGTGGCCACGTCGTCCCCTTCTGCGGTTGACGGCTCCTTCTGGGAATTCATCAAATACGGCTTCCCGACCCGTCAGACCTGGAACATCAATGCGATGACGGTGAACCTTGATGCCTGGAACGCTTTGAGCGAAGCGGACCAGAAGGCGATCCTGGAAATCTCCGCCCAGGTCGAACCGAAGTTCTGGCAGGCCGCTCAAGACGAAGATGCCAAGAACATGGCGATCCTGAAGGAGCACGGGATCACCCTTGGCAAGATCAGCGATGCTCTGCGTGCGGAATTGCGTGATCGCGCCGCGCCGCTGCGTCAGGCTATCCTTGATAAGATGGGCGACGAAGCAAAGGCCATCGTGGACGGCTTCAAGCCGGAATAACCTGTATTGGGCCCGCCCCGGGTTTCGGCCTGGGGCGGGTCACATCGACGACTGCCTACTATCGACCAGTAAAAATGCCACGACGGAAGAGGGAACCGGAACAGATGGCGTTGCTTACTTTGATCGACCGTTTTTCCAGAGCTTTGGCGGTGCTGTCCGGCTTTGCGATTTTTCTGATGGCCGGGCTTGTTGTCAGCGAGATCGTGCTGCGCAACCTGTTTTCCATCAGTCTCACCTTCGTCTGGGAGGTTTCGGTCTACCTCCATATGGCGGCGATCTTTCTCGGTTCGGCCTGGACGCTTCGTACCGGCGGCCACATCCGCGTGACTTTGCTGCAATCCGTGTTTCCGCGCGCTTTCGAATGGTTTGCGACGCTGATCGGGCTTGCCATCTCCACTTATATGACCAACGCCCTTGTGCTGTTGGCGTGGAGCTATTGGCGAACCGGACGAACCTCGGGTTCAACCACCGATATCGCATTGATTTATCCGGCGGGCTTCATGGCTTTCGGGGCTGTCCTGCTGACGGTGCAGATTGCATTGCGCCTTGTTCACCTTGCCCTCGGCAGTGAGCCGGAAATTGACAACATGCGCGACGGCGACCGCGCCCCCATCATGGATTGACCTGCCGCATGCCATTACCTTCCATCGTCGCAATGATCTCGCTCCTGGCAATTCTGGCGTCCGGAGTGTGGGTGTCCCTGGGCCTCATGGGCGTGGGCATATTCAGTCTTGAAATCTTCCGCTCCATTCCGGTTGAGAAACTGCTGGCGCAGTCGATCTGGAATGGTGTTTCGTCGGCGGAGTTGCTTGCCCTGCCGCTTTTCATTCTGATGGCGGAGCTGCTTTTTCGCTCACGCTTTATCGACGGGCTGTTTTCTGCGCTGGAGCCGTGGGTACGGCGCCTGCCCGGCGGATTGCTGCACACCAACATTCTCGCTTGCGCATTCTTTGCGCTTGTCTCCGGCTCCTCCGCTGCAACCACCAGCTCCGTCGGACGCATCACGATCAACGAGCTGGACGGGCGCGGATATGATCGTCGCCTTACCATTGGTACGCTGGCCGGTGCGGGGACGCTCGGGTTCCTGATCCCTCCCTCCATCGTCATGATCGTCTATGGGGTTCTCTCCCAGACATCCGTCCTGAAGTTGTTCACCGCCGGCATTCTTCCTGGCGCACTTCTGACGCTTTGCTTCATGGGGTTCATCGCGGTTCTTGCAAAACTGCGCCCGAACATCGTGCCGAAACACACCGGCGACAACTCCCGCATCTGGAGAGAGCGGCTGGCGGGGCTGCCGGCACTGCTCCCCTTCATCGTGCTGATCGGCTCCATACTGGGGTCCATGTATGGCGGGATCGCGAGCCCGACGGAGGCCGCCGCCGTGGCGGTGCTTGTGACAATGGTCCTGATGGCGCTAGAGCGGTCGCTGACCTGGCGTGCCTTGAGCGATGCTGCGACCGGAACGGCACGAACGGTCGCCATGTTGGGCCTGATCATCGCAGCGGCGAGTTTTCTTGCCTCGGCCATCGGTTTTCTGGGAATGCCGCAAGCGGTCTCCGCCTTTATAAACGGGCTCAACCTGCCCCCGCTCGGGCTGATCGTGCTCCTGATGGTGGTTTACATCATTCTGGGAAGCTTCCTGGAAGGCATGTCGATCATCGTGATGACCATCCCCATTGTCCTGCCGCTCGTCGTCTCGGCTGGTTATGACAAGGTTTGGTTCGGCGTATTCCTGATCCTGATGGTGGAACTGGCGCAGATTTCTCCGCCGGTGGGGATGAACCTGTTCGTACTTCAGGGGCTGACGCGTGAGCCGCTGACGCGGGTGGTGCGGGCGGCCTTTCCGTTCTTCATTATCATGCTGTGCTTTGTCTTCTTCCTTGCGGTCTTTCCGCAAGTCGTGGGTCTGCTGCCCGGGCTTCTGCAAGGCGGATAAGCGCAGGCACTGGTCAAAATCGCGCAATACGCTACGATACTTCACGGTCATGGTTGATCGCGGAGGGAAGCGCGAATGGTCATGCAAGAGGGAGTTGACGGGCTCATAAGCCTGTCGGATCTGACGAAGGCGCAGCAGACGGTTCTCGCCAATTTGCGGAGCCGCCCGCTCTGGAGGGTTCGAAACGGCTGGAGACAGCAGGCGGGCGGAAGTCACATCACATTGGCAACCGGCACGAAGCTCCTGCGCGCAGGGCTTGTTGAGCAGACGGCAGGCAGCCTGCGTCTGACACCGCTCGGGCGCTTGCTGGCGGATGAGGCCGATCAGCGCCTGCGCGCCAAGACGAGAGTGCGGCCCGCCTGAAGGTCTGGCGCCTGAATGAGAAATGGTCCGATCGCTCCCGACCGGGCCAGCATCTGGTACGGCTTGTTTGCGATATTCAGATCGTCAGAACCACCGAGCCACGAATCTTGCTCGCCTCGATGATCTCATGCGCCCTTGCGCATTCATCCAGTGGCAAGGTCTCGGCGATGCGATGCTTCAGCTTGCCAGCTTTCAACGCGGCGTCGATATCGGCGATTGCCGCCTCCTTCGCGGCCCTCGGCATCGCATAGACGATCACCATCCGGATCGTGAGATCCAGATACATCATGCGAAAGAAGGGAAGCGACGGCGTGGGCTCTTGCGTCGATGAGTAGGTGGCGATCACCCCGCCGGTGGCGATGACGTCCAGAACCTTCTCCAGATTGGCCCCGAATTCCACGTCGATGACGCGGGTGACCTTTTCCCCGCCGGTCGCCTCCAGCAACAGATCCGGCCAGCCCTCCTTGCGGTGATTGATGACGATCTGTGCCCCGGCCTCGCGGCAGGCGGCTTCATCGTCCGCATTGCTGGCTGTGGCAATGACGCGGCCCCCTGCGTTGGCGGCCCATTGGATGGCGTAGTATCCAACCCGGCCCGCGCCCCCCGTGACGAGAATGGTCTGCCCCTCCACCGGTCCATCGGCAAAGACGCAGCGATGGGCGGTCATGGCCGGGATGCCGAGACAGGCGCCGATTTCGAAATCCGCTTCCTCCGCAAGCTTCGGCGCGTGGGCAGACGGGACGCTGACATATTCAGCCGCCGTTCCGAAACGCCTGCCGAACTGCGCGTTGAAGATCCACACCCGGTCGCCGATACGGGCTTGAGACACACCGGCGCCAACGGCCTCGATCACGCCTGCGCCATCGCTGTGCGGAATGACGTATCCTTCGTCCACGAGGTTCGGAAACGACCCCATGCGTTTCTTGACGTCGGAGGGATTGGGCGCGCTCGCATGGAGGCGCACCAGCACCTCTCCCTCGCCGGGCTCCGGCTTGTCGATCTCGACGACTTGCAACACATCGGCGGCCTTGCCGAATTTCTCGAAACAAACGGCTTTCATGAAAGGCTCCGTCAAAGAGGGTTCGACAGGGTTTCCGTGTGACCATCCACAGCCACAATCTGCCCCGACACCATGCCAGCATCATCTGATGCCAGAAAGGCGCACATGCGGGCTATATCGTCGGCGCTTACAAAGCGGCGCATGGAGACCTGGCCCTCATACAGACGACGCACCGCATCCGGTGCCACGCCGCGGGTTCTGGCATCACGCTCGATCACGCCGTCGATGCGCGGACCTTCGACGGAGCCCGGACAGATTGCATTGACCCGGATGTTGTGCGGGCCGAGTTCCATGGCGAGCGTCTTGGTGATGCCGATCAGCGCCCATTTCGCCGCCGCATAGGGCGATCTGTTGGGATAGCCGAAAAGCGCCGCCGTGGAGGCGATATTCACGATCGTCCCTGTTCCTGCCCGCTTCATGACCGGAATGGCCGCGCGCAGGAAGTTGAATGTGCCGTTGACGTTCACATCCAGGGTGCGCCGCCAGTCGTCGGGATCGATCTCCTCAAGGGGCGCATTCATGCCGGATGTTCCAGCATTGTTGACGAGGAGATCGAGGCGCCCGCCGGTCTTTTCCAGCATCCGCTCAACCGTCTGAGCAGCCCGCATCGCATCACACACATCGCAGACACTTGCTTCAATGGCCGGATTTTCGTCGCGCATCCGGGCAATGGCGTCTCGATCCGCGTCACAAATGTGAACCTGCCAGCCACGTGCGCTCAGCAGGCTTGCAATCGCGCGCCCGATGCCCGACGCCGCGCCGGTGACCATGGCTGTGCGCGGCGATGCGTCCTGACGGGACTGTGCCACTTCAGGCTCCTTTACTGTCGAAAGGTCAGGATCAGGGAGATGGCCCCTCAGGCCGCCTCCGGTGCCGGGTGTTCGGAAGGAAGGTGCATTTTCAGCGCCTCCAGCGTGTCTTCGAGCCAACCAAGGCGCATCTCCGGCACCGAGCGCAGAAGAAGCTCGGTGTAGTCGTCATAAGGCGGGCTGAGGGCTTCCTTCTTGCCGCCATAACGAACCACCTCATACTGGTACATGACGGCAATCGTGTCGGCGACTTCGCGCACGGCTGCGATATCATGGGTGATGAAGATGTAGGAGACGCCTTCCTTCTTCTGCAGATCGCGCAGGAGCTTCAGGATGCCCTTGGCGACCAGAGGATCAAGCGCGCTTGTCACCTCGTCGCAGATGATGAGTTTCGGTTCCGCCGCCAGCGCCCGTGCAATGCACACGCGCTGCTTCTGACCGCCGGAAAGCTCTGCCGGATAGCGGTCGATGAACTCCTCGCCAAGTTCGATCTTGTCGAGCAGTTCGATCACCCGCTTGCGCCGTTCCGCGCCCTTGTAGCCGAAGTAGAACTCCAGCGGACGTCCGATGATCGTGCCGACCGTCTGACGCGGGTTCATCGCGACATCGGCCATCTGGTAGATCATCTGGAGTTCGCGAAGGTCCTGCTTGGTGCGGCCCTTCAGGTTCGCAGACAAAGGACGCCCATCGAAAACCACCTCGCCTTCATGGGGTGGCAGCAGACCCGTCACCACGCGAGCAAGCGTGGATTTTCCCGATCCGCTTTCGCCCACCACAGCAAGGGTGGTGCCGGGCGCAACATCGAGGCTGATGTTGCGCACCACGTCGAAATTGAGGCTTCGATAGCGGGCGCTGACATTGCGGATGGAAAGAAGCGGCTCGCCGTCCGGGTGCTGCTCCTGCTTTTCACCGCTCTTCGCGGTCACCAGATCGCGGGTGTACTCCTCCTGCGGGTCAGTAATGATCTGCTCGCAGGAACCATATTCCACCATCTCGCCGCCGCGCAGCACCATGATGTCATCGGCGATCTGGGCAACGACGGCCAGATCGTGGGTGATATACATCGCTGCGACCTCGAAATCGCGGATCGCACGCTTGATTGCCTGAAGCACACCAAGCTGTGTGGTCACATCGAGCGCCGTCGTTGGTTCATCGAAGACGACAAGATCGGGTTTCGGGCACAGCGCCATCGCCGTCATGGCGCGTTGAAGCTGCCCGCCGGAGACCTGGTGGGGATAGCGATCGCCGAAGGTTTCCGGGTCGGGCAGATCGAGGCGGCGAAAAAGCTCGACCGCACGGGTCATTGCTTCCGCCCGGCTCATTCGCCCATGTTCCACCGTCGCCTCGATAACCTGATCCATCAGTTTTCGGGCCGGGTTGAAGGCAGCCGCGGCGGATTGCGCCACATAGGTGACCTCCGATCCGCGCACACTACGCAATGTCGCGCCGCTGGCTTTGCGCAGTTCACGCCCGTTCAGGCGGATTGAGCCGGCGGACAGACGGACACCGCCGCGCCCATATCCCATGGCGGAGAGGCCGATGGTGGATTTGCCCGCCCCGGATTCCCCGATGAGGCCCAGGACCTTGCCCTTTTCAAGGCTCAGCGAAACGCCGTCGACGATGGTGATCCGTTGGGGCTTTTCACCGGGCGGATAAGCGGTCGCCTCGATCTTCAGGCCCTCGATTTCAAGGAGCGTGTCATCCATTGCGGCCTCCTTTCAGGGACGTGGTGCGTTCAAGGATCCAGTCGGCAACGAGATTGACCGAAATGGCCAGGGCCGCGATGGCAACGGCGGGTAGGAGAGCTGCGGGAATGCCGTAGACGATCCCGTCCTTGTTTTCCTTCACGATGCCGCCCCAGTCGGCAGCGGGCGGCTGGATGCCCAGGCCGAGGAAGGAGAGCGTGGAGATGAAAAGCACGACGAAGATGAAGCGCATTCCCATTTCCGCAATCAGCGGCGAAAGTGCGTTGGGCAGGATTTCGCGGAAGATCACCCAGCGAAGCCCCTCCCCGCGCAGTTTCGCGGCTTCCACGAAGTCCATGACCGCGAGGTCCACGGCGACGGCCCGCGACAGGCGGTACATGCGGGTGGATTCCAGAAGGCCGATCACGACGATCAGCACCGGGATCGTCACGGGCATGACCGACAGCACCACCAGTGCGAAGATCAGCGAGGGGATAGACATCATCAGATCGACAAGGCGCGACAGGAGATGATCGACCCAGCCGCCGACGACGGCAGCGAGAAGACCGAGCGCCGTACCGACGGCGAAGGCGAGCATTGTGGCCACGAGCGCAACGAAGATCGTGGTGCGTCCGCCGTAGATGAGCCGCGAAAGCAGGTCGCGGCCGATATTGTCGGTGCCAAGCCAGTAGGAAGCGGAGGCGGGCTCCCACACGTCGCCAACGACTTCACTCACCCCATAGGGCGCAATAACCGGGGCCAGCAAAGCGACGGCGAAGAAGGTCGCGGTGACCGTGAGACCGAGCAAGGATGGCAAAGGGATTTTTTTCATTTGGGATGCCTCAACCTCGGGTTCGCCAGGATGGAGCACACGTCAGCCAGCATGTTCAGGAAGATGTAGACACCGGCGAAGATGATCCCGCAGGCCTGAACCACCGGCACGTCACGCTTGGAGACGTGATCGACCAGATACTGCCCCATGCCGGGATAGACGAAGACGACCTCCACCACGACCACGCCGACGATCAGGTAGGCCATGTTCAGCATGACCACGTTGACGATGGGCGCGACCGCATTGGGCATGGCGTGCCGCCAGATGATTTTCAGACGACCCAGCCCGTTGAGTTCCGCGGTTTCGATATAGGCCGACTGCATGACGTTCAGCAGTGCGGCGCGGGTCATGCGCATCATGTGCGCCAGAACGACCAGAACCAGAACCGCCACCGGCAGTGCGATGGCATGCAACCTGTCGAGCAATGACATGTGCGGGTTGATCATCGCCACCGAAGGCGCAAGGCCGAATTTCACCGCGAAATAGAAGACGAGGATGTAACTCAGCATGAACTCCGGCACCGAGATCGAGGCAAGCGTGACGGCTGAGATCAGCTTGTCGGGCCAGCGGTTGCGATAAAGCACCGAAATCAGCCCGAGCGAGATCGCAAGCGGCACCGAAATGGCCGCCGCAACGCCCGCCATCAGCAACGTGTTGGAGAGCCTTCGTCCGATCGCGGCAGCGATATCCTGGCCGTTGGTGAGGGAGGTCCCCAGATCGCCATGCAGCAGGTTGATCAACCAGGAGAGATAGCGCTGGTAAATCGGCGTGTTGAGCCCAAGCTCCGCACGCAGATTGGCGAGCGCTTCCGGTGTCGCCGATTGACCGAGGATCGCCTGTGCCACGTCGCCGGGCAGCATCTGCGTTCCGGCGAAGATCAGGAGGGATGAAAGAAGTATCAGGAAGAGGCCCAGCAGGATCCGCTGGGCCAACAATTTTCCTATTGCGGGGCTCATGTGCTGTCCTCAGGCGAACCAGCACTTGGTCGTGACGAGACCGTTCATGAGCTGGAACACACCGTTCTTCTCCCAGCCCTGGACCTTGTCCGAAACGCCTTCGATGAAGTCGTTGAACATCGGCGCGATCAGGCCGCCCTCGTCGCGCACAAGCATCCCCATTTCCGAGTAGAGCGCCTTGCGCTTGGCCGTGTCCAACTCCCCCTTGGCTTCGCCAAGCAGCTTGTCGAACTTCTCGTTCTTGAAACGCGTGTCGTTCCAGTCGGCAGTAGACAGATAGGCCGTGGAGTACATCTGGTCCTGAACGGGACGGCCATCCCAGTAGGACGCGCAGAAGGGCCTCTTGTTCCATACATCCGACCAATACCCGTCATCGGGAACGCGTTTCAGCTCCAGCGGGATACCGGCGGCCTTGGCGCTTTGCTGGAAAAGCTGGGCTGCATCGACTGCGCCCGGGAACGCTGCGTCCGCGACTTCCAGCACGATCGGGCTGCCGTCGTGGCCGGAGCTCTTGTAGAGGCTTGCCGCCTTTTCCGGGTCATAATGGCGCTGCGGGATGCTCTCATCGAACAGCGGATAGGTGCCGTTGACCGGCATATCATTGCCGACAGAGCCATAGCCGCGCAGGATCTTCTCCACCATCTCCTCGCGGTTGATGGCGTATTTCAGGGCGTTGCGAAGGTCGCGCGAATTGAAGGGCGCGGTGTCGCAATGCATGATGAAGACATAGTGGCCACGGCCCGAAACGTTCTTGACCGAAATGCCGGGAACGCGTCCCAGAAGCCCCGCGACCTTCGGAGCGACGCGGTTCACGACATGAACCTGCCCGGACTGGAGAGCGGAATTACGGGCGGTGTCATCGTTGATGACAGCCATTTCAACGGACTCAAAGTGCCCCCGCTCGCTGTCCCAGTAGTTCGGATTGCGCTCGAAGGTGTAGCGAACGCCCGCTTCATGCTCCACGAGCTTGTAGGCGCCGGTGCCGATGGCGGCATTCGGGTTCTCGCGACCGCCACCCGGCTGGATCATCAGGTGGAAATCCGACATCAGATAGGGCAGATCTGCGTTCGGGGCCTTGAGGTCCACCACGACATTGTCGCCGTCCACGCTGATCTTCTCGATGCCGCGCATCACGCCGAGCGCGCCGGACTTTGAGTTTTCGTCGGAATGTCGCAGCAGCGTCTCGCTGACATCCTCGGCAGTCAGGGTCTTGCCGTCGTGGAACTCCACGCCCTTGCGGATCTTGAAGGTCCAGGTCTTCGCGTCCGGGGAGCTGTCATAGGATTCCGCAAGACGCGGCGAGAGCGTCCCGTCCGGGTTCACTTCGAGCAGGGCTTCGGCCCAGGCGCGCTGAACCATGAAGGTCACGGTGTTCGCGGCAATGGCCGGGTCGAGGCTGTCCGTGCTCTGACCGGCGGCGAGACCGAGTTTCAGCAGGCCTCCCTTGACCGGCCCCGCGGCCATAACGGCCTGACCGAGCATGGAATTCGCCGCAATGGCGCCGACGCCCAGGGCAGATGTGCGGCCAAGAAATTCGCGACGCGACATGCCGCCTGCGGCTGTCAACCTGGTCAAATATTTGATGTAATCGCTCATGGTGATCTGTCCGTTTCGTTCTCTGGTGCGCTTCGTAATCGAGGTGGCTCGCAAGCCTCAAACCGAGCGGCATCTTTCTGGATGGACGAGCCTCATCCGGATTTCCGGGCAATGTCGGTCAGGCGGTCGTAGGTGCCTCCTCCCGCCGCTTGTTGGGTTCACCGACAAACCGCCCTGCTCCCGACTTTTCATGATTTTTGTGCGCCGCCGCATAGGCTGCCAGCCGTTGGGCGACTTCGGGCGCAGGCAGACAGCTGGCGCGGGCTGTGAGGTCGGTGTGAAGCAGCAACGTCTCGACGGTTGCTGCGAGTGCGCCATCTCCGCGGAAAAGCCGGTGATAGAGGTGCAGCTTCTTGCCTTCGCCGTTCAGCACCTGGGTCGTTGCTGTCAGCATGTCGCCCCCATGCACCTCGTCGAGGTAGCGAACGTGGCTTTCCACGGTGAAATAACTCAGGCCCCGCGCGATATAGGCTTCATCCGCACCGATCCGCTCCATGAACCCGTCGGTCGCCTTGGAGCCGGCCTCCAGATAGAAGGTCTCGTTCATGTGGCCGTTATAGTCGGTCCATGACGGCGGAACCTGACGTCGCAACGTGACTGGCAGGCCATCGCGTTCACCATCAACGACAAGCGACGTCTCATGCGCGGCGATGACATTGCCCGCCGCAGCCTTGTTGACCCGAAGCGCCCGCAGAATGCCGACGAGGTTGTCGTCGCGCTGGCGTTCCAGTTCGCGAATGGAATAGCCGCCGGACTGGGTGTCCGACTGGGCGGAGATCAGCTCCACCAGTTCATCGTTGTATTCCGGCACGTCCATCAGCTTGGTCCAGGGCCATTTCAGCGCCGGGCCGAACTGGGCCAGAAAGTGCTTCATGCCCGCTTCGCCGCCTGCGATGCGGTAGGTCTCGAAGATGCCCATCTGGGCAAAGCGCAGGCCAAGCCCCATGCGGATCGCTTCGTCGATATCGCGCGTTGTGGCGACCCCGTCCTTCACGAGCCATAAGCTCTCGCGCCAGACAGCCTCCAGAAGGCGATCCGCGATATGGGCGTCGATTTCCTTTTCCACGATGAGCGGATACATGCCGATGGACCGCAAGATCCGGGATGCGCGCTCGCAAGCGGCCTTGTCGCCGACCAGTTCCACCAGAGGCAGCAGGTAAACCGGATTGAACGGATGCGCGACGATGGCCTTGGTTCCGCGATCGTTCAGTTCCGACGGTTTGAAACCAGAGGTCGAGGACCCGACAATGGCATCCGGCCTTGCAGCGGTGGCAATCGCGGCATGGACGACCTGTTTCAAGGGCAAACGTTCCGGCACGCTCTCCTGGATCCAGCATGCCTGCTTCAACGCGTCTTCGAGCGTTTCGCAAAAGGTTAGTTTGCCTTCTTCCGGCAGAGCACGATCATAAATCGCGGGCAGCGTGCGACGGGCATTCGCGATGACTTCGCCAATCTGACGACGGCTTTCCGGCGCGGGATCGAAAATCCGCACGTCCCAGCCGTTCAACAGGAACCGCGCAGCCCATCCCCCACCGATCACACCACCGCCAACAATCGCGGCGACTTTGGCATTTGCACCCGTGGTCATTGCGGCCTCCATCAGCTTGCGCTCCCCGGCGCGCGCTTCACGAGGCCGAGTTTCTCTCGGACCTCCTGCGGACCAACGATCCGGCAGCCCATGTTTTCAGCAATCGTCACAGCACTTTCCACCAGCTGCGCGTTTGTTGCGAGTACGCCCTTCTTCAGGTGGAGATTGTCCTCAAGTCCGACGCGAACATTGCCCCCGGCAAGGATCGCAGCCGCCGCATAAGGCAACTGATCACGGCCAAGAGAGAATGCAGACCAGTGCCAGTCCTGCGGCACGTTGTTGACCATCGCCATGAATGTGTTGAGATCGTTCGGCGCGCCCCACGGAACGCCCATGCAGAGCTGCACGAGCGCCTGCTGGTCCAGCGTCCCTTCCCTCACCAGCTCCTTGGCGAACCAGAGATGGCCCGTGTCGAACGCCTCGATTTCGGGCTTCACACCGAGTGACGTCATCATCGATCCCATGGCGCGCAACATGCCGGGTGTGTTGACCATCACGTAGTCCGCCTCGGCGAAATTCATCGAGCCGCAATCGAGTGTGGCGATCTCCGGCAGACATTCAGCGATGTGAACCATGCGTTCGCTGGCACCGATCATGTCGGTCCCCGCCTCGTTGACGGGAAAGGGTGCTTCGCAGGGCCCAAAGGTGATGTCGCCCCCCATACCGGCGGTGAGGTTGAGAACGACATCGATCTCCGCATCGCGAATACGGTCTGTCACTTCACGGTAAAGTGCGGGGAGACGCGCCGGAGCCCCGGTTTCGGGATCGCGCACATGACAATGGACAATCGCCGCGCCCGCTTTTGCCGCATCGATGGCGCTGTTCGCGATTTCCCTGGGGCTGCGGGGCACGTGGGGGGAGCGATCCTGTGTGCTGCCAGATCCCGTTACGGCGCAAGTGATGAAGACTTCGCGATTCATTGTTATTGGCATGTATCGTCCGCTTGTGGTCCACAGCCTCCGCATCGTTCGATGGCGGCTGCCATGGTTTCGTTTTCCGTATCCCGCCACATCCCATTTTCGGGATACGCCTCGGGCTCACTTTTTCATTCGCAAAGGCTTGCGGATACGCTTGCGCACAGCAGGCCATAGCCCGGCGACTGGGCGCACATGTCCTGTCCCTGCGGAACGCCCCGCATGGCCCGGTACACACGTCCGCAAAACCCGAACACGGGGCCTTGCGCTTTTTCGTTCAGATCGTTGCAATGCAATGGCGCCAGACACCGGATGCAGAGCAGGACCGTTCGCAGTTAGGCGCCGCGAAGCGCGTTCATGCTGGTATTAACGGCCGGACCACTCGGCGTGTGCGCGCGTCATAAACCCGAGAATGCGCGATACGATCAGCGCGCAGGTTCATGGGCGGATCCGTTGCCGGGGTCTTTGCGCGCGCCGCAGGCGGCGAAACCCTCGTCAGGGCCGACATGGCATCGGATCGTCCAACCGACCCATCAAGCGACCGGGGGGAGCCGCATAGGGGTCAAAACGAATTGACATGGAGATAATAGGCTGGTGGCCTCGCTATCTATTGTCCTATATTGCCAATTATTTGTCTTCTTTGGACACATTACGGCATGAAAGTCACATTTCTGCTCTTCGAGGGCTTCTCAAACCTCGTTCTCTCCTGCCTGCTTGAACCGATAAGAATGCTGCGCGAGCTCTATCAGGACGAGATCGAATGGCGGGTCGTGACGCCCACGGATGGCCCTGTTCCCAGTTCCTCAAATCTGCATCTCACCCCGAATGCGCGGATTGAAGACATTGAGGCCTCCGACCTTCTGGTCGTGATCTCAAGCAATGGCTATCGCCAACATCCGACGCCGGAAAACCAGAGACTGGTCATGCAGCTCGTGCGCCAGTCGCAGATCGTGGTGGGGGCGGATGCAGGCGTCTGGCTTCTGGCCTCGACCGGCCTGCTCGATGAACTGACGGTCACCATGCATTGGGCGATCATGTCGGAATTCGCCGAGACCTATCCTCACATTCAGGTCACCCAGGAAAAAAATGTCATGGAGGGGAAATTCTGGAGCTGTGGCGGAGCCTCCACCGCGCTGGATCTGAGCCTGGCATTCATCAAGGAGCGGTTCGGACCGGCGAAGGCCTACATGGCATCATCGATGTTCACATCGGACGGGACACTTCAAAGGCAGGAAGAGCGGACGCCCACAGCCTTGCACACGCTCCGCAAGGGCCGCGTGGAGCCGGTCATTTCCATCATGGCGGAAACGATCGAACATCCGCTATCGCTTCCCGCATTGGCCGAACGGGCACACATCTCGCCACGCTCGCTCAACAGGCTGTTTCGCGCCGAGCTCGGCATGTCACCAGGCCAGTACTACCAGCAGCTCCGGCTATCCAATGCGCGCGAGCTGTCTGAAAATACCGATCTGGACCTTCGGGAAATCGCATTTCGTTGTGGTTACGCGGATGCGGCCTCGCTGACCAAAGCCTTCCGAAGGGTCTTCGGCCAGCCGATCCGCCAATATCAGAAAACCATCCACCCCGCGAACACCCGACCGCTTTTCGAGGGGTCGGAGAACTAGGGGGCGGCCTCGCAAGCGGGATTGAAAAACCAACGAAGCGGCGAAGAGTGCATGGGAAACGGCCACGGCCGCCCTATTGCCCGCTCAGATGGCACGACGCAGCCGGTCGCAGATCACCGCAAACTCTTCACGGGCCCGCGCACTGCGATGGCGGGCGCGGAGCCATCCATGGACGAGCCCCTGCCCGGTGCGGACTTCGACCTCCCTGCCAGCCATCCTCGCCTGATCACGATAGCGCAGGCAATCATCGTGGAGCGGATCGCATTCGGCAGGAAAAAGCCAGGTCGGGGGAAGCTCTGTCAGGTTGCCGCGCGAGGGATTGGCCGTCGGATCGTCCGTCGGGCCATGGCGGAGATCACCGTAGCTGAGACACTCCTCGCGGCTTAGCAAGGGCGCGTATGCGTGGGTCTCGTAGCTGCCGCCTTCCGGCTTGTAGCCGAGATCGGGATAGATCAGAACCTGCCCCAGCAAGGCAGGCGCTGACCACGTCCCCGCGATCGAGCCCATGATCATTGCGCCAGCGCTATCCCCGCAGAGGACGATGCGATGATTGCGGGCGAGTTCCCTCACAACCGCGAGCACATCGTCATAGGCGGCGGGATGGGGATGCTCCGGCACCAGTCGATAGTCGACCGACACAACACGGGCAGCCGTTTCAGCGGCGATCTCGGCGCAGACATCGTCGTGGCTTTCCAGTCCGCCCAGAACGAATCCCCCGCCATGCGCATAGACAATGACGGTGTCGCTTGCCGGTCCATAGATGCGCACCGGGACGCCAGAGACAGTGCGATCGGCAATGGACAGCCCCTGCGGCCTGCCCGCGTGGAAATGAGCAGCCATGCGGTCGTAGACGGCACGTTGGGCAGACCAGTCACCGGGTTCCAGATCGTCGGGATAGAAGGATAGCGTTTCATCTATGAACGCGCGCATCTCGCCATCGAGTATCTCGTTGTAGTCCACCGGTCAGATCTCCCGCATAGTCCCTTAATCAGCCGCGTCTTGATGCAGGCGAACCGAGATCATTGCAAGCGATGGGCTCGCGGGGCGCGCCCCGAGATGGCGACTGCCGCAGGAAGCAGCACTCGTGAGCGCGCCATTAGTTCCCTTCGGCGGGTTCGATGAAAAGAATGTCGAGATCCCGCTGCGGCCAGAAATCCTTCTCGCTCAATTCCAGCGTGGATCGGGAAATGCGGCGAACCCCATCCAGGCAGAGAAAAGCGTAATGGGCAGGACTTGCCGCTTCCACGGTGAGGTTGAACTTGCGGATCGGCCCGGACCAGTTCGCCCCGGTCTTCAGGATGTATTCCACCGTGGCACTCGTATAGGGCATGCCATATTCATCCTTCGTCCGCGGCTTGTTGATCTCGATGGAGGTCGCCAGATCATCGGATATGCAATAGGCGGCCTTTGCCTGTTGCGCCGTCTCGCCCTGCGGATCGCCGTATCCGAGCGGTGCGGCCACGCTGCGCCCCGCCACGGGCCTGTAACTGTGCTCGATCACCACCTCACGCCCCGCCGGAAAGGTCTGCTCCCAGTAATAGGTCGTGTGCATCGTCCAGCCGGCCTCCTCGTAGTCGAAATCATCGCGAAGAAGCCCGACCACCCGCAACTGTGCCTTCTGGTCCGGGGGCAAGGCCGCCAGGGCATCATGGGTGGAGGACTTGTAGGGCTCCAGCGGCAGGCCATATTCCCGCAGCATGGCGGTTCGATCCACGCCGAGCGCAATCGCACGCTGGTCGAGCGCCATTTCGACAGGTTGCCCGTTCACCCTGGTGGCGAAGTCGATGAAGTTTACCGCGTCCTGATCGGGAAGAATGGGATTGCTGAAGTCGGTGATCGCTCCGATATCGGGAAGCGGAAAGGCCACAAGCGTGGTGATGTCCCTGTCGCTTTCATTGCGAAACACATAGCGCACGTCGATGCGCTCGGGCGTGATGTGGAGGTCTTCCTGCAACATCGCCACAGCCTCCTGCTGAACGAATTCCAACCCACCGGAGGCTATGGTGGCAGAGGTGTCATTGGCCTGCGCGCCAAGGGAAAACAGAAAAGCGGCGATGGTGATAAAATACGGATTGAGGCTCTTCATTCGATAATCCTCACGATGAAAAAGGGGTGGCTTGGGCGCCTGATCCGGTCGCCCATATTGCCCTGAAAAATCCCGTTTAACAGCCTGCATAAGTGCCGCGGGTGATAGGGGCGTCACTGCAAGCAGCGCCCCGCAACTGGCTGTCCGGGGGGTGATCTCTCCGGTCCGATGACACGTAAGGTATCACCCCCCCATAGCAAACCACCAAACACCGGGGGCCGAACGCAAAACGGCGGAACCTGTCCGGGTCCCGCCGCTTTCTTCCGTCTCGCGCGATGTCGCTTACGCGCTCGCTACTCGATATCGACGCCGTAGAAATTGTGCGTGCCCATCGGGTGGATCTTGTAGCCCTTCACCTTCACGGCCATCGGCATGAAATCAACCGAATGGGCAATCGGAAGGATCGGAGCCTGATCGGCCACGATGACCTGCGCCTCTTCGTAAAGACTTGTTCGCTCAGCAACATCCGAGGTGATCTTCGCCTTCTGGATCAGCTCTTCATAGGGCTGATAACACCAGTTGGCCGTGTTGGATCCGCCAACGGAATCGCAGCCGAGAAGCACGGCGAGGAAGTTGTCGGGATCCCCGTTATCGCCGATCCAGCCCAGCAGCGCGGCGCCATCCCGATTGCGATCCCGCGCACGGCTCAGATACTCGCCCCACTCGTAGGAAACGATCTCTGCCTTGACGCCGACATTGGCGAGGTCAGCCTGCATCATTTCCGACATGCGGCGGGCATTCGGGTTGTAGGCGCGCGAAACCGGCATGGCCCAGAGTTTCATTTCCAGGCCGGACGCACCGGCCTCCTCCAGCATCGCCTTTGCGGCGGCAGGGTCGAATGGCGCGGGCTTCACATCCGCATTGTGCGACCAGATCGTGGGCGGCAGCGGCGTCGTCGCCATCTCGCCGGAGCCCTGATAGACCGCCTCAAGAATGGCCTGCTTGTCGATGGCCATGGTCAGCGCCTTGCGAACCTTGGGATTGTCGAACGGCGGCTGCAGGGTGTTGAAAGCAAGGTAGCCGAGGTTCAGCCCTTCCTGCTCCATCACGTTGATCGCCGGATCCTCCTGCATCAAGGCAAGGTCGGCCGGGTTCGGATAGGGCATGATATCGCATTCACCGGACTTCAGCCGCTGATAGCGCACCGAGGCATCGGGGGTGATTGCGAAGATCAGGCTGTCGAGCGCAGGCGCACCGGCCCAATAGTCCTTGTTGCCGGCATAGCGAATGACCGAACCCTGCTTGTAGCCCACAAAGCGGAACGGACCGGTGCCGATGGGCTTCTGGTTCAACAGTTCCGGCGTTCCCGCAGCCATGAGCTGATCAGCATATTCCTTGGACTGGATGGTCGCGAAATCCATCGCCAGATTGGACAGCATCGGCGCTTCGGGACGGTTCAGCACCAGCTTGACCGTGTAATCGTCAACCTTGACGATGTCCTTGATCAGCTCATCGAGCCCCATTGCGCCAAAGTAGGTCCAGTTGCCACCGGCATACTTGTGGTACGGATCGTCCGCCAGACGCTGACGGTTGAAGCTGAAAAGCACATCGTCGGCATTGAAGTCACGAGTCGGCGTGAAGATGTCGCTGGAGTGGAATTTCACCCCTTTGCGAAGGTGGAACGTGAACTCCTTGCGATCTTCGGAGACGTCCCAGCTTTCCGCCAATCCAGGTTCGACAAGCGTGGTGCCGATCTTGAACTCCACGAGCCGGTTGAAGACCGGGCGCGAGGATGCGTCAAACGTGGTGATCGAGGTATAAAGCGCGGCATCGAAGCCTTCCGGAGAGGCGTCGGAACAATAGACAAGCGTTTTTGCGCTTGCCGGGGCGACTGCAAGCGTCGTCGCCAGTGCCAGCAATCCCAGTCTTTTCTTTAGAAACATGAATTTCTCCGTTTCTTGTTCAGGAAGGTCATTTCAGGACAGAAGACCAAGGTCCCGAGGAAGAGGACACCGGTCGCATTACGCCCAATCGGCGTTGAGAAAAAGGGGAATAACGATCCCCCAAGCCACTCGTCAGTGGGCATCAACAAGCAATTTTGCGAGAACCTCGCCGATCAGCGGAAAGACCCTCGGTCCGTTGTCGCTGATCTGCTCCCCTCTAGTCATAATCGACAGTATGACCGGAGCGGCATCGGGCATTGCGACGCGCATCAAATCGTGGCGGTAAAAGGATGTGCGCGGATCCCCGGTCCACGGTGTGAAACCGGCCTTGCTCCATATGTCTGCCTCGCCCGGTATCCCGGCTCCCAGATACTCGGCCAACTGATAGGCAGGCAGGCTTGCATCAGGGCCGACGCGATCGCGCTTCAGGGTGTCCTGGGCGCGCTTGCGGCTGGTGTCGTGCAAGGGAAGCTCGCCGCAGAACAGCTCATGGAAAAGCCGGGCGCAGGCATGAGGGGTCAACGAATTGAGATAACTGCCGTCAGCACCGGCCAATTGCGCTTCCCGACCATAGCGAATGTCGCCGTTCAGCTTCTGATTGAGATTGCAGCCGGACCATTCAGGCCATCCCAGATCAGCGAAGACCCGGTTCACGCCTTCTCGCTGTTCTTCCCAGATCGCATACTCTTCACGACCCAGATAGGTGTCGCCGGTCGTGCCGGTCACGAAATCGATCACGTAATTCGTGGCGGTGTTGGAGGACCACTTGATCATGTCGCGGATCGCATCATCGAGATCGACCGGCGGCGAGACCCTTTCGTCTTCCAGAATTTTGAGCACATGGATCAGATGAAAGGCCTTCACCAGGCTGCAGGGATAGCAATGCCAGTCGCCGTTATGGGCGTAGCCCGCGGGCGCCTTTCCTTTGCCCGTCTCGCGCAAGGCCACGAAGCCGAAACCGTCCTCGGTAATGCCATCTGCGCCAAAACGTTCAAGAATCGTCGCTTTTACGGTCTCACAGCGTTCGCTCCAGCCGCTGTCGGTGAGGTAGAACATGGTAACTGGCCGCTTTCCTGGTTTTCCGCGGGCCTGATCCGCCCGCAATTCAGGCTTGATATTAGAGGCGGCTCACATCCATAAACAAAATCAATAAAAAGCGGCCTGCTATCAGTGAGCTGATAATGAATCTTCGAGAAATGGAACTGTTTGGTACGCTCATGCGCGTCGGAACGACCACCGAGACAGCGCGGGTTCTGGGAATTTCTCAGCCCGGCGTGAGTGCGCAGCTGAAGCGGCTGGAAAGCCGGCTGGGCATTTCCCTGTTCCAGCGCACGGGAAACAGGCTGGAGCCGACGGCGGAGGCACTGGAAATCTACGAGCAGGCAAAGCCGATCTTTGCCACGCAGGCGCGGATAAGGTCACGCCTACCCGCCATGCGGGATCGATATGCGGAACCCGTGATTATCGCGGCAACGCCCATATTGGTGGAGTGGTATCTTGGTCCGGCCCTCGTGGCGGCGGGCTATGATAATTGGAAGAAGACGCTCGAGATCCGGATCCACGATCCGGTCGAGGACCTGCGTTCTCGCATTGCCGATATTGGCCTGCAGATGGCCGTACCTCCGAAGGTGGAGTTTCATGCCCATATGGTCGGGAGCAGCGCCCTTGTTGCCGTGATGCGCGAAGGACACGAGCTGGCCGCACGAAAGCGGCTTTCGTGTTCGGACATCGCCTCTCATCCATTGGTCTGTTACGACGCCGACTGGTCCCCCATGGGCTCATCCATTCGCGATGCCTTTCAGGGCGGCGGCCTCACATATGAACCATCCTGCACGGTGCCCTTTTGTGCGAATGTGTGCGCGCTGGTGCTCAGTTGCGGCGGGATCGGGATCGTGGACGAAATGACCGCGCGCGGTTACGAGCGCGCGGGCATAATCTGGCGGCCTGTCCACGATATTCCAGATATCTCGATCATCGCGTTCCATCGCCGCAACGAGCCGTTGCGCTCGGTCACGCAGGATCTTTTGAACCGGATCCTGGCGGTCGGCGAAAACGAGGGATGAGCCACAAGGAGCTCACCCCTTCAGGCGATGCGGCTCTGAGGTCTCAAGATAGGCCTCCTCTTCCTGCGTCAGATCGATCGTGTCCACACCGGTGATCATCGGGCGGACATGCTCGAAAAAGTGCCCAACCGTCAGCAGATAGACGTGGATCAGGACGAAGCTGACAATCATGTAGCCCGCGATCAGGTGGAGGCTCGCTATCAGTTCGAGCTTGGCGGACGCATTCGGCGTCGATTGCCAGAACTCGTAAGTCAGATAGGCGATGCCGGTGATCCACATGGTCGGGAAGAGAACCAGCTTCAGCCCCAGATAGGCCAGCACCTGAAGTGGGTTGTGCTTGCGCCAGAACCCCTTGTGATAGGGGTGCGCTTCGCACTTGAAGACGCCATAGGCGTAGTAGCGGATGACCGGCCAGAGGCCCGAAATATCCGGCACGTAGTGACGCCAGGTCCCCGTGGTCAGATGCCAGAAGATCGCGAAGACCCAAAGGGCTATCAGACAAAGGGCGGAAATGGTGTGGAGGGTGACCGCCTGACCGAAATACAGGGCATGATGCAGCCCGTGGACACCGAGCCCCGAGAACATCAGCGTCACGATGAGCAGCGCCTGCGTCCAGTGCCAGAAGCGTTCGAACCGCGTGAAGATCTTGACCTTGCGCTCAGCCATTTGCCTTCCTCCCGCACCGCACGAGACGCACGACCATGTGACCCAGCAGGCCGATCATCACAAACAACAGGATTCCGAGCCCGATCTTCGTCGCGTCGGAGAACGGGGCCGCTCCCGGGATGTAGAGCCCGGGCACATCAGAAAGCCGCCCGTCCTTCGAATGACACTCACCACACTTCAGCGCATCCTCCTTGGGAGCGACCATATGGGTGATCGGCCAGTACATGAAGGTATCGACAAAGCCGAACTCACCCGAATAGGGCACCCCCATGTAGTCCATCCCTGCCTTGATCGACTTGGCCCAATCAAAGTTCGTCCAGAAGGCGGTCGTGGTGTCCGGCCCATAGACCTTGTTGTAGACAAGGTGGTTGAGCTTCTTGTCGTAGGCTTGCCGTCCCACCATCCGCTTGAAGGGCCAGATCCGGGCATCGGGATCGTTGGCTGACCCGGAGATCGCGTTGATCTCGACGACCTTGGTCGGGTCGATCGTGTCGCCGGCCAATGTGTAGCTCACCTCGCCATCGAACCAGGCGTAGTAAGGCACGACATTCTCGCCCCACTCGAAATCGCCCTTCGTGGACAGATAGGTGTGAAGATGCTTGCCGTCGCTCTGCACGAAGTTCTCTTCGTGATAGGGCTTGCCATCCTTCAGCTTGCCGCCAGTCGACCAGTCCCACGCGGTCTTGGTCGCCACGCCGCCGCGCGCGAAAGACGGGATATGACAGGTCTGGCAGGCGATCCGGTCGGTGTGGTGGTTGAGCTTGGTGGCGATGATCGAGTTGCCCGGATGGGGCTTCGTGCCGTGACAGGATTCACAGCTTGCCGCCTCCCGCGAGGCTCCGGGTCCGCCGCGTCCCGTCGTATCCTTCGCCACCACGTCGTAACGACTGCCCGCGGTCTTGTGCGAATGGGTGACATGGCAGGTTGAGCAGGCAAAATTCGCACCGTCTTTGGCCATATGAACGTCCACGGAACGCTCCGGTGCCATGAGGGCGGACGAGAGATCGCCGTGTTTCACATTATCGCCGCCGCCGCCGTAGAAATGGCATTGGCCGCAATTCTCGCGCCCCGGAGCACCAACGCTCCTGGCGGCGACGGACAAGTCGATGGGGGTGGCTTGCTCGCCCGTGATCGTCTTCGAACCGTCTTTGAAGGGGGCGACGGCGGGACGTCCGGCCTGATTGTCCAGCTTGGCATAGAGCTCTTTGTCGGCATGACAGACGAGACAATCCACCGCCGTTTCATCGGCAGGTGGCGGTTCGCGCATATCGTCCCAGCCATATCCGATATGACAGCTGGTGCACCGAGGCTCGTTGCTCGCGACATTGCCGCAGAACGCGTTGATCACGTTTCTTTTGCCAAGAGTCTGGCCGGTCCGGGCGTGCTTGTAGTCCCATGTCCAGTGCAGCGATCCCTGAACCTGTTTGCCGGCTTCGTTGTGGCAGGTCAGGCAGGCCTTCGTGACGTCCTGTCCGCTGGCGAACGGTCCATTGAGAATTTTGAACTTGGAATGGTCGGCCGTGCTGTCGCTGGCTGCCTCTTCCGGGGCAGGCTCCTGCGCGCCAGACTGAGAGGTGAAAAGCGGGGCCCCAAAGGCCAGAACCAATGCGAGCATCCCCAAGAGGCTCCGCGCATCGATCAAACGAGAGATATTCCTGACGATCCCGGTCATTGGTGCCCCCTGCTTTCAATCCGAATTGCCAGCCTGAACGCGTTGAGCGGAACACTTTGAAATTGCATGACGCCCCCTCCCGGATCGTGTGCCAACCCGGTGCAGTCGGGTCCAATAAGACAAACTCTAAATAGGTCATCGCGAAGAGGTTTCTTCTTCGCGGATTTTTCAAGGATCTGCCTGCTCCTTATCTCAATTCGATCATGCGGAGCGGATATTCAGCATTGAAAATAATCAATTACGACGCAGCGGCAGATGCCAATGTTGCAGCAAGGCCAGCAGCAACGTGACGTCGCAGAAGGCTGGAAACTGATTCAGAATAGCGCCATTTCCGCCATGAACAGGACGGCGGCAAACCTCAGTCCCGAAAGGACTGCGGTCATCTGTCGGTCTCATCGTTCAATGCAGCGGGTTTGCTCCGAGATCGGCGAATGCGCGCGATCTGGCATGGGACAGACGTTCAAGACGCGTCCGCTCGGGGGCCTCACATGTCAAAGCGGAATGAAATGAGGCAATTGCCCGCCCTGAAACACCGTCGCGAGGCAACGTCCAGACCCGAAAGGCACGTCCCGCTTATATGGGTCTGCAATGACGGTGGCGAACGCGTCAGCGAATTTGCGAACCGACTTCCGCGCGGGCCATTCATGTGGCTTCCGGCGAAACAAGGCATGGACCATCGATCTCATCCCCTCGCGCAATCTCGCCCCAGAAGAGCGAGATCCACTTCACACAAGGAGAATTACCACCAACGGAATCATATGCTTGGTGAGAGCAATGGCGGAAGAGGTGGGATTCGAACCCACGAGACGGTCACCCGCCTGCCGGTTTTCAAGACCGGTGCCTTCAACCACTCGGCCACTCTTCCGAAAATCGTCGCCCCTCCTTTGAGGGGCTGGAGCCCGCTTGTCAAGCAGGAGGCAGAGCGACAGACCTCGGACAGGCCCAAGCGGGAAGAACACCTCCGCATCCGGTCCGAGAATTCACAAGCTCTGCTCATCTTCCTTTTTCAGCATGTAGCCCAGAAAACGAACGGATTCGATCGGATCGTAGCCAAGCTGCATCTTCAGCTTCTTGCGAAGTTTGGAGATGTGGCTCTCCACAACACTCTCATCCACGTCCTCGTTCATCAGACCATAGACCGCATTGTATATCTGCGTCTTGGTTACACGGCGACCGTGATTGCGCGCCATGAATTCCAGGATACGCCGCTCGCGACGAGGCAAGGCAAACTCCTCACCCGCGACCACCGGATCCCGGCCATCGAAAAACACTCGGATATTGCCGACATCCATGTTCTCAGCATCTTCCGTAGCGCGACGCCGGATGGCTCCTACGCGAGCCATGATCTCGCGAACATGAACAGGCTTTCGCAGAACGTCGTCCACGCCGGCGGCAAACAACTCTAGGGTTAGCTCAAGGCTCGGCTTCTCGTTAAGCGCGAGCACCGGCGCCTGGCGAATCCGATTTCGGATGATACGCGGATAGGTTTGACGACCCTCACAGTCGCCTATCAGGAATGCGTCAACAGCACCCAATTCTTCTTGCGGCGTTGTTGTAACCCAATCGCTGAACTCTTCCGGCATCAAGCCGAGCGAAGAAACGCCTTCTCTTTTGAAGCCAGAGGCGTAGCCATTGGTTACGATCTCTCGCTCATCCACAATTATGAACACGGCAATTAGCCCCCGAATACTCAGCCAGGACAATGCCTATTGGCAATTAAAATGTCCGTCAAACGTTTCTAGGTGCTTATGGCGCTGAATGATACTGCATTCTTTAAATTCGGTGTACGAAATAAATAAATTTTATTAGATGTTGTTTTATTCCACTTTGCAAATCTTTTGCCTACAGAATTGTACTGATATCACTACGCCAAAATCATGATCCAAGTGCGGCATAACAGCATAATAAGAAGCGGTTTATACTTTTTTTGTTGAGTTTTCGAATTCACGGAGAAGCGGTGAATAACTGCGCAATTTTTCCCCGATTCGCTCCGGGATTGGTCCCTCCAACGGCGAATCTGTTCGTTAAAAGATCGGGATTTGGCTTGGAGAGAGAATCAGAGCCACAGCGCGGCAAGAACCGGGCGCGTCTGGGCGGCAGCCGCCTGCGGCTTCATCAGCTTCAATCGCTGCAATTTGAGTGGGGAAGAATTGGCGAAACGCGGGCGCGCGATCGCCGAATATCAGGCCGCGGGCGGCGTGTCGCTGCCGTTCGTATCGGAAGACAGCGCTCTGGCCAGATAGTCAAAGGGATCACCGGCAATCTTGTCGCGGCTTCCCTGCCTCAGGGCTTCATAAATCTTCGGCACGATCTGGCAGGCGTAGTCGAGTTGCGTGTCGTTTCCGGGCTGATAACCGCCCATGAGACGCAGGTCGCGCGTATCTTCAAATCGCGAAATCAGCCCCTTGAGCCGCATCACGAGTTCACGCTGCTCAGGTGTCCAGGCATGCTGGGCAAGGCGGGACACGGAGCCAAGCACATCCACGGCAGGGAAACGGCCCCCATCCGCAATGGATCGATCCAGTTTGATATGACCATCGAGGATGCCACGGATGCTGTCGGCAACGGGATCGTTATGGTCGTCACCATCCACCAGCACCGAAAAGACGCCGGTGATTGCGCCACTTCCGTTTTCGCCGGGCCCGGCCCGTTCCAGAAGACGCGGAAGTTCGGAAAAGACACTCGGCGTATAGCCGCGCGCGACGGGCGGTTCACCGGCTGCCATGGCGACATCGCGTGCGGCATGGGCAAAGCGGGTGGCGCTGTCAATGATGAGAAGAACAGACTCGCCCCGGTCCCGAAAATGCTCGGCAATCGTCATTGCCGTCTTCGGCGCCAACCGGCGCATCATCGGGCTTTCATCGCCGGTGGATACGACAACCACCGACTTTTCGATGGCATCGCCCAGCGCATCCTCGATGAATTCGCGCACTTCCCGGGAGCGCTCTCCAACCAGGCCCACGACGACGGTATCGAAATCGCCGGATCGCGCAAACATGGCCAGCAGAGTGGACTTGCCGACGCCCGAGCCTGCAAAGATGCCGACGCGCTGTCCCACGCAGAGTGGTGAGAACAGATCCACGACCCGTACCCCAGTGCGCAATCCCTTGGAGACGCGCGATCTTTTCAATGAAGGGGGAGGATCCCGGTCGAGCGGCACGGCGCGTTCGCCTGCGGGAAGCAAGCCCTTGTCATCCACGGGCTGGCCAAGGGCGTTGACCACCCTGCCCTTCCACGAGGGATCGGGATGGATGGTCAGTCCGCCAACGCGATAGACTTTCGTGCCGATACCGACTGCAGTCTGACGCCCGAACGGTTTGACGATCGCCTCGTCCTCGTCCAGACGGATGACTTCGCCGCGCTGGGGCTTCTCCTTGGTCTCAAGCAACACCGTGTCGCCAAGGCAGACAAACGGAGAAAGCCCGACGACACGATAGAAGTTGGGCGCGACCTGATTGATACGTCCACCAATCCGCACCGGAGCGATTTCCTGAAGCGTGGACGCGACCGTCCGCTCAAGCCGTTCAAGTTTGTTCATTTTGCAGCAGCCCCACATGCCGCTGGCGCAGCGCTTCCAGAACGCTCAACGGAAGATGGTTGTTCGGGTGCGCGGCGACATCGTTCACGCTGGCGGGCGCGAAAGGTTCGCTGACTGTCTCGATCGAAAAGCCCGCGCTTGTCGCTTCCGGTCGAAGCCACTGGAACAGGTCCAGCGGGGTTCCGTCCGTTGTCGCCAAGGCGATCTCTTCTTCCCCCGAAGCAACAACCGTCGCGCCCGGATGGTCTTCTTGAGATACGACATCGACCGAGGTGCGGGGAGCAGCATCGTCGTTTCCAGCGGCCGCGATTGCGACGTCAGATGACGAGAAATGGTCTGTGACCACATCTTCGGCTATCGCCAGGCCCACCATGGCCCCCATCCCGATCGGACCTCCAAGGGCCAGACCATAAAGGGCGCTGCCGGCGTAATGGGCCTCGGGCGATATCTCGTCCCCCGTAAGCGCTCGATAGATGGGGCCGACAATCGGCAGCTGCTGCAGTGGATTGATCGTGTCGAGAAAATCCGAAAATTCGGGCCCCGACCTCGCCTTGCCCGAACTGCTTCCCGCAGCATCGGTTGACGCCCTGGCCGCGCGAACGTTCGAGAAAGCGTCTGGACGCAAGGGCCCGTCGGCATGTTCGATCCGCATGACAACAGGATTGAGCATTGGCGCGCTCATGCGCTGTCACCCAGTTCACGGATGACCTTCTGCTGGTTTTCCGACCCGCTATCGACCATCTTGGAGATGCTCTCGAAGGTTCGGGTGAGCTCGATCATGCGGGTCATTTCGCGGATCGGGTTCACGTTGGAACTCTCGGTATACCCCTGCACGACGCCATCCTTGGTGAAGTCGAGGATGGGGGTCGCGGGTTGATCGGGGATAACGGCGGAGTTGTCCAGGCGGGCAAGCTTTGCTTCCGCCCCGATTGAGAACAGCCCGAGCGCGCCGAGCTGGTTTCCACCCTGGAAAATGGTTCCGTCGCGCGCAATTGTCGGCGGACCGGCTTCCGGATCCAGCGCAATCGGCAAGCCACCGGCATCAAGAACCGGATAGTCGTTCACGGAACGCAAGACACCGTCGGCCCCCATCGTCAACCGGCCATCTCGGGTATAGGCAATCCCTGGGGGAGTGCGAAGGGCAAACCAGCCCTCCCCTTCGACTGCGACATCGAGCTGATTGTCGGTCTTGGTCAACGCGCCATTCTGGCGCGAGATGTAGATCTCGCCGCCATTGGCAAAGGATACGGGATCCTCTCCGGCGGTTGAGAGAACTTGCGAGAACTTAACCTCATCGGCCCGATAGCCCACCGTATTCATATTGGCGACATTGCGCGCGACAGTCTCAAGCCTGCGAGATATGGCAACCTGGCTCGACAATGAAACGTTCAGGGTGGATTCCATGTCTCAAAATCCCCCGAGCTTGAGCGTCTGGATACTTGTGAGCAGATCCTGTCCGATAGCCACGGTGCTATTGGCGGAGGATATGAGCTGAAGGGCCGGTGAAGTCGCCAGCGGCAAGCCATTCTTCATGTCGTACATGGCGGAAAAGCGCTGCATGAACTTGTCCAGCTTTTCCGGATCCTGGAAGTCCGCCAGATCGATATTGTTCTCGATGTAAGCGGCCTGCTTATCGATGTTGGCGGTTGCGAAGCTGTCGGGAAGCCCGAGCGCGGCATAGACCACCTGCGCCAAAGCCTTGTCGGCCAGGATCTCATAGACATTGGAAATGTCAGGGGCCTTGCGCGTGAAATAGAGCGCCAACCTCACGCCGTCATTCGTGTTGCCTTCGTTTTCCTCAAGCGTCTGACGGTGGTATTTGTCGACGACACCCTGGCCGGCGCGCTCAAACGATGTGGCGGCCTCGCCATAACGCACGAAGTTGAAGGTCTTGGCGAAATCCTTGTAACGCTCATCTGCCAAACGGTTGGCGAAGGCGTTGCGGTCGTCGGTTCCCTCTTCCAGAACCTTGCGCATGAATGCCTTGGCATAAGTCATGTCGCTCAGACCTGCAGCCTTCATCGCGTAGCTGAAGAGCCGATCATCTTCCAGGAACTCGTCGATCGTCTTAACGTCGCCGATATTCTCAAGATAATACTCGGTTTCCCGTTCAACGATTGGATCAGCAGCAACCACTCGCATCGAGCGATCCAGATTGCCGTTTACAAGCTGATATTGGGTCATCGTGCTGATCATCGGGCCGGCCTCATCTCCTGTCGGGCAATTTGAGATGCCATGATGCTTCGCGAGGCTTGTCTCAAGCTGACCAGCCCGCAGAGGGCCGAAGCGCCCGGCTATCCCGAAGAGTTTGATTTGTCCGGATATTTTCAAGTCTGACCGGCCGCCTTTTCCCGCGCCCACTCCAGAATGCCCCTTGCCCTCATATGAATACGCGGGCGCGCGGGATGCCGCCCGCCGCCTCGTCCAATGCACTCTCGACCGTTTCCGATGGGGGCGTCGCGGGGCGTACAGCTTCAGGCAAGCCTCGCCCCCTAGTGTCCGCCCACTACAAACGGGCCAGCACACGCAGGAGGCGGCAATTGACTATCATCATCGGCCTGATCATCGCAGGCGCGTCGCTTATTGGTGGCTTTGCCGCCCTTGGCGGCAAGGTTTCCGTGCTGTGGCAGCCATTCGAAGTGGTGATCATTTGCGGCGTTGCGTTGGGGACCTATGTCGTCGCCAACCCGGTCAAGGTGATCAAGGACAGCATCAAGTCCGTTGGCGAGGCACTGTTGAACTCGGTCCCGCGCAAACGTGATTATCTCGACGTTCTCGGCATCCTCTACGCCCTCATGCGCGAACTACGCGCCAAGGGTCGCAACGAAGTGGAACCGCATATCGAAGATCCGGTCAATTCCGAGATCTTCCGGCGGTTTCCGACTGTCGCCAAGCACAATGCTCTTCGGACGTTCGTTTGCGACTACTTCCGCCTGATCATCGTGGGCAATGCGCGACCGCATGAAATCGAGGCGCTGATGGATGAAGAACTCAGCACCATCGCACGGGACAAGATGAAGCCGTATCTGGCTTTGAGCGTTCTTGCAGAAGCCCTGCCCGCGATCGGCATCGTCGCCGCCGTGCTTGGCGTGATCAAGGCAATGGGCGCAATTGACCAGTCGCCTCAGATCCTCGGCGCTCTTATCGGCGCGGCTCTGGTGGGCACTTTTCTCGGGATCTTCCTGTCCTACGCACTGGTGACGCCGTTGGCGAACAACATCAAGGGCGTCAGGGAGAGCCGCATGCGGCCTTACATCATCGTCAAGCAGTCCCTGCTGGCGTTCATGAATGGCGCAGCCCCTCAGATCGCTATCGAGCACGGACGCAAGACCATCAATGCTGCAAGCCGTCCCTCCATCGACGAAGTCGAAAACGAGACGATGACGCATGGCGCAGCGTCGCTGGGTGAAAACGTTCAGGAACTGAACCAGAAGGGAGCGGCCTGAGACCATGATGACCACAGCAACCGCAAATGCTGCCGATCGGTCACAGATCACCGATCGCCTCCTCGACGCCGCGGGCATATCGGTCGAACGTCTGCCGATGCTGCCGGTCCTCTTCGATCGAATGGCGCGTCTGTTTGCGGATGCGATGCGACAGAAGTCGACCTCACCGTCCTACGTTTCGGTCAGCTACATCGACAATGAACGCATCGGCGACGTTCTCGACGAATATGAATCCAACGCGCTGGTTGCCGTCTACCACTCACGCGAATGGGATTCGCGCATCCTGATCGGCTTTGACCGCGACTTCATCTTCACGCTGGCCGATGTCCTGTTCGGGTCCGACGGAACCGAGCCGCCCATCGATGATGAACGCAATTTCTCCAATATCGAGACGCGAATTGCACGCGGGATTTTTGAGGAAGCTGCAAAGGCGCTTCAGGAATCCTTCAAACCGATCGCCGCCACGAAACTGAAGCTGGAGCGGATCGAGAGCCGGATGGATTTCGCCATTCTCGGGCGGCGGAACAATCCGGCGGTCGTTGCGCGGCTGCTGGTTCAGGCAATCGGGCGCGGCGGCGAGGTCTTCGTGATCATGCCGCACTCCACGCTCAATCCATTGCGCCAACGGCTCTCTCAGGTCATCTCCGGCGAGATGACCAACCGCGACAAGGAATGGACCCATCACTTCCAGAGCGAGATCCAGCGCACAGAGGTGAAACTCCAGGCGATCATGGAAGAGCGCCAGATGACACTCGGTGAGATCGTCGATCTCAAGGTTGGCCAACTCATCGAATTGCAAGCCACGCCGAGAAGCCCTGTTCAGCTTGAATGCAACAAGCAGCCGATCTTCACCTGTCGCCTCGGGCGTCTCGACGGCGCCTACACGCTGCAGGTGGAGGATCTGATCTATCAGAATGAGGATCTGCTAGATGATCTCCTATCTCGTTGATGCGGTGCTGATGGTCGCGCTCGTGATCACCAGCGTCAAAATTGTTGCGATGTACCGGGAGCTGAAACGTCTCGGCTCCTATCACGCCGACTATCAGCGGATATTTGACCAGACCACGCTGGCGCTCGACGGCATCGAGGTCTCCATCCAGGAGATCAACGTGCGGGGAACGCAGGTGCTCAATGCGCTGGGGTCGCGCATGGACGATGCGCGCGGGATCATCGCCGACATTGATGGACTGACCCGAGAGGCACGCAAGCAGCAGGCCGCGCTTCGCACCGAGATGCGCCAGCTTGTGGCCGAGCGCGAGAAGCTTGGAGAGGTCAAGGGCATGCGCCCCCTCAAGGAGAGAATGGCCAACCGCCGAGCCAAGGTGCTCGACGACACGGGTCAATGTGAAAGCGGGCGGATCCACGCCGGCCAGGGCAACAGCCTCGCAATCGATCCCTCCGCCTCGCTCTCTTCCGGGGGCAACGAACTGCGTATCCAGCGAATTGACGACAAGACCTATGCGGGCTCGTTCCGGTCCGTTTCCGTAGGCGACAAGGATAACTCGAAATGAGCAACTTCGACGAATATGAAGCCAATGCAGCTGACGCCGATGAAACCGTACTCAATGCGAAAATGCATGATTTCGGTGCGGCCGATGCGGCTCACGTGACCCGGGCTCAGCTGGCTGAGGATGGAGAGGACGGTGAAAGGCGCAATCTGGACACGATCCTCGGCATTCCGGTGGATGTTCAGGTTGTGCTCGGTTCCGCCTCCATGCTCGTGGCGAACCTGCTGAAGCTTGGCCGCGGATCGGTCATTCCCCTCAACCACCGGGTCGGCGAGCCCGTCGACATCGTTGTGAACGGTCGCGTTGTTGCGCGGGGCGAAGTGGTGGTCGTGGAAGACGACAACTCCCGTTTCGGGGTCTCCCTGACCGAGATTATCGGAAATCAGAATACGGGCATTGAAGCCTGATCAATGACGTAACAGGGACCGTGGCGGCCATGGTCCCCGCCTCGGCCAGAGCGACTGCGCGCGCGCGCCAGTGCCCGACTGACAGTGGATGAACGATTATGAATGCCAATGTGAGCGCCGAACACCAGCGCAGGGCCCAGCCGCTTCGCGGCATTCAGAAGGTCGCGGCCCTTCTTCTGGCCATGGGCAAGCCCAACGCCTCGCGGTTGCTGAGGCATTTCGATCAGGAAGAGATCCGGCTCATTACGCTCAATGCGGCCCAGCTGGGCGCGGTCAGCGCCTCCGAGCTTGACGACCTTGCCGATCAGTTCCTGAACCAGTTCGCGCATGGCGCAAGCTTGTTCGGTACGGCCGGCGAAGTGGAGAAGATGCTCGATGGCGTTTTGCCCGAGGATGCCGTGTCGGAAATCATGTCCGACGTTCTGGGCAACTCAAACCGCTCCATCTGGGATCGGATCACGACGGTCTCCGAAACGGTTCTGGCCAACTATCTGGCCAAGGAACACCCGCAGACAGCGGCCCTGATCCTGTCCAAGATACGCCCTGCCAGCGCGGCCAAGGTGCTGAGTCAGCTTGCCACGCCGGTGCGCAACCAGCTCATGCGACGCATGCTATCCATCAAGCCGATCGTCCAGGAAGTCATGCGCGACGTGGAAAAGACCCTGCATGAGGACTTCATGTTGAACCTTTCCGGCTCGATGGAAGCAGACAGCTTTGCCCGCATGGCCGACATCCTCAACAAGATGGATCGCGAGCATATGGAAGAGGCGCTCACCAGCCTCAATGACGAGCGTCCGAAGTCCGCTGAAATGCTGAAGGGCCTGCTCTTCACTTTCGACGATATCGTCGATCTGAATGCTCGCACGAAAATGGCGATCTTCGACCAGATTTCCACGGACAATGTCGTCATGGCCCTCAAGGGCACTTCGCCTCAGTTCCGCGAGAGCATTCTGTCTTCCCTGACCTCTCGCATGCGACGGATCGTGGAGTTCGAACTCAATTCCGGAGAGCCCTCCACCCAACGCGAGGTCCTGGAAGCGCGCCGGACGATCACCGACCTGGCTCTGGAAATGGCAGGCCGGGGAGAAATCGATCTCAATCCCAAGCAAGAGGAAAGAACGTATTTCAGCTGACCCTTCGCTGCACCGATCGGCCTGAAAGCGATCGGCATTGCTCGAATTCTCCGCAATCAGATTGCGCGTCGGCTCCCGGAGCCTCTTTCCCGTGTAAACCGTCAGGCGAAACAAGATGTCGGACTCACAGGACGAAGACTCCAAAACAGAAGAGCCAACAGAGAAGAAAATCAGCGATGCGATCGAGAAGGGAAATGTCCCCGCCTCGAAGGAGGCATCGGTTCTCGTTTCTTTTCTGGTGATGCTCCTGATCGGTAGTTTCTTCACCCTCTCAGAGGGTCGTCGGATCAGTCAGGTCCTGACGCGGTTTATCGACGATGCCAGGGGAATACAGCTTGGAAACGCTGCTGATGCCATCTTGCTTGCCCGCTACATCGGCCTGGAACTGGGGCTGTTCCTCGTCCCGATTGTCGTCCTGCTCATGGGCGGCGGCCTTGCCGCGGCCTGGTTCCAGAATGCACCACGCGTCGTCGGCGAACGCATCAAGCCGGATCTGTCGCGCCTTTCAATCACGAAGGGCTGGAAACGGATGTTCGGCCTGGACGGCCTCATTGAATTTCTCAAGGCGCTGTTCAAGTTCACGACAATTGCCGGCGTCGCGTTTCTGGTCTTGCGTTCAGATCAACAGGTCCTGGTGAATGCCATGTTCACGGATCCCGGAAATCTGCCTGAAACCATCCTGCGTGTGGCCATGCGGCTTCTGTCCGGTGTCGCCATTACCACGATCGTGCTCGTCGCCGCAGACCTTGTGTGGGCGCGCAAGAACTGGCGCCGCAAACTGCGCATGAGTCACCGTGACATCAAGGACTAGCACAAGCAGATGGAGGGCGACCCCCTCGTCAAGGCCCGCATGCGCTCGCTCGCGCGCGACCGCGCCCGCAATCGCATGATGGCGGGCATCCCCAAGGCGACCCTCGTCATCGCAAATCCGACCCATTTTGCTGTTGCGTTGCGCTATGAGCGGGACGAAGATGCCGCGCCCATGGTCGTTGCCAAGGGCCAGGACCTGATTGCCCTCAAGATCCGACAGATCGCCGAGGAAAACCAGATCCCGGTTGTAGAGAATAAGGAACTCGCACGCGCACTGTTCCCTGCTGTCGAAGTCGACCGTATGATTCCCCCGCAATTCTATCGTGCAGTTGCCGAGGTAATTTACTATGTCTACTCACGCAGCAACAACATGGTCGAGTGATGGAGTCAGCAGGAGTAAGCGCGTCGCCTCGTATTACCGGTGATAGCAGCAAAAAACGCGAGCAGATTCTGGCGCAAGCGATCCAGGATGTTGCTGCCGAGCTGCGCCTGATCGATGTCACGGATCTGATATTTCACGTGCTTGCCGGCAAGCATGCGAATATCGATGACCTCGTCCGGTCATCGACCGAGCTCTATTTCAAGCCCAACACGATGTGTTACGGATCAGCTGCCAATCTCGAGCTGACCTGGGGCAGCACCCCCACCATCATTCTCGACCTGCAATTCCGGCACCACGGCGTCTGGATCCATTTCGGATTGTCCCTGTCGGCCCTGCAGGCTGGCGTGGATATGTATCACATCGAGTTCTCCGAGCCGTCCGAGAACCCGCAGGCGAATACCGAGCTTTTGATCAGCGCCCTGAAAGACGCACGTCTGCCGGGCCCGCGCGCCAGGAGCCGGATCTTTCAGTAGATCCTGCAGCCGCCAGACCTCCCTTCCGTTCCCGTTGCCTTGTCTTAGAAACGGCCGCTGCGCGCCGGGATGTCCGTCATTGCCTGCGTGACATCTTGCACCTGGCGCGCCCCACATGAAAAAGGGCCGCCGAACGGTTGTTCGACGGCCCCAATCTGGTCATGCGATGGTGTGCGCACGCGCTCGGAGAAGACCGCGTCAGTTGGAGACCACGTCTTCCTTTGAGAAATAGTTGAGTTCCTCGACCAACACGTCATGGATCAGCTCGCCGTTCATTCGCGTGTTGACCCGCTCGCGGATTTGCCGTGTGAGGCTCTCGATATCGTAGCGCTCCAGATTCTGGAAATCGAGGGTGCGGTCCTCGTAGAGCAGCCGAAAGGCTTCATCGACGACGAAAGGGTGCGGTGGCACGGAGAGGCGCGCGAGGGCAGCCGCATCGGCGGTAAAGACGAATTGTGCGACCACGTAGCCCTGCAACCGCCCATTCGCGATCATGGGCACGTTGATGGCACGGGTCTTTTCGTAGTCGAGGCCATCGATCACCGCAGTAGCGGGGTCAATGCCGTGGTATTGGGTCATCCAGTAGACGGCGCCATAGCTTGAACCAGCCGTGACCGCCGCCATCCAGATTCCAATGAGGATGCCCCTGAACATGGTTTAGGCGATGCCCCTTCCGGTGTCGCGTGTATAGGTGCCGTCAGAATCCGCCTCGATCAGCGAGCGAGATATCATCTCGGAAATCTCGCGAACCGCTTGGAGATGGGTCGAAAGCAGTTGCATGTTGTCTTTCAGATTGTTGCGCAGCATGCCGAGCGTCTCGGCGACTTCCGGACCGAACGGCCCTTCGGCGAGGTTTTCCCCTGCTCGCGTCAGATCGAGTAAAGCCTGGCTCTTGCGCCGCTCGAAATCGCGCAGGTCGACCCGAACACCTTGACGCAAGGCCGTTGTCTCGGACGTGACCGCTTCATTGGCCCGTTGAATGGCAAGGAACAAAGCCCTCATACCGTATCCGTTGACGACAGGTTGAGCCGACTTCGGCTGCGTTTGGTATTCCGCTGGCAGGTTTTCCATTGAGATCGAAACCTCCTCACAGATTGCTGTTATGCCTTGGCAGATGTTATTGTTTTTTCGACTATTTCTGAGATGCCAACGCCGCCGGCAGAGACGACTTGCTTGCTGATCTGCTCAGCCATCATGGATTTCCAGATATCGCCGGCGGTGCCCTCGCCAAAGACCGTTTCCGCGTCCTGGGGCAGCATGACCTCGATAAACTGTTGCAGGATCAAAGCCTCGAATTGCCGCGCGGGAGACAGGCTTGCGGCCATCGCTGCTTTTGCGCGCAAGCTGGTCCGTATGGGTGTCACGTCGGCAGCGTGATGAGGACGTGTTCCGCCAGCCGCGAGATCGTTCGTGACGGTGTCGAAGGTGTTGTCGAAGTCCGGCGCGTCGAGCGCTGAGCTCTGCGCGATCGCCTTCAGGCGGTTTGCAGCGGCTTTCAACTTTTCCGGGTCGGCTGCACGTGCAACATCAAGCACCAGATCTGTGGGGGGCTGAATCGCCATATTCAAGGCTCACGGTTCGCATCTTGTCTCTTTCGGATCGTACGATCGTGTGCTTGTGTGAGGCTTGCTTCGACCCCGGACAACATGGCGTCCAGCACAACCTCAAGTTGCCGCTTTTCCTCGCACGCACTTTCTTCGCGCTCCATCTGACCAAGCTGGCGTTTGGTCACCTCCATCATGCGCTCCTGCCGCTGCAACCCGGCCCGCACACACTGGCGCGTTTCCTGAATACGGCTCTGTTCGGAAGCGATGGTTTTCAAACGTCGGGAGGCGTTGCGGATAAAGCGATCGTGCAGCGCGAGATCACCGCCGGACAGCGATGTCAGCACGCGTTCCTGGTTTTCCACGAGCGTCCGGTCCTTTTGATCCAGGGAAATCAGGACCCATTCGGACAGCCTGTGCAACTGGCGCTGGAGTTTCAGGATACGGTTGATTTGGTCAACACGTTGGGACATAGCCGTTCACCCGTATTGGAGCCATGTGAAGTAGCCGTCGAGGAAGATGCGGATCAGATCCGAAATGACGACGAACAGGAAATAGAGCCCGCCAACGATGATCAGCGGCATGGAAATGAAGTAGACCGGAATCTGCGGGGTCAGCCGGTTCGTGATGCCGATGGCGAAGTTCACGGCCACCCCATAAACGATGAAGGGGGAACCGATCCGCAAGGCGAGATTGAACGCGCTGGCAAGCTGATCGACGAACTGTTCCAGACCGGCCGTCGGAGACATCACGACGCTCGGCGGGAGCCTAGAATAGGACAGGGCAAGTCCGCGGAAGATCTCCAGATGCTGATCGGTGATGAAGATCATCGTCGTTGCCGTCAGTGTCAGGATATTCGCGATGGGAGGAAGGGACTCGGATCCGTCGATCGGCATGCCGGAGATGTTGTTCATCCCCATGGCCATGGACATCAGTGTGCCAATGGTCTCCAGCGCGGCGATGAAGGCCCGCCCCATCAAACCGATCAGCAATCCGATATAGAGTTCGCCCGCAATCAGCCGCACGGTGGTCGAAAGCGCCATGTCAGGCATGGCTTCGCGCATTCCGGGAAGCAACATGGGCGCCATGGCAAACGTGGAGGAAACCGCGATCAACAGACGGATCTGCATGGACACCCGATCACTGGAGAAGCCCGGGATGATCATGAGGCAGGCGCCGATGCGGCAAAAGAGAAGAAACGTCGCCAGAACGGTTTCGGGGCCAATGGCGATCGTGAGCAGGTTGCTCATGAGACACTGCCGAGCGGCTTGACCTCGACCCCGCGTGCGATTTCGAGATGCGAAAGAACCGGCAGGGTCGGGAACATCCGTTCCACGATCATCCGCACATAGGGGCGCGCCTCGGGCGCCGCGACCATGACGAACCGCTTGCCCTGATCCATCTCGGCGCGCACCGCCTTTGACAGGTCGGCGCCGAACTGCTCGACGAGTTGCGGATCGATATCGAACTCCACGACTTCGCCCTTGGAGTCGCGCTTAAGCGACTGGTGGAAGGCGAGATCCCATCGGTTACCAAGACGCATCACCTGCAAGGGACCGCCGTTGGACAGATCCCCACAAATCTGCTGGGCAATGCGCATGCGCACATGTTCCACCACCTGCTCCGAGCGCCGCACATGGGGCACGATCTCGGCCACGGCTTCCAGGATCAGATGAAGATTGCGGATGGAAACCCGCTCTGCCAGCAACAGCTTCAGGACCGCCTGAAGACCGGAATAGGAAATGTGGGCCGGACAGATGTCGTCGATCAGGCGCTTATATTCGCTGTCGAGCCGTTCCAGCAGGTTCCGCATGTCCTTGTAGGAGAGAAGCTGCGGAAGGTTGTTGCGCACGACCTCGCTCAGATGGGTCAGGATCACGGTTTCATTTTCGGCCGGGGTGAGCCCTCCCCGCTTTGCTTCCTCTGCATAGGCTGTCGGCACCCAGAACGCCTTCATGCCGAAGGCGGGTTCGCGAGTTTCTTCGCCCGGTACGTTGAGCTTCCCGTCCTCGCCGGTGATCACGAGCAGCTCGCCGACCCGCAAGGCATGCGCGGCGACGACCGTGCCGTGGATCTTGATCTGATAGGTCTTGGGGTCGAGCGACAGGCTGTCCGTGACACGAATATCGGGAACCACAAAGCCAAACTGCTCAGCAAATTTCCGCCGCATCCGGGAGACGCGATGCGCGAGTTCTCCGTGGTTTCCGAGAATCTGTACTGCCACCTGCTTGCCCAGGCAGAGCTCGATTTCGGAGGATTTCAACGAGTCCTTGACCGAGTCTCGGGATTCAAGTTGCTTCTGCGCCTTGACCTTTTCCGCGGCCTCTGTCTCGCGCGCCTTTTGCTCCGCCAGCTTCCTGGGAACGGTGTAGGCAACGAAGGCCATCATCGCCCCCAGCACCCCGAAGGGCAGAATTGGCAGGCCGGGGACAAGCGCAAGGATGCCCATCAGGATAGAACCGACGAACAACGCGCGCGGATAATGGCTGAGCTGCCCCAGGACGGCTATTTCCGCCCTGCCCCGCGTCCCGCCTTTGGAGACCAGAAGGCCGGCAGCCAGCGAGACGATCAGCGCCGGGATCTGGGAAACGAGGCCATCGCCAACCGACAGTTTGGTGAACACGTCCGCGGCGGTTCCCACATCCATGTCGTAGCGAGACACGCCGATGATGATCCCGCCTAGAATGTTGACGGCGGTGATGATCAGGCCCGCGATGGCGTCGCCGCGAACGAATTTCGATGCGCCGTCCATGGCGCCGAAGAAGGAGCTTTCTTCCTCCAGCTCGTGGCGGCGGCGCTGCGCTTCCTTCTCGTTGATCAGGCCGGCGTTCAGATCGGCATCAATGGCCATCTGCTTGCCCGGGATGGCGTCCAGCGTGAACCGGGCTCCGACCTCCGCGATACGGGTCGCGCCCTTGGTGATGACGAGGAAGTTCACGATCACCAGGATCGCAAAGACGATCAGGCCAATGACGAAATCGCCGCTCATGACGAACCGCGAGAAGCCGTTGATGATGTAGCCTGCGGCGGTCGTGCCCTCGTTGCCATGGGCTAGGATGACGCGGGTCGTGGCGATGTTGAGCGACAGGCGCAACATCGTTGCCAAAAGCAAGATGGTGGGAAAGGAGGAGAAGTCGAGCGGCTTCTGAATCCAGAGCGCGACCATCAGAATGAGCACGGAAAAGGCGATCGAAAGCGCCAGTCCAAGGTCGATCAGAAACGAAGGAACCGGCAGGAACAGGATCGTCAGGACAATGACGACGCCGAATGCAAAGCCGATATCCCGACGACTTTCCTTGATGGCTTCCGTTGATACTGTAGATCCGATCGCGGACATGCCATCTCCTCTCAAGCGCAAAACACAGGAGAGCACTCTTGCCGTATCAAGCTTGTGCGAGGGTGACGTGCGGAGCCGATGCTTTGCTGTCGATCAGCGTATGGGGCTGGGATCAGACGCACAGGTCCGCCGCATCAGCTCCGCTCGATGCCATCCGCCCGGCTCCCGTTGGCCTCTTCAAGAAGGTCGGGGGGAAGGTCATGCGTGTTCCGGCAAGGCCAATGTGCCCTGTTAGAAACCGCTTTCGATATGCGAGTATGCGAGCGCGGTAAAAGCATAGATCTGGCTGCCGATGAATGGCCCGGCCACGATGATCATCACCAGAATCGCGACGATCTTCGGAATGAAAGTGAGCGTGACTTCCTGTACCTGCGTCAGGGCCTGCAGCAAGGCGATCGACACGCCAACGATCATGGCGGGAAGAATGGCCGGCCCTGCCCCCACGATGATCGTCCAGATGGCGCTGCGCACCAGATCGAGAGCGTCTGCCTCGTTCATGTCAGGTGATCTTGACGCCGGGGCCGAGAAGGATGCCGCGCCCGTCTTCAAGACCAAGCACGGTGCCATCGCTGTAGATCTCGACGGACTTGATGACGCCACTCGCGCCATCCGCGCCGGTCGCGGTGCGTCCGATCAGGCTTCCGGCCTGCGAGAACGACAGATTGGTCAGCAAGCTGTCCAGCTTGCTGTTCGTCGTGATCGCCTGCTCCACCTGCGAGAACGTGGCAAGCTGGGCAAGCTGGGCCGCCGAGTCCATCGGCTCGGTCGGATCCTGGTTCTTCATCTGCTCGATCATCAGCGTCAGAAACGCGTTGTAGTCGAGCGTCAGGTCACTCATCGCCGCGGCGTTGGCCGCTGAGGATGTCTGATTATTGACGGGGGCTACAGTGGTCATGGTCCATGTTCCTTCAGGCGGCGCGCGAGGCGGCTTCGACCGAATTGTTCGACATGATCATTGCCTCAACCGGGTAAAGGCTGCGGACGACTTTCATGGCATCGAAGTGACGGCCGGTTTCCGTGAGCAAAGCCACCTGGTCGAGACCGTTCAGGATCTCCGCATTGCTGAAGGCCAGCTGCGCAGCGCAGATGAGCTGGTTCGCAAGATTGAGCGCCGGAGCCGCCGTTTTGGGATCCATCAGGATTGTCTGGATCGCGAAATAGATCTGGCGCAGAGGTGTATGCGTCTGATCAGGCTGAAGAACATGCGATTCAAGCAGGAATACCGCATCGCTCATCAGTTCCACTGTGGTCTTGCGACTGAACCGCAGAACCGCGCCATTCACGAAAAGCCGCTCACCAGCCTTCAGTACAAGGTTGATTGATTTCGTCATGCAAGACCGTCCCGGATGATGGTGTTGATCTGGATGAGACCATCGAAACTGTCGGTCGTTTCACTTCGCAGCGATTCCACTTCCTTCATGACCCACAGGCCGATGGAAATGAGATCCGCTCTGAGCGCGACGGGCAGTTCGTTGCGTTCACTGGAGAGATCGTCAATGAAGAAAGCCCAGACCCGGCGCGTGTTATAGAGCGCCTCGATCGCCTCCTTGGAGCGCCGCCCCTTTTCCTTGGCTTCTTTGAGTTGTTCGACGATCTTTCCCATTGCCTGCTTTTCGTTGCCACGCGTATCCGCGCAGAATTCTTCAATCGCTTCGGCATACGAGAAGTTGTACATAAGCACACCTTTGGCTGAAGGCACGGGAGCCCGGAGTTTCCGGGGCCGCGCCCTGTCAGTCGTTCTACAGGTAGTTGATCAGGCTCAGCTGGCTGATCCGGGCGGTGACCGCGTAGGAGATTTCCATCTGCGTCAGAGCGGTTTCGAGCCTCGCGGAGGTTTCAGTCGGATCGACATTCTCCAGCTCGATGATCCGGTGGTTCAGGATATCCGTCTGAATTGACAGGCGTTCGCTTGCATTGGCGACACGCTGTTGGGCGGTGCCCATCTTGGCCATCAGGTCCGTGACGCCGGAAATTGCCTCGCCCAGCATTTCGCTCGCCTTGGCGACCACCACGTCATAAGCCTCTTCGTTGAGGCTCGCGGCGCCAAGGTCGGCGACCATCGTGTAGGCCGACATCAGCTTGCGGAAGGCGTCCTCGTTGGCGCTCACCGAGGTCTCGGCAAGCTCACTCGTGGAAATGCGACTGCGGATCACCTGATCCGATGCGCTTGACCAGTCATTGCCCCAGTCCGGATCGCCGAAGAGGTTTGCATAGGCACCCGTGAGGAACGTTTCCATGGCGGGGCCGGAGATTCCGGCTACCGCCGGATCATCCTGCGTCATTCCGAACTCGGCAAAAAACGCGGCATCGACGGCTGCCTTGCTGGCGCCCGGTGGGGTGCCATAATAGCTTTCCATCGGGGCGGCATCGGTGTTGAGGCCGGCAAAGAGATAACTGCCGTTCAACTGCGTGTTGAGGCGTGCCACCATCAGTTCAAGCCCGGCCTGTGCTTCCGACTGGGAGACCTTGGCCCCGCCATGGTTGCCGGAGATACCGACAATCGTCGCCAGGAAGTCCTCGGCATTGGAAAGCACGTCATCCAGAGCCGCCTGCGTGACATCGAGGCGTGAGGATACCAGCGCATTCGTGTCCATGATCGCGTTGAGGCGATAGAACTCGGACCGAAGCGTCACGACTTCGGCCGTGCCAGCCCCCAGATCAAGCCCGACATCGGCCTTGCGTCCGGTCGACATTTCCGTCGTAAGCTTTGTGATGTCGCTTGCCTGCTTCAACAAGATATTTCTTGTCGAATTGGACAACGCATATGTTGATACAAACGTCGTCTTCATAACGGCCCTCTACCTCACGGCTGCTAACAGGTCATCGAGCATTCTATCGACGGTCGAGATCAGCTTTGCTGCTGCGGAGTAGCCCCGTTCTATTTCTAGAAGGAGCGTCATCTCTTCATCGATATTCACACCGGTGACGTTGGATAAGGATTCAGCCGTTCTCTGTACGACGACTGTCTGAACCTCCAGATCGGCGGAGGCGGATTTGCGGGCGCTTTCGAGCCACCCGACAGAATTGGTTGCAAACCCCATCAGGGTGGTGTCGGCATCGAGCCCGGCGTCCGTATCGAAGGTGCGGCTCAAATCGAGTTCATCCAGATATTCCTGGATCCTCTCGCCGAAACTCGCCTCGCTGGCGGAGTTGTAGACGTAGGCCGCTCCGTTGATGCCGCCATCGCGCATCAGGTCGGTCGTTCCGCCCTGATCCGGATCCACCGCGCTTTCGACGCGAATATCGGCAGCCAATCCCGGCGCCATGACGCCGCTCGTTGGGAGCCCCGGTCCGCCGGAATAGGCAAAGAGCCCGGTTAGCGGCGGCAAACCGCCAGCCGACTGGTCGGATTCTGCGAATGTCTCAATCAGACCGCGCGCGATTTCGTCGAGCTGGGCCTGATAGGTGACCGCGGCGTCATCGCGCAGGATCGTCAACCCATAGAGGTTGCCGCTCTTGATCGGCATGATCGCGTCGTCGCCGGTGATCGGCACACCATCGACATAGATCGCTTTGCCTTGCGTGCTTGCATCATAGGTCGCGGTTTTCTCGAAGGAGACTTCGCGCGCTGTCGTTTCAAACAGCGTCACACCACTGTCCGTATAGACGACGATGTCTCCGTCTTCCCGGCTCAGGGTGGTGATCCCGACCTCTTCCGAAAGCGCAAGAAGCAGCTGATCGCGGGAATCCAGCGCATCGGTTATGTCAGCACCGCTCTGATTGCCCTTCACGATCAATGTGTTGAGCGTTTCAAGCTGCTCAAGCAGGCCGTTCATGTTCTCAACGGAAGCGTTGATATCGGCATCGGCACTTGCGCGCACATCCTGAACCACACGGCTCGCCTCGTTCAGGGCTTTTGCCACGTCCTTGGCGGCATCAAGGGCCGCTTGCGCCTCGATGGGGCTGTTCGGATCGGATGCATAGTTCTGCATCGCGATCCGAAGTTGTCCCAGATAGGCGGCGGGAGACGATTCAAGCGCAGTGTCACCGATGGTGTCCGCCATTCGCTCAATACCGCTCAGGAGCGCATCCTGCGAACTGGCGACCGAGGTTGCCTGAACCAGCGTCTTGTAGAGCGGGTCATTCGTCGCTCGACCGACCCCGGCGACCCGCACTCCGCCGCTTTGCCCCGAAGAGTTCACAACAGAACTGAGAAGCACCGACTTGCGCGAATAGGCGGATGTGCTGGCTCCGGCGATGTTCTGAGACGCAATCGCGGTCTCTTTCTGGCGTGCCGCCAGAGATGACTGGGCGACCCGCAGAGCTACAGAAAGGCTCATCTCTCAAATCTCACGTTTTGCTGTGACCGGGCCACTTAGCGCGCCATGTTCACGAGGGTTTCGAGCAACTCCGATCCGGCCTGGAAGACTTTGGAGTTCGCTGTGTAGGTGCGCTGGGACTCGATCATTGAGGTCAACTCGGAGGCGAGATCGACGTTGGAGTCTTCCCGAGCCCCGACTTCGATGATGCCCATGCCCCCCTCGCCTGCGAACCCGACGATCATGTCGCCGGAGTTCAGCGACGTCTGGTAGACGTTGCCGGAGATCGGCGTCAGCTGATCGGGGCTTGCGACATTGGCAACCGGGATCTTGTAGAGAGCCCTGCGGGCTCCGTTCGCATAGACGCCGTAAAGAACGCCGTCCTTGTCGAACTCGACCGACTCCATCGCGCTTGGCGGGTTGCCGTTTGTCGCAACCTCCGTGACGATGAAGTCCTCCTTCAGGGACGTCATGCCCGAAAGGTCGAGATCCACGGTAGCGCCGCCCGGAATACCCACCGTGACCGAGGTCGGGCTGGCAGCCGCGAGCTTGCCGTTCGTGCCATCAAAGGTCAGCGTCGTGGTCGACAGCGGACCCGCCGTATAGGGGAACCCGCCGCCTGTCGCAGCTTCAGAGGCATCGTAAACGGCGACCTCCCAGTCCGACGCTGTGCCGGTATCGGCGACCTTGGTGTAGTAGATATCGAGGGTAACTTCTCCACCGAGGTTGTCGTAGGTCGTGATCGATGTCTTCGATGTATAGGTGGACGCGGCCGTGTTCATGCCGGCGGTGTCGCCCGTGACGACACTTGCCTTCGCGGGAACGTTGGCCCAGATCAGCCCCTGATCGGTCGCCGTGGCTTCGAGCTGGCTCTGCGAAACGTTGACCCTCTCAAGACCGGACGTTCCGTTTGCAACGCTTGCAATGTTGCCATTGGCGTCGATCGGATAGCCCTGAAGGTAGTAGCCTGCGGTGTTGATGAGGTAGCCGGTACTATCGACCACAAAGGCCCCGGCTCTCGTCATGCCGATATTTCCGTCGCCGTTGTCGACGAGGAAGAAACCGGCGCCATCAATGGCGAGATCCAAGCCGGACGTGGTGTAACTGAACGACCCTTTTTCGGAGATGGCATAGACGGTCTTCGCCTTTACACCACCCGAATTGTAGCTGCCCGAACCGTTGGAAAGGACTTGCGAGGAGAACTCGGAGGCCGCCCGCTTGTACCCAACCGTCGAAGAATTGGCGATGTTATCGGCAACCGTTCCGAGCTTGCTCGATTGAGCATTCATGCCAGATACGCCGGTGCGCATAACTCCGAATAGACTCATGGAAAGACTCCATTTCCCAGAATTGTCGAAGTCATTGAACACAACCAAGCTTGTGCGAAGCTGGCATGTAGTGTTTCCGGTCGGTTTATTGATTATTGTCGTCTGCGGTCCTTCGATTTTGGGGGATGCGCAAAACGACTCGACCGCCGCGCAGGAGCAACCCTGCGGAGACTCACTTGCAGAATTTTCGAGAATTCGCTGTCCAGCGTCCGAAGCCCGCAGCGATCATGTTCTTGATCACCAGGCAGACATAGCGCTTCTGGGCTGGATTGTTGTTGGGGCCAGCGTGATACCGCGCGACAGCCATTGTCCACGACCCCTGTCGCGTCCTGAGCTCTTTCAGGAATCGGGCCGCATACTGAACGTTCGCGCGTGGCTGAAGCATGTGGGCAACGGAAGAGAAGCGATCGCCGTGATAATAATGGTTGATCTGCATGCAGCCGATGTCGATCAGCTTCTTGCCCTTTGCCCGGGCCGCGATCACCATCTCTTCCGCCTCCTTTGCGGAGGACAGAAAGACAGACTTGCCTTCAATGTTCAGGGCATAGGGGTGGAGCTTGTCACGTTGCCCCGTCTCCGTCAGGCCAACTGCGTAAAGGACACCGAGGGGGACGTCATAACGTCTGGATGCCGCGACCATTTCCCGTTCGCAGATGTTGGCGCCTGCCGCGATGGCAGGCGCGGCGCAGGAATACGCAACGGCAAGGCACAAGGAGCGCTGTGCTGCCCTAGAGATAAAGCTCCTGCCCATCGGTCCGACTATCCTTCATACGCACTTCCGGGCCTGCACCTGTGTCGCGATGATCCTGAGTGTGGCGGGTGTCTTCGCCGCTGTTTTGTTGCGATCCCTGCCTGCCCTCACCGCTGGGCGCGTTGCCGCCAGACTGGCTGGCGCTGCGTCCCTCGCCTTGTCCATTGCCGGAATTCACGTTTTGCGCATTCGGCCCGGCTGTGATCTGGAACGGCGACCGGTCGTCACCAATACCCTGCACTGTCACGCTGTCGGCCTTGTAGCCGGAGGCATGAAGGAGCCGGTCAAGCATGTGCTTGTCCTTTTGCAGGAGCTCGACCGTCTGCGGATTGGCGGAGCGCACATCGACCTGCAATCGGTCTTCCACGATCCGCATCGTCACCCGAACCGTGCCCAGTTCCTGCGGCTGAAGACGGATCTCCAGGATTTTCACTGCTGACCCCGAGGGCTGAGCGAAGAGCTGCCCGGTGTCGCCAAAGGGCGGGGCAGCGCGCCCACCCTGGCTCGCCTGTCCATTGGCGAGGGCTTCGCTCAGGGCCTGTCCAACCTGCTGGATGGGGGGAATGCGCTGAGAGGGGGCAAAATGCGTTTCCTGGCGCACGACCTCGATGGAATCTCCTGCATGCTTGCCAACTGCGCCGCGCTCGGTCCTGGAGCCGGCGCCCGGCGATACGGCTTCCGGCTTGACCGCAAACCTCGAAAAGAGCGTTTCGGTGCCGCCCTCAACCTGATCAATCGTCGCGGTCACGGTTTCAGAGCCCGGCACACCTGCGCTTTGAACCTGCCCCTCCCCCTTAAGCTGCCCGCGAAGCGCCATGTGCAGGGCGGCGCTGCCGCTTCCGCCATTCGACTTCGACGGAATCCCGATGCCTGTGGGGCGCGAGACCTGTGTCATCGGGGGCGCAGAAGCCAGAAGCGCGGCAAATGCGGGATTGCCTGCGCCGGCCCCGTCCTCGTCTCTCGCCGGATTGCTGATCGCGCCTTCGGGGACTTCGATCCCCATGGGGCCATCGGTTGAGCTTTTCGTCTTTGACGGACCCGAGTGCGGGGCGTCACCAATCAACCTGGCCAGGACGGCGGCACCGTCACCATGGCTGGTTTCCTGAGGCGCATTAGCGGTCCGGCCTTCGGCAGAGCCGTGGCCGTCATTCGCGCCCTTCTTTTCGTCCTTTTGCGCGACCGACTTGTAGAGCTGGCTGAACGCCCCTCCGTCATTGCCCTGTTCGGAGGCGGAAGAACCGGCGGACTTATCCGTCGTGGCGGCGGGCCCGTTCAGGAGATTTTGTGGCACTTGCATCTCAATTTCTCCATGACCGGTCGGCGACGTCTCTTGACGCTGCATCGATATCTCGTTGCGCCCGTTTCATGAGAGGCGTTTCCCAGGAAGGTTTGGCTGGCTTTGCCGTCACGGTGACGGGTTGGGCGGAAGGATGCGTGCCTTCCGGAGCCTGCGGCCAGTGCCGGATCTGATTCACGCGCTCATAAATCGCGTCCATGAGGGCTTCGTCATCTGCGCTCAACCGTGATCTATCGATGGACCACAAGAGCCGGAGAGCGTCGCGGATCTCGCTTTCGCCGAGAAGCGCCCCGGCCCTATAGAGATTCAGGCGGATCGCATCATCGGTTCCCGCCATCGCCAGAGGTCGGGCCACCGCTGTCGCCTTCTTCACAACATCGAGCCGACCATTCAACAGGGCGTGGCGCGAGAGCGTGACATAGAGCGATCGCCGACTGTCGATGTCGAATTCGGACAACAGGCTTTCCAACAATGAAAAGAGATCGTCGTTCGTGCCGAAACCCAGCGTATCAATGGCAGCCGCGAAACGACGCCGGAAGTCATTGCCATAGAGCGAACCATGGAAGCGCCGCATATAGGTCAGGGAGAGGCTTTGAAGCTTCTCGATATCCCCCAGCTTGCCGACCAAGAAGACCTCGCGACGTAAGGCGGCTTCCTCCACCAGCGTTCCCGGCATGAGAAGACGGGCGATATCAAGCATTCTGATTGCTTCTTGCGGATCCTCGCGCACGAACAAGGCCGCACGAACCAGCGCCACCTGACCGCCCAGCCCGGCCTCCAGTTCAAGCGGGTCGAATCCCGAAAGGTGCTTGCGAGCCTCACCGGCCCGCCCCTCGATATATGCGAGCGCGCCATGCATCAGGCCCGCCGGAACATGGGGCAACGGATCGTAGCCAAGCAACTTGTGCATGACGGCCGGATGGCCGCCACTCAGCAAATAGATGACGCTTGCCCGCGCATTACGCGCATCCTGCCAAACCTCTGGATCGGCATTCTCGAAGACCTCACGCATCTCCTTGAGCAGGGTTCGCTGGGCGGCGTTTGCCTGGCTGTTGCCATGCGCAACCTGGGCCTGCAACGATTGCAGGGAGCGAACCATTTCATAGGGCTGGGGCGACGACACGCCCGCAGTCTGCGCGCCCAGGAGTTCACGTGCGCCCACGCCTTGCGAGAAAACTCCTGCCCAGACGATCCCGGCTGCAACCATTGCAAGCAGCGAAGCCCGCTTGAAGCTCATCGTTTTTCGCGCCGTCCGCATCATGAACGCACCTCCTTGAGGAGGATCTCAATGCGCCGATTGGACGCCGCATAGGGATCGGCAGGAACCTTCAGAACCCGGTCGGCATATCCCTCGACACGCTCCACCCGCTTGCCGTCAAGCCCGCCACGCATCAGCATGTAATAGGCGATATGGGCACGCGCGGTTGAAAGGCGCCAATTGTCATAGGAGCCGGATGTGAACGGTCGCGCATCGGTATGCCCGCGGATGATGACGTCTCCCTTGGTGTCGGAAAGCGTCTTTCCGATCTCCTCCATCAGGTGAACCAGCTGGGGACGTGGCTCGGCCGAGCCGATCGCGAACATCCCGAAGTTGTTGGCGTCCGTGAGGCTGATGAGCACACCTTCGTTGCTCGTGACGATCTCGACTTGCGCTGCAACATTGCGCAAGGGCCCCTTGGCAATCGCAGCCAGGCGTTCACGCAGGCGTTGAGCGGTGTGGACCGAGTTCTTCAGAGCCGGCCCCTCGACCTTTACCGGCTGGATGCCGGCGCCTGGGCCAGTGCCTGAGCCTAAGCCAGTGCCTGGGCCTGTGGCTGAGCCTGCATGTGCCGCCGGACCTGTCCCCGTCTCTGTCGCCGCAGCAACCTTCGCCACTTCAACCGTCGTGGCCTTGTTCTCGACATAGACGCCATCTGTTGCGCCTTTCCCCTGAACGGTGCGTTCGCTCACGCGAACATCTCGGGATGACGCGATTTTCTCGACGACCTCGCCCGGCTTCGCCTTCGGAAGGGGCTTGCCCGCTTCGGCGCCCTCTTTCACGTCGCTCTTCACGACTGCGGCCACGACCGCAGGGCGCAAGGCTTTTCGGGGACCGCCTTCAACAACGCTCTTGGGCGTGAACTGCCAGTACAGAGGATCAAACGGATCCCGGTAGGCGTCGCCCCCGCGTGCCCCCTTGCCCTCCTTGTCACCAAATCCGGCATTGCCCGAGCCCTCTTCTTCCGTGACCGGCCCCGGCACAGTGCTCGCCAACTTGTCCAGCACGGCATAGGGATCGGAGAACAAGGCTTCTTCCGAATAGGTTGCTGCGAACTCACCCCCGCGCGCGGCGTCCGCACCTCTACCCGCGGCAGGCCCCTGCAGGTTGTTGTCGATCGTCGCCCCCTTGCCCGGGTTGGGCGCCGGCGTCTTTTCCTTGATTGGACGGGCGACATTCGCGCCGTGCTTCTCGCGTCCGGTTCCAGCCTCGCCCTGAGGCTGGTTTCGGCCATCCTCATTCGTCACACCCGTCTGATCGGGATCATTCAATCCCTTCCGATTGGGCGAGGTCGCGGCGAGATTGACCGGATTGAAATACTGCGCGACGCCCTTTTTTGTGGCGTCATCGGTGACATTGATCAGCCACATCACCAGAAAGAAGGCCATCATCGCGGTCATGAAATCCGCATAGGCGATCTTCCAGACCCCTCCCTTGGGAGGCTCCGCAAAGAGCGGATTCCGGCGTCGGACGATGACGATCTCCTGGGCCCTGTCCGGGATCATGCCATGTCCTCCCGCGCGTCTTCCAGCCTGCGCAGCCATGCGCTCAACTGGGTTTCAATGGTGGTGTCGTTGATCGAAACATAGATTTCGAGCCCGTCCACGGGCTCCAGCCTGATGCCTGCGCCTTCTTCGCCCAGGCACGTTTCCAGCCTGCGCAGCAGACTTTCCGGGCCGCGCACCACAAGACTGGTGCGCTCGTGGGAGCCCAGAAGATCCTTCAGATTGGCAGCGAAGGCTTCCACCACATGCGCCGTCGCCGCCTCGTTGAGGAAAGGCGACAACAGATGGGATACCGCGTCGGTCACCCGGTATTCGAGATCCTCAAGCCCCTTCACGATGGAGGAGGCCAGACGCTCGCCCAGTTCCTCTTCGAACCGGACACGCGCGGCTTCAGCCTCTTCGTGAAGGCGGTGCTTTTCTGCGCGCAGTTTCTCGTCGAAATCCAGCGCGGCCTCGGCTCTGCCCTGCTCTGCCCCACGCGCGAACTCTTCTTCCAGAAGACGTTCGTGCGTTTCCTTGTCCACGCCTTCGCTCGGGACCGCCAGCGGATCCATATTGGCGACGTTGGCGCGCAACTGCGCAAAGGCGGCAGCGGAAAGGTCCGGCAGACAGGCCGCTATATTTTCTCCGCTCACAGTGCACCCTCCGTCTCATACATCCACTGCTTCAGAATCGCTGCGGCCTGCTCTTCGTCCAGATCAAGCAGCGGTTCGAGCTTCTTGAGCGGCGACTGGTTGATCTTCTGGGTGAGATCCTGAATGAGCAGCGAGTGATCGGGCGGGCTCAACTTGAGCCCCTCGCTCTCCGGTCCCTCAAGCGCCGCGATTGACGGGTCGCCTTCGCCCAGGGGCTCGTAGCCGGCAACCTCGACAGCAGGCACCTTGGCCGGAACCAGAGCGGCAAGAGCCGGGCGGAGGCCGAACCAAACCAGCATTCCCGCAACAATCAGGATGGTCAGCGCGTTGATCACGTTTCCGGACTGGCGCATGAAGAGTTCGGTGAGCGACAGGGGCGGCACGGGTTCGATCCCACCCGCATTGTCAACGAACGAAACCATGGACACGGTGACCGTATCCCCCCGCTCGTCATTGACGCCCGCGGCCGAGGAGACGATCTCCTTGATGTCGGCAAGCTGCATGCGCGCGGAGTTTTCATCCGCATCCGGCCCAAGCGACGCCATCAGACGGGCGCGATCGACAAGAACCGCGATGGACAGGCGGTCGACGCGATAGCCATCTTGCGACGTCTCGACGGTCTTGGACGAAATCTCGTAGTTGACGGTTTCCTCGCGCCGGGCCGTTTCTTCCGCGGAACGTTCACCTCCATTTGCATCGACATTCTCGGTGGGCAGGTTCTGCTCGACCGTCGTTGGCGACTGGGTGCTGGCGTTGCTCGCACTTTCCTCTTCGCGGATCGTGCGCACGGACCGCTCGGTCCGCGAATCCGGATCGTAGATGACTTCATTGGTGCGACGACGATCGGTGTTGAGCGTCGCGGCCACGCTGACCTCGAAGTTGTTGAGGCCGAGATAGGGCGTCAGCGTCGTACGGATCGTATCCTGAAGGCGGGAATTCACGGATTCTTCAAGAGAGGTCTTGAGCCCAATGGACGCATTCGCGGGATCCTTGCCGCTGGCCAGCATCTTGCCGCGCGTATCGAGCACGGTGACCTTTTCGGCGGTCATGCCGGGAACTGCGGCTGCGACCAGATGACGGATCGCCTCCGCGGTCTGGATGTCATCGGGCGAGTCCGCGCGGATCACCACGGAAGCCGACGGGGGCTGCTGGTCGCGGCGGAAAGAGCCCTTCTCCGGCATGACGATATGCACACGCGCCGCCCGCACACCGGCCATCAGCTGAATGGTACGCGCGATTTCGCCTTCAAGGGCCCGGACGCGGGTAATTTCCTGCATGAAGGAGGTCAGGCCGAGGGACCCCAGCTGATCGAAGAGCTCGTAGCCAGATCCCGCACCACGCGGCAGTCCGCGTTCGGCGAGTAGCATGCGCGCGCGTCCGGTTGCGGAGTGATTGACAAAGACGGCATCGCCCTCGGCGCTGACATCGTAGATGATGCCGGCATCCTGCAAGGCGGCGCCGATACGACTGACGTCATCACCTTCCAGGCCCTTGTAGAGCGTGACCATTTCCGGCCGGCTCAGGTAATAGGCCCCGAAGCCGACACTCATCATTGTCGCCAACCCGATCAACGCGAGGGCGACAAGCCTTCTCGGACCCAATTCAAGCAAGTTGGCCCATAGCTTCTCAGCATGTTCGCGACCTGGCATCGAGCACCCCTGTTGACGATCGGTTTTATTGTGGCGATGACTATGAAACGCCAAGCTTGCGCGGACATTGCGCCTTGAATGGCGCGCAAAACCTCGATTGAGACGAAAAGAGCCGCGCCCGTTATTGGGCGCGGCTCACTCTCATGGCAGAGAAAACTCAGGCCGATCCTAGCGGAACAGCGAGAGGATGTTCTGGCTGGACGAGTTCGCGATCGACAGCGCCTGGATGCCCAGTTGCTGCTGCACCTGGAGCGCCTGAAGGCGGGTCGATTCCTCGTTCATGTCCGCATCAACCAGCTGGCCGATACCACGATCCAGAGCGTCCGTCAGAGCAGAGACGAAGTCGCGCTGGATTTCCACGCGGCTCTTGGCTGCGCCGAGCTGAGTGGCAGCGTCGGTGATCTTGCCCAGAGCCTCATCGACGTCCTCAAGCATGCCGGTCAGGGTCGTCATGTCGGCGGCCGAGGCGGTCAGTGCAGAGATGTCGATGGTGGCAACAGCGTTGCCGTTGGTCTGGTTGCTGTCGAGAATGCCGAGAGCGCCGTTGGTGTCGTACAGCTTGATGCTGTCGATATCGACGGTGATCTTTTCGATCGTGATCGCACCGCCGGTACGGCTGAACGAAGCAACGATGTCCTTCGAGGCGTTGTAAGACGCCGCGCCGGAGTCAACCGACAGCCAGTTCTCATTGTTGAAGACCGCAGAGCTTGCAATCGACGCAAGGTTCTCCTGAAGAGCACCAATCTCTTCCTGAATCTTGGCGCGATCAACGCCCGGATCCTGCGCGGCGACCAGCTTTGCCTTGATATCGTTGACGAGATCAACGGTGCTGTCCATGGCGGTGTACATCGTGTCGAGCGTCGCGGCACCGAGGCCGAGAGCATCTTCAACGGCGGAAAGCGCCATGTTGTCCGAACGCATGGTCGTCGCGATCGACCAATAAGCGGCATTGTCTTCGGCGGTCGCAACGCGATAACCGGTGGCAATGCGGCTCTGGGTCTCGGCGAGAGACTTGTTGGTGGTATTCAGCGTCTGCAGAGCAGTCATTGCAGAAGCGTTGGTCATCAAGCTAGCCATATCATGTCCCTTTCAAAGCTAACGTTTTGCGATGGGACATTCCGGATTTTCACCGGTACGACAGGACGGCGTCATGCCTTCAGACCTCGGTTGGGTTAACGGTCCAACCTGTCGTGATGAGTAATCTGACACACACGACTTGCGTGAAGCTTGCGTGTCAGAAAAACGATCTTACCAGATTCCCGACGAGCAGGTTCCAGCCGTCGATCAATATGAAAAAAAGCGCCTTGAATGGCAGTGAGATGACCGTCGGCGGCAACATCATCATGCCCATGGACATGGTGATCGTCGCGACGATCATGTCGATTACCAGAAACGGCAGAACCACCAGAAAGCCGATTTCGAAACCGCGTCTCAATTCGGAAATCATGAAGGCCGGGATCAACACCCGCAACTCCACGTCCTGCGGGCTGGCCGCTGGCGCATCCGTGACGCGATTTGCCGCCAGATCATCGAACAGCACCAGATCGGTCTCGCGAACCTGCGAAAGCATGAAGGCGCGAAACGGTGCCGTGATCCGCGTGTAGGCCTCTTGTTCCGTGATCTTGTTTTCGATCAAGGGCTGCACGCCCTCGCTCCAGGCCCGATCGAAGGTCGGCGCCATCACATAGAATGTCATGAAAAGCGCCAGGGAGATAAGGATGAGATTGGCGGGGGTCGTCTGCAGCCCAAGCCCGGATCGCAGGAACGAAAGCGCAACCGCAAAACGGGTAAAACTCGTCACCATGATCAGGATGCCGGGCGCAACCGAGAGCACCGTCATCAGGGCGACCAACTGGACAATACGGCCCGCCGTGCTCCCGTCGCCTTCCGGGATGAGGCTGGAAAGATCGGGCACCTGAGCGGCGGCAGCCGTGGCACCCAGCGTCAGAAGCGCGCCGGCGATAAGGACCCGCTTCATTGGATCACCAGAGACTCAAGCACAACCTCAAGCACCTTTCCGTCGGAGCGGATCTTCGCGCGCTCGTTCAGGTCTTCCCGGAGGTGCTGGAGCCCGGCAGCCCCTTCAATCTGCGATAGCTTGAGCGTACGCAAATAGGCCAGAGTGTCCTCTTCGATCCGGCTCACGAGCATCCGGGCCTCGTCGGCCGTGCCTTCTGCCAGGATCACAGAGGCCTGCAAACGGATCCAGCTTTCCCGCGGCGCTGCGAGATTTGTCACCATTGGGATCAGTGTCCGCAGGCGGTCGCTCGAAACGTAGATCGGTTTGAACTTGCTCTTGATCGCGGCATTGTCAGCGGCATCGCGTGTCACGCTGTTGCGGACCGTGTCGACCATTTGCGCGCCGAAGATCACGCCCAGCCCGACTGCCAGCATTGTCAGCAGGATGAAACCAAGGATCGCAGGGCCGCGACCCGGGCGCTCCTCTTTGCGCGAGGAGACAGGCACGAGGCTCGTATCCGACATGTTTGCCCGCCTCCTAGAACGGATTGACGATATCATAGATCTGCTGCCCCCAGCCCGGTTGCTGGACTTCAGTGATCCGCCCTCTTCCGCCGTAGGAAATGCGGGCTTCCGCGATCTTGTCGTAGTCGATCGTGTTATCACCGGCGATGTCGCGTGGCCGGACGATCCCCGCCACGTTCAACAGGCGCAACTCGTAATTGACGCGAACTTCCTGCGAACCGGAGATCAGGAGATTGCCGTTCGGCAGTCGTTCGGTCACGACCGCGGCCACCTTCAGGCGGATTTCTTCCGACCGGTCGATCGATCCCGCACCGCTTGCGACGGATCCGCTGGTGGTGCCACCGGAGGCGCTGCCGCTACCCGAGCTTTCGGAAAAGGCGTAGTTGCCCCCGAGGGAGAGATCGGTGGAGGATTTGCGCGAGCGGTCGGAGGTATTGTCCAGAACAGCCTTGTCCTCGATGGCGATCTTGACGGTCAGGACGTCCCCCACCTTCTTTGCCCGCGGATCGCGAAAGAAATCGGTTCGGTCTTCACTCCACAGGGAATTGTAATCCGCGCGTGTGGACGGCCCGAAGGCATCGACCGGGATTGCGGTCCGGTTTGAGCTCAAGCCCTTGCCGACCGCAGACATGGACGGCTCACGGCCGACATCCTTTAACTGCCCGGCGCAACCGCTCAAGACGGCAGCACTCAGGACAATGGCAGCCATACGCATCACGAACCTTCTCCGATCCTGCTGCTCGACAGACTGGAAATGCTCTGCGCGAGCTGCGCGCCGCGGACCGGGTCCATTTCATTGAGGATGGCGCTGGCCTCGCGCGGCTTCAGTTTCGACAGGACGCCTACGGCGATATCTTCATCCAGCGTTGCGAGCTGACTGGCGGCGGCGTCCGGCCGCATGCGGCCATAGATGGAGACCACATGGTCCTCGACCGCGGAGAGAATCTTGTTTCGACGCTCCACCCACTCTTCAAACCGCGCGCGCTTTTCCTCAAGCGCCTCCAATTGCAGCTTGAGGCTGTCCTGGAGCGCGAGAAGCTTCCAGGTCTGCCAGGCGATGCGTGCTTCGGCTGCGGCGTCTGCGGTGTTTCGGCAATAGGCGGCCACGTCACTCTCCTGAGTCGAGGACGGTGTGACGGCTTGGGCGTTCGCCTCTTCGTTCGCCTGTGCGGCGAGGGATCCCGTGGCGAGGGTTGCTCCAGAGCAGGCCAGTCCGGCCAACAGCAGAGGCGTGAATATCCCTCGGCGGATCGCGGACACGCGTTTCATCAATGCACCGTCCCTTCGTTGGACACTTGTTCTTGGGGCCCATAAAGCGAAGGGGGCGATGACCGCCCCCTGAAACGGGCCATGACGAACATGCACGGCGTGGCTTGTGCGAGGCTGTGCTCGCAACCGCAGCCCCGTCCCTTCGGCTACTGGATAACCAGCTCCGCTTGCAGGGCGCCGCTGGTCTTGATTGCCTGAAGGATCGCGATGATGCCGGTCGGCTTGAGCCCGATCCTGTTCAGCCCGCGAACGAGCGTTTGCAGGTCCGAACCGCCCACGATGGCCAGTTGCCCCCCCTGCTCGTCCGCATTGATGAAGGTACGCGGGAGAACGACGGTCTCGCCCTTTCGGGCAAACGGCGCGGGTTGCGAGGCTTCCGGCGTCTCGACGACGCGCACAGTCAGGTTGCCATGGGTGACGGCAACAGTGGAAACCTGCACGTTCTTGCCGATGACGACAGTTCCCGTCCGTTCATCCACGACAACACGCGCGGGCTGATCCGGCTGGACAGAAAGGCCTTCTATCTCCGCAATGAAGCGGGTCACCGTCATGCGCTTTGGCATGCGCAGCACAATGGAGCGCAAGTCGCGCTCACGCGCGACCCGGACGCCATAACGATTCAGGGTGTGATTGTTGATCGCGTCCGCAACCCGGACGGCGGTTCGAAAATCCGGGTTGTTGAGCTGCAGCACAAGAGCCGGAATATCCTCAAAGCTGTCCCCGATCTCGCGTTCGATCACTGCGCCACTGGGAATGCGGCCAGCCGTCGGCGTGCCATTGTTCAGGCTCTCCGCGTCCCCCTCGGCGGAAAAGCCGGAGACTGCAAGCGGCCCTTGCGCAAGAGCGTAGACCGAGCCATTCGCCGCCATCAAAGGCGTTGCTATGAGCGTCCCGCCCTTCAATGACGTCGCATCGCCGAGCGAGGAGACGCTGACATCCACGCGTCCGCCCTTTCCGATGAAAGCCGGCAGCTCCGCGGTGACGACGACCGCCGCGACATTGCGCGTACGCAACCTGGTATCGCGCACGTTCACGCCCAGGCTGTCGAGCATCGACTGGAGCGACTGCTCGGTGAAGGGCGAATTGCGCATGCTGTCGCCGGACCCATTGAGCCCGATGACGAGCCCATACCCGACCAACTGGTTCGCCCTCACCCCTTCCAGGGTCGCGATGTCCTTGATCCGCGCCATGGCATGGGCGGCATCGGTGATTGCAGGGCTCGCCAGGGCGATCCCCATGACGAGCAGAGCCAGAAACCGCATCTTCAATACCCCACAAGAACCGAACCGTCGGCCTGTACGGTCCCGACAACCGTCAATCCGCTGTCCAGATTGCGGACTTTCACCACATCCCCGGCCGCGCCATTCTGCATCGCTTCGACCTGAGCCACGATGAAGAGACCGCGTTCGCGGAATATGAGCCGTGCCGGCTCGCCGCGGCGGACAAGCCGTGGAGCCGCGACTGCGGTCAACGGTATGGGCTGCCCCGGCAAAAGGGTACGCTTTGCTTCCATACCAACCAGGTCCTCGCGGCTCATGACAATTGCAAAACGTTGCGCGGTCGTTCTCGGAAAACTCCGCTCGATCAGCAGTGCGGGTGTGATCGCATCGCCAGGATGAATCGTCTGGCGCGGCACCGGCAGTTCAATGCCGGACGCCGATGCGACCGCACCGAGGAGGACGACGCCCGCGGCCCCTGCGATGAGACGCGCAAAAGCAGCCCCCATCTTGCGAGCAGATCCCTTTGCCGTGACGAGCATGACCGACCTCTTTTCCTTGCGACCAGGGCAACCAGAACTGGCTCAGCGAATGCCGTTGGTGACAGTGCCGGCCATGTCGTCCGCTGCCTTGATGACCTTGGAGTTCATCTCGTACCCGCGCTGCGCCGTGATCAATTCGGTGATTTCCTTCACCGGATCGACGTTGGAGCTTTCCAGATAGCCTTGATTGATGACGCCAAACCCGGGATCCCCCGCCACACCGTCGACCGGGTTCCCGGACGCGCTCGTTTCGCGGAAAAGATTGTTTCCAACCGGTTCCAGACCGGCATCGTTCGCAAAGGAGGCGAGCGTCAACTGACCGAGCAGGCGCGGCTCCATCTCGCCGTCCACCTTGGCATAGACCTCGCCTGAATCATTGATGCTCACCTTGACCGTCTCGATCGGAAAGATGATGGCCGGCTCGACCGTGTATCCGTCGATGGTCACCAGACGTCCTTCGTCGTTCTTGTTGAACGCCCCGGCACGCGTATAAAGCGCTTCGCCGTCGGGCCCGGAGATCTGGAACCAGCCGCGCCCATCAATGGCCACATCAAGCGGATTATCCGTGTGGCTCATGCTGCCCTGCGAATGGAGATTGCGGATCGCGGCCGTGCGGACGCCGAGGCCAAGACGTGCGCCCTCCGGCACGACATCCTCGCCGCCCCGGTTGGGCACGCCCTGAAGCCGGTCGGTCTGGTAGAGGAGATCGGTAAACTCCGCGCGCGCCCGCTTGAAGGATGTGGTGTTCATGTTGGCGATGTTATTCGCAATGACCTCAAGATTGGTCTGCTGCGCGCTCATGCCTGTCGCGGCAATCGCAAGGGCTTTCATCATGTGTCTCCTGTGGCTTTCCGCTGGGGCGCGAAAAACACCGCGCGGAAAGCGGAATTCGAATTCTCATCGGACGGTATTCAAAACGGGCCTCGATCAGCGGCGCACGCGGATCAGATCGTCATCCTCGCCATTTCCTGATAGGCGGAGACCACCTTGTCCCGGATCGCGATAGCTGTCTGAAGCGTGTTTTCCGCAGCCATGACCGCCTCGACGACCTGCTGGGCCGAGGCTTTGCCGCTGATGCCCGAGATTGCCGCCGCCTCGCCATGCTTCAGGGTCTCGATTGCCTCAAGAGAAACATTAGCAAGTGCGTCAGAGAAATTGATTTCACTCGCATCATTCACCCCAGCGATATCCGTTGCGGGTTGAACGTAGCGGGTTTCGCTCACCTTTGACGTCACCCCGTCAGTGACAGAGCGAAGGGCTTCGATAGAATTGATCATTACGAGCTCCTCAGCAGGTCGATCGTGCGCATGACCATCGATCGGGTCTGCGTCATCATTTTCAGGTTGGCCTCGTAAGACCTGTTTGTCTCCCGCATGTCCGCCATCTCGATGAGAAGATTGACATTCGGCAGTTTCACGTAACCGTTCACGTCGGCGGCCGGATTGCCCGGCTCATATTCGATGCGGAAGGCTGACTTGTCGGTGCCGACATCCTTGATGCGGACGAGATCCGCCTGTGCCGCGCGGTTGAATTCGCTTTCGAAGGTCACGGTCTTGCGCCGATAGGGATCGGAACCTGCGGTTTTGCCGGTAGACTGTGCGTTGGCGATGTTCTCGGATACGACGCGCATGCGCTGCGACTGGACCTGCAGACCAGAGGCGGCGATCTTCATGGATGCGCTGAGCGGATCAGACATGGATCATCTTCCTCACTTGGCGGCCTGGAGCCGCATGCGGTGAAACGATTTCAGGATGTTGGCCGTCAACGCATGCTGTTCGGCGACCTCGGTCGCCTTGACCATTTCCTGTTCAACAGAAACCGAATTGCCCGAATAGCTGACCTGCCAGGTCTCTTCCTTCTTGACCTCGGCACTTTGCGTTGTTGCGCCAACGCCGCCCATATGGCCGTCATGCGTTGCGACCATCGGCATGCTCACATCCTCAAAGACGGCTGTGAACGGCGTCACGTCCTTGGCCTTGAAGCCGGGCGTGTTCGCATTGGCGATGTTCTCGGATATGGCAGCCTGACGAACCGACAGCCACTCGTTGCGCTGTGAGGCGAGACTGAAGAGGTAGACAGGTTCCACGGGGACTCTCCGGCTTTCCCAATAACGGGGTCCAGACCTAAGCCCCGAAGCTTGTCCGAGGCTGACGAACCTTCCAGACACTTTGTTACGAGCGAAAGATACGCTCTCACCTTCTTCTAACGCCCAATAACAAAAAGCCGCTCCACCATTATGGCGAAGCGGCTTCTGATCTGCTTGATACCCGGCCCGACCGGATGGCGGCAGCGGGTATTGTCCGGACGACTTTGATTTACCGAACGAGAATGTTGCGGAACTGCCAGGGATCGGACGTGTCGATGTCTTCCGGGAACATTCCCGGCCGTTCGTCGATCGGTGTCCAGTCGGTGTAGTATCCCTTTACCGGCCCCAGATACGGTTTCTGGATCTCAAGGCAGCGCTGGAAGTCCATCTCGTCGGTCTCCACAATGCCGGCCTCCGGATTCTCCAGAGCCCAGACCATGCCCGCGATTACCGCGGAGGTCACCTGAAGGCCGGTCGCGTTCTGATACGGCGCGATCTTGCGGGTTTCCTCGATGGAGAGCTCGGAGCCATACCAATAGGCATTCTTGGCGTGCCCATAGATCAGAACGCCAAGTTCATCGACACCGGAGACGATCTCGTCTTCTTCCAGAAGATGAAACTTCTCCTGAATCTTGCCCGCGCGACCGAAAAGCTCATGCAGCGAGAGCACGGCGCAGTTGGCCGGATGATAGGCGTAGTGACAGGTCGGACGGTAGACCACCGTGTCGCCCTCGCGGACCGAGTAATAATCCGCAATCGAGATGGACTCGTTATGTGTGACGAGGAAACCGTATTGAGGCCCAGGCGTGGGACACCATGTGCGAACACGGGTATCGGCTCCCGGCTGGTCGAGGAAAATCGATGCCTTGCAGCCTTCATTGTGCGTGGTCGCGTTTTTCGGCATCCACTTTTCGTGGGTTCCCCATCCGAGTTCGGCCGGCTGATACCCTTCGGCAATGAACCCGTCCACCGACCAGGTGTTCCAGAACTCATCGAGAGGCTTGGGCTTGTCGGAAATCTGCGTATCGCGCTCGGCGATATGGACGCCCTTCACGCCCAGATCCGACATGAGTTTCGCCCATCCCTCCCGGCTCGTCGGCACATCGGTTTCAAACCCTGTGTCGCGCGCAATATCGATGAGGCCCTGCTTCACGAACCAGGAGACCATGCCCGGGTTTGCGCCACAGCAGGAAACCGCTGTCGTGCCGCCGGGATTGTTGCGCTTTTCCGCGCGCACAGTTTCGCGCAACGCATAATTGGTGCGCGTTGCATTGTCTGCTTCGGTGTTAAAATAGAAGCCAAGCCAGGGCTCGATGACGGTATCGATATAAAGGGCCCCGATCTCACGACACATCTTCATGATATCAAGCGAAGAGGTATCGCAGGAAAGGTTCACGCAAAACCCCTGCCCGCCGCCTTCCGTCAGCAACGGTTCAAGAACCGCCCTGTAGTTTTCAGGCGTCAGCGTCGTTTCCTGAAAACGGTATCCCCGCTCATCCACCAAAGCGCGGTGCGTGGTCATCGGTGAGATGACCGTGAACCGGTTCTTATCAAAATTGAAGTGACGCTCGATCAGCGGCAGCGTGCCGGAACCAATGGAACCAAGTCCAATCATCACGATCGGTCCGGTGATGGTGGCATGAACGGGCCAGTCGGCCATCGATGTCCTCCGTTTGGTTTGGGGGAGATAAGGCAGAGTGCGGGGCCGAAAAGCCCCCGACGGCGGAAGCGATACCCACGGGCACCACGACCACCGTTGAAAAACGTGCGTCCCCAAAAATGACACCATCAGGCTTAGGCAAGCCGGTATGATGCTGTCAACTGCAGGTCCGCAAAGCCACCCGCAGCGTGCTCATGTGAGAGCCCTGCCCGCCGATCAGCCAACCGGCGGGCGTGGAGACGCGTTTCAGCTCATTGTTTGACCCGTGTGACGGGTGGCACGGGCGCATCGCGTCCGCCATCGGGCTGCGGCCAGGGGCCAAGGTCCAGCGCCTCACTATCCCGGGTGGGCGCAGCTGCTGCCAGGGGTCCGGCAGCGGCAAGTGTGCCCCAGACCCCCGCAAGGGCATTCGCGGTCAGTTCCAGAGCCAGCAGGCGATGCTGTTCGTAGCGACCCGGCATGCCAAGCGCCCCCGTGTGGTCGGCCGTGAACCCAAAGCGCGCATAATAGCCGGGATCCCCGACCAGAATGATTGCTTCATGTCCGCCCACCGCGGCCCGATTGAGCGCGGTGCGCATCAGCCGCCCGCCAAGGCCCAGCCCTTGCAGGTCCGGAGAAACTGCGAGGGGACCGAGCAGGAGGACAGCACGTCCATCAGCGGTGACTGCGCGCCACAGGCGCACGGTGCCGACAAGTTCGCCCGACCGGATCGCGGAGATCGCGATCTCTGGCAGGCGCCCTTCCCGCAGCCGCTCGGACGGCTTATCAAAACGGGCCTGACCGAACACCCTGTCGAGCAGGTCCTCGCGCGCCGCGGCATGCCACGGCGCTTCGTCGACGACATCGATCATCAACTTGATCCTGAAATGCGCGGTCAGATCACATGCGAGGCGAGCGGCGCGAAGCCGTTGAAGCCGACAGACGAATAAGTCGTGGTATAGGCTCCACAGGCTTCGATCAGCACCTTGTCGCCAATCGAAAGCGACACCGGCAGGTCATAAGGGACCTTTTCGTAAAGCACATCGACGCTATCGCAGGTCGGGCCCGCCAGCACACACGGCTCGGTCGCATCACCGTCACGCGGGGTGCGGATCGGATAACGGATCGCCTCGTCCATGGTCTCGGCGAGGCCGTGGAACTTGCCAATGTCGAGATAGACCCAACGCACGGCTTCCGTATCGGATTTGCGCGAGATCAGAACAACTTCGGCTTCGATCACACCAGCATTGCCGACCATGCCGCGTCCCGGCTCGATGATCGTTTCCGGCAGGCGGTTTCCGAAGTGACGGGACAGCGCACAGAAAATCGCTTCACCGTAGGAGGCGACACCCGGCATTTTCTTCAGATAGTCGGTCGGGAAGCCTCCCCCCATGTTCACCATGGAAAGGTGGATGCCGCGTGCTGCCATCTCGCGGAAGATCTCGGCGGCAGACGCCAGTGCCCCGTCCCACGCATCGACATTGGCTTGCTGGGAACCGACGTGGAAGGAAACGCCATAGGCGCGCAGACCGGACCGGTGCGCCAGCTCCAGCACCTTCGGTGCCATGGCAGGCTCACAGCCGAACTTGCGCGACAGCGGCCAGTCGGCACCGGCTCCGTCGCACAGGATGCGGCAGAAGACCTTGGAACCGGGAGCCACGCGGGCAACCTTCTCAACCTCCGCCTCGCAGTCGACGGCAAAAAGGCGCACACCCAGCTCGAAGGCGCGCTCGATGTCGCGTTCCTTCTTGATGGTGTTGCCGTAGGAGATGCGCTCAGCGGTGGCGCCGGTGGCAAGAACCATCTCGATTTCGCCGACGGAGGCGCAATCAAAGGAAGACCCCGCGCGAGCCAGAAGGTTCAGCACTTCCGGTGCCGGGTTTGCCTTTACCGCGTAGAACACGCGCGTATCCGGCAGGGCACGAGCAAACGCCTCGTAATTCTCGCGGATAACTTCAAGATCGACAACCAGGCAGGGGCCGTCGTCACGTCGGGTGCGGAGGAAGTCGCGGATGCGCTGGGTCATGGCTGTTGTCCCCAATCCAATATGTAAATCACGTCGCAGGGTGCGGATGTGACTGGCCCTTGCCTGCGCTGTGGAGACGCTGGCAATAGCTTGAGTTCATCGCGCGATCGGTCGAGCTACGGATTCAATCCGACAGCCGTCCCGCGTGTGATGCCTTGGCTTGGAAAGGGTGACTTTCCGTACGGCCGGCAAGGAGGTAAGTGCCTCTTCAGTGACCCCGGGCGTTGGAAAACCCGGCAGAGACCAAAAAAGCCCTCTTACGTCGTTGCTTTAGGTCGTCCGGTGTGCCGCAAACCGAAAACGGTTGCGGCGGCCCTTAAGTCTTGTGTCTTGGACGACGACGGGCACGTGCGAATTTGGGCGCGCATCCTTTCGCTCTGTTCGATTCCGAATGCAAGCGATTTTTGTCCACAGGCCCGAATTTATCGCAAACAACCCCCATTTTAGGTATTTATCAGTATTCGTCTGCGACGCGTTTTCAAATAGGATTATAACATACGTTATGACGCCAACGTTTTGAATATTCCAAATGTTACAAATGTCAAACGTCGTCGATTTATTGTTTTGTCAGAATCCTGCTTTCGAAACCCTTCGGGATCGTAGAAATACATATTTGATTTATCCATGTTCCAGAACACATTCAAACAAGGTTTCGACATATCTGTTTGAGGTCTGGTTCGTCTCAGTCTTTTTCGTTTCTGCGAGTTCTCGGGCAAGAGCCCAATCGATCTGATAGGAGGAACCGGATGCCTCGTCTGCGCCGGCTGTCGATCAGTAGAAGCAAACTGGGATTGGTCATCGACATGGCCCGTTCGGGGACCTCTGCGCCCGGGCGAGTGATCGAAACGAGCCGCGTGATGGATGCCGCGAATGATGTCCTGACACTCCATCTGGAAGAGATGAACAAGCTCGCCCAGTGCGACTTGCTCGCGCTGGCCTGGCTTGGCCGCGAAGGGGCTCCGGCGATGGAACTTGAAGACTTCCGGCTCGACGCAAGACGTGCATGGACCCGGGCCACCGCCTCTTATCTGGCCTCGATGTCCGAGCTCGGTGATTTCCTGGAAAACGCCATTTCGACACTGGAAAAGGCGCCACCGCCGCATACGCCGCCCCCCCAGGGCGAAGAGGCCCGCTGAGCCACCCCGCCCTGCCATTTCCTTACCCGGACACCGCTGTTCACGCGCTCAGGAGATCCTTGAGTGCGAGGGCCACGATTTCCGTGGCGGCGCGAAGATCCGCCAATTCAAGATGCTCATCCGCACTATGCGCGTTCGCCTCGGTGATCGAGCGCGGTCCGGCGCCATAGAGCACGGTCGGGATGCCGGCTTCAGCGTAGTGCCGGGCATCGGTGTAGAGCGGCACACCCGTCGCTGACACAGCTTCGCCAAGAATCGCCTCCGCCGGAATGGCGAGAGCGTTGACGAGCTTCTCGGTCCCCTCGCGAGGCCGAAGCGGTTCAGCAAGCATGATACGTCGGCATTCCACTTCGACGCCGTCGATTTTTCCGACCGCGCCGTGAATGAGGTCGCGAAGCGCGGCTTCCACCTGCGCGCCGTTTTCTTCCGGAATCAGGCGGCGATCGAGGCGGAAGGTGATCCGGTCCGGCACCACATTGGTGTTGATGCCCCCGTTGATCAGTCCAACCGTGAGTTTCGGCGAGCCAATGCCCTTCTCTGCGCTATGGATGTGCGCGAGGCGGTGACGCTCGGCATAAAGCGCGGACAGGATCGGAACCGTGGCTTCCAACGCATCGGCCCCGTTTTCGGGAAGAGCGGCGTGGGCCTGACGACCGCGAACGACCACCTCCATATGCAGACAACCGTTATGCGCGGTTGTGATCGCATAGGAAAACCCGGCGGACAGCGCATAATCCGGCTTGGTGAGTTCCTGCTCGATCAGCCATTTCGGACCAACGAAACCACCGGCTTCCTCGTCATAGGTGAAATGCAGCTCGATGGTGCCATTCAACCCTTCCGGCTCCGCAATCAGGGCAAGCAATGCAAACGCATAGGTCGCAAAGTCCGACTTCGACACCGCGGCACCGCGACCGTAAACCGCGCCGCCATGTTCTTCGCCGCCATAGGGATCCGTCGTCCAGCCATCACCGGCAGGCACCACGTCGCCATGCGCATTCAGCGCGATGACGGGGCCGGTTCCTTCGCCGAAAACCTGTCGAACGATGAGATTCGTCACCGACCGCATGCCGTTCTGGCGAACAAACGGCTCCGGGACAGGATGCTGTTCGACCTTGAAGCCAAGGCCTTCCAGAAGTTCGCTCGCCCGCAATGCGTGAGCCTCGCAATCGCCCGGCGGGTTGTCCGATGGCACCTTCACGAGCTCTTTAAAAAACTCCACTTCCTCGGCCCATCGGGCCTCGATCGCGGCTTTCATCGGACGTTCCTCTCCTGTTGTGCCAGTTCTTCGATCGTGCCGATCAGGGCTTCGATCGCCGTTCCCATATCGTCACTGGTCGCATGTTCCAAGGGATTGTGGCTTATGCCTGCCCGGCAACGCACAAATATCATGCCGATATCGCACAGTCTCGCCATAGCCTGTCCGTCATGCCCCGCTCCCGACATCAACCGCCTTGGCCGGATGCCCATATTCGAAATCACGTGCGCCATCGAATTCTGGATCGCTTCAGAGCAGGGCACGGTGTCGGCATCGTGAAAGCGCTCGATCCCAACCACACAGCCCCGTTTGGCACCGATGGAGCGTGCAGCGGCACGGATCGCCTCGACAGCCTCAAGACGGGCGGCGTCGCTCGACGCGCGCACATCCAGAGACATGCGCACTTCGCCGGGGATCACATTGACCGCTCCGGGAAGCGCCGTCAGCTCGCCCACCGTTGCCACAAGATGATTTCGCGATCCCGCCTGACCGATTTTTTCAATCGCCAGAACAAGCTCGCTCGCCGCCGTCAGGGCATCGTGGCGAAGGGACATGGGGACGGTGCCCGCGTGTCCGGCTTCGCCGCGAAGCGAAATACGGAAGCGGCTTGCCCCGGCAATCGCCGTCACGATCCCGACCGGCAGGCCTTCGGCTTCAAGCACGGGCCCCTGCTCGATGTGAACCTCAAGATAGCCCAGAACATTCTCGGCCTCATAGGCCGCCGATGCCGCCTTGTCCGGATCGCAGCCGAAGCGTTTCAATGCTTCGCGAACGGTGATGCCATCCCCATCGGTAGCCTGAAGAGCACGCCAGTCGAGACTGCCCGCCGCGGCTGACGATGACAGCAGTGTGGTCGGAAAACGAACGCCTTCCTCGTCGCCGAAAGCAAGAACTTCTATCCCGAAAGGCAGCTGCGCGCCCCCCGCGGCAAGTTCCTCCGCAGCGAGGATTCCGGCAATCACGCCGAGATTGCCGTCATATTTTCCGGCGTCGCGCACCGTATCGATATGCGAGCCAATCAACAGCACACGCCCATCTCCGGGGACGGATGGCGCAAGATATCCCCTCACCGTCCCCAGGTTGTCCTCGGACACGTCCAATCCCGCCTGGCGCATCCAGGAAGCCACATCATCGGCGGCCGCCCGGTGTTCTTGCGACAGATAGAGCCGCGTAACCTTGCCTTCTTCCGCAGAATGGCGCGAAAGGGCCTCGATCATCGATTGGGCACGCCGCCCCAACCGGCTGCACACAGGCTCTTCCACAGACTGGCCCACAGACTTATCCCCGGTTCTTCCACCGGTTTGCGAGAGATCGCGGCGTTCCACGACTACACGCTCCTCGATACGGAAGCGGAGAATGCGCGCGATCTGGGCAAGTGCGGTGGAGAACTCCGTTTCGCTCTCGTTGGTCAGTCGGGCTTCAAAGGAGGAAAGGATCTGATGCTTGGTGGCTCCCTTCACCGCAAGAATGAAGGGAAAGCCGAAGCGGTCCTTATAGGCACCATTCAGGCGTTCAAACGCGGCAAACTCCTCCGGGCTGAGCGTGTCGAGCCCGGCTCCAGCCTGTTCGCGCTTGGATTCCTGCGCCACCGCTCCAGCAAGGGCCGCTTTGCCGGCCAGATCGGGATGGGCGCGGATCAGCTCCAGTTGCCGATCATGTGAGGCGCCACGCATGGCTGCCTCGAAGGCCGCGATCATGGCGGGAATATCCTCGAAAGGACGCAAGGCTGCGGCGGCCTCGGCTACCCAGGGAGAGTGTTCGGCAATGTCGCCGAACATTGTGATGAAGTCCTCAGCGGTCAGCTCGTTCACGCGGGACAGACTGACCGGAAAGGCGGGGCTTTCTCTCATGTCGATGCCGTACTCGGACCTATTTCTGTTGAGCAATCCAGGTTCCCAGAACCTGGCGCTCTTCTTCGCTCATGCCCGTCTCGTTGCCCAGCGGCATGGCGTCGGAATGAACCGCCATGGCCATCACCTGATCCGACCACCTGCGCAATTCCGCCAAGGTCTCCAGTTGCACACCATTGGGGGGCTCTGCAAACAATTCGTTAGTCGGCGTGGCGGAATGGCAGGCGACGCAATGCTTGTGGGTCATGTCAAGAACCACCCGGTCGGGCACCCGTTCGCCGCTTGCATCCAGACTGCGCGGTGCTGTCATCACGATGGCCGCGATCAGCCCGACGGCAGCCACGGGCAGCGCCCAGACATATTTCTGAAGCGGATCGCCTGCCTCATGCCGATTGAGGAAATGACGAACCATCGCGCCGATGATGATGATCAAGGCGACCAGCAGCCACGAATGGGGGTGGTTTGTCAGCATGGGATAGTGGTTTGAAACCATCATCACCAGCACGGGCAGCGTGAGGTAGTTGTTATGGACCGAGCGCTGCTTGCCCATGGCTCCGAGGCGGCCATCCGGCTCACGCCCCTCCATCAGAGCATTGGCGATTTTCTTCTGGTTCGGAATGATCACGCCGAAGACGTTCACCGCCATGATGGTGCCGATGAAGGCCCCGACATGGATGAGCGCGCCACGGCCTGAAAAGACGTGGGTATACCCATAGGCCGCAACCATGATGAGCGCGAAAACCAGCACAGCGAGCAGCGGCGTGTTCTTGCCGATCGGCGACTTGCAGAGCCTGTCATAGACAAGCCAACCGCCGACCAGAGACGCAACCGACATGATGATGGCCTCGCCGGGCGTCATCATCAGCACATTCGGGTCGATCAGGTAGCTGGTTGCCTTGAAGTAGTACTGGACCATGAGCAGGCCGAACCCGGTCACCCATGTGAGATAGGCCTCCCACTTGTACCAGATCAGATCATCGGGGAGCTGCTTGGGCGCAACCGTGTATTTCTCAACATGATAGAACCCGCCGCCATGGACCTCCCACGCGGTGCCCATGACGCCTTCCGGCATGGTCTCGCGCTTGCGCAGCGCAAGGTCGAGCGCAATGAAATAGAAGGACGTTCCGATCCAGCCGATCCCGACGATCAGATGCGCCCAGCGCAGAAGGAGGTTCAGCCAGTCGGCAATGAAGGCACTCATGTGAACGGTCAGCTCTTTATTGGCCCCGGCTCCATTCCGGACGCATTTCGCCCATGGGACAGGGATGTCTTCGATATCTTGTGAGGGAGACGGCCCCGAGGCTTTGGTCGGGGCCGTTCAATTGCCATGCGTCAGGACGCGTAAGCGCCGCGCTTTTCGTGGGGAAGAACGAGGTTCAGCACCACGGCAAGCGTTGTTGCCGGAAGCAGGCCGGAGGTCAGCAGCACTTTCAGTGTGGACGGCAGGTGCTGTAGGGACTCCGGCACCGCCTGCAGGCCGAGCCCCACCGACAGCGAGATCGCAAGGATCAGCATGTTGCGCCGGTTCCAGGTCACATCCGACAGCATGTTGACGCCCGCCGACACCACCATGCCGAACATGACGATCACGCCCCCGCCAAGAACCGCGATGGGCATGGTGGAGATGACCGCGCCAACCTTCGGCACCAGCCCGGCGATGATCAGGAAGATCGCGCCATAGGTCACCACGTGGCGGCTCATCACCCCCGTCATGGAGACCAGACCAACATTCTGACTGAAGGACGTGTTGGGCAGCCCGCCGAAGACACCGGCGATCGCGGTGCCGAGACCATCGGCCAGCGTACCGCCCGCGATCTCGCGATCCGTTGCCTCGCGGTCCGCACCACCCTTAGTGATCCCCGATATGTCGCCAACGGTTTCGATGGCGGAAACAATCGCCATCAGACACATGCCGATCACGGCAGCCAGATTGAATTCAAAACCATAGGCAAAGGGCTGCGGAAGTGCGAACCAGGCCGCGCTGTCGACACGCGCGAAGGAGACCATCCCGAAGACCAGTGCCACCAAATATCCCGCGAGAAGACCGATCAGCACACCTGCGGTCGACACCATCCCCTTGCCGAAGAATTTCGCGGCCATGGTCACAAGGATCACCACGATGGCAAGGCCCCAGTGTTGGAAGGTGCCGAATTCCGGCTTGCCCATCAGCGGAACGCCACCCGCAGCATATTGGATGCCCACCGGAATGAGCGCGAGGCCAATGGAAATCACCACAATGCCGGTGACCAGTGGCGGCAAAGCGTTGCGAAAACGGCCGATCACGGTGCCGAGCAGAAAATGGAAGATGCCCCCAATAATGACGCTGCCAAAAAGCGCGGCCATGCCCGCTGTCTTGACGACGGGGATCATCACCGGAATGAAGGCGAAGCTCGTTCCCTGAACGACAGGAAGCCGCGCGCCGATGGGCCCGATCGTGATGGTCTGGATCAAGGTGGCGACGCCGGAAAAGACCATGGCCATCTGAACGAGATAGACCATGTCCGGCGAACCGAACGCGTAACCGGCGGCAAGCGAAATGATGATCGAAGGCGTGAAATTGCTGACGAACATCGCCAACACGTGCTGGATGCCGAGCGGCACCGCCTTTTCAATGGATGGCGTCCATTCAGGATCGCGCATTTGGTCCGGCGTTGCGCCGAGATGCTTAGCCTCTGACATGAATTGGTCCCCCTGGAAGATGAAACCGAAGCTCTTCACCCACCGATCTGCTGTCGGTTTTACAGATGAACGTCCGGCCTGATGCAGCGTCTTGCGCCACGTCCGCAAGTCCCGGCCGGGCCGTGGTCCGGCCGGGGAAAATCATCGTTTCCGCATTCCCTCAAATGCGGAACGAGTATTTCGTCAGCTTACCTTACTGCGGCAGCTTGTCGTCAACGCCGGCAACGTAGAAATTCATGCCCAGCAGGGTGCCATCGTCCGCCACTTCGCCTTCGGCAAGCCAGTCGGAACCGTCCTGCTTCTTGATCGGGCCGGTAAAGGGATGGAACTCGCCGCTCTTGATCTTGGCCACCGTCTCTTCAGCCATTGCCACGACATCGTCCGGCATATTGGTGAAGGGTGCGAGGTGAACCATCTCCTGATCGAACCCGCCCCAGGTGTCTTTCGACTCCCACGTGCCGTCCATCACTGCTTTCACGCGCGAAATGTAGTAGTCGTTCCAGTTGTCGACGATCGCGGTCATCTGAGCCTTCGGACCGAATTCGATCATGTCGGACGCCTGACCGAACGCCTTGATGCCGCGCTCTTCGGCAACCTGCATGGCAGCCGGGCTGTCGGTGTGCTGGGAGATGATATCGACGCCCTGATCGATCAGCGCCTTTGCCGCGTCGGCTTCCTTGCCCGGATCGAACCAGGAATTGACCCAGATGACCTTGAGCTTGAAGTCCGGGTTGACGGACTGTGCGCCGAGCATGAAGGCGTTGATGCCACGCACCACTTCCGGGATCGGAACGGACGCGATGTAGCCGCCCACACCGGACTTGGACATCTTCGCAGCAATCTGGCCGATCACGTAGCGGCCTTCATAGAAGCGCGAGGAATAGGTGGAGACATTGTCGGCGCGCTTGTAGCCCGTTGCGTGCTCGAACTTCACATCCGGGAACTTCTTGGCGACCTTGATGGTCGGATCCATGTAGCCGAACGAGGTGGTGAAGATCAGCTTGTTGCCAGCACGCGCCAGACGTTCGATGGAACGCTCCGCATCCGGGCCTTCCGGAACGCTTTCCAGATAGGTGGTCTCGACCTCATCGCCAAATTTTTCTTCCAGAGCCTTGCGGCCCTGGTCATGCTGGTAGGACCAGCCGAAATCGCCCGTCGGACCGATATAGATGAAGCCGACCTTCAGCGGTTCGGCCTGCGCAGCCCCGGTGGCAAGGCCAAAGGCCAGTGCGGCGGCTGCAAGGAGCTTGGTTTTCATTACAAGGTTCCCTTTGAAGTTTTGAAGTGGACGACAACTTTCGTGCGGAGCAATTTCCTATCGCTCCGGCACGAATGACTTCCCAAGTGCCGCCGGCGTGTTGATCAACGAGAGCCGACGGTTACTAGAAATCAGAACGAGAACGATAATCGTTGCGATGTAGGGCAGCGACGAAAGAAACTGCGAAGGAATGCCACTGCCCGCCGCTTGCAGGTGGAGCTGGGAGATCCAGACCGCACCGAAGAGATAGGCGCCGACAACGACCCGCCACGGACGCCATGATCCGAAGACGACAAGCGCCAACGCGATCCAGCCACGTCCCGCAGTCATGTTTTCAACCCATTGCGGCGTGTAGGCCAGGCTCAGATAAGCCCCGGCCAATCCCGAACAGGCACCTCCGAACAGGATGGCCAGATAACGCACCTGGACCACCGATATGCCCAGCGCGTGGGCGGAGCCGTGATTGTCACCAACCGCGCGCAGCTTCAAACCGGCCCGCGAGACAAACAGGAACCACGCAACGCCGATCACCAGCGCGAAGGAGAGGTAGACGAGAATATCCTGCGCGAACAGGATCGGTCCGAAGAAGGGAATATCGGAGAGATAGGGGATTTCCAGCGAGGGCAGCTTGACGCCGGGCCGGCCGACGAAGCCCTCGCCGATCATGCCGGACAGCCCCTGCCCCAGCAACGTGAGGGCCAGGCCGGAGGCGACCTGATTTGCAACCAGCGTCTGCGTCGCGAAACCGAAGATCAGCGACATGCCCATGCCCGCGAAGATAGCTGCCACGATGCCCGCATAAGGGTTGCCGGTCCATTGCGCAGCCGCAAAGCCCATCACCGCACCCATGACCATCATGCCCTCGACGCCGAGATTGAGAACGCCTGCGCGTTCCACCACCAACTCACCGATGGCCGCCAGAAGAAGCGGCGTTGAGGCGGTGATAATCGTCAGGAGAATTGCTTCAAACATGGTCATACCGCCTCCTCCGCTGGCAGGAGGTTGTCATGCGGTTCCTGAGGACCTGCGCGGCCGGAGACAAAACTGATCCGGTAAAGGATCAGCGTGTCGCATGCCAACACGAAGAAAAGGAGCATTCCCTGAAAGACGCGCACAACCTTGTCCGAAATTCCCATAGTCACCTGCGCGGCTTCTCCACCAAGATAGGTCAAAGCCAGCATGAGCCCTGCAACAAGAATGCCAATAGGGTTCAGACGACCAAGAAAGGCCACGATGATCGCGGTGAAGCCGTAGCCCGGTGAGATGACGGGCTGAAGCTGCTGCACGGTGCCTGCGACGGTTGAAATACCGGCGAGACCGGCAAAGCTGCCGGAAAGAAGAAAACCGAAATAAACCATGCGCTTGCGTGAAAAGCCTGCGAAAGCGCCCGCGCGTTCCGCCTGCCCCAGAACCTTCACCTCGAAGCCCTTGAGGGTTCCCCCCAGAATAAAGGCGACGACGATAACGGCGACAACGGCAAAGAGCGCGCCCCAGTGCATGCCCCCGTTGCCAATCATCGGATGCAGGATCGCGGACTCGTTGAAGCCGCGCGTTTGCGGAAAATTGTAGCCGTTGGGATCACGCCAGGGCCCGCGCACCAGCCAGTCGAGCGCGTAGCCCGCGACATAGACCAGCATCAGCGATGTCAGGATCTCGTTCGTGCCGAACCGGTTCTTCAGAAAGGCCGGGATCGCCGCATAGAGCCCACCGCCGATCATGCCCATGATCAGCATCAGCGGCATCACCATCCAGCTTTCCCATTCCCAGAAGTAGACCGGGATGATCGCCCCACAGATCGCGCCGACCGTGTACTGGCCCTCAGCACCGATATTCCAGGTGTTGGAGAGATAGGCCACAGCCAGACCGACGGCGATCAGGACAAGCGGGGTTGCCTTCGCGACAAGTTCCTCAAGCGACCAGGCTTCGGTCAGCGGATCGATGAAATAGTAATAGAGCGCCTTGAACGGGTCGTAACCAAGGGCCGCAAACAGGATTGCGCCTGCCACAACAGTCAGTCCAATCGCGATCAACGGCGAGGCGACGGCCATAATTCTGGAATGTTCGGAACGCTTTTTCAGCTCAAGCCGCATCGATCTGTTCCCCTGACGCCTTCACCGCGCCGCTCTCCCCCGCATCATTACGTTCGCCCGCGCCCCCCATCAACAGGCCGATCCGTTCGCGCGTCATGGTCGAGGCCGGTTCCGGCTCGGAGAGCTGTCCGCGCGAAATGACGGCAATCCGGTCCGCTATCTCGAAGATTTCATCGAGATCCTGCGAAATCACCAGAACCGCGGAGCCAGAGCGTGCCAGATCGATCAGGGATTGCCGGATCAGCGCAGCCGCGCCCGCATCCACGCCCCATGTCGGCTGGTTGACCACCATCACGCAGGGCGAGCGATCCAACTCACGGCCCATCACGAATTTCTGCAAGTTGCCCCCCGAAAGCGAGCTCGCTTCCGGGTTCTCCCGGCTCATGCGCACATCAAACGCGCCCTTGATGCGCTGCTCCATGTTGCGGGCGGCGCCGCGAACCAGCATGAACAGCCGCACCAATCCGTCTCCCGTCGCATGGCGCGTCAGGAGCACGTTGTCGGCCAGTTCCAGGCCGGGAACGGCCCCGTGACCGAGGCGCTCTTCGGGAACAAAGGCGGCACCGGCGCGCCTGCGCGCCGTGATGCCGAGGCGACCGACGGCCTGGCCATCTATCGTCACCGCATCGGCCCGTCTTGTGGTGATCTCACCGGATATCGCGTCGAAAAGCTCGCTCTGGCCATTGCCCGCAATCCCGGCGATGCCCACGACCTCGCCGCCGCGCACCTCAAGGTTCACGTTTTTCGGCGGGACGGCGAAAGGATCGTCGGCAACGATCGTAAGATCCTTGATGGCGAGGCGCACCGGGCCGTCGGCGGGCTTGTGATCGGCCCGCACCTGCTGGACGTCGGCACCGACCATCATGCTGGCCAGAGAGCCCGCGGTTTCGTTTCGCGGATCGCAGGACGCGACCACCTTGCCGTGGCGCAGGATCGTTGCTGCCCGGCACAGGCGCTTCACTTCTTCCAGACGGTGGGAAATATAGAGGATCGCGCAACCTTCGCTGGCAAGCCGCTCAAGCGTGACGAAGAGCTGGTCGGCTTCCTGAGGCGTGAGCACCGAGGTCGGCTCATCCATGATGATGAGGCGCGGTTCCTGAAGCAGGCAGCGCACGATCTCGATGCGCTGGCGTTGCCCGACCGACAGATCCGCAACGCGGGCATCCGGATCGAGCGGCAAGCCATAGTCGCGGGAGACGCTTTTGATCTGCTCCGCAAGGACTTTCATCGACGGCGCGTCGTTCAGGGCAAGAGCAATGTTTTCGGCGACGGTCAGGGCTTCAAACAGCGAAAAATGCTGGAACACCATTCCGATGCCAAGACTGCGGGCTGCGGCAGGACTTGCGATGCTGACGCGCTTCCCATCCCACAGAATATCGCCTTCATTGGGAGCCAAAGCGCCGTACAGGATCTTCACGAGCGTGGACTTGCCCGCGCCGTTTTCCCCAAGCAGCGCGTGGATTTCTCCGGCGCGGATCGAAAAGTCGACGTGGTCGTTGGCCAACAGATCACCGAAGCGTTTGGTGATCCCGCGCGCGGCAAGGAGGATCTCTCCTTCCTGCGGTGGCGGCGTAACCGGCCCTGCCTCACTCATCCCCAGCACCCCCGACTTCCCGAATTCCCTACGGCCCTAATGGCCGTTGCATCGCTTCTCATAAACGCCAACCGTCTCTTCGATCCGGAGAAAGAGGTGTTCTCGCGGATACAGGTCCGCCTGTCGCGCCTCTTTTTGCCGCATGCCTACCGGGATAATCCACTCAGGCGCTCTTTGCCATCGCTCTCGACAGCGTCTGTGTGCGTTCCGTGTGCATCGCATCCATTTCGATGTCGATCGAAGATCCGCCTTCGCGCCGGATCAACAGCTCGGCGACCGTCGCCGCCGCGATTGCAGCAGGTTCCCGCGAGCGAATACCCTTTATGCCGATCGGACACACCAATTCGCCAATGCGCTGTTCGGATATCCCCATATCCTTCATCCGCCGCTCGAAACGGATGCGCTTCGTGCGGCTCCCGATCAAGCCCACATACCCGAAACGTCCCTGGGAAATAGCGGTCGCGGCAATATCGAAATCGAGCGGATGGGAATGGGTCATGACCAGAACGAAGGCCCCGTCCCGTCCTTCCGCCAGCACATCTGCCGGACTGTCCGTCCGCCGGATGGAAACATTGGATGGCACGGCGGCGGGAAACGCCTCTGCGCGGCTGTCCACCCATGTTACAGCAAAGGGCAAGGGCGCAAGCGCGAGCGCCGTGGCGCGTCCCACGTGACCGGCCCCGAACAGCAAAAGGGGTTGCGCGAAGCAGCCAAACCGCTCCTCCAGGACGCCTGCCCCGGTCAGTCGCGCGCCATCACCGTTGCCGGTTGGCACATGAGACAGGACCCGACGTTCCAGGCCACCGCCCGCAGACCCATGTGGCTCATCGCTCGCATCAATCGCCGCAAGCGTCACGAAAGGGCCTTCCGCCTCACGGTTGGCGAATTCGGCGATGCCCGCACTGTTCTCACCGGTAAAGCGCTCGATCAGGAGTTCCGCGCGCCCCCCACAACACTGACCGAATTCAGGTCCAAGCGCGAAATACCGGCGCATGACGGACGGCCCGCTCTTCTCAGCAAGGTGTTCGCGCGCCAAGGCGATGGCCTTCCATTCAAGCCCGCCTCCGCCAATGGTTCCGCGAAAGCCGCCCGATGGGCGTACAACCAGTCGCGCCCCTGCCTCGCGCGGAGCAGACCCTGCCACCCTCAGCACCGTTACAAGTGCCGCCGCACCTTCGGCCTTCACCGCATCCGCCAATTCGTTCCAAACGCGCAAGGTCATGTCGGCCTCGCGCTTTTGACCGCATCGACCGCGGCCAGAATGGCTTCGGGCGTCGCGGGTGCATCAAGCGGAGGAATGACGCCCGGCTTCAAGCTCGCAACCGCGTCGACGATTGCGCTGAAAACAGAGTTCGCCAGCATCACCGGCGGCTCGCCGACGGCCTTCGAACGGTGAACCGTCGCCTCTGGATTCCCAATTGATTCATAAAGGCTTACGTTAAATTCTTCAGGTACGTCCGAAGCTGTGGGGATCTTGTAGGTCGAGGGCGCATGCGTGCGCAGGCGACCCTGATCATCCCAAACGAGCTCTTCGGTTGTCAGCCAGCCCATGCCTTGCACGAAGCCGCCCTCGATCTGCCCAATGTCGATAGCCGGGTTGAGAGACTTGCCGACGTCGTGGAGGATGTCGACGCGTGTGACCCGCATCTCTCCCGTCATGGTGTCGACCAGCACTTCCGAACAGGCCGCCCCGAAAGCGAAATAGAGGAACGGTCGGCCGGTGGACGTCTGGCGGTTCCAGGTGATCTTGGGCGTGGCATAGTAGCCGGTCGCCGACAACTGGACCCGCGCCATGATCGCCGCCTTTGCCAGTTGGCCCAGCAAGACCGGCTCGGTTCCGATCATGACCTTGCCATCGCGAAACTCGATCTTGTCGACCGGCACACCGTATTTGTCGGAGGCGAAATCTGTGAGCCGCTTCTTCAGCTTCTCCACCGCCTCCAGGGCGGCCATGGCGTTCAGGTCGGTGCCGGAAGACGCGGCTGTCGGCCCAGTATTCGGCACCTTGCCGGTATGCGTAGCCGTGATCTTGACCTTAGAGAGCGGGACCGAGAAGGCGTGCGCGACCACCTGCGCAACCTTGGTGTAGAGCCCCTGCCCCATTTCGGTGCCGCCGTGGTTCAGATGCACGGAGCCATCCTGATAGAGATGGACAAGCGCGCCCGCCTGATTGAGTTGCGGCAATGTGAAGGCGATGCCGAACTTCACCGGTGTCAGCGCCAATCCCTTTTTCAGGATATGGCTATTCGCGTTGAACGCCCTGATTGCATCACGCCGGACCCGGTAGTCGCAGGCCTCTTCGAGTTCCGTGACGATGGCGTGCTGCGTCGTGAACTCCTCTACGCGCATGCCGTAGGGCGTGATATCGCGGTCGCGGTCATAGAAATTGCGTTTCCGCACATCCAGCGGATCCAGTCCGAGCGTGATGGCGATGGCATCAATCAGGCGTTCGGCGGCCAGCATACCTTGAGGCCCACCGAAGCCTCGGAACGCGGTTGCCGAACAGGTATTGGTTCTCATGCGGCGCGACGTGATCAGCGCATCGGGATAGAAATAGCTGGAATCGGCATGGAACATGGTGCGGTCCACCACGCCCAGCGAAAGATCCGCCGAATAGCCGCAACGCGCCGCAAAAGCCATGTCAACGCCATGGATCGCGCCGTCATTCTCGAACCCGACCGTATAGTCGACACGGAAATCGTGCCGTTTGCCGGTCATGGTCATGTCATCGTCGCGGTCGAGCCGCATCTTGCAAGGCTTGCCGGTATGGTGCGCAGCAAGAGCCGCGAGTGCCGCCCATTGGTTTGCCTGGCTTTCCTTGCCGCCAAACGCGCCGCCCATGCGGCGCACCTCAACTGTCACCGCGGCATCGATCACACCAAGAGCTTTGGCGACGATGTGCTGAACCTCGCTCGGGTGCTGCGTGGAGCAATGGAGGACCATGTCGCCGTCCTCTCCGGGCACGGCCAGGGAAATCTGACCCTCCAGGTAAAAGTGCTCCTGCCCGCCAATTCGCATCACGCCGGATAGGCGCTGGTTCGACGTATCGAGCGCGGCTTCCGGCTGCCCTTTGCGGAACTGATAGTCGGGCAGCACGGTCGTGTCGTTCACGAGTGCGCAATCGACACTGACGACCGGCGAGGTCGCCTCAACCTCGATCTTCGCCAGTTGCGCAGCCTTGCGTGCCTGGGCGCGGGTGCGGGCGACGACCGCGAAAACGACCTGTCCCCAGAACAGGATCTCACCATCCGCCAGGATCGGATCCCCGCCTATGGACGGCGAACAATCGTTCTCGCCCGGCACATCGCCCGCGGTCAGCACGGCAACAACGCCAGGCGCAGTCTTCACCGCCTCAAGATCGAGCGAAACGATCCGCCCACATGCGGCATCGCGCGACCAGCCGGGGGCAAGATGGAGCGTCCCTTCGGGTTCGAGCAGATCGTCCACATAAAGCGCCGTGCCGCTGACATGTTTTTCCGCACTGTCATGCTTTTCCGGCCGCCCCACATGCGCGACCTCGCTGCCATCCGGTTCGCGGGTGTCCAAGGTCGCGTTCTCTTCAGACATGGTGCTCACGCGCCTCCTCCCGCTGGCCTTCGACACGTGTGCGCGTTGAAGGCATCCCAGCCGCCTCCACCAGCGCCTTGGCCAGCAGCGACCGGGAAACCTTGGTGCGGTATTCGGAGCTTGCCCGCATATCGGAAATCGGTGCGAAATCCCGCTCGATCGCCTTCAACGCACGGCCCCATGTTCCAGGCTCCGCCAGAACCGCACCGCCAAGGGCTGCTTCGGCGCGCCGGGCCCGCTTCGGCGTTGCCGCCATGCCACCGAAGGCAATGCGCGCGTCGGTGACACGCCCATTCTCAATCGTGAGCAGAAAAGCCGCCATGACAGCGGAAATGTCCTGATCGAACCGCTTGGAAATCTTGTAGGCGCGGAAAACCTGTCCCGGACCGGGCGTCGGCACGAACAGGCCGGTCAGGAATTCGGCGTCCCTGCGATCCTGCTTGCCATAGTCGATGAAGAAGTCCTCCAGCGGCAGCGTCCGCGCTGAAGCCCCCTGACGGAGTTCCAGCGTTGCACCGAGCGCGATCAGCATCGGCGGGGTATCACCGATGGGCGACCCGTTGGCGATATTGCCACCGACAGTGCCCGAAGCGCGCACCTGACGCGAACCGATACGAGACCAGACAGCGCCGAGATCGGGATCGAGCCGGCTGATATGGGGCTCCACGCGCGCGAAACTCGCCGTTGCGCCAATGATCAAGCCACCATCGACCGGATCGACGCGGGCAAGCGCGGCCACCCGACCAAGCCAGATTATCTTCGGAAGGTCGCGAAGCTGTTTGGTGATCCAGAGCCCCACATCAGTGGCTCCCGCCACGAGCGTGGCATCGGGATGACGGGCATAGAGCTCGGCCAGAGCATCGATACTCGCGGGCGCAGCAAAGAACGATGTTTCGTCACCGATGAAGACGCCCTGTCCATCCGCCAATTCGCTCAAGGTTGCGGCAATCGTTTCGCAGCGGCGGGCATATTGATCTTCCGCCTCGCTGAAGCACACTTCCATGGCGGCATCGACGATCGGGCGATAGCCGGTGCAACGGCACAGATTGCCGGCAAGATGCTCGTTCACCACCTTTCGCTGAGGAGAGGCGGCAGGCTCGTGATAGAGCGCGAAGAGGCTCATCGTGATGCCCGGCGTACAGAAACCGCATTGCGAGCCGTGATGGCGCGCCAGAGCTTCCTGCACGGGATGGAGCGTTTCGTCCTCGGCAAGATCCTCGACGGTAACGACCTCGCAGCCGTCCACCTGCCCCAGAAGCTGAATACAGGCATTCACGGGTTCATACACCACGCGCCCATCGTGCAGGCGACCAAGCGCGACGGTGCAGGCGCCGCAATCGCCTTCGTTGCAGCCCTCCTTGGTGCCCGTGCGTCGCTCTCGAAGGCGCAGGTAGTCCAGAAGCGTTTCGGTGGGGCCGACATCCGCGACTTCCACGACCTTGCCGCCGCGCATGAACCGTATCGCGTTACGCATGAGGATCAGCTCCCGCGATAAGTGGAATAGCCGTAAGCCGACAGCAGCAACGGAACATGATAATGCTCATCGGCATCCGACACTCCGAAACGAATCGGGATCTCGTCCAGAAACGGCGGTTCCGGAAGCGCGCCCTGTGCGCGCAGATACTCCCCGGCAAAAAAGCGCAGCTCGTAGGTTCCCGGTCGGAAGGCATCGCCTTCCAGAAGCGGTTTGTCGCCCCGCCCGTCCGCATTTGTCTTGAGCGCGCTTAAAAGCACCGGGTCACCATCAAGGCCCCATAGCTCGATCCGAAGGTCCGATGCAGGCTTTCCCGCCGCAGTATCCAGAACGTGGGTAGTCAGGCGGCCCATTGCGGCTCCTTTTGCATTCCGATCCTTAAGATCATTAAGATCATTCCATGTGCATGCACGACAAGTGTGCACCACTGGAACCGTTCTCAAAAGAACATAATTCAGCGCTCATCGCTGCCGAAACGGCATCACTCGTCCCTGATCTGCTTCTTTAGCATTTCCACTGCGTGATCGAAAAACATAGCCGGTGCCAGGGCCAGCCCGCGATGATTGGAAGTGACAACTGCAAAACGGTCGCGTTTCAGCGGTTCATCCGTCAGGTCTCGGAAGACGAGTGTGCCTTCGGCGAGTTCCTGTTCCACTCCTAACCTTGTTTGAAAGGCGACATATTCCCCACTTCGTGCAAGCGCCTTCATAAAGCTCAGGGAATTCGATTCCACGTGGGACCCTTGGGGATAATCGCAGCCGCGCATGGTTGCGTCGAGGCGGGCACGCAAGGAAAGGCCCGAACGCGGCAATGCCACCGGATAAGCCAGACAATCGCCCAGCGTCAGGCTCTCGCGCTTACTCAATTGGTGGTCCGGATGCATGATGCAGCCAATCGGCATGTCCCGTCGGAAACTGATCTGAAGCCGGTCCATCTCCGGCGGTTCATATGTGAAACCGATATCCACCGACCCTTGCGAGACGATTGACGACACCTCGTCGGACCCACTGACAATGACCTCCACACTTATACCCTTGAAGTCATTACGAAAAGACCGCACGAGTTGCGGCAGGATCACTTCGCTGAAGCTCTCGACGCTTGCGATGCGGACGATGCCGCGCCGCAAGCCCTTCAGCGCATCGAGTTCGGAGAAAGTGGCGGCATAATCGCCAAGCGTGCGACGGACATGCGCGAGCATGATCTCCCCGGCATGGGACAGCCGAAGACCGCGTCCGACGCGCTCGAACAGGCTGACACCCAGCGCGTCCTCCAGTGACAGGATCTGCCGGTTGACAGCAGAGGAGGCAACATTCAGCTCGCGCGCGGCACCGCGTACGGAGCCAGCACGTGCAACCGCCTCGAAATAGCGCATGGTCGGCCCATAGAGATAGCGCGTGCGATCCAGAACGTCCTCCCCCGAGCATACCCCCGACGACCGATCGCCCAACGAGAACGCTTCGTCGCGACGCGGCTTCACAGGCCCCGCCTTCCTCGGCAGCGTGAGCTTTCATCGCATTGGCTTCCGAACGACCGGCAATGCCCCTACGGTCGTAAGCCTCAAGCCCGGATCAGGGCAGGAGAATGGTCGTGCCGGTCGTGCGACGCCCTTCCAGATCCTGATGCGCCGTCACCACATCGGAAAGCGCATATTCCTGATTTATAGAAATCTTGACCGCTCCGCTGCCGACGACCTCGAAAAGGGCCGCAGCGGTGCGTTCCAGATCCTCACGCTTGGCGACATAGGTGAACAGCGTGGGACGCGTCGCGAAAAGCGAGCCCTTTTGCGCCAGAAGCCCGAAATTGAAATCCGCGATCGGCCCAGATGACTGCCCAAAGGAGGCCCACAGGCCCAGCGGCTTCAGGCAATCGAGCGAGCCGGGATAGGTGTCGTTGCCGACGGAATCATAGACCACATCGCATTTCTCGCCGCCCGTGATCTCGGCCACGCGCGCCACGAAGTTCTCTTCGCGATAATTGATGACATGGTCGTAGCCATTGGCCTTCGCCAATTCCGCCTTTGCCGCGGACCCGACGGTGCCGATGACCGTTGCGCCCAGGTGTCTTGCCCACTGCCCCGCGATCAGACCGACGCCCCCTGCGGCGGCATGGAACAGAAGCGTCGTACCGGGCCCCACCTTGAAGGTGCGCTGGAGCAGATAACTCGCCGTCATGCCTTTGAGCATCATGCTGGCGGCCGTTCGGGAATCGATGCTGTCGGGAAGCTTCACAAGACGGTCTGCGGGAACAAGGCGCTCCTCCGCATAGGAGCCGAGCGGCCCGACATAGGCGACCCGGTCTCCCGGTGCCACTTCAGTGACCCCCGCCCCTACAGACACGACGATCCCCGCCCCTTCGTGTCCCGGCGTCATCGGCAATCCCGCGGGCGCGGGATAGAGACCTGAGCGGAAATAGGTGTCGATGTAATTCATGCCGATCGCGTCGTGGCGAATGCGGGCCTCGCCCTTGCCGGGATCGGCGATCTCGACATCCTCGAATCGCATCACTTCCGGCCCACCGGTTTCATAAACGCGAATGGCTCGAACCATTTTCTGCTCCCTCTCGTCCCGACCCTACACCTGGAAAGCCGTACCCGGGACCGGGCAGGCGCATCACCCGCCCGTTCTGGCGGTTGCGGGCGGCCTGGTGGGCGCGGCGACGCAGTTTCACCCGTGCCCCGATGTAACCGCGCACAGGTAAAAATCTCAAGTCAGGAAGAGAGATCGGCGCCACAAAAGACGCAAGGGAACTTTCCTGGCCGGCGACGGGGAAGCCAAGAAAGCTTAGTTCCCGCCACGCGCCATCAGGCGATCGGCAAGCTGAAACAGTGCGCCGATGACAAGCAGATAGATGCTTGAAACCGCAAGTCCGACACCCGCGACACCATCCGCGATCATGTCGTTGCGCGCGGCGATGAAGGCGCAGACGAGCCAGGCGATGGCAGCCACCAAGGTCAGGGGTCGAAGGCGGCGAACGCGCACCGGATGCACGAACCGCACCGGAGCGAAGGTGAGCGCGACAAACACGATGACGATTGCCAACGTGTAGTCCTGAAGGCCGGGAAAAGCGAAGATCACGAAGACCAGCATGTTCCACGTGACCGGAAAGCCGCGGAAGCAGTTATCCGGCAGCTTCATGCCCTCATAGGCAAAATAGAGCGCGCCGGAGACCACCACCAGACCGGCGGCGATCAGGTTGAAAGGGGTGTCCAGCAAGCCTGCCGTCGCGATGGCAAAGGCGGGGAGCAACACATAGGTTGCGTAATCGATGACGAAATCAAGCGCGGCTCCGGACCAGGTCGGCAGCCTTTCGGTGACGTGGGCGGCGCGCGCAAGCGGCCCATCGATGCCGTCGACAACCAGTGCAACGCCGAGCCACGCAAACATCAGCGGCCAGTCCCCATCGGCAGCGGCAACCATTGCCAGCAAAGCCCAGAGGGCGCCGGATGCAGTCAGGATATGAACGGCAAAGGCCATCCACGTGGACTTGTTTACTCCGGCGGCGGAATCATCGCTCGGCTGCGTGGCCATTTCACATGCTTTCCGGGATAGTTCGCCCTTTGCCGATTGGCGCTGCCGGCCTACCGGCGGCAAGGACGCGTTCATTTCAGTGTTGTTGGGGCTGTCGCTCTGCTGGTCTCTTTCCCGAATATGCCCATATACGGTCAAAAGCCTGCGAGAACGACGCCGGAACCTGACGGTCAGGATAGACCATCTGCGCTAAACTCACTCTTGGCATTGCTGAGCGCTATAGTCGATCAAAACATGAAGGGTCAAAGCGGTTTTGCGCCACCTTATTGGGAATTTTCGCGGAAAATGCGCATTTGCCCCCATTCTGGCCGACACGAGGGTGCCAACGATGTGCGCCATTTGCGCTTACGAGCCGTGAGTCGGAGATGCCATGGTCCATTCGCAAGTCACGCTTGTGAGACGCCTCCGGCTGGCCTAAGGCTTTTCGAAATTCGCGCGCCTAACCTCGAACCCGACATTGCGAGGTCGCGCCTTCTTTGCTTCGGGTCGGAAAGGACATGACACGATGAGCCAGTCAGCACCTGACACTGTGGACATTGCGGTTGTGGGTTCGGGACCGTCCGGCATGGTCGCTGCGCTGCTGCTGTCCTCTCGCGGGTTCAAGACGACATTGATCGGCCCCAGAGCCAAGGACGACCCGCGCACGACCGCGCTCTTGGAAGTTTCCGTCGGCATTCTCGGCGATATCGGCATCTGGGATCAGATCCGCCCGCAGGCCGCCCCCTTGCGCCGGATGCGGCTTGTGGACGCCACGGGGCGACTTTTCCGTGCGCCAGAGACCCTTTTCAACAGCACGGAGATCAAGCTTGAGGCCTTCGGGTACAATGTCTTGAACAAGGATCTTAATGTCGTTTTGGAAAAGGCTCTTGGTGAGACCTCCGTTGAACGCATCGAAGCGTTCGCGACAGAGATTCGTCCGATGGAAGACTATGTCGAGATCGTCGTGGAGGGGCGAGCAGAGCCCGTTCGCGCGAAACTGCTGGCCGCCAGTGACGGGCGCAACTCTCCGGCCCGGGAGGCGGCGGGCATTTCCGTCAGCCGCTGGAAATATCCACAGACCGCACTCGTCACCAATCTGGCGCATAGCAAGCCGCATGACGACGCCTCCACCGAGTTCCATACCCCTTATGGGCCTTTCACGCTCGTCCCGCTCAAGGGCAACCGATCAAGCCTTGTGTGGGTCGGCGAGCCGGCTGAGATGGACCGTATCCAGGGGCTCGACGATGAGGCATTCGCCCGCGAAGCAGAGCGCATGGCCCATTTCATCCTCGGATCCATGAAGGTCGACGGCCCGCGCCACACCTTTCCGCTCTCCGGCATGAAGGCCAAAACGGTGGGCGCAAACAGGATCGCGTTGATCGGTGAAGCCGCGCATGTCTTTCCGCCAATCGGCGCGCAAGGACTGAACCTTTCACTTCGCGATGTCGCCTCCCTCGGGGAGGCTTGCGAACATGCACGGAACTACGGATCCGATATCGGCTCTTCCGCAATGCTCGACAGCTACGCGAAGGCCCGGCGCGGCGATATCGATACACGCATCTTTGGCGTGGATGCCTTGAACCGGACCTTGCTCACCGACTTCCTGCCCGTACAGGCAGCCCGGTGTTTCGGGCTCTATCTCGCGGGCAAGGTCGGGCCGTTCAGGCGACGCCTCATGCGCGAGGGCGTTGCGCCGGCCTTCCGTCATGCGGGCAACGCGCAATAGGTCGCCTGCCTCCTTGTCCGCCGCCTTATCGCGGCGGAATGGAGTAAGTCGCAGTCGCATGGGCGACGATCTCATCGTCGCCCTCCGAGGTGATCGTGCATTCGGTGACGGCCAGCCGCTTTCCCAGCTTCAGCAAATGACAAGTGGCCAACAGGTCGCCGGGCGCGGGCTTTCGCAGGAAGTTGATATTGAGATTGGTTGTCACGGCAAGCGCGATCGGACCGATATGCGCGAGGATCACCGTGTAGGCGGCGAGATCCGCCAGAGCCATCATGCTGGGACCTGAAACGGTACCTCCGGGACGCAGGTGGCGCGCGCCCGCGCTCAGCCGCACCACCACTTCATTCTCGCCCACATGATCAAGCTTGTAGATCGGCCCGTCGTAATTGATTTCCGGAAACTCGGTGTCGAGAAAGCGCACGACTTCCTCGCGCGTCATCACGGTGCCCATCAATCCCTCCCAAAGACCTCGCATCGTCATTTTCATACATGGGAGACCGTTACGGCAGATTCCGCAAGCCGTGATATCGGCGAGCACGACACAATGCGTTATAAGGGGCGCGATACTCGCGAGGAGACCCTGAATGGCTGAAGCCGATACACACCTTTCCCACGCCCCGCTCCTTTCCGACCTCAAGGACGGAATTCTGCGTCTTACGCTGAACAAGCCCGAGCGCATGAACGCGCTGTCCGAAGAAATGATGGCGGCGCTTTCAACCGCGCTGGGCGATGCTGCCAAGGACCCGGCGGTGCGCGTGGTCGTGATCGATGCGGTGCCGGGCAAGGTTTTCTGTGCGGGTCACGACCTGAAAGAACTCACGGCGCATCGCTCGGATCCGGATCGCGGGCGCGCCTATTTCACCGACATCATGGGCCGTTGCTCGTCGCTGATGCAGCAGATCGTGAATCTCCCCAAGCCAGTGATCGCCGCTGTCGCGGGCGTTGCAACGGCGGCGGGCTGCCAACTGGTCGCCTCCTGCGACCTCGCCATCGCGACCGACCGGGCGACCTTCTGCACACCGGGCGTGAATATCGGGCTGTTCTGCTCCACCCCGATGGTGGCGCTGTCGCGCAATGTCGGGCGCAAGCAAGCCATGGAAATGCTCCTGACGGGCGAGAGCATCGATGCATCGGCTGCACGCGAATTCGGGCTCATCAACCGGATCGTGCCGAGCGAGTATCTCGACACGGTGGTGATGAAATACGCATCGGTCATCGCATCCAAGTCCCCCCTGACGCTGAAGATCGGCAAGGAAGCTTTCTACAAGCAGTCAGAGATGTCGCTGGAGGATGCCTACAGCTACTGCGCCGACGTGATGGTGGAGAACATGCTGGTGCGCGATGCTGAGGAAGGCATTGGGGCGTTTCTTGAAAAGCGCGCGCCGGACTGGGAGGGCCGCTGAACCGCGTTCACGGCTTCGCACCGCCCCTCATCGATAAAGCAGCCCCATCCGCTTCGTAAGGACCGTCTTTTGCCCCACGATCAATATCCAGATTCCCTGATCCGCTCCGTTCTGGAGGACGTCAAGACCATCGCTGTCATCGGTGCCAGCGCAAACCCTGTCCGGCCGAGTTATTTCGTCCAGAAATACATGATCGACAAGGGCTACACCGTTTATCCGGTGAACCCGGGCCAGGCTGGCAAGACGATCCTCGATCGCCCGTGTTTCGCCTCGCTCAGCGAAGTGCCGGAACCCATCGACATGGTGGACATCTTCCGTGCATCCGACGCCGTTCCAGGAATAGTTGACGAAGCCCTGCGTTTAACGCCCCTGCCCGGCGTTATCTGGATGCAACTGGGTGTGGTGCATGAGGAGGCTGCTGCGCGCGCTGAGGCCGCTGGCTTGCAGGTCATCATGAATCGCTGCCCGAAGATCGAATATGGCAGACTTTCCGGAGAGATCGGCTGGACGGGGGTCAACTCCCGCACGATCTCTTCCAAACGTCCGGTCTTGCGCAGCGGTTTTCAGCATCGCGGCTTGCGGCGTTAGAACGGGGCCGCAGATCTCACTTCGCGTCGTTCCAGAGCATGACATGGCGTGACTTCGCGCGCTGCTAGAACGCCATGCTTTGATTTTTGTTCTGCAAGCCCACAATAGTGCCGACGCGATTTTCACGCGATGCGCGCAATGGACGGTAAAAATCTGGCCGCGCATCGCGACACAAGGAAGACTTCAGAGGGAACCAAGCTACATGACCGACAAAACACCCGGTTTTTCGACGCTCTCCATCCACGCCGGAGCGCAGCCGGACCCTGCCACGGGCGCGCGCACCACGCCGATCTACCAGACAACGTCTTACGTCTTTGATGATGCGGATCACGCTGCGTCGCTGTTCGGCCTTCAGGCATTCGGCAATATTTACACCCGGATCACGAACCCGACGACGGCGGTGCTGGAGGAGCGCGTTGCGGCATTGGAAGGCGGCACGGCAGCTCTGGCGGTTGCCTCCGGTCATGCGGCCCAGCTTCTCACCTTCCACGGGCTGATGACGCCGGGTGACGAATTCATCGCCTCTCGCAAGCTCTATGGCGGCTCCATCAACCAATTCAACCATTCCTTCGAGAGCTTCGGCTGGAAGGTGAAGTGGGCGGACACGGACGATCTCTCCACCTTTGAGGCGGCAATTACCCCGCGCACCAAGGCGATTTACATCGAGTCGATTGCGAATCCGGGCGGCATCGTCACGGACATTGCAGCCATTGCCGAGATCGCGAAAAAGGCCCATGTGCCGCTGATCGTCGACAACACGCTGGCCTCTCCCTATCTGTGCCGTCCCATCGATCATGGCGCGGATATCGTCCTGCACTCGCTGACGAAGTTCATGGGCGGCCACGGCAATTCCATGGGCGGCGTCATCGTGGATGCGGGCACTTTCGACTGGTCTGCAGACGATCGCTACCCATTCCTGTCCAAGCCGCGCCCTGAGTATCAGAACATGGTGCTGCACGAGACCTTCGGCAATTTCGCCTTCGCCATTGCCATGCGCACCCTGTCGCTGCGCGATCTCGGGCCCGCCATCTCGCCGTTCAACGCCTTCATGCTGCTGACGGGCATCGAAACCCTGCCACTGCGCATGCAGCGCCATTGCGACAATGCGCTGGCGGTTGCGCGCTGGCTGGAGCAGCATCCGGCGGTGAGCTGGGTTTCCTATGCCGGGCTTGAAAGCAGCCCCAGTCATGAGCTGATGAAGAAGTATTCTCCGCGCGGCGGCGGAGCGGTCCTGACCTTCGGCATCAAGGGCGGCTATGACGCGGGCGTCGCCTTTGTCTCCAATCTCCAGCTCTTCTCACATCTGGCGAATATCGGTGACACGCGCTCGCTGGTCATTCATCCGGCCTCCACCACCCACCGGCAGTTGACCGACGAGCAGAAGGTCGCCGCTGGAGCGGGGCCGGACGTCGTTCGGCTTTCCATTGGCCTGGAAGATATCGAGGATATCATCGGCGATCTGGATCAGGCGCTTTCCGCCTGACGATCTGCCACTTGATATGAAAGGACCGGCGCGCGCCCGCTGGCGCTGCGCCGGTCCAGGATGTCTGTATCCCCCGATATCCAGACATCCTCAAGGCCCGCACAGGGCCAAGCCGTCGTCTCAGGCGGCCCGAATTCGATCGAAGAACACCCCGATTTCCTTGCGCAGGGTATCCACTTCACCGCCGATGGTCCCCACGGCGGAGCCGACCCGTTCACTCACCTCCATCGTATCGCCCGCCACGCTGCGCAGCTCCGACAGGTTGCGTGCAACCCCGTCTGTCGCCATCGCCGTCATCTGCATGCTGTTGGATATGTCACTGACGGCCGACATGTTGCCTGCAATGGATGCACTGATCTCGGCAGAGATATCCGTTATCTCGCTGGTGGAATTCACGATTCCCTCGATCTCCTCGACCGTGCGGGCGGTTGCCTTTTGGATGGCGTCAATCTGACCGGCGATCTCGTCAGTCGCGTTTGCGGTCTGCTCGGCCAGTTTCTTGACCTCCACCGCGACAACCGCAAATCCTCGCCCCGCCTCCCCCGCGCGCGCTGCTTCGATCGTCGCGTTGAGTGCGAGAAGGCTTGTTTGAGCGGCGATATCATTGATAAGCGACAGGACAGAGCCTATCCGGTCCGCGGCTTGTGCCAGTTCGCCAACCGTCGAACTTGTGGCGGTTGCGCGCGAATGGCTTTCGCCAGCCAGATCCGTGGCCTTGCCCGACTGATCCTGGATGGCTGCGATCGCTTTGGTCACAGAATCGGACGCCCGCGCACTTGCATTCACCCCTTGGCTCGCTTGTTCCAGGTCCGCGCCGACCGTATCCGCCATGGCCTTGGTTTCGCCCGACACCGCATCGAGACTGGTCGCGATCTCGTGCATTGTCTGCATGACGGAACCGATACGCGAAAGCGAGATGTCCGTGACGCCTTCCAGAGCGAGAATGGCTTCTTCCCGACGGGCGAGCCGGTTCTGGCGCGCTTCGTAATTCAGTTTTTCGTAGACCGTCAGCGACAATTCCTGGTCCAGCATGACGGCCCGCACGACAGCCTCATTGGCGGCTATGAGCCGGGCGCTGCGGAAACGGGAGAAGGAAGAAATCACCGTGACGAGTTCGGTCAAGACGCGTTGATAGCCCGCGATATACCAGCGCGGTTCCATGCCGATCTTGAAATGCGCGGTGCCCACACGCTTGATGCTGGCAAGGTGTTCGGGACCGAAACCGTTCAAAAACAGAAGTTTCCAGTGTTCCATCTGGGCTGACTTCAGCCCCTTCACGCTCACCTTGATCAAGGATCGCGTCTCTTCGAACCTTGCAAGGTGCGCATAGAAGCGATCAAGGATTTCGGGTAACCGGGGTTCCAGAACCGGCCAGAGGTTCCGCAGAGCCGTTCGGTCCTTTTCCCCGAAAGATGCAAAATCCAGTCGGACTTTGAGGTCTCTTGCTCCGGATTCGCTGTTCAAGTCCAGCATGCTCTCCCCACCTCCCAGCGGTACAGATTTTTCAGATTGTTTCTTGTACGTACTAGTAATTAAACATCTTGTTAAAATTAGGTATCGGCAGACACAATCTCTCCGACAGCGCGCAGGTGAGCGCTACGGCATGCCGTTGAGGACGGGATCAGTTGGCCGTTACGGGACGCGGCGGAAAAAAGCTCGCGGCGTGGATCACCAGCGCCATCAGCATCATCACCGCAAAGGCCTGATGCGTGAGCGCCAGTGAAAACGGCACAACGAGCAGCAGGGTCGCGATGCCGAGCCCAGCCTGAACCAGAACCGCGCCAACGGAATGCGCGGCGCCCCTGACTAGACGAGAGGGCGCGCCGGTTGCCCGCAGGCGCCACCAGTGCCAAAGCGCAAAAGCCAGAAGGAAATAGGCCCCGCAACGGTGCTGGAACTGCACGGTTGTGACGTTGTCGACGAAGTTCCACCATGCCGGCTCAAGCATGAGCAGGCCGGACGGGATGAAATCGCCATCCATAAGGGGCCATGTATTGTAGGTGAGCCCGGCATGAAGGCCCGCAACAAGCCCGCCGAGGAAAATCTGCGCAAGTGCCAGCGCGACAAGCGTGAGCGCGCGCCCTCGCCCCTCTGCGGGCCGGATGAGATCGGCCCCAGCCCCCCTCGCGGGTTTCAACCGCTGTGCCAGCCACAAAGCGTACGCGAGAATCCCGCAGGCGATCGTCAGGTGAACCGCGAGGCGCTCTTGCGCCACGTCGACCCGGTTAACGAGGCCAGAGGCCACCATCCACCAGCCAACGGCGCCCTGAAACCCGCCCATCAGGAACAGGGCGACAACGCGTGGTTTGGTCCAGCTGTCCAGCCTGCCCGATACCCAGAAAAACACCAGCGGAACGAAGAAGGCCACGCCGACGAAGCGCCCCAGAAAGCGGTGCGCCCACTCCCACCAGAAGATACGCTTGAAGGCATCCAGGCTCATGCCCTTGTTGACCTTCTGGTATTCCGATGACTGCTGGTATTTGCTGAACTCGTCCTGCCAGTCAGCGTCGCTGAGAGGAGGGACCACGCCGTGGATAGGCTTCCATTCGGTGATCGAAAGCCCGGAATCGGTAAGCCGCGTCGCCCCGCCGAGCATCACCATGGCGAAGACCAGCGCAACGATGAAATAAAGCCAGATCCGCACCCATTTGCGTCCGTTTCTGGCAGATACGTCCGATGCGCCCACGCTCAAGATGGTCTCAGCACTCATCGATCCGGCTTGTCCTCTCCCGCGAAGCCCCGCTCCCGACGGGACTGTCATCCTCAGCGAGGGAAGTAGCGCGATCGGTGTCCGGGGGCAAGGCAAGTTGACGTTGGGGCTCGACTTTTCGCCCGCAAGCCGGTTAGTACATCCCGCAGGGACCTGTCCCTGCCAGCCAATTATCCTGGGAAGCCTCGATGCCGCCGCTAAAACGCCTGTTCGGAACCGTTGTTCTGGTCGTATTCGTGCTTGTCTACGCGTTCTTTGCAGCCGTCATTGGCGACATGACGCTGCAAGATGCCAACCACTGGATCCGCATCGCTTATTTCCTTGTTGCGGGCGTCTTGTGGACGATCCCTGCCGGTGCGCTCATCTGGTGGATGTATCGAAGCTGACCTGCCTCAACAGGCTTCACATGCCTGGCAGGATGTTGTTGGTGATTGCATAGAGGAATGCCGTCACCGTCACGACAGAGGCAAGCGTGCCGAGAAGCACGATTGCCGAGGCGCGCTGGACATAGGTCTGGTACGCCGTCGCCATGACGAAGACATTCGCCGCAGGCGGCAGACACGCCATGAGCACCGCCGTCGCGACCCAGAGCGGCGAGAAGCCCCCAATCCAGTTCAGCAAAAACAGCACCAAAAGCGGATGCACGATCAGCTTGATGAAAAGCAGGATCGGCAACTCGCCGGGGATGCGCCCCATTGGACGAATTGCGACGGTCACACCCAGCGCAAAAAGCGCGCAGGGCGCGGCTGCGGACCTCAGGAACGTCAAAAGCGTATCGAGTGCGGCGGGTGCCTTGAACCCGATGGCCGCGGCCCCCACCCCCAAGATGGTGGAGACAATGAAAGGGTGCGTCAGGATCTGCCGCGCGACGCCGAAAGCGGCCTTGCGAAACCCTACTTTCTCGTTCCCCCCCAAGGCCATCATCATCGGCAACAGGGTGAAGAGCAGGATGTTGTCGAAACAGAAAATGAGTGCGGTTGGCACCGCTGCCGCCGCACCGAGCGTGGCGAGCGTGATGCCCGGCCCCATATATCCGATATTGGAATAGGCCCCGGCCATGCCCTGGATGGTCGCCTCTGCGATGCGGCCCGTCTTCAGGATGCCGAAACAAAAGGCGAGCGCGAAGACGCAATAGGTGGAAAAGGTGGTCGTCGCAACGAAGGCGAGATTTGCCAGTTCTTCGATCGGCGTCTTGGCCAGCAGCTGGAAAAACAGCGCCGGCAGGGCAAGATAGAGAATGAAGAAGTTCATCCAATCGAGCCCCTCCGCGGGAATCGACCGAATCTTGCCCGAGACATAACCGAGAAAGATAAGCCCGAAGAACGGCAGGGCGAGAGAAATGACTTCCTGCATGCGTACAACTTTTCCGGTAGATTTGGGACGTTTTCGTCCCTTGCAAGAACGCCGGTTGCCTCACCGGGCGGGGTTGGGTAATCCAATTTTTGCCTAACGGGTTCGTGCCGTAAGGTCAATTGTTCAAGAGGCCTGCAAGAGAACAGGCCGGATTCCGAGTGACATGTCGAACCAGAACCTCTCCGCTTTCATGAAACTGCGCTACGCCTGCGAATATGCGGTATTGCGAGCGGTCGCGGGCGTCATGCGGGCATTGCCACTGGAGCTCGCCTCCCGCTTCATGGGCGCGACATGGCGGTTGATCGCCCCGTTGACGAAACGCCATGCGCATGCGCTGGAGAACCTTGCACTCGCCTTTCCCGACATGCCTCCGGAGGAGCGCGAGCGCATCGCGCGCGCCATGTGGGCAAACCTTGGCCGTGTAGCGGCGGAATCCTTCCAGCTCGACCGGCTTTATCGCGACCGGCACCGCTACACGCTCGACGTGGAAGATGCGCGCAATTGCGCGTCCCAAAACAGCGGTGCCTGCGTTCTGGTCTCACTTCATACGGGCAACTGGGAGCTGGTCGCACAACCCGCCGCGGATGTGGGACTTGAGACGGCGGCTGTCTATCAGGCGCTCAAGAACCCCTTTGCCGACCGCTACCTCGCCGGCTTGCGCCACCTCTTCTATCCGGCAGGCCTTTATCCCAAGAGCCACAGCACCGCGCGCAAGCTCGTCCAGCATGTGCGCGACGGCGGCGCGATCGCCTTTCTCGCGGATCAACGTGACGTGCGCGGGGTCCAAGTGCCTTTCTTTGGGCAACCGGCATGGGCGACCCCCTTCCCCGTCATGGTTGCGCGGACCTATGGAGTACCGCTGCTCGTGTGTCGCACCATCAGACGCGAGGGGGTGAATTTCCACATCGAAGCCAAGACCCTCGACATTCCGCGCGACGGTGACAGGCATTCCGACATTCAGGAAGGCACCGCCCGCGTTCACGCACAGTTCGAACGCTGGATCCGGGAATATCCTGAACAATGGATGTGGATCCATCGCAAGTGGGCCGACAAGAAGTCCAAGCGAAAGAAAAAGCTCAACGTGACGTCACGCACGCCATAAGTGCGAGCCGCGCTGTTACGCCTGCCCCCACCTCATGGCCGTCGCGCCACCTCTCCTTTCGAGGCATTTGTGCTCTGCACAAAAGGCGCTATACCATTTGGCCAATGATCAAGTCCTTTGGGGGGAACACTCATGAAAACACCGCGCGCCTTCTATCAGCCACTGGCCATCGGCGCCCCCGCTCCCTATCGCGAGCTTCCCGTCACGCTGGAGCGCATGATCCATTTCGTGCCGCCGCATGTGGAGAAGATGCGCGCCAAGGTGCCGGACCTCATTTCCAAGGTCGATGTGATCCTGGGAAATCTGGAAGATGCGATCCCTGCCGACGCAAAGATCGACGCCCGCAAGGGCTTCATAGCCATGGCGCAGGAGAATGATTTCGGTTCCACCGGGTTGTGGACGCGCGTCAATTGCCTCAACAGCCCGTGGTTCCTCGATGATCTCCTGGAGATCGTTCCCGCCGTTGGTGACAAGCTTGACGTCCTGATGCTGCCCAAGGTCGAAGGCCCATGGGACATTCATTATGTCGACCAGCTTCTGGCACAGCTCGAAGCGCGCAACGGGCTGACGAAGCCGATCCTGATCCATGCGATCCTTGAGACGGCGGAGGGCGTGAAGAACGTGGAGGCGATCGCCACCGCGTCACCGCGCATGCACGGCATGAGCCTTGGCCCGGCCGATCTCGCCGCCTCACGCGGCATGAAAACAACCCGCGTCGGAGGGGGCCACCCCGACTACGCGGTGCTTGCGGACGGTCAGGGGGATCAGCCGCGCACCGCCTTTCAGCAGGATCTTTGGCACTACACGGTGGCAAAGATGGTCGATGCCTGCATGGCCGCCGATATTCGCGCCTTTTACGGCCCCTTTGGCGATTTCTCCGATGCCGCGGCTTGTGAGGCCCAGTTTCGCAACGCCTTCCTTATGGGCTGCGTCGGCGCCTGGTCGCTTCACCCCTCGCAGATCGACATCGCCAAACGGGTTTTCTCACCCGATCCCGACGAGGTCGCCTTTGCCAAGAAGATCCTCGATGCCATGCCCGATGGAACGGGCGCGGTGATGATCGACGGCAAGATGCAGGATGACGCCACCTGGAAACAGGCTTCGGTAATTGTCGATCTGGCGCGCCGTGTGGCTGAAAAAGATGCCGCCATGGCCGAACTTTATGGCCTTTAAGGCGTTCAATTAAAGGTCAGCCCGCCAACCGGGCGGGTTGACTCCCATCAACGCGCGTGGCTTTAAGGGCCCCGTAGCGGACTGGATTATCCGGGGTGGCGGATGCTTGCGAAGTTGAGCGTCCGGGCGCCCTTTGACGCATGGAGAAACGGAATTGATTGAGAAGATCCGATCGGCCAAATACAGGATCGGCCAGGTCGTTCGCCACCGGGTATACCCGTTTCGGGGCGTGGTCTTCGATGTCGATCCCATTTTCGACAATTCCGACGACTGGTACGAGGCAATCCCGGAGGACATCCGCCCGAACAAGGATCAGCCCTTTTACCACCTTCTCGCGGAAAACGACGAGAACGAGTACATCGCCTATGTTTCGGAACAGAACCTCGTTTCGGACGATACAGGCGAACCGATCCGGCATCCTCAGCTTCTTGAGCTGTTCGAACAACTCGAAGACGGCACCTATCACGCCCGCGATGTCGAGATCCATTAGGCGTTCACGCGATCAGAATTGAAAAAGGCGGCCCTGGGGCCGCCTTTTTCATATCCACATGGCGCCTGCTACTGATCTCAATCCTTGGGCGGCAGTGCTTCCTTCTTCTCCCGGAAGATCAGATAGAGATTGCGGAAATAGATGGTGAGACCCAATGCCTGACCGGCGATGAAAACCGGATCCTGTCTGATCAGTGCATAGACCAGAAGCAAAACGCCGCCGAAAACCGAAAAAAACCAGAAAGCGACCGGCACAATCGACTTGCCCGCCCGCTCGGAGGCAATCCATTGCACCACGAAGCGCATCATGAACATGCCCTGAGCGACCAGCCCGAGGATGACCCAGACATCGAACTGCGCAATGAAGACCTGATGAAACCATTCATACAGGCCCGCAAGCCAACCACTACTCGCCATTGACAGGGATCTCCGAAACGATAGGCAGCGACTTGCGGCGCCGGCGCAACCACCACACGCCGAACAGATCCAGCGCGCCAATCAGCGCACGATCGAAGACGCCGTATTTCGAGGCGCCGTGGCGGCGTTCGCGGTCGACCACATCGACATGACAGATGCCGTATCCCTCACGCATGACAAGGGCCGGCAGAAAGCGGTGCCAGCTGTCGAAATAGGGCAGCCGCAGGAATATCTCACGACGCACGGCCTTGAGCCCGCAACCGGAATCGCGGGTATTGTCCTTCAGGATCGCACCGCGCAGCTTGTTGGCGAAACGCGAGGCATACCGTTTGAAGGTCGTGGCCTTGCGTCCGACGCGCTGACCGGCGCACAGGCCGACCGACGGGCCAGCGGCATTCAGTGCTGAGACCATGGCCGGGATATAGGCCGGATCGTTTTGGCCGTCGCCATCGATGGTCACGACGATGTCACCGCGTGCGTGGAGCATGCCGGTGCGCACCGCGCAGCTCTGGCCGCAGGCGCGTGCATGACGCACCGGACGCAGCCATGGGGAGGCTGCCCGCAGCTCCGCCAGCATTCGGTCGGTGCCATCGGAAGACCCGTCATCAACCGGGATCACCTCAAAATCCGTTCCGTCGAGCGCGGAGCGGATTTCCTCGATGAGACCCGGCAGGTTTCCGATTTCGTCTTTTGCGGGAATAACGACCGAGACGGCAGGCGTACCGGAGACGGTTGCACCTTCAGCCGGCACGGGCGTGTCGTTAGCGGTCATTTGTCATGTTCTCTGTGTCTTGCGCCGGGCTGCCAGTCACTTTTTGACGGCGACCCTTCAAGGAGGCCCAAACGGCACGGCCAAGCGTTGATATGGCCAGACGAAGGGTGCGACCGCTGGCGATCGGGCGCATTCCTTTTCCCGGCACGATGGCGAAACCAAGGCGGCGGACCGCCATGTAACGCGCGGTCCAAAGCGTTATTGCCACACCCAGAAGCGTTCCGGCGATGACGTCGCTGGGGTAATGCGCACCGACCATGATGCGCGAGAAGACCAGCCAGAAGCCGCAAACCGCAATCAACCACAGCCAAGATGGAAAGATGAGGCACAAGGAGGTGGCAAGCGCGGCCACGGTCGTTGAATGGCCGGAAGGAAAACTGGTGTAGCTGATATTGAAGGCCAGAAAGTCGAAACCGAGCGGACCGACCTGCTCAAACAGCTTCGGACGAGGACGGCCAAGCGACCATTTCAGGATCAACGCGATCACGCCACTGGCGGCAACCGTGAAGAAGATGAACGCGCAATAGGTCCAGATCAGTGTCATCGACAAGCGCACGCGGAAGGCGAGTCTTCGCCAATCCATCGCCATGGTGGCCATGATGAAAAGGCCCGAGGTCCACAAGATCCAGTGGGACTTGCCAATATCAGTGATCGCACGGAAAAAATCCGCATAGGCCCGCGGCAGTGAATGGATCCAGGGGTAGGACGGCGTGTCGAACGCAATCACCGCGATGCCGACAGTCAGAAGAAGGATTGCGGCAAGGTCCTGCGGGCGATGCCCGACCGGCTGGGGGCCAACCGCACGCCCGGCGCGTTCGTTCCGGCGTGCCAGGTTCTGGCGCAACGCGCAGACATTTGCACCCACACGCGCGCGCGCCGCGTCAAAGCGTTCGCGCGGCGTTTTCGCGGTTGCTTTGTTCTCCGACTGGGCGTCGGAGCCCTCCTTTGCGTTCAGGCTCACATGTCCGTCCGTTTGTAGACTGCGATATTCAGCTCGTCGCCGCCATTGATGTTCACACCCTCTACCCGAGACGACAGGGTCAGCGCCACCCCTTCTTCTCTCGCCCGGTCGAGGAAATCGCTTTCATAACGGCTTTCCACCGTCGCGACGCGGCATCCGCCTTCCGCCAACCACGATGCGGCTCCATCTGCGCGGCCAAGTATGGTGTCCGTGCGGGTCAGGAAGATGAAGCTCGGCTCATTGAAGCCGACGCTGTAGATCTGCGGATCGGCGCATTCGACGGCCTGACTTGCGGCCTGGGCCAGACGCGGGCTGATCCAGATCGGTTTCAATGCCTCCATGGCGAAGCCCCACGCACCGCCATAAAGAAGCAGCGTGGTGAGGATCACACGCGGGATCGCCTCCACCATTGGCCGCGTCAACATGCAACGTGCGCCATAGATGGCGGCAATGGCGGAGAAGACGATCAGCATGGCGCCCGGCGGCGACGGAATGTCATGCAACAAGACCGGCCCGACAAGGGACGCGCCTGCGAGACCCAGCGGCACGACAGCGAAGAGAACGACCGACACCCAGCGCAGCCAGCGGCGCGGCAGGGTTTCAGACGTCGCCGCGAGACCGAACGCGGTGAGAATGGCCAGCCCGGGCAATAGCGGCATGGTGTAGTGGGGCAGCTTGGTCGCCACCACCTCAAAGACGATCCAGTTCGGGATCACCCAGGCCGCGCAGAACTTTACCAGAGCGGATTTGCGGTAGCGAAGGATCGCTGCCAGGCCCGCGATCAGGAAGGCGGGCATCGGCCAGAACGTTCCGAACATCGCCGCCAGATGGGTCAGCGGCGGCGCACCATGGCTCTCCTGCCCCTGCCCCAGCTTGGCGAAGAGATCCTTGCCGAGCGCCTCCTGGAAGAACGCACCCTTGGTCGCGATCCCGATGGAGATGAACCACGGCGCGACGAGAACAATCAGGATCCCGAGGCCCCATAACAGGCGCAGAGAGCCGATCCAGCGCCAACGCCAGGTCATGAGCGACAGCGCGAGCACGGTCAGGCCGCTGATCATGGGCGCAACCGGCCCCTTGATCAGCACCCCGAGGCCCATTGCGATCCAGAATGCGAGGACCAATGCGAGCGGTTGTCTTGCGCGCTCGTTCAGCCACATGCGCGCCAGCGCACCTTGGGAAACCAGGATCATCGCCAGCAACATGGCGTCGGTCTTCGCAAGACGCGCCTCGACGCCAACCACGATCGCCAGAGCCACGAAAATTCCAGCAAGCAACGCCTGTGGCGGCCCGGTGAAAGCCCGTGCGACCCAGAATGTCAGCAGAACCGAGAGAACTGCACCGATAATGGAGGGCAACCGGTAGACCCAGATCGGCGCGTCGGCGTCGTAGCCGGTGGCCTTGGCGGCAGCGGCCTGAAGCCAATAGATCCCGATCGGCTTCTTGTAGCGCGGCTCAACCTGAAACCGGATATCGACGAAGTCGTTGCTCTCCAGCATCTGCTTGGAGGCCTGGGCAAAGCGCGGTTCATCACGATCGAGCGGCGGTACCGTCCAGAAACCAGGCACGAACACGGCAAGAGCAAGAAGGAGAAGCAGAATCTGGGCAAGGCCGGAATGACCGCAGACACGCAACCAGCGAGGCTGCGTGGTGTTGGGCAACGGCGGAAGCGCAGAGGCCGCATCATCGTTGGCCGCGCGTTCCTCGTCGCTCTCAGATTCCTCGCCCTCAGGTTCCTCGCCTCGGGGCTCGTCGTCAGCCTCAAACGTGGTCTGCGGGGCCTCCGGCGCCTCGCCATGCGCTTCCGGCTCGCTCGCCTGCGGACCGCTATCGTCAGCGGCAGCTGTCGCCTCGGGCCTGTCCGCCGGTGTTTCGGCGTCCGTCTTCGACGTCTCGTGCGGGCTCACAACGCTGGCGACTTCCGCCGCACCGTCGTCAGATTTGCTATCCGCATCCGGGCTATTTATCGGCTCTGCGATCACCGTCTCGCTGACGATCGGTTCTGACATTGGCTCAGCCCCTGGCTGGCCAGTCGCTTCACCGTCAGCGTCCACACTGGGCTTTGAAGCCGTCTTTCCGGTCCCGGCGGATTTCTTCTCCCTCGAAGTCCTCTTCCTGCCTTCGGACTTCTGCTTGCCCGCTTTTTCTGCAGTAGCCGGTTTCGAAACCTCGCCAGCGGGATGATCGGTTTCGGTTTCAACCGGGTTTTCAAGCGTCGCCATATTCCGTGCTGCGGCATCGGCATCTGCCGTTTCCGAGACGGACGCTTCCTTGGTCGTATTGTTCTTGTCTGGTTCGCTCAAAACCCGGCTCCGGATGCAGTGGCGACCGTCTTTGACGGGGGATTGCGCAAGTCCTACAGGATGATGGACGAAAGGTCGATTCCGAGCTTCATTGTGCCGCAGGGTGATGTTTCATGTCATGCACCGATCACATGACGCACCGGGGGTGAAAGACCCAAATGGGCCCGCGCGGCCGATCTCAAGCCTGCTCTCCCGATCGAGCGTAACCGAAGCATCAAATCCAGAGAGAAACCCTATGACCCTCATCGCCCAGATCACCGACCTTCACCTGAAACCGCGCGGGCTCGCCTGTTACCGTGTCAGCGAAACCAACAAACTCGCCGAGCGGGCGGTTGAAGCCCTCAATGCGATGGACCCGCGCCCCGACGCGGTGGTCGTAACCGGCGACATCGCAGACCAGGGAGATCCGCGCGAATATGTTGTCGCAAGGGAAATCCTCGCCGGCCTTCAGATGCCGCTTTTTCTGCTCTCTGGAAATCACGACGATTCTGAGTTGCTGAAGGCTGCGTTTCCGGATGCCCCCGGCTTTGATCAGGGGCCTAAGGATCGGACCCGCTATGTGGCACAGATCGGAGACCTGCGTCTCATTGCGCTCGATTCCTCCGTTCCAGGCGCGGGCCATGGCACTCTCGGCGAAGACCAATGCGCATGGCTGGATGAGGCATTGGCCGCAGCGCCGGACGTGCCGACAATTATCGCGCTTCACCATCCCCCCATCCGGATGGGCATCCATCACATGGATGCGATCAATCTGCATGACGGGGACCGATTTGCTGAAATCATGGAGCGTCACCAGCAGGTGGAGCGGATTATCTGCGGTCACGATCACCGGGGTATCGTCGGGACATGTGGGGGCAAGGTTGTGGCTATTGCGCCGAGCGTGGGCCATCAGGTGGTACTGGCTCTGAAAGAAGGCGCACCCGCCCAGTTCAACTTCGAACCGGCCGCCTACTACCTTCACCACTGGACACCTGAAAGCGGGCTCATCACGCACACCGCCTATGTGGAAAAGGCGGATGGCCCCTACCCGTTCTGGGCGGGCGAAGGTGTCAGCTGGCCCGGATACTGATCAAGGCGGCGCGAGCATCGTCACCGACCGCGGCCCTGCGAAAAGGAAACGGCCGCTCCAGGGAAGCGGCCGATTGCGTTTTACGGTTCTGTTGCCGGCACTCGCGGGCCTCGAAGCGCCGCCTATGCGGCTTCAACCTTTTTTCCGGTCTTGCCCCGCGTAGCCTGTCGCTCTTCGGTCATCTGGTTGCGCTGGGCCTCGCGGATCATAAGGACGGTGCGCCGGGCATCCTCCTGACGGGTCCGGGAAAAAGCGTCGGCAAGCTGGTTCACGTCGCCCTCGTCGCGCCCCGTATGGCGGCAAACCAGGCGGGAGAGGGAAAAGAACCCCTGCATGCCCATCGTTGTGGCACGGCACAGCACCACGATGGATGAGATATCGCAGTGCAAGATCGAACGCCTGAGCGTCGTTTCCTCAAGGCGCAAGAGGTTCGCCATGACCCAGATCGAGTCATCGAGGCGTTCTTCCATGGCGAGTTCGCTCAGCACGGAATCCAGCGTGCGCCGCCCGTCACGTATGGAATCATAGAGTGCACTGCGTTCAAGCTGGCGGTGCGCGCTTTCCTTCATGCCCTGCTCGATCATGGCGGATGCGCGCCGCGTTGCCTCCTCAAACTTCCCATTGTCGACCAGCGATGCAAAAGCCCCGAGGCGCGAACGCAACTCGTCCGTCAAGGAGGTACGCAGATTGTTGGCGAAGGCAGCTTCGTCGCCACTTCGTTTGGCCAGACTGAGCTGCACTTCCGGATCGTTGCCGCCGCGATGAAGAAGGTGACCGAGCCCTACCATGGAGAACCGGGCCCCCCGATTCGACGCGACCTGACGAAGGACTTCCTCTCCGCCGATTTCGGTCAGAATATCGGTGACGGCTTCTCCGATTGCCGGTCGACCGGCAATGGCCAAGCGATGAGCCTCGCCGCGGGCACGTGCGATTTCTGCAAGATCCGAATCCCGCAGCAGAGGAGACATTTGGAGAATAGGCGTTGCAACGACTTCGTCGTCGTTGGCGAGTTTCAGAACCAGATCCCGATCCACATGCTCCGAGCGCGCGATCTGATCGGCGATATCGGCACGTATCTCGTCGGCCACCTGATCGAGAATTTTCGAAACCACATCTCCAAACAGACGTTTTTCAACGTCACCTGGAATATGGTTATCCTGGAAGAAAACCTCCGAAATCGCCTTCACGAGGGCGCTTCGCCCCTTTGCGGTGCGATCTCGCGCCAACTCTACCAGGTTCAGAACCCGCATCTTTATTGTCCCTTGTTGACGTTCTTCCCCGAATTTTCCTGCATTTTTACCATGCTGCACAGTGAGTTGCCGCAACAACCGGTCGCTATGCTTTCCGTCTGGTAAATCCGGGTCTGGCTATGCAAGCCATTGCAACATGCAAATCCTCCGGACGGTTGCCGCATCCGGAATTCCACCAATTCGAGAAACCGTTTCCCCCTCCCCACAGGGCACGCTTTCCCGAGCTTTTTGGTGTCGCGGTTCTCCCTCCATTCGAATTGCCCGTTTGCATTCAGTCCTGCCTAATAAGCCTTTCTCATGAGAGGTTTTGCAATGTCCAATTCCCTTATTTCCTGGCGCGACCCTCGCGCCCCTGAGTTCGTTGCCCGTGAAATGGAGGCGCTGCGCGCGGCCCTCGACATGACAATTCCACCGAGACGTGAGGCTCCTCGAAATCTCCTCATCGGCACCTGGAACCTCAAGGCTTTCGCATCGCTTACGGAAGAATGGCTGGCGGGGCCAGATGACAGTCCCAAGCGTGACTGGCGCGCATTGTGGGCCATAACGGAGGTCATCTCCCGTTTCGATGTCGTCGCCATTCAGGAAATCAAGGGCGACCTGCTGGCCCTGCGGTCGCTGATCAAGACCCTCGGCCTCGATTGGAATTTCCTCATTACGGACATCACCCGCGGCGACAAGGGCAACTCAGAGCGGATGGGTTTCCTCTTCAACACACAACGGGTTCAGCTTTCAGGCCTTGCGGGCGAGCTTGTCATTCCGGACGACTGGGACAGCGTCTTGCCATCAGGCGCCCTGCAACGCCAATTCGCCAGAACGCCCTATGCGGTCAGCTTTCGCGCCGGCGGCGAGACGTTCATCCTCGTGACCCTTCATGTCGATTATGGCGGCGACTCCCGCGGGCGCATACCCGAACTGAAGGGTATTGCGGAATGGATTGCGGACTGGGCCAACAAGACGACGACCTACGGCCAGAACCTGATCGCGTTGGGCGACTTCAACATCGACCGGCACGGCGATGATCTGTGGCGCGCCTTTGTCAGCACCGGCCTGACGGTCCCAGCCGATCTGCACAAGACCAAACGTTCGATATTCGCCAGCGACGACGCCCCTCTCCTCGACAAATATTACGATCAGATCGCATGGTTCGAGAGCGGTGGCAGACGCAAGCTCAACATGGAATATGTGACCGGCGGCGGCTTTGATTTCGTGCCATATATCTATACTGAAACGCCCATTACCCGTAGCCAGCTTCAACACCGGATCTCTGATCACTATCCGCTATGGGTCGAATTCAACTGCAAGAGCTGAGACCGCCCGGTCGCTCCCCTGAACGGTCGCCAACGTGTGAAACCGTCCATCAATCCAGGATGTCATGCGCGGACCTGCGCGCAACGCAAACTCTGCCGACCACTTGAAAAACAGAAGAAATCGCGGTCTGCGACCATCCACAAGAGCGGCCTTTCCGCTTGTGTTTTTCGCGTTTCCAGCGATTGCGCTCTGAGCGACGAACAGCTATACGAACCAAGCATCTATCGCGGTTCGGGGCATGGCGCAGTCTGGTAGCGCACCTGGTTTGGGAGCACGAACGCGCATTTCCATTTCATCATATTTGATAATTGGATACTTCATCGCTGCAGAGTGGTGTTGTGAATTTCGCTGTTAAGCCCTGCTTCCCAGTCATCCTCACATCCACCAGCTGAAACAAACCTCGACCAGTGGTTTCACGACAGTTCGTGACCTGTGACTTCTGCAAGCCGCTGTGGGCAGCGGGCACCTCCAGCATTTGCCATTCTGGCCTTCGAGGTTTTCAGCGTTCTCTACAAACTCTGACCCGTCATATATGACGATGCACCATTGTCAGGGGCATAACGCCAGATACCACTAAAACACGTAGCCAATATCCTGCCCCCAGTTCGGTGCGGGAGATTGTAATGAAGTCAGATAAATTTCTGGAGTTGGAGAAGCTGGTTTATCTCCACGGTACGCTGTCCTTTTGTGCGGAAGAGCTACGCCGGATGAAACGACCATATGTCAATTTCGTCGAGCTCGCGTTGAGCGAACTGGCCCCTGAAATTGAAACAGATCTGCAAAAAGACCTTGGTAAATGGACGCAGGGGCAGGATAGTTTCCTCCAGTCTAGATACTGGGGGTGATCATGCATATCGATAATTCCTTTGCCGAAATCATCGATGAGTTTGAGCAGATTCAATCGATGCAAGACGGGCAAGCGATGCTGCGACGTATTTCTGACCTCTATGGGTTGAGGCATGCAGCCTATTTCGCTGCGCGACTGCCGGATTTGACCCGGCGTGAACCCTACATTGCAACGACATATTCCGCGGATTGGGTGAACCACTACAAAGATCGTGAGTTCGTCAAGGTCGACCCGGTATTGCCGGCAGGCTTGCAAAGGATGTTGCCCACCGATTGGGGGAGCTTTGATCGCAAGCACACCAACACGAAAACGTTCTTTGGCGAAGCGCAGGACTTTGGGATTGGCGACAAAGGCATGACCTTCCCAATCCGGGGCGCTGGCGGTGAACTCGCCATGTTCTCGATCACCTCTGACGCGTCAGATGCGGAATGGAAGTCGATCAAGACGAACTACATGCGGGACTTCCAGACCATCGCTCATTTCGTCCATGAGATGGTGCTCAGGACCGAACGCGTGTCGGTCGAGAATGCCCATCTTTCGCCTCGCGAATCCGAATGTCTCAAGTGGGCTGCGGAGGGAAAAACCCACCAGGATGTGGCAACTATCCTCAATATTTCTGAGCGAACAGTGCGCTGCTATCTCGATACTGCCAGGCATAAATTGAACGCAATCAATGTTACCCACGCCGTCGCACGAGCAATCGCCTCCAACCTCATAAACATTCCAGGATAGGCGGCCTTCCGTTGCTTGGCCATTCCGTCATATTCGACGAATTATGGGCCTGCGAAAAATACGGAATAGTCATCTCCATCGACGGCACACATTCTTACGGAGACGATTATGATCAGGCTTATTCAGGGTATCGACCGCGCTTCGCACTCCTTCGAAATCGACCGCATGCACTCAATTCGCTATCAGGTTTTCCATGAACGTCTCGGTTGGGACGTCAAGGTCGACGACGGATGGGAAATCGACGAATTCGACGATTGCAATCCGCTCTATGTCGTTTCCATCGACCCAGAGACGGAAGATGTTCGCGGTTCGGTTCGCTTGTTGCCGACCACCGGTCCGAACATGCTTCGTGACGTTTTTCCGGCCCTTCTGGAGCCCGGAATGGAGGTTGCGAGTGGCCTGATCTGGGAAAGCTCCAGGTTCTCGGTCGATCCACAGCTCGCCTGCGCCGCAGAACGATCCAATTGCCAGATCAACCAGATCACGGCCGAGCTTTTGCTCGGAATGGCTGAAGTCGGGCAGTTGATCGGACTCACTCACATCGTCAGCGTCTATGACGCCATGATGGCCCGCATTGTCCGTCGTGCGGGCTGCAAGGCGGAGACCATCGGTCGGCCCCAGCACGTCGGCAAGGTGATGGCCTATGCAGGGCTTTTTGCGACGGATGATGAGATGATCAACGACCTTCGGCAGGCTGGCGGGTTTGCAGGCTCTGTGCTTGAGAAGCCTGCTCCGACTGATCCCCTGGCGGCCTTCGTATAGCCAGGCGGCGAGACAATCCGTGCATGTCGGGCCGGTGGGGACTTATCCCCGCCGGTCGGCGCGCATATTACAGATGGAGAGCTGCGCAGCTGCAAGGAGGGGAAAATGCCGAAAACCGTTGTTCGTTTCAGCCACTCAGAACAGGCAATTGAGGAGGCGTTTGCTCGTTGGAAGGCAAATGATCCGATTGCTGTTCTGGTCGAGGCCATGCACCCGAGCAGCGCCTATCTCGCAGGGCTCCTTGAGGCGGCAGGTTATCTTGATGCGACGACCGATATCAATCGTGGCATTCAGGAGCCATGGTCTAATTTGAACGAAAAGTTCCGCTTGATATGCGAACGCTTCTCGACCGACGTTGACTTGGAAAACTAGTAGGATTTCCAATCAAAGTTCGCGATTAGCGCTCAACCTGCCGCTCCCCGCGAATTTAGCCGCCCCGAGTAGGGGCCCCCTCCCCGGAGCTCTGTCCAAGAAGCCGGAAACCTCCAAGCCATATTGATTAAGTCTCGGAGCGCGCTCCGACGCGCGCCCCTCCTTTGCCATATTACATTTTCATTATAAGGGCGACGATGGGGCTACGCATCTCTTGTGCGCCATTGTGGATCGGATGGAAATAACCTTTCCTTTTGAAACGGCTACCTGCCCCTCCTTATCTCCCCCAAAAACGGAAGATGTGGGCACTCCAATTAAGAAGACCCCCACGGCATCGCCGGTTGCAGCGCTGTTTTGCGCGACTTTTAGGCTCTCTAGCCGTGCCTGTTCAGCTTTGAGTTCCGCCGTCAGCTTAGCGCAGGAAAGATTGCTATAAGCGCTGACAGGAATGTCGACAGGAACGATTGCGTCCGGCCTCTTCGCGCATGCTGCTGCGAATATGATCAAAATCACGCAAGAAATCGTCTTATTCATCCGATGCCCCCAATTTACGTCATTCGTATATCTTACTAAGCTAGGCTCAGCAACATCGTTGGGTTCGCGGAGGTCTGCTATGCGCCATTTGGTCTCGCCCAACATCCTAGACTGGGACTTTGTGGCATCAGCCCCGCATCTAAAGCGGGCCGAAACGCCCCCCGTTACTGCGACGCTCGTGTCGAGATCGTGGGAGCCGGGCGACGTTGAGCCTTACCGTACTGACAATTGCAGGAATGATTAGCGGATATCTGATCCGCCTCTTTTCGGGGCGCCATTAAATCGACGACCACTTTGCGCCCTAAAGTCGGCCGTTTGCAGACTCTCTTCCTGATCCTGAAAACTGCCGTTCGTTGCGGGTCGAACAATTGCCCGTATGGGCGGGAAGCGGAAGTTCGCTGCGGTCGAAACGAAAGGCGGAAATGGGGCCGGAAGCCGACATTCGCTGCGCTTGTCACGAATGACCTCGATGCGCAGGCGGATAAATGCATCAAAGCAGTTTGGATCAAGAAGTGCCCAATTTACACCACGCATAAAGCGTGTCCACCCCGCAAAAGAGAAAGTCTGTCACCCACAAGGTCTATGAAGTGCAAGATACCCCTTGGTTCCTGCCCGGATGCTCACTAAGATTGTGGCTTAGCTAAATATATTGTGAAGGTGACCTTTGAAAACATCTCTGCCGACTGGCTGCAAATTGAGCCATCGCGTCCTTGAGACCCCCGAACTTATGCCTCGCGTTGGCGAAGATTACAGCATCACTGATGCTCAATACGCGGCACTGGATGCTGGCCTTGCTGATGGCGAAAGCCTGCTGGTCTCCGCGCCGACGTCAACTGGCAAAACTCTTATCGGATGGTGGGCCGCCGTGACCGGCCTCGAGCAAGGCAAGAAGTTTGTTTACCTAGTGTCGCACCGTGCACTTGCGTCCCAGAAGTTCGACGAGATTCAGAGACTATTCCAGGGTCCATGGCTCGGCGATGACTCGCACATGCTCGTGTGTGCGACGGGCGACGGGGTGACGGACGGGAGCGGACGAGCCAGTAGCGCGCCGCTGACGGCAACTATTCTGGTTGCCACCTACGAGAAGTACCTCGCCCTGATCTCTGCGGGTGGCCCCCCTCAAGACTTGTCCGACGTCGTATTCGTGTGCGACGAAATTCAGCTAATCGGGGACGGGAGTCGGGGGAAGCATGTCGAGCTCCTGCTCTCCGTCCTTAAGAGAACCGGGTGGTATCAGTTCATCGGCTTGTCCGCAGTGATGGACGATGTCGGCGCGCAGCAATTTGCGCATTGGCTCAACCTGTCTTTGGTGAAGGTCGACACGCGCGAGAAGTCACTCACGATCGAGGGCCGGTGGAGTAATGGCAGAATGGTTGCCAGATCCACCCCCGACGGCATCGAGCCTCTCCACCAGTTGCCGACGGTCAAGGAGATGGAACTCAATGGAATGGTCCAAGAGCTTATCGCCTTGGATAAGAAGCCTGTCATCGTGTTTTGCATGAAGGTGGATGACTGTTATGACCTAGCAGAAAAATGGGCCGCGATCCAAGCTGTGTCGCAGTCTGTCGAGGCACCCGCTGGGCTCGATCTGGACGCTGGTCTCCTGCAATTGATCAACAAGCGCTGCGCATTCCACAACGCGGAGCTGAGCGAAGCTGAACGCTCTTTCGTGGAAGACCTGATGAAAGCAGAGACCGTCGACGTGGTCTTTGCAACGTCGACGCTTGCCGCCGGGGTGAACTTCCCGCTTGGCAGCGCGGTGTTCTCGAAGTGGAAGCGCTGGGACTTCGACAAGAGAACGCACGTGCCTATCCGGCGAGACGAGTTCCAGAACATGGCGGGGCGCGTTGGCCGGATGGGGCAAGGCGCCGATGAGGGAATTGTCCTCGCAACTGCCGGTGGTGCATCTGATTTGGCTCTCCTCCAGCAGCTGATGGACTTCTCGAAGCGGGAAACACTCGGCGTTGGGATCACGCCGGATGACTTCGGCGCGCTGGTAATCCAACTCTTCGCGGGTGGACTCTGCACGACGCGCGACGGAGCGTTCACGCTGATGGCTGCGACACTCAGCGCGAGCCGTGAAGGTGAGAAGGGGGTCGGCAATGTCGAACATTGGCGGCGGCATCTTGATCTACAGATCGACCGGCTCATCGAGACGCATTGCCTGATTGAGACGAAGAGCCGAGTCGTTGTGACCGAGTTCGGCAAGGCGGTCGCAAGAAGCGGCTTGAAGCCCGAAACCGTTGAACACTTCCTGCAATACCTGACTGAGCATGGCGAGCAGGCTGCTCAGTTGCTACCCACGCCTGAACTAGAAGGTCAAGACGATGACCTGCTTTTCATCTTCGCACACGGAAGCCTGCTCTCCCCCGAATTCAGCCTGACCGGTGGGCCAAGAACGCGAAATATCAGCTGGCGCTTTAGCCGTTACGGTGCGGTAGAAAACCCGCAAGCAGATACTCTCGTGAAGCTGCTTTTCGAGTACCCATGGGTCGCCGATCCCGGCGCGGCCAACGGCGCACGGGCGCTGTCAGAGTGGGCGGCTGGGGCTGACCGTGAAACGCTGGAACAGCTTGTGCCGGACGTTCGCCTTGGGCTGATCGAGAGTATGGCGCGCGACGTGAGCTGGCTTCTGGCGGCGGTCTCGGAGGTCATTGGGTCGTCGTCCTCTCCTACACTCGCCGATGCGGCGCGGCATCCGCTGCTGAGAGCTACGAACCCCACTCTGCCGAATATCAGAAAGTTTTCTCGCGTCCTACGCAGGTACGCCATGCGCATCGGGTACGGCCTACCTTCTGGGTGCCACTGGCTGAAAGAACTTGAGCTCCAAGGTCCTGCGAAGCGCCTGACACGGATGCAAATCTTGAGCATCCACCGGCAGGGTATTTCGCGCCCCCACCTGCTGATGGATGGAAGCAATGGTCTAGACGCCCGTCGCCAAGCGGCACTACCGAAAGTCGGTCGGGTCTCATATGCGAACCAAGTCCGTGACGCCGCGAGAAACTGGAAGGTCGATCAGAGGCGGCACTTCCGTGAACGTCACGAGAAGAAGGCCATCAGGCACAGCGTCGAAAAAATCGTCGCTGACCTGTACGACATGAGGGGCAAGAATCTTGAGACGGCCATAATCGTGGCGTTCCAAGATATTGGAGTCAACTGCACTGTGCTCGACGACGGCACCAAGCCCGCTTGGCCTGACCTTAAAATCGAGTTTTCGGGGAGCGGCATGGCGAGTGACATCGTCGCCGAGGTCAAGTCCAAGGAACGGGAAACGGCATTGGTCCCTCTGAACGATGCCATCGAGGTCATCGGTGCTGCTGCAATCGCTGGATTGGGCGGAACGCCGGTGACCACGATTTGCAGTCCTGGCGTTGAACCTAGCGTCCCGACCTCAATCTCGGGTTGCAATCACCTCAGCATTGTTGAGCTGGTGGATTTGGTGGAGGCCTACCTCCGCATCAAGGATGGCAACCTGACTATCGCTCAGCTTCATAACTGGCTCACCACGCCGGGAATTGCCCTCCCTGAAGATCTGCCCTTCAACAATTTCTAACGCGCGGGCCGGTCGGCTCGTGCGCCTCTGAACGGCCAAAGCGCGACGGCGATGTGCTCAACCTAGCGAGCCGCCGCCGCTGGTGCTCTGCCTATAGCCCCTCATGCGTGTGAAGTCGGAGTCTGGGGGAGCATTATTCGCGGGGCGCTGCTCAGGCAGCAACGGGCGAGCGCCCTGCCACCTTGAATGCCCGAAAGGGCAACCTCCGCTCCGCTGGCGACTTTGTCGTCTACGGTCGCCACTAGGATTCAGCAAGATTAGTGGAGGGGGCTTTGCTCACAGACAATGGGCCCAATTATCGGTAAAGAGTTTGAAGTAGAAGTCCTCGGCGTCCGTCGTTAATGTCCGGACTGGGCCGAAATCTGCCGTCGACCTAACTCAGGTGAATGCCCGCTTTGCTTGGTTTCGCGCCCAGGAACCGCCCGCCCCCTGTCGGCCCCTTGAAGGTTAGAATGTGCTCGCCGAAAACAGTCTGGTCATTCACCCTCCGAATTTCGCCCGGATCACATCCCACGCCCAGATCACGAAGGCCAGCACGGATGCCCCGGCAACGCCTGCGATCGCGAGCCAGGTCATGCCCGCGAATTTCCAGCGACGCACCTCGTCGATGACCGGCATGATGTCCTTTTCGATCTTCGCATTCGCGGTATCGGCCGCCGTCTTTGCGGCATCGGCGGCATGGGCGGCGTCCTCCGCCCTGTCCTTTGCAGCATCCACCTTGGCGTGGAGGTCGCGCCGGCTTGTCGAGGCCCGGCGCGTCTCCTTTTCCTGGTCGTCCTTTATCCCCTCGACCAGCCCGATCAGCCGCCCCAACTCGCGCTGGATATCGTGCAACGGATCGGTCATCGCCTTTTTCGTCCTGCCGCCAGCGCCGCGGCGGCGGCCGTCGCGATCGTGACCGGCATGGCGACCGGGTCAAACAGCCAGCGGATCGACATGTCCACCCACACGGCCGCCTGGGGCGGATAGGCCGCGATCGACCACGCTTGCGGGAATATCCCGCCCGACCACCAGAGAAAATTGTAAAGCCAGAGCATCCACAGGTTCAGCACACCAGGGCCGAGCGCGGCCGTGACCAGAACCCAGAAGATCGGGTGGCTGAACTTTGCCTGCTGCCGCGCGGTGCCCTCGCTTGCGAGATGGCGTGCGGTTTTCTGTTCGGCCCGGATACGGTCAACCTCGGCGCGGACGGCCTCCACGGTCGTTTGTGCGCGGATGCGTTCGCGCTCCGTCTCGTTGTCGGCCCGCGCCTCCAGGTGCGAGAGCGCCTTGTCCACGATCCCGCCAAAGCCGAGCTTCAGTAGAAAGGAGACAGCGCCGGCGGCGATGGACGCGATCATGCCGCCCTCCTCCGCCAGGGCAGCCACCTGTCCAGGTATCCGCCGTCATCCAGCCGGGCGTAGAGCGCGAGGAAAGCACCGGCGATGACCATGCCGCCGATGACCATCGCGATCAGATCGCCGCTGCTCAGGGCTTCCTTCTGGCCCTCGATAAAGTCGACCATCTCCCTGACCGGCTGGACGAGAACGGCAGCGCCGCCGCCGGCGGCAAGCCCCGCGCCGCCGGCCGTGCGCGATTTCGCGATCGGTTTCGGGTTCGGCAAAGGCGCCGGCGCAAGCAGAACGGGTTCGCTCGCACCGCCTTCCCCCTCCTCCCAGCCGTGCCACTTGCCGGCCCGCAACTGATCGGACTTTCGCGCCATGCGTCGCGCATAGGCGCCGCCGAGGCCTCCGCCATTGTAGACATCCTCGATGCGGGCGAAGTCTCGGTTCCGAAGCGCCTCGCCCAGATGCTTGTTGTGCAGGAAACTCGCAAAGGCGCGCAGCTGGTGCTTCTCGCTGTCGCAGAAGGCCGCCCACATCTGCCGCGCGGACGTGAAGCCGCAAGGGCTATAGTTGAAGCCCATGATCTGGAAGCGGCCCATGCTGATCGATCTGAGTGCCGCCTCCTCGTCGATCTCGATCGCACGGGCCAGCAGGGCGTAGCGCTGATCGGCCGTGGCCTGGTCCCTGTAGCCACCAGCCTTGGGCGCAATCCATTTCTTGCGCGCAAGACCCGCCTGCACCCCGCGCTTTCGCGCGGTACCGGACAGGTTCCTGTAGAACCAGTGCTTCTCGAACAGGATCTTGATGCGCCCGTCCGGAAACCAGCCGAAGCCGTTGCTCTCCACTTCGGCGATCGCCTCAAGATCGGCCGGGTGGCAGCCGATCTCCCTTGCCAGCAGTGCCATGGCGTCATCCGACACCGCTTCTGCCCTACCTTTTCCAAGTTCCATCGCATCATCCTTTCGGGCAACAAAAAACCCGCCTCCAGGGGCGGGTTGTGAAACCTCTATACGAGCCGCGATCACGGCCAGTGGCTATCGTTCTCCAGGTCGGCTGGAATCGGGTCCATTGCCGCCAGCGCAAACGAGGCAACCCAGATCGGCTGACGGAACGCCGCCGCTGCAACCTCTATTGCCCGCCACTCCGCCGCCGTCACCGATACCGGGCCGGTGTCCGTGACGATATCGACGGTGCCCGCAGGCATGCCCGTGTCGATCAGCGCACCCGCGAATTTGGATACCTCATCCCAGCCCGACAGGTCCTTCGGCGTGGTGCCGATCCGATGCACCCCGCGTGCATCGCGAAAATCAAAATCAAACCCCGCCGCCAGCCGCCGGGCGCGCTCCACATAGACGTCATCGGCAACCGGCGGGCGCACGGCCCGCGCCGCCGCCACGAGTGCCGGGGACACCCCGCCCGGCTCATGAGCGCGCAGCACATCCAGTAATTCGGCTGCATCGGCAATGCCCTGCGCCGCGCCGTGGACGTCCTGCCACGCGATGAATGCGGCATCGCCGCTCTCCACGAAGTCCGCCTTTGCAGAGCTGTAATAATCGCCCGTGTCGAGCACATGCCAATATCGATCCATGGTCGATGCCTCAGACATAATAGCCATCCTCGCTAAGAGCCCCGGCCGCATCGCCCGGCAGATGCGTTGCGCCCGCACCGTTGACAAAGATCGTGGCGCGTACGCGCGCAAAATACCTCTGCCCGGTAGCAAGACCGCTCCACGTGTTGTTTGGCAAGTAGACACAGCCCAACGTGCTCGCCACCGCGAACCGGGCCGTAAAATTCGGGCTGCCAACGAGTGAAACCGTCCGGTTTGCAACCGAGATCATCGCGTAGCCGTCTGCGTAGTAGTGGCAACCACCGCCTCCGATGATCGCATAGTCCCCCATTGCGTTGATCTCAGCTGAGCCGAGCGCATAGATATGCACCTGGTTGAAGACGGTGCCGACCGTATCGAAGTTGATATTGCGAAAGTCGAGACGCCCACTGTCCATGTGGATACAGCGGGAGATGCTGCCAGAACCGCCGATCTGCATGTTCCGCAGATCCCACGTTCCCAGAATGCCGAGCCCCATAAACGCGGACCCGCCGGAAGGCCTGACAATCACGTCAGAGGCGACACCGCTCGCCCCCTGAATGATGCACTTGCCGCCAACCAGGTCCTTTAGCGTTACATTTTCCGCATAGGTTCCCGGCGCCACCGAAATCGTGGCGGAGTGCCCGGCCATATCGATCGCCGCCACTGCGTCGACACCACGCTGGATCGTGGCGAATGCCGTGCCTGCGGTCATCCCGTCGTTGGCATCGTCGCCGCCGGTTTCGCTCACAAAATAGGTGCGAGGCCCATTCAGGGCCTCGCGCACCGGCCCCGTGATCGTGCCCGTAACTGTCAGGTCCACAACCTCAACCGAGGCCCCGAGATCAACCGCGCCCGTTGCACGGCCGATCCCGATCACATCCACCCATGCCACGCCGTCGGCGGAGCGCTGTAACCGGAAGTCGTCATCGCCAAACGCCCCCCAGCGCCAGCGATAATCACCACCCGTCGTCAGCACCGTGCCGGCACTGTCGCCCGCCAGCACCTTGGCGAGCGTCAGCAACCCGTTTGAGCCCTCCACATCGAGCGTCGATGACAGGCTGTCGATCAGCGCCTGCACGGCACTCAGCAGCGACGGCACCATGAGGTGCGTCTGCAATGCCATGTAGGAGAGCCCGGAAGCAGACGCCCCCGCATAGGCCGGATCGATGGTCGCCGCCCCGTCGCCGCCCACCGCAGCGATGCGATGCACAGCGACCGTCCCGTCCGCCGCCACGATCAGAACCAGATTGTCGGCCCTGAGATTGGCGAGCCAGCCTGTGCCCGTGCCGGAGAGCACGGCAGAGCCTGCGGTCACCGCGACGGTGCCCGTTTGATAGAGTGCCGATGTCATGATTTCTCCTGCGCGCACGACCGCGCTAGTTGTATTTCCCAACCCACACGATGTATTTGACGGTTACGCTAGAAAGAGAGATCGCGTTACCGACAAGATAGGCTTGGGTGCGCAAGATAACGTTTCCGCCAGTTATGATCAGTTGCAGAAACCGATGCGCGTTGCCTCCCCAGGCACGATCTATATACAGCGTGTCCGTGATCTGCGCCATGTCCAGCGGATCGGTGTAGTAAGAGCTGATTTTCAGAAAACCGAGTTTGAAATCAGAGTCCAGCGGGCACGTGCCTAGCTGCCTGTCTACAACCGATCTCGAATTCTCAGTCATGTTCAAAAGGGACGGAAAGCTTACTGTACCCTGGTAGACATTTGAGATGTAGAGCGACTGTTCCTCTGTATCAAAAATCCGCGCTCCGTCCGGACCGTGGATTTTTATGCCGTCGGTCGCATTGGCCACGAACCCCGGCGAACCCTCCCCCGGTGTGCCGCCTACACCAACAGCTGTTGACGGGCGGACACTTGCCCCGGGAGGGCCACCGTTCCACGCCGAATATGTGTGCAGGTCGTCCTGGTCATATTTCCATTGGGTGTAACTGTTGACCCCATAGAACGTCCAGAATGACAGCGCCTGATCTTGGGGCGGGAATGCAAACCTCACATGGCCTGCATCCTTCCACAACTGGCGGGTCGCCAGCGACACACGATCATCGATATTTATTGAATCGGGGGTGATTAGAAGACGATTAGACATCAGAAATCGCTCGGCACTACAAGATTGAATATGCCAACCCGAATAGTAACTTCTGTGGCATATAAAGCTGTATATTTATTATATATGTAAAGCTCTTCTCTAATCTTAACATATGTATCGTCAGTCAATAATGTCACATAATGGTTGGATGTTTCATCCGCTGGGCTTCTGCGGCTTTGCAAAAGTATAGTACCATTAAAACCAACATCCTTACTGCCGAATACGATATTCCCGAATATGAGCGGCCTGCCGGTCTGGCCGTGAGCAAACAGATTTGTTGTTCTGCCATGCCAGCCAGAGGCAGAGGTGCCGAGCGTTGTGAACGTGCCCTCCCACACCTCATTGATGCCGAGATACGCGAGACCCGAATGGTAATAGACCCGCGACAGATCCGCCGACGGATCGGCAATCACCGGATCGGAGCGGATCGCCGCCGATAGTTGCTCCGGTGTCGGATCCACCGGATCTAACGCACTATCGCGCTGCCAGATGCACACGACATTTGGGTCCGCATAGAGGTGCCGCCGCATCGTCATGGTGCCACCGCCGCGCTCATCAGGATAAACGGTGCATCCAGGTTGATTTCCATGAGCCCTCTCCCGCCGACCATCGAGCCGGTCGTGATATCGTCCGCCGTGATGCTCTGCGAAATCAGGTTCGAAAAATAGGCCGTGCCGCCCTCAAACACGATCGGCGGCACCGCATCGCCCGCCTCACCTTCGGGCGGCAACACCAAAAACTTGTCCGCGCGGATCGCGAACGTGTATTCCGGCCCGCTCCCGTCCGGGGCCTGCGCGCCCGTAAATGCGAAACCGCCGTAACTCCCGCCATCGACAGAGCCGCGCAGAACGTAGCTGGTGGAAAGCCCGGCAATGGATTCCGCATAGGTCTGCAACTCGGTCGTCAGCCCGTCGATGGAGGCCGAAACCGCCGTCAGTGCCGACGCTGTCGCCGTGTCCCCATCCACACGCGCCGTCTGCTCCTCGACAATCGCCGCCTGCGCGCTGCCAAGCTCGGCGAGGACGGCGGAAACCCGCTGCTCGATGGTGCCGATCACGGCGCGATCCGCAAACGCCTTGGCAAGCGCGGCCTGCGCGATCTCATCCGCCCGCGACGCGACATCCGCAGCCAGCCGTTCGGCCCGCTCCAGCGCCTCTTTTGCCTGCCCGTAAAGGTCCGTGGCCGTCACCGATGTCCCGTCCGGCAAACGCAATTCCGGCGTTCCGGCGGCAACGGCGACAGGATCGGACCACGCGCCTTGCGTCTTGCCCACGGCCGCCATACGGATCCACAAGGCATCGAACAGCACGGGCGCGGAAAAGGTCGGCAATGCGCCGGCATAGATCGGCTCCCAGGCGGAAAGATCGTAGGACACCTCCGCCTTGAAACTCACCGCCGGGCCAGAGACTGCGGCACTCACATGCACACGCGATTCCGCGACCGACTGTTCGCGCCGCACATAGACGCCAGTGATGTGCGGAATGCCGGTCGAAGGCGGCAAAACGCCCGTTGTCGGACGATCCGGCACACTCACCCCCTGATCGGCAACATACACGGCCGGATTGTCGACCACGGCCGATATGGACACCCGGTCGCCCTCCGGCTGCATCATCAAGATGATGACACGCCGCGCAAAGGATACCCCCTCACCGATCAGATATGTGGGGGCCTCCTCGCCCGTATCGACGATCTGATCGTCGAGCGGCCCGTGCTGCCCCTCCACATAGGCAAGGTCGGCCGCATCCAGCGTGACAACAGTGCCCGTCCAGCCGGTCAGTTTGACGGGCCCCCACTCGCCGCCGCGCTTGGTGCGCAGCATGATGTAGGTGTTTGCCGGGTCCGTGTCCGGTTCCGCGCTCAAGGTCAGGTCGAGCCCGTTCCGTCCGCGCAGGATCCCGGATGCCCCCCATGTCTGCGGCATCTCGCATTGCACGATCGCGCTGTCGCCGCGGCGAAGCAGGCGCCCCTCCCACTCCGTCTCGAATGAGACAAACACGCGACGGTAGTAATTGTCGGCCGCCGAATAGATACCCTCAGCCCAGGCCTGATCGCGCTGACACACGCCGAACAGCTTCTTGCGCACCGGCGCGACGGAATTTGAGGCAGCGAGCGTGCAACGAACCTCGGCAGGCTGCCAGGTCTCTTCGTCGATGTATTCGACGATCACATCGTCGGCCGTGTCCGAACGGTGCATCTCGTAATCGATTGAGAGCGAGTTGCGCACAATGTTCCGGTCGGTGAAAACCTGCCGGGCAAGAGCTCGCGGCTCATCGCGCACCATGGAAATGACATTGCCGGAAAACGACACGGAGGCCCGCCCCGCAGCAAGCACCGCCTGCATCGCGTCGAACCGTGTTTGCCGGGTGTCGAACACGCCGTCGAACCTGTCGCCGCGCGCCGCCCACACGGCATCGTAGGAAAGGAACGCGGCAAGATCGATGCGCGCATCGGGCAGCGCAGCACCGTAGATCGCATTGCGGCAGATATCGACGGCCGCCCAGGCAATCGAGCGCGTCGGTGCCTCGCTCCATTGCTCACCATCCCACACCGGCAAGATGCGCGTCTGGATAACGGATATGCGCTGCGAGGACTGCGCGGAAAGCTGCTCGTTCGCGCGCACCTTTACCGCGAGCGTGGAACAGGGGAAGCTCTGAGGCCCGTCGAGATAGGCGCGCAGCCCGCCCCACTCCAGCCGGTCAAGCTTCTTGTCCCCCGACGACCACGGATTGACGCGCTGCGCGCGCACCTCATACCGCCCGAGCGGAACATCAAGGCTGCGAGAGATCCGCTGCGGCGTGGCGGTCTTCATCGACAGTGTTTCCGCGCTCAGCGTCTCCCAACTGCCAACAGCAACGCCGGAATCGTCGATCTCGCGATACTCGATATTCCACGACACGGAAACGGACTGGCGGTCCCCTTTGTCGTTGAAGGCATAAAGCCCCTCGGGAAAAAACAGATCGACCGCAAGGCGGTGCGCTTGCTGGCCTGAGGGCACGGCCGCGTAGGGGCCGATCCAGATAAGCTCTTCCAGCAACAGCGATGCGACATCAGACGACGTTTCCACCTGCACCGGGAAGGCCGTGACCTCTTCGTCCGGATCGTGGAAGGTGAGTTCGATATCGTCGATGGAGCCCGTGAACCCGTCGGCAGCCGTCCAGACGACGGTTTCGCCGATATAAACGGCCTCCGCCTCATAGCGACCCATGCCGCGCGACAGCAGCATGTAGAGATATTGGTCGTTCCCCTCGAATTCCTGATAAGGATCCGCCGCATAATCCGGCACCATCCGCATCCGGCCATATTGCACGGGGATGGGCTCATAGAGCCTTGCCGCATTGCCCGATGCGCTGGTCGAATAGGTCGGCGACGCCTCAAGGTTTCCGGCGCGCCCGGCAACGGGCGGCGCGCCGATCAGCGTCTGTATCAGGATGCCGCCACCGATCAGGATCGCCGTGCCGATGGCCCCGGCAGCCGTTGCCCCCAGGCTGAGCGCACCCGCAAGAAATCCACCGGCCCACGGCGCGAATACGGCTAGTGCGATCATGGCGACGAAACCGAGGATTTGCTTTCCGCCGCCCCCGCCTGCGGGCAGCACGACAGCCTCGATCACGGCTGTGTCGGCAACCGGCATCTGCCAGTCTTTGCGCAAGACTGCCTGCCCGTCGACCGACACGACGAAGGGAAGCGCGGCGGGCGGGCCGTGTCGGGCAATATGGGCGGCAAGCGGCGTGCCCGCGTCTGCCGGCGGCAGCGCGACAGGCGAAAGGAGCGGCCAGGGATGATGCGTCATGCGTCGATTTCGTGAAAGGTCACATGCCGCCACCCGGCGGCCTTGATATCCGGAAGGCGCTCGAAGACGACACCCGCCGGATCGTGGGCGTGGATCACCCCACCCCCGTCAATGTCGAGCCATGTCCCGATGTGGATCGGTGCGCGCGAACGCCCCATCAGAACGCCGCAGCCATGCACCGGCCCGGCAATCTCGCGCCACCGGGCGCGCTCATTGTGACTGGCGATCATCCGCGCCAGTTCCGCCGCGCCGGCCCCCTCGATCCGTATTGCATCGAGAGCCCGCCCGAGCAGCCCCTGCACGACAACAAAGCAGCCCCAGCAGTTGAGGCGCGGTGCGCGGTTTGCGATGTCGTATGGCGTCCCGATCAGCGCCTGTATCGCCGCGAGATCGCCCACCGGACCTGTCATCGGCATCAGCTCGTCAGCGTCCGGAACGTTTCGATATCGTAGAGCCGCGCAGGGAATAGCCGGTCTTGCCAGTCATTGAGCCGGGCCGTCGCGGTCGCGCGCTGGCCATTGACGGAAATGCGTGAAAGCTCGATGCCGTCAACCAGCGTCTGCGGCCCGTCCATGCCGACGATGTATTCGCGATAGGTCAATTCGATGGGTGCGCGAATATTCACCGCCTCTTCCAGGTGCGGAAGGATCTGGCGCGAGGCGTTATCAACCCAGAACTTGACCTGCGGCACCTGCCCCTCAGCCGAAGATGGCGGCTCGAACCCGAACGGCAGGGAAAGAAAATTGACCGTCTGCCCGCCGTCCATCGGGGCCGCATCCTCCAGCAGAAACGCATGGTCGGCCTCATCGGCGACTAGGCGAATGGCGATCACGTTCCCGTCTTCGACAAATCCCGGATGACGCAATTCGACCGTGTGCAGCACCACCGTCGAGGTGGCGCTTGCATATGCCTCCTCAACCGCCGCCGACCATTCATCGCTCATGGGCTACAGCTCCACCTTGATCTCAACCGCCACGACAATCAGCCGCCCGGAACGTGCGGGCCGTGTCCGCGAGACCATCCGCACCGTCTTGGCGACCATGCCTGCCCCTTCCATCCACACCGGCATGGTGAAGCGTTTCGTGCCCTGTGCCAGATCGGTGCGCCAGAAGGTATCGAAGGTTGCAAACTGCGTCTCATCGAGGCGCAGGGAAAAACTCTGCTTCTGATGCTGTACCGTCCCGCGCGGACGCGACCGATCGTTGCCCGCCTCGAATTCCGTCGTGATCGGCGGGTTCGCCTCTTCGCTCACCTGAAAGTCGCGGCGGCGAGGCGTTGCCGGCACGCTGGCCGGCCAGACAGGAAGCGCCATGCGTTATCCCTCCACCCGTCAGCGCACCAGCGTCCGGGCGTTCGTAATCCCGAATGTCTGGGAAATCGCGCTGCGCACCGGTCCGCCGCTGGAGATGTCCTCGGCGACAGCCTTGCGCACCCGGCGCAACATGACATCGATGTCGAAGCCGCCCTGGTCGTTCCGGCGGCTATCAACCTCCGCCTCGCCGCCTTCTGACGTGACATTGACATTGAAGACCGGCGACATCACCGCCTGCGGCATCATCCCGGCCATGCCCTCAAGACCCTGAATCCCGCTGGAAAGCCCGCGCTTCATGGTGCGGGACAGAACGGCCTCGCCATCCTCCAGGATCGCCGGACGCTCGCCGATGCGAAGCGCGCCGGTATGAAACCGCTTCGCCTGCGCCATCACCCGCGAGGGGATTTCGCGAACCGTGCGCGGGCTGCCGTCAACCGACATGGTGCCTTCGTGATAGATGGCCGCCATGGAGGTAGACGGAACAAAGCTTGAGCCGCCCCCCAAAAGGCTACTTATGAACGAGACGATACCGCCGCCGATACCGCCGAACCCGCCGCCGCGCATGCCGCCGCCAAGCGCCGCATAAATCAGTTGCTGCGAGGCCATGCGCAAGGCGATGGAGGCGACGTTTTCCAGCGCACCGGCAAAGCTGTCGAGCGCGTCCTCACCATGGGAAATATCGAGGATCGCCCCGGAAAAGTTATCCGCCAACACGCCGCGCGCATCATCGGCCGCAAGCTTGATCTGGCGCATCTCATCGGCGGCGAGCGCCGATTGCGCAGCCAGCGCATCGAGCCCGGCGCCAGACCCGGCAATCGCGCGAACCTTTTCCAGCGCCGCCGCGGAATCGTCGGAGGCTTCCAGAAATTCCCGCATCGCCGCGGCCGCCGCCCGCTGCGCGGCGGCATCGCCACGGCCGGCACCGGCATATTTCTCGAACACCCCGGCGCCGCGCAGTTCCGCGATCCGCGCAAGCCGGGATTCCAGATCCTGTGCAGGCGTGCGCGCCGCGGCGAGCAACTGCTCGACCTCGCGCAACATCTTGGCGGCCTCGGTATTCGAACCGCCCTTGGGCATGGAGTTCTTGACGGCGGCCTGATAGTCGCTTTCCGCTTTGGTGCGCGCCGCCGCGGCCTGCTCCGCGCTCAGCAGCCCCTTCTGTTCCAGCACGGCGATTTCCGCGAGCGTCGCCTTGTGCTTTTCGGCGGCGGGCGTGATCTTTTCTATCCAGACATATGCCTGCGCGCGCAACTCGGTGGTGATGCGATCAACCACTTTTCCGCCGGTTTCTCCCCCAAAGACAAAGTCCGGCGAGTATCCATCCCGCTTGTCAAGGATAGCCTGCATTTCCTCCGCCTGACGGAGCAGCTCTGAGACACGCCCATCGACACGCCCTATCTGCGCGCGTGTACGGTTATTCTCCGGGAGGGCCTGCAAACGCTCAAGCTCCGCACGCGCTTCTGCAAGATCATTCAAGACGTCCGCATAATTTACCCGCAACGCTGAGGTTGTTTTGTCTTCAACCTTGGCGAATATATCAATTAGCGTACGCAGACCATCGGCGGCAGTGTCGACAAATGTCTGCACAGCGGCATTTAGCGGCGCGAACTTGACCAGCGTCTCCGACCACTTCTTGTTCATGATCTCGATTTGAAGGTTCAGTTCCCGCGAAGCTTCCTTCCCCTTTGTGACGAATGCCTCTTCGATGACAAAGCCAGTTTCACGAGCCTCCTGCCGCATTGAGGTGAGCGAGGATGTCGTCTCCGTCAGGAGCCGCGTAAACTGCTCACCCGCTGTGCCGCCGAACAGTTCATCGAGAATTCTGATTTGCCCGGCACGGTCAAAACCGCGGAGCTTTGATATGATCTCATCGAGCAGCGCAGGCGTATCGCTGAGTTTGCCCCTTAGTTCATCCTGACTGAGCCCCAGACGCTGAAATGCCTCGACAGCAGGTCCCGCCCCCGTCTGGACATACTCGTCAGTCCGCAGTTGCAGTTCCTTGATGCCATCGGTCAGCGCATCGATCCCGATGCCGGTCTTGAGAGCGATATATTCGAACTCCTGAAACGTCTCCACGTTGAGGCCAGCCGTGGAGGCGCTGGCGGCAAGTTCCGCCATTTGGATCGAAGCGTCTCTTGCTTTGGAGGCAAGCAATCCCAGCCCCGCCGTCATCGCCCCAATTCCTGCGGCAGCGGCAACCCCGAGCGGACCAAGCGCGCTCAAGCCAGCACCGACAGGCCCCAACGATCCCGCAAAGCCGCCAAGGCGCGTTTTGACCTCGCCGACTGTGCGGTCAACCGCCTTCAGCCCCCGGTTGGCGGGAGGGACGCCCTTTGCAATCGCTTCCAGGGCTTTGCGACCCTCGCGGCCAACCCCCTTGAGTTCCTTTTCGACGATCTTCCCATCGACAACCGCGAGACGGATCGAAACAGTGCCAGCGTTCTTTCCTGTCATATCGGCACTTTCTCCAATGATTTCCGGCTTGCCTACCGTTACGAAGACAGTTCACAGTGCTGCCCCGCAAAGGCCCATTCCGCCGTTTTTCTTAAGAGGCACTGCACATACATCTGCGAATTTCAGTAGTTTTTCTCTTTTTCCTTGTCCGCCGGCTTCGCCGCGGCTGCCAGCATCCCGGCTTCAAATCCATTGATCGCGGCAATCAGCATGTCGCGGTCAAGCCATTCGGATCCCGACACGCGCGCAAGCACCTCTTCCGCGCTCAGCCCCTCTAGCCGCCCGCTGAACCCGTTGCGTCGCCAGACGCCGCCGGATGAACCGGCAATGCGCACCACGGCCACGCCTTCACCCGTGCGCGGCGCATTGGCCCGCATCGGGCAGGCATCGCCGCAGTCCGTCCCTAGATCGGCGCAGCCCTTGCAATAGTCTCCGCCGCCTCCACCGATCCATTCGGCGAGGCGGCGCATGCGTTTCCCTCCGCACTCACCGTGCGTACTGCCGACCAGGCCAACCGCTCGAACGCGGCGAAACAATCGGCGTTGCTCAAGAGCATCCCGATATGCTTGCGGGTGATTTCGATGGGGTTGCCGTCGGCATCGCCGACACCGTCCCAATCGGTGACCAGCATTTCGAACAGAAGCGCGTTGACGAGAAAGCGCGTCAGGCCGATCACGCGATCAACCTGCGCCTCCATATCCTCGCCATCCTCAGGCCCGGCGAATTCATCCAGCCCGAATTCGCGCAGCCCCTGCGGCGCCTTCAGCCAGTCGGCGACGATCTGCGCGGCTTCGGTTTCAGCCTGAATGGATTCGATGGAGGTTGCCGGGCGCATGGTCAGCCAGGCGCCATCGACGAACTTGCGCCGCCTGACGGTGCGGTCGATCTTTTCAACCCTCAGCATCAGTAAGACTCGATGCCGTTGGTGACGGCAATCGTCAGCATCGGATCTGTTGCCGACTGTTCCGCCCGCCAGTTCAGTTCCGCCTCAAGTCCGCCCGGCCCGCCGATGGGGGCGAAGGCCCCTTTTTCAAACCGTGCATTCGCCATTACAAACGAAATCTTGGCTGTCGCGGAGGCAGCCAGTTCGAATTCGAACTTGAACGGATCGCCCGCCGCCATCAGGTCATAATAGCTTTCATTGGCGTAACGAATGCGGGCCGACCCGCTACAGGTCGCATCCGCGTCGAGTTCGAATCCGGAGGAATATTTCGTGCCGTTCAGGCTGTCGTCGGCCGCGGCGTTGTTGTTGTACTGGAACGACCCGCCGCGGAAATTGCCGACCTCCACGTCGTCGATCAACACGCGACCGATGGCCGCCGCGATCGGGTTGCGCGCAAGCATCGCCACAGGCGCGCCACCCCCGGTTGCGGCAAGTTTCACCTGGTTTCGGCCCAGAATGTTGACATTGGCCTGCCGGTAACCCGCCGAGCGGGTGGTGTCGAAACTGAAACTGTCGGCAAGACAACCAATCGACTGGAAGAACGCGGCCCCTGCCCGCTTCTCGATTTCGATGGTATAGAAGGGCAGCACCTCGCCGCCTGAGGCGAAGGTGTGCGTGTAGGGCCCCGTGCCGGTCGTAACCGGCGCGCCCAGGAGCGCGGTCAGCCAGTAGGCGATATGGTTGAGATCGAGCGGCACCGCGATCTGTCCGGAAAGTGAAGCGAGCCCCGGCGCAAGCGCGAGCGTGTCGCGATTGTTCGTGCGTTCCTGCCCGAGAAGCGGATCGTCCTCAAACGGCTCCGCCTCCCCGAGATTTTCCGAATAAAACGGGGTGCGCGTGTAATTGCCGGTGGCCGCCGTATCGAAGGCGCTCTGGATGCCGAACAGCATGTTTGCGGTCTTGCCGCGGGGCTTGGCTGCGGTGGGCATGTTCGTTTCTCCTCAAGGATCCTGATTCTCACAGCCCGGCAAGGGCGCGGTCGCGCGCATTGGCCCGGCGCGCCCGGCTTCCGGTTTCAAGCTCCGCTGCCGCATCCATCGGCACGGAAACGACCTTGCCGTGCGCACCGAAGCCTGTTTCGTCATCCAGCAGCACAACGTCGACCATCTCAGGCTCAGGCGCGCGGCCCTGTTCGCCCGCCGCTTCTGCGGCGCTCGCCTTGCGTTTCGTCATTTCGGGAACCTCGTGTTCGTCTGTGACCGGCGGAACCTAGAAAGGCCGATCGGAGGTGAGCGTCATCACCACATCGATTTCCGCAGCCCGCAGGCCGGATATGCCTTCGGTCGCGAGATTGTCGCGGCGCAGCCCCGTGATTTCCGCATTGTCGACCACACCGCCAAGTGTGCGGTCGGCATCAAGCGCATCGTCCAGCGCAAGCAGACCGGCCTCAAAGGCCGCGCGCAGATCCGCTTCCGTATCGGCTTTCACAAACCATTCGAAGGTCGCCGACTGGCTCAGTTCGTACGGTTCCTCGCCACCAAGCTGCGTTTCCAGCGTGGCGACATCACCATCAACCATGTTGAGATAGGCCAGTGCGCCCCCATCCAGTGCGCTGAAGGCATCGTCGAGCGTCCGGTTGCGCTCCAGCGCCGGAAGGCTGATGGAGGCCGCGGCATTGATCGCGACTTCCAGTGCATCGAGTGCCGCCCCTGTTCGCGTGGTCATGCGGCCTCCGAAAGCGCGCGCCCGATCCGCTCGCTCGCGAGTTTCGGGAATTGCCGTTCAAGCACGGCGATGATGTGCGAAATGTTGATCCGGACGCCAAGGCGAACCTGCTTGACGAGAACATACATGAGCAATTGTTCATCCCCGATCCGGGCTCGTTTACTCTTGCTCGTCTTTCTGGAGGCCGCCCGCTTTCCCCGCGACCGTCTGAAACCTTTGTCGGCGATGGCGTAAAACCTGCGACCACCAGCGGCCGGAATGACCCGAAGGCTATCCGTGCCGTACTCCTCCAGAAATTCTTCCATGCGCATCGGTCCACGCTTGCCGCCCTTTCCGGTGCGGGGCGCGAATTCCGTCGGGATGGCGAGGAAGCCGCCCGCACTCGGGGAGCGGATAGGCTTTCCTTCAGAAAACGCCCGCATGATCTGCGGGGCCTTGGAAAAGATCAGCCCCGCAGGCTGAAGTGTCGGTTTCCCCCGGCGAGGATAGACATTGCCCCGCCAGGTCTTTTCAAGCCTGCCGCCAAGCCCAGCCGATCTGGTTGCCATCCGCAGGCGACGCTTGCCGAGATCTGTTGCCGCGTTGACGCCATCGCGAACAGCGCCCGTCAGCCGCTGTTCCTTGGCCTTGAGGTACTTCTCAAGGTCGCCCCGGATCGCCAGTTGCAGCCCGAGCGTCATGACACAGCCTCGCACTGGCACGCCCACACGAGCCGCGCACTGTCAAAAAGCCGAGGCTTGGAAACGATCCTGTAGCTCTCGCCGGAAAGCGCGAAGAGCCCGCCCTTCACCGGCTCCGCAATCTCGCTTCGCCGCACCTCCAGCCGGGACGTGCGCACCTGCGGCCGCGCCTGCCCCCAATCGATCCCCTCGTCATCATCCTGCATGACGATGACACGTATCCCGGCGACCTCAACGCCGGATGGCGGCGTATAGGTCGCCGCCCGGCCAAACCGCGAGAACGCGGTGTCGACCGGACGGGCGGCTTTCGTCGGATCCATGGCGGTGCCGATCAGTCCGAGGAATAGCACTCGACGAGGCATTCCGGCTGCTTGCAGACCGGCAGGCGGTTCGTCTGCGACTTCATCTCCACGCCCTCGCCATGCTTCAGCACCTCGACCGAGATGAAGACGGGATCGGCGGCATCCGGCGCCACGTTGACCATGTCGATGTGGTGCGCCGGCCCCTGGTAGGTCGCGAACATGGACTGTGTACCGGTCGGGTACGCATGCCCCTTGCCCGCCGCGACCGCGACCTCGGACGTGATCGCGCCGCTGGAGTTGCGCACCGGAAACGTCGCCTTGTACTCGCGGAACATGAGTTGGCCGAATTCGAAGACGCGCCCCCAGTTGCCGCCAAGCCGGTCGCGCTCGAACTTCTGCAGCGTCTGCGCCTGCTGCGTCTGCAGCCAGAACTTCTCGACGTTCGGATGCGACGTGAACCTGTTGAAGAACGTGGTGTCGACGATCACCTCGACCTGCCCGACCGTCTCGCCCTTGGCGTTTCTTATGATGTGGTCGGCGACTTCCTCGCACTTCTCCACCATGTTCGTGGCGGCCGTGCCGAGCTTGAAGTCGATGGTCTTTTTCGTGATGCCGAAAACCTCGTAGAGATCGTAGAGCGTCTTGCCCTTACCATCCTTGATCAGGCCCTTGAGCATGCCCATGCGAACGTATTCCAGCGTGACGGCGTGGTGGCCGCGGATGGTTTTAAGTTTCTTCGCCGTCTCGCTGTCGAGATCGCGCGCCTGCATCACACCGCCGACCACCTGAATGCCGTTGGCAAGGTCCGCCGCCTTGATCGTGCCGAGATGCGGGAAGTGCGGGACGATCAGGATGATCCCGCCTTCGGTATCATCTTCCGACATCTGCCCGGGCGCGCCCGGCTCTTCGGCGGCGAGCACGACGAGCTGCCCGTCGCGGTAGTCGATACGCACGTAGCGCGAGCCGATCGGCTCACTCGGCGCGATATCGAGTGCGTTCAAAAGGCCGAAGTTGTTGGGGAGGCGGTTGACCTCCTCGGTCAACTCCACATTCGTATAGGGAAACAGAATCTCCGGCATCGCCGTATCTCCTGACTGGCGGGCCTTTTCAGCGGCTCCGCGAATTCAATGAAGGGGATCGGCCGGCGATGCCGGCCTCATGATTTTCAGGCGGTCCGCACCACCACGCCGCGCTCTTCCAGCACCTCCAGCACGGCGGATTTCTGAGCCGGCGTTACGCCGTCCGGCCAGGCGATGCCGCCCGCGAAACACAGTGCCATCCTCGAAAGCACAACGAGCCCACCGACCAGGTCCTCGCCGTCGGGCGCCGTCGCCTCGTTGCAGGCGAAGCCATAGGCGACTTCCGAGCCATCCGTGCCGGCAGGATCCCAGGCCACCACCTTGCCGGCATTCGAGCCGATCACATCGGCCGTGACGGTCACGGTGAAGCTGTCACCGGCGGCGAAGTCCGTCGCGCCATCGGCGATCGTGAACTTGATCTGTTTGGCGAAAGCCGTGCCCACCTTGGCGGTACCGACGGACTTCCCGTCCGGTCCCTCGACGTTGAACGTGCCGCCATCCGCCGCCGGCTCGGTGCAGGTGACAGTGTAAATGCCCTCCTTGGCGGCCGTGGTCACCGCCGGGTCGGAGAGCGTCAGCGTTCCGTCGCCGGTATTTCCAGCGCCCGCCGCCGCAGCCGCCGTCGTCAAAGTGACGGTGCTGAGTTTGGCGACAATGGAAAGCGCAGGAATCTTGCGCGCGCCTCCGTTTCCCGCGAGTACCGTCATCGCCTCGCGGCAGTAATCAGGATTGGCCTCCCATTTGATCAGCGACGAAAGATCCGGCGCCCGGGAGATCGAGTAAAACGGCATGCTCATGATCTCGTTTCCTTATGCTCTGCCCCAGCCGGGGCCGTTCGCCGGTGACATGTCACCGGCGTTGCAAGGCTCTGCAGGTTCTGGCAGATGGCCGGTTAGCGCTGAGCGCCAACGTAGCGGTCGATGGCCTTGGACAGCCCGGAGCGCGGCTGCTCGCCGATCGGCGCCGGCCCGCCCATGTCGATCACGGCACCGGCCGCCGCCTGCTGCTTGCGCCCCTCGAATGTCTGTTCGGGCGCGGCGCCGGATGCCGCTTCGACAGGCGCGGCCGCCAGCGCCGCCTTCGCATCCTCCGGCGACATCGCGGTATTGAACGCGAAGTGCTGCGCCAGGGCCGCCCGGCCCTGCGCCTCTTCCGATCCCAGGATCGCCTTGATGCGCTCGCGCTCGGCAGACGCGCCTTCGGCACCCGCCGCGTTCACCGCCGCGTCATGTTCGGCCTTGGGGATGCCGGCGTTTTCAGCGGCCGGCGCGCTCGTGGTCTCGCTCATGGAAGGTCTCCTGTTCTGCGAGAGGGTGCGCCCGGCGGGCGCGGATGTGAGATCGGTGACGATCGATTCAAATGTTCCGATGCGATCTGCCAGACCGATATTCACGGCGTCTTTGGCGGGCACAACCTCCGCCTCAAGATCGCGGATCGCTTTTTCCGAGATCTTGCGATGTTCGCTCACAAGGCCAACGAAGTCGGTCATGATTGAGTCAACACGCTTCTGGATTGAGGTAAGGGCGTCGCCTTCGAGCGGACCGAAGGGATTGCCGTCCACTTTCCTCTTGCCCGCGTGAATGATGGTCGTAGTGACACCGAGATTTTCGAGGCGTTTCGAATGATCGAAGTGGACCAGAAGAACCCCGATCGAACCGACAGCACCACTTTCCATGACGACGATTTCACTTGCGCCACTGGCGAGTCCATAGCCGGCCGAAAGCGCCATCGGATGGACAGAAGCAATCACGCGCTTTTTTTGAGCCGCGGCACGGATAGCTCGCGCAGCATCGATCATCCCGTAAGCCGCGCCACCGGGCGTGTTTATATCGAGGAGGATCGTCTCGATTGTATCGTCGGCAACTGCGTTGGAGAGCTGAGCACAGAAACCCTCATAGGAGGTCATTCCGGAGTAGCTGTTCATCCAGGCGCCACGGGTGACAAGTTCGCCCATGAGTCCTACACGGGCAATATTCGAGCCGATCCGTGCAAATCCTTTCGGCCGCCCCGTTCGATCGGAGAATTCCTCCTCACCGATAAAGCGGTTTCCTTGCGGAGCTGGCGCCTCGATACCCAGCATCCGTGACGCCAGGTATTGGCCGAAGAACATCCCCTGCTCCTCGGACAGCAATAACGGTTGCCCGAAAAAGCTCGATGCAACACGGGCGTATGCAAGGTCCATGTTCTGCGTCATGTCGATTTCTTCCTCAGCAATAGCCCGAGCCCATAGCGAAACGTCGACGGCCACCGTTCTTCGCGTTGCACTCGCTCTTGAGCCGGTTGACCATCCGTTCCAGGTCGGCGACCGAGGCCTGCGTTACCGTCTCGTCGAAATCACCATGCTTGATGCGCACTGTCTGCTCGCCGGCCGCAAGCCTGTAGAGCGCCTGCTGCAGAACCGGCCACACGAGGCACGGGTTCGTGGTGTCGATCCCGTCGAACACGCTCGCCATCACGCGCCACCCTCTGTCGTCTGGTCTTCTTCGTCGGCAAGGTCCGGGTCGCCGACAGCCGCAGCCAGCGGAGAGCCTTTGGCCGCATGCGGGTCGGCAAGACCCAGTTCCGCATAGCGGGCGCTTTCCTGCGCGCGCTGTTCCGCGACCTCCTCCCAGTCGTGGCCGAGTTCGCCGGCCTCGATTTCCAGCGAGGAAACCCCGCGCTCCAGCCGTTCGCCCATGCCCTTCGCAGCCTTGAGATCGTCGGCGGTGGGCTTCGCGGGTCCGCCCCATTTCGCCCGGCAGGCCGCACCGCGCTGGGCGAGGAACCCGGCATAGCCGCCCGGGAACGCTATCCAGCCTTGGGCAATCTGCTCTTCAAGCCAGGCTTCGTAGACCGCCTGATAGAAAGGAGCTGACACGCGCTTGCGCCGGCGGGTGACCTGCGGCCAGAGAGAGGAGATTCCCATCCGAACCGACGAGTAAGTCGCGCCCTCGTAGTCGAAGGCCATAGACTCGTACGAAACGCCGATGCACCGCGCGATCTCCCGAAGCAGATTGCGCATGAACGGCAGGTAATTGTTGTGCGGGTGATTGGTGTTGTGAAACTCCAACTCCTCCCCGAAGAACAGATGAGCAATCCGGCCGTGCTGCCCGAGGTCGATTTTCGTGCTCTTCCACCAATCCGCCTTTGCATCCATGAAGGCCGCGACATCGCCGGTGAGGTTTCCGCTTCCGTCTTGGGTCTGCAGCCCTTCGAACACCTCTTCCGAAAGCGCGTTGCTCTTGACCGTGGCCGCGAAAATCGTCTGCAGCATTGCCGCCACAAGCGTCGCATCAGCCAGCTGATCCGCCTGGCGAAACACCTTCAGGATCGGGGCGAACGGCGAGATCCCCCGCGTCTGGTCGGCTGCACCGTCGAAGACATGCACGACCAGCGGCCGCCCGTCCCGGTCGCGCGCCGGCAGATCGACCGTCCGCTCGATGCCATCGACCCGGGCCTTGACGCGATAGCCTGTTGCCATCCCGTCCGCGTCCTGAAACACCCCCTGGTAGAGCCGCGCCTCCTCGCGCGTCTCCTGCACGATGCGGAGCGGCGAGAACATCTGCACCTTTGTCTGCGTCGCAGCGAAGGGGCGGCGCCGCATGACGATCCGCGCAGCCGCTTCGCCGAACCCGTAATGGCTCCTGAGCGCCGCTTCCGCCATCGCATCGACGGTCATCTTGCCGCGCAGGTCGCATTCGAGCGGATCGTCGGCCCATGTCCGCCAACGCTTTTCCACCCCCCGCGACCAGTCGGCCGCCGCCTTGTCATCGCCAAACCCGCATGCCGCCGCATCCGGTATTGCATTGAGCTTGAGCCCCGAACCGAGCGTGTCGCCGATCGCCTGGTCGACGGCGCCCGACATCCAACCGTTGTTCTGGATCGTCTCGATCGAGCGAGAGGCGACCGCCCCCCAGGCCATACGCACATCGTGGCGGGCATCCCGTAGAGCGGGCTGCGGCCAGCCTTGGACGAACCCGCCACGGTCCGGGCGCAGGTATTGCGCAGCCGGAGTCGGCCGGGCGGCATCGCTGCCACGCGGAATGATCGGCACAGATGCGGTCATGATTACCCGTTCAGTGATTTCGCAAGTCCGCCAAATCCGCCCGTGCGGGAGGCCTTCGGCTGTGGCGCGGCGGCGGTCTCGTCACCGCCTCCCGGCGACACCTGCGGCGCCACGTTCGCGGCGCTCATCAGGTCTTCGATATCGAGCTGTGCGGCCCGCGCCAGCACTTCGCGCGTCGCCGCCAACCCATCCCAGGCCGCTTCCGTCAGGCTGCGAATGCCGTACCGGATGGCTGCGGCCTCCGCCTGGTTCATTGTGTCCAGCGCCTCGTTCGCCTGCGCCGGATCCTTCTCCCAGCGAAAGACCTCAAACCCGTCCTTGCCCTTCTTGCCCACCCGCCGCTCGGATGTGATCTGGCGGAAATACTCGTCATCGAGCCCGCGCGGCAGGGCGACATAGCCCTCTTCCAAGGGGTCCGTCTTCTTGGCGTTCCGGTAGAGCGCCATCTTCATCACGGAGCCGTTGAAGTTGTAGAACCGCTTCGAGTATCTGAGCTTCTTGCCGGTCTTCGGATTCGTTTCCTTCCGCACGCGTTCCAGCATCGGAGCGGTTTCGGACTTCGCACCGCGCACCATGATGACGCGGCTGGCCGGGTGCTTCTTGATCCAGCCCCAGACATCTTCCGTCCAGGCGTTGCCGTCGATCCCGATCATGTCGGCCTGCAGTCGCTGCCCGCAACTGTTGAGCCATGTCTGCCTGACAAGATCGTCCAGCCTCTTCCGGGTGGCCTCATCGGCCACGTGGCCGGGGATGACGCCGTAATCGATGACGAAGCGGTTCTTTGCTCGGCCCCATCCGACCAACTGCCATTCCACGCGGTCGGTCTGGCAGTCGATCCCGAGGGTGACGATCAGCGCGCCGGCGGGAATGGTGCCGCGCGGGTAATCCGAATTCGCGCCCCTGTCCCGCAACTCCTCCCAGGGCGGCGCTTCGCCCTGCGCCTGATAGGCTTCGCCCACCACGTCATTCAGGAACGTCTGCTCGGAAGCGGGATCGCCCTTGGCTTTGATCCACGCCCGTGCAATCCGCTCCCAGCTTTGAAGCACAGAATAGGCTGACCAGATCCAGAACGAGCGGTGATCCCGTTTGGCTTTCGGGTTGTGCGCCCGCCATTCCCGATGGCGCAGCATCTCCGCGCGGTGGTGCTCCTCGATCACCCCGCCGCAGTCTGGCCCCTCGCAGACGAAATGCGCATCTTCCGGACGGTCTTCGTCCAGGTGTTCCAGCATGTTCGCCCAGGTCAGCACCTGCATGTGCCCGCAATGCGGACACGGCACGTAGGGGTGCTCCTGGCTGCCGTCCTCGAAGTTCCGCGTGATCCGGCAACCCGGCATGATCAGAGGCGTGGATATCTTCGCGATCTTCGCAAATTCATGCGCCTGCGACCGGCTGTCGGCCTGCGTCTCGGGATCGCCCGCAGAATTCGGCTCCCACTTCGACAGGTCGTCCTGCACCTGCCGTTTCATCGTCACCTGCGACAGCGATGCAGGCGAGTTCGCGCCGGAAATCTGGATGGCGCCGCGGCCGTCTTTCCTTTCCTTGTAGAGGATCGAGTCGCCGCCATCCCGCGCTTTGAGCGGGAAGATGCGGGCGAGCGCCGGTGTGCCCTTGAGCATCGGCGCCAGTTTCATTTTCGACCAGCGAACCGCGTTTCCGTCGGTCGGGTGGACATAGAGAAAGTCGCCGGGGTCCATGTCCATGGAACCGCCGGTGAAGATATTGGCGAGAACCGTCCCGCCGAGCTGCGCCGATTTCTTCACGGTCACGATGCGACACGGATCATCCGGCGAAAGCGCCGTCAGGATCTCGTCGAAGTAGCCGAACAGTTGCCTGTTGTACGGTCCCGGATGCGGGCTTTCGCGCTCCGAGAAAACGATGTTTTCTTCGGCCCACTTCAGGTAGTCGACCGGCGGCGGCGGGGCCCACACGTCAGCCAGCGCCGCAGCCTCCAGCCGCTCCGCATTGGCCGTCTCAACGATCATTTCCGTCATCGGATCAACCGTCCGCCTCGATCACGGTTTCCGTCGTCTCCGGCAGGTCGTCGCGCCGGGCGGCCTGTTGCGCCGCGCCGCGTTCGCGCACCCGCCGGAACTCCGCCCGCAGCAGGTGCAACACGTCGCGCTGTGGCAGCTTGAACCTGGCGGCCATCGCAGAGGCGATGTCGGACGCCGCCCCCTCGAAGAGCTGCAGCGTCTTGGCTGCAGCCCCCGCCGCCATGGCGGAAGCGTCGGCAGCGGGCACCAGCGTCCCCTTGCGCATCTCCTCGTCTTCCGCCGCCCTGCGGTTGCGGTATTGCACCTCGCGCAGCTTCTCGCGCTTGATCTTAGCTTCGACGCTATCCTCCACCGACGGTGGAGGCGGAGGCGTGCCCCCGTCGGCAACTGCGCCCGTAGAGACCGGCGCGACTTGCGCCATCAGGTCCGCGGTGTGCCCGTCATCGTCGAGCCGCGTCCCGAGCCCGTTTCCAAGGCGCTGCGAAATATCGAGGCGGTCGCGCAGGTGAGCCTTGGCGGTCGCGACGCGGATGCGAGCCATCCGCCCTTCGCCCTCTAACGCGTCCGGCCCGATGTCGCCCGACTTGAGCATCTGACTGACGCGCCCCGGCGTCACCCCGATCAGCGTGGCGAACTCGCCTTTCGTAACGACTTCCGCCTGCATCGACTTTGAGCGCTCTTTACCGCCAAGTTGAGTTGTTTAGCCCTGAGTTTAGAAGTTTAGGCTTCGTCTTGAGCGTCCGACTAGCGACCCCAAACGCTCAGTCGGCCCGTATTGTGTTTGGGCTGCGTACGGTCCCTAAAAACCCCGGGGCCATCACCCACGAAAAAGCCCGGCGCGGGGTTTCCCGGCCGGGCTTCTGGTTTGAACCTTTTTTAGCGTGACAACGCTATGTCAAATCCAGAACGCCAGTCAAGCGGTTCTGCGGGTCCGTACGAAACCCGACCTGTCATCATCCACCCGCAAATCACCAAGAACGGCGGAAACCAGCGCCTCGGATGAGGTCCCGATCCACGGTTCGAACGGCGCGCAAGGCCCGGTCACCTCGTGATCAGACAGTATCGGCTTCAGCAAAGCCTGAAGATAGGCAAGCCCCATCCACCATTCCCGGTAGCGCATCCACGCTGCCCGCGCGGTTTCCAGCGAGGGGCGCAATTCCAGCTCGCACCCGACCACATCATCCCGCCAACCGCGCAACCCCTTCACCCGCTCGCGGATCACCACCGGCTTTCCGTTGATGCCAATGACCGGCCGCAACTCCGGCTGATAGTCCCATGCCGGGCGCGCACCGGTGATCCCGTAACAGATCACCATTCCCCGCACCTCCGGTTCCAACGCCCGGATAGCATCGCCGACCGCCATCGCATCGCGATGGATATCCCCCGAGCCGAACCGGTTACCGGCCCGGCCATCCACCAGCGTGCCCAGTTGTGCCAGCCGCTCGATTGGCTCCCAGGCAGAGGCCGCATAGCCGGCGCCATACGCCTCCTCGCGGAATTCATCCGCCACGCCCTGATCACCCAGAGCCCAGAACAGTAGCGCCTCAATATCGATGATTTTCCGCATTCTGCCGCCCTTCCAACCTATCTAACCTTGCCAACCTATAAAAAGAATAGGTTGGAGCCGAATACACAATTTATATCAATGCCTTATGCCCCACTTCCAACCTATCCAACCTTTCAAGCCGCTGGAGAGAACAGGCCGGAAGGGGGAAAAGCCGTTTCCCCTTGGCGCGCGTGCGCACGCGGACCCGCAAATAGGTTGGATAGGTTAGCAAGGTTGGCAAACGCTCTGATTTCGAAGGCATTTTCCCCTTCCAACCTTGATGGATAGACGTTGGAAAGGTCGGATACCCCACCAATCCTGTCTCTCGCACCCGGCGTTATGCGGCTTCACTGTCAGACGGCCAGTCGACCGCCTGTCCCAACCCGGCTTCGAATGCCACGCGCGCCTCTTCCAACGCGGGAAACCGGTAGAACCACGCCTGCCCGCCCACCTCCTCGTCATATCGCCGGACCGTGCCGACACACGGCAGCACACGCTGCATCTTCATGCCGAACACCGTCTGCTCCGATCGTCGCTTGATACCGACCCGGTCGGATACCTCCAGGTAGTAGTCGAACAGCCTCGATTTCCGCACCAGCCCGTCGACCGGCCAGCCGATCGCACCCTTGACCAGGTTGCCCTCGTAGAGCCGTTCGAACAGGAACGCCTCGACATGGTCGAGCGACCGGATCTTCTGCTCCAGCAGGCTCGCCGTGCGCGGGATCGATCGCAGATTGACCGTCGACAGATCGAACGCGAGAAGATCGGCCAGCAAGGCCTCCCGCCCGCCATTGTCCAGCTCCTCGAACATCTCCTCGAAGTAGCCGTGGTTTTCCTTCACGCCCGCGGACACATCGAGCACGCAAAACCGTCGCTCATCCTTGCCGGCAGGCACCACCCAATCCTCGTTCGAGGTCATGATCAGGCGGACGTAATTCTTGATGCGAAACGGGTCGACGCCCTTGGACTCGATCATCTGCGTCGCGGAGGTGACGAGCCCTTTCAGCCGCCCCTCCGCTGCCTTGTCCCCCGCCCACACGGCTTCTTCCGCCTGCAACAACAGGCATGAGGCCATGTGCGCATTGAATTGCCCCGTGATGTAGCGAGGATCATCGACAGCGAAATAGTGCTGCTCGATCAGCGAGCCGATCACCTGTCCGACAATGGTCTTGCCCGTTCCCATCAGGCCCCGGAACACGATCGAGGTTCCGATCCGTTCCCACGGCCGCTGGACAAGATGCGCGAACCACCCCCACACCCATGTGAACAGGTCCTCATCGCCCCCGCAGACATTGTTCAGCATGTGGTCGCGAAAAACGGTGTACCCGCCGGCGGCCGCATCCGGCTTCACGGAAAAGCCGCGCCACAGATTGAGATATCCCGGCGTGCCGCCATCATCATCGGGCGAGGGGTGAAATTCGATCCCGTCATACTGCCGGCGGTCCTTGTCACACATCCACCGCTTGGCCCAGGTCACGGTCTGGACCTTTCCATCTGAGAGAACCTGCGTGAACTTGTTCGCATAAAGGGCGCGAAACGCTTCGAGTTGCACGATCCGCACCCGCTCTTCCACTGGCGCATCCGGTCGCTCGCGCACCATCACGGCCTTGGATCCGACCAGAACCAACGCCCATTCCTCGTTCAGCTTCTTGACCGAGTAGCCCCACCGCTGCGGCTTGGGCGCTTCCCGAGCCCCATCCCCCGGCCCGTCTCCGGAAGGCGGCGCGCCGCCCCCGCCGCCGGCATCATCCGGCGCGGCATACTCTTCCACCGGCCGGCCCATGATCTCCCCGTAAACCTCGGTGCTCATGCGTTCCCCCGCGCCGGCGCGGTGCCGGTTTCCTGGCCGAGCGCGGCTTGCGCGCGCTCCTTCAGCCTGTCGTTGAAATCCTCGCCCTCCGGCGCCCACACGGAGCCGATCCGGCGCCATGGCCGCGCCCAACGGGCCGCTGCGCGTGCATGCACCTGGCGCGCGGTGAATGGATCGCTGTCGCCATCTCCCAGCATCAGGATTTCGCGAATGGAGTCCGGTGGCACCAGCGCGCGATCAGACGTCATGTCCGGCACCGGCCCCGGCACCCGAACCTTCATCACGCGGCCGGAAGCGGTCTCTTTCATCAGATCCGGATGCGCGACTGTCTCGATGGCGCGACCGCCCATGGATTGCAGGTCGATCGAGGTTGCATAGGCGGTCGCGTCTATCTCACCAGCTCCGCGCACGGCTTCCTCCGCCTGCCAATAGGAGCGCACCGTCTCCACCCCTTCGCCGATGCGAAGTCGGCCGATACCGATGCCGACACGGCGCGGATCGCGCAGCAGGATCCACCCGCGCGCCTTGGAACCGCGTATCTTCTTGGCCGGCAACCCCTCGCCCGTTGCCGGGTCGGTCAACCGAACCTTTTCGCCCGCATGATCCGGGTCGAACCAGGTGATATGCACGCCCTGAAACCGCAGGTCGTCCCCGTCGGCCGGGCCGACGATCGCCGCCAGCACCGCCGGGCCGGAATAGACCAGCCGCGGCTTTTCCCCCTTGCCCCGCGCCGGTGCGTAATAGGGCAGATCCTCGGCAAATCTTAAGGACGGATAGACCGCGCTGCGCTCCCCCGGCCGGCCCGGCGCCCACAGGCCCCGGCCGCGCCAGTAGATCGTCTCACCCGGCGATCCCGCAAAGGTCCGCCCCGCCGTCCAGATCTCCCGCGCCCGTCGCAGTTCCCGCGCGCGATACACATTGTCCGCCCGCGCGTCCTCGTCCGCCTTCGCCTTGCGCGCGGCTTCCTGCGCCGCCTTCTCCTGCGGGCTCAACTCCGGCGCATCCCGCTTGCCGCCCAGGCTTTCCACGGCCTCCACGAAGGAGAGCCCGTGACGCTGCATCAGGTACTCGATGCCGTCGCCCGAAGCCCCGCAGCCGAAACACTTGTAGGTGCCGCGCTTGTTATCGCAGTGAAAGCTCGGCGTCTTTTCCGAATGGAACGGGCAGCACGCCCAGAAATCCCCGGCCTGCGCATTCGTCTTTGCGGGCGACCAGGTCACATCGCGGCCGATGATGTCCGAAATCGGGATGGCTTTGACGCGGTCGAGTTCGTGGTCGGGGAAGGTCATGAGATGACTCCCCTTGCGCATTCCGCAATGTTAATTTGCGGAGCATGGACGACACGTGGAAATATTTCGCCGCCTGCCTCTTGGGCTTTGCGATTGCGGGCTGGGCCGGTCAGGTCGCGGCGGTGGGCATCGTTGAGTTTCTGCACGAGTGGCAATCGCTCATTGCGGGTACCGCTGCGCTTATCGGTGCATGGATGACCGTTCGAGCGATGCTCGCATCGTATAGAGAAGCGAAAGCCGTCATATCGAGCTACCTTTCGTCGAAGTTTGCGATAATCGATGTCATATGGGAGTTCGTCGACGAAGCCTTGTCTTCCCCTGATGATCGAGAGCTGCTGCTCCTTTATGTTCGCTTTGCAGACACGGAATTCCGTTTTGACGAGTGGACAGCTAAGTTGTCCGAATTGAACGAAAACCTCTCGCCTCGCGATAAAATGAATCTCGATGCGGTGATCACGGAGTTTCAAGTTGCTCAACGGATTATCGAGACGCCGATACCGACGGTTGAGAACGCTCCTGCGCACAGAGTAGAAAGCCTCATCGAGGTCTGGCTTGAGCGTTACAGGATAGCATTCAGCCGTATTCGACATGTCGCAATCAAGTTCGACCCCAAGCTTGCAGAGGCTTTCGAAGGCCGCACCGTTCGCGCTCTCGACAATACCAGCCCTGCGGAGGCACTTAGAGATACCTTCCGCGAAAAACTTAATAAGCGTCGGGAGGAAGCTGGTCGGTGAGAAAACCAGGAGCAAGGTTCGGCTGCCCATCACCCCCTCCCATCCGTCCGCGACATCAGGTTCCAGATCTCGCTCTCCGAACATCCGATCCAGTCGGCGAGGTCCTGTGTCGTCATCCGCTGCTCTTGCATGACCTGCCGCAGAAACACCCGCGTCAGGCCACCGGAAAGCAGATCGAGCCCGCCGCTCGGCGCGGTCGATGCCGCCATGGTGCTGTTGTCATTCATGCCACCCTCTCCACCTGCCGTCTGCTCCTGGCAGCCGCCACCAGTTCCGCAATCCGGCACCGCTGCCAGGTTCCTTCGGCCTCCAGGAAGGCGATGTAATCGGCATCGCTGCCCGTGCGTTCCCAGCGCATTCGCGCGCGTTCCATCGCCAGCGCGGCCGATGTGGTCTCCATCGCGCTCACCCCTCGCCCTCCGTGATGATCTGGAATAGCCGCCCGATCGCCGTTTCCGGCTGGCCCTGTTCGTCGCGCGAGAACGCTTTCGCCAGTACCTCCGCCGGGCAGCCGAATTGCAGGGCGAGCGAGGCGGCGATCGCGCTGTCGCGCATCAGCGCCTGCAGCTCGGTGCCGGTCTTGCCGGTGGAGAGAAACACCTCGCCGGGCGCGGCCTGCGTGGCGTCATAGAACCCCACCGTCGCGTAATAGCTGCGCTGGCCATGGCTGAATTTGAGGATGTCGGAGGCCCGCCGTGGGGGCAGGATTTCCCGGGTCACGCGCCACCTCCCGGACAGTCCGGTGCCATGTTAGAATTTGCGACATGAGAACATGGGAAATCGTAATTCGCGTATTGATCGCCGTGGCGGCAGTTCTTACTGCCGCCGCACTCAGTCTCTGGCTGCTTTGCCACGACACGACGAAACTCGTCGCCGGTGAAACCTGCCTTCAATGCGCTCGCGAATGGATTGGGGCGCTCAGCGGCTGGGCGGCCGCGGCCGCGGCCATCGGAACCGGCATCCTGCTTTGGCGCCAAATAGCGAATGAGACAGCACACCAACGCTACATTCGTGGAGACGAACCGCTCAAGGTGACCTTCGAGGAGGTACCCGGGCGCAGCGCGGTAAAACTGCATTTCGTGAATGAGAACAAATCCGACATCAACGTAATTAACGTCCAGATCGTCAAACCCTCGGGCTTGCTTCTGCGAGCTGTTAACGATCCAAGTGCATTCACTCTCTATCCGACCATGAAAGATAACATCTCCAACTTCTCGCCAATAGAAGAGTTGAATTTTGATGTTAACCGACGGGGATCCGTTCCAGAAAGCAGAATATTTCGCATTCTCGAGTTCCGCACCAAGAAAGACGAGCAATTCAAAGGGAAAACATCCCTTGTTATACGGTATAGGATTAATAATACGGGCCAGTTCGACCGAATCCGGCTCGCCGTTAGAGTCACATAACGATACGAAAATGGCAGCCGCGGAGATTAGCATCGTACCGCTCCCTCCAGACTCGAAAACAGTCCTCCCGCCCCCGCATGTTCACCGTAGAATTCACGTGAAGCCTGGGCCGGCACCGCGATAATGTCGCCAAGCGCCACGCCCGCACCGGTCAGCACCGCCACAAGGCTTTCATCATCCAGCGCCTGCGCGTCGCACACCTTGCGCACAACCGTGCGCGAAACCTTCAGCCGATCCGCTGCCTGCACCTGGTTCAGCCCCTCCCGTTCCACCCAGGCCGCGAACAGAAAGGCGAGCCGCGTGCGGTCGATCCTCTTCGGCCGCCCTCGCCCCATCAGGTCTTCCAGCCGCGCCACCGGCTCGCCGATCTCGCGCGCATGGGTCAGCACCGCATGCCGAAGTCCGGATCGGTCGGCAAATCCCAGCGCCCGGGCAATCTCGCTCGCGCTGCCCACGCCGGAACGCACCAGCGCATAGGCCGCCCGGTTGCGCGCCTGCCTCTCGCGCCGGTTTGAGGGCGAACGGATCGCCGCCGGCACCACATCACAGGCCCGCGCCACGGCCTCGACCGTCCGGCGCACGGTGGCGACAAGCCCGCTCATGCCACCACCTCGCAAACCATCGCTTTCAGGCGCGTTTCATGATCGGCCTGCGCCGCAGCCATCGCGGCCGCCTGATCGGCCAATTGCGTCCAGGAGAAAGGATCATGCGCCCACCACAGCACGCCGTAGTCCGTCACCTCGTAGGTACCGCCGATCCCTTCGGCATAGAGCATGCCGGGCACGCACTCGCGATCTGGCGGCGGCGTCGTGGTCCATTCGAGTTGTTTAACGACAATCATGCAGCCGCCCTCCCGGATGCGAATTCCGGGGCCCGCGCAGCTGCTGCCTCGATTTCGGTGATCGTCAGTCCGGCAAAGGCGGCGAGGCGTTCGGCGGCGCGCGGGGCGATCGGGCGATAGCTTTCCGCCCGCCCCACCTGCCCGGCACTCACCCCGGCGCGTTTGGCTGCCTCAGCCATCGTCAGGCGGGCACGAACCCGGCGACCGTGAACGAACAGGGCCAGAATTTGGCGAGACCTCATGCAATCAACCATCCCAATCCCTCCTCAAATCCTCGCTCAAATGCTCACCGGCACCACATGCCGGCGGCAGTCGTCCGGCAGTGCCTCGAATTGCGCTTCCGCCCCATCCAGCAGGGCCCGCAGGCGCGCGATCTCGGCGCGATCCAGGCGCGGCCCATGCCGGTCGACCGGCAGGCAGAGGCGCACAAACTGCTCGCCGGTCTCCATCCGCACCGCGGACACCCCGACGAACCCCGGCGCAGCCGGATCGGACTTGCGCACTGCCCCCATCACGAACACCCCGCAGCCGCGATCCGAGCGCGATCCGTCTTTGCGATTGAGGTTGACGCTTGCGCAACATCGGTGGCGCGCGGCTCTCTCAGAGCGTCCGCCAGAACAGCCACGCTGATGGTGGAGACAATGGCGACCGGCAACGACACCAGCCGCCACGATTGCGCCAGATCAGCGTACATGACCGCCATCACATAGAACGCACTGGGTAGCCTCATCACACCACCTCCTCGCCCTGCGCGCTCAGCCAGTCTAGAACGCGGTTGATGTCACCGACCGTCGCCGCCCAATGGGCGATCCGGCACCGCGCCACATAGGCGATGTTGCCGAGCCGGTCGCGCAGCGCCCGGCTGGCAGGCCCAACATCGCCGCCGCGCTCACCGCTGCGCCCAGCCTCGGCCCCGCGCGCGGCAAACCACTGGTCGACGCGCTTCAGAGCCATGTCGATGATCTGGTCATTGACCGGCGTGTCCGGATCATTCACGAGCGCGGCGCGCGGGGCTCTCGTCCGCGCCGGCGCAGAGCGGACGAACCGAACCCCCGCCTTGGCCGACAGTCCGGAGACGTATTTCGCGGAGATGCCGAATTCCTCCGCCACCTGCGGCCCGGTTGCGCCGGATGCCGCGCGCTCGCGAATGAGATCGAGCTTTTGCGCCTTGGTGAGGTGAGTCCAAACGGTCATGCCCCGCCCTCCCCGTCATCATCGCGCCGTGCTACCTTGTGCGCTTTACGGACGGAGGAACCGATATGTCGAAACAGCCGCCGATGCAGCGAAAGATCCCGCTCTCGCACGACCCCCTCGAACTCAAGACCACTGTGGGGCTTCTCGCTGAGGCGCTTTGCACGCTTGCCATCGACGTTGCGCTTGAGAAAAGCGAGTCCCGCGCCGAATGGATAGAACAGACACGTCAGAAACTGGTGCGTCAGGCAAAGGGTGCCCATGCCACACACCTTGACGAGGCAGCCGAAGCCCGCGCCGTCCGCGCCGCTTTCGAGTGTATCGAGGGTGTCTTCGATCTCGTTGCGGTCCAGACCGCCGGGAAATAGCACCAGCGCTCCCGATCGTGCCGCATAGGCGCAATGTTCGGTAATCAGCCGCCCCCGGCGCGCGCGCCACACGAGATCGCGCCAAGCGTAAACCGGCTGCATCAGCCTGTCGCGCAGCCTGCGCCGCCAGTCGCGGGCATAGGCGGCATCTTCCGCATCCAGGGCCGCCGCCATGTCCTCTGGCGTCCCGCCCGGCCCGTGCATGATCAGAACGCCGCTCTCGAACGAAACCCCGACGCCTGCGTTGTAGATCCGCCCCGTGGGCCGCGGTTTGAAAATGCCCATCACGCGCGCTCCTCGCACCAATGGGCGGCGCGCTGCCACGCCTCTGCCCACGTGTCCCCAACGGCGAAACCTGCCCGTGCAATCTGTGTGCAGGCGCAGGAACCGCCCGCAAATGCCATGCGCCGCGCCGCGCGCAGCGCGCGTAAAATCCGCGTCACCATGTGAAAACCCCGGCTTTGAAATCTGTGCCCCCGCGCCCGTCCTGCTCCGCCCTGCGGCGGCGGGCGGCTGCGCGCTCATGTTCGAAATTGGCGCGGATCGCTGCGCGCGCCGCGGCATCCATCCAGGCGGGAGGTTGCACGTAGAGCGCCGCCAGAACCTCCGGCCCATAGGCATCCACCAACGCGAGCAATGTGCGCAGGCCCGGCAATGAGGGATTGGAGCCGATCAGGTTTTCCACGGTGCGCAGAGACAGGCCGGTTTCAGCCGATATCGTCGCAGCGGTCTTGAGCGGCCTCAGTCGCCGCAGCAGATCCCCGAGCGCCGCCGGGTCGAGCTTTTTCCGCAAAAAGTTGCGGTGCTTTCCGCAAGACATTGCGGAGACCTCCGTGTCAGGGTTGCGCATGTTCAGCGTCCCGTTCGGACGGAAACGGACGAACCAAGTCCCGCTCTGTCAGCGACACACCCAGGCCGGACGCGGCTTCTAGGAGGACTTCGAAATGCTGCTGAGGAATCCGCCCGTCAGTCCCGCCCTTGTCTTTGGCAGTACGCCACCGGAGGACACGGGAAACATGGGCACCAGTAATCTTCGCGACCTCGGAAGGTCCGCCGAGGCGGGCGATGACCGTGCCAGCAGGGTTAAGATATTCGCTCATAGTCGAACTATGCGATTATCGCACAATTCACGTCAAGCGTTTTTCGCACAGGACACAGATGGTCCCGATGTGCGAAAAACGCTCATCATGCGAAAACTCGTTGCAGACTGGTTGGTTAAGGCACTCGACGCGGCAGGAATGTCGCAGTCAGCGCTTGCTCGCGAGTTGGGCCTAGACCCGTCAGTTATTAACAAGATCGTTAAGAACCGCCGGTCCATGCTCGCAGAAGAAATGCTGCGCGCCGCGGCAATCCTGAACGCTCCTTTGCCTTCTGCGTTAGAAGCCCCCATGCCGGATCTCACCGACATGGATATCACCCCAAACAGCGAAGCATTCGACAGCGACCTGTTTCTGATGGCCGCGGAAATGACCAATCAAACCCTGTCATCCCTTCCGGCAGGATTGACAAATTGGCAAAACTACCGAAAGTTATTCTTAAATACATATATGAAATTGCTGGAATTCAAGAGAAACGGGAATCTTCCTCCCAGTGATGCCAAGTCGCTGCCTGATTTCAGCAATCATTAGCCGGAGCCGCATGGTTCCGTCAGTTTTTTTTAGCGTTTTCGGGTGATCGCATGTTCTTTGATTACGACCTATCCGGCGTCCCAACTGTCTCTATCGAAGAGGCATGGTCGGAATACATCGACTTAGCAACACGGTACCGCCTACTGACCTATACGCGGTCCTATACCTCATCTTTCTACGGCACGACGCGTTTCGAAAAACTCACAACAGCGCAGAAACGCGCGACTATTGAAAACTGCAGGCCTGCATTGCTTGCCGCGGAACTGTTCCTCAGCTCGGAGAGTTCAAATGCCGAATTTCATTCATGATATTGGCATCGAGGCCGTAGAAAGCGGCTTCGCCGACGACCTTGCAGAATATCTTCTCAGCCTTTGGAAGCGAGATAAGGGCATTGAAGGCGAGGGGTTGATTAAGGCCGCCCCACACCTTGTTTGGATGGCCGGCATCCGGAATCCGGATCTCGCGCCGCCTATTCTGATGGCTGGCCCCAAATCTCTGACAGCGCAGGTTCTGGGCGCGGATAGTGCGGCAACCCCTGCCGATCTGGAAGATATGGTTGGAACAGACTATCGCCAATTTGCAGCCAGCGCATATTCGATGGCGATGGAAAACCGCGCTCCCCAATTCGACCTTGTATCGAGCGAATTCACCGCCAGGGCAGAAGCCCTGTCTTTCCGGCTGGTCTATGAACGACTCATCCTGCCGTACCAGACAGAGGCGGGCATACCGCACCTGATCTTGTACTCGCGCCCGATAGAATTCCGGATGCAAGGTCGCGCACTAGATCATCAAGGGCAGACCTCCGATTTCCAGCTAGCCACAAGTGGGAGAGATCTCCGGCAGCCGCAGGTGGGCGCGTCCAGCGAATACCTTGAGGGACTATTTCCCTAAATCCACATGCCTGCGGAAATCCGCCGGACGCCTGCTTTGGGCGCATCCAGCAATACACATTGTCGGGATCAAATATCTGCATCGACATGACTTGCACCAAACGCGCCATCAGGGATGCCACACCACGGCCCTGATGGCTTTTTGCTACCCACATCTCCCCCAGATAAACCACCCGCCCACTCGCCTCTCGTGGGAACGCTGCTTGTCTGGCATCCAACTCAACCGAATGCCCTGCATCGTCATAGTATACGCGCGGCAAGTATTGACTCCAGTATGCAGCCAGCGTCATCGGCCCGAGCAGGTCGAGCCGAGCTGCTACAGTTGATACCGGAACGCCGCTACGGCAGAGCATGAGCCAGAACGCCCCTGACGGGCTGAAGGTTTGATGCTGGATTGAAAAATGTTCAGTCAACCCGCGGTCTGCCTCCCGCACCATGTCCTGAAACTCTGTGAAATCATGCCCCCAAAGCAGGGCATCTCCCTCGCGTTCAAGCTCGCTCCGGATCTGCGATGCAGCCTCGCAGGCATAAAATGACAGGTCGATTGTCAGCACGTCTTGTCTCCGTTCCGCCTTTTGGTGCAGTGCTCTATCAGCACATCTATACGCTATCAGCACACCCAATCGATGCCACTATGCGTTATTCGCACATATTATGATTGACATTGATTGTGCGATATTCGCATAGTCCCTCCCATCAGAGCCATGGGAGGACACCATGTCGGAATTCTATCCAGAAACGTTCGGCGAAACCGGAATCCGCCATACAGCGCCGCGGGTGCCGCTATGACCACCCTCCCCATCGCCATCATCGCCGTCCTGATAGCGGTGTCTGTCGCAGCGCATGCGCTGGCCGACACCGCCCGACGCCACCGCACCAGGCGGGTGCATGGCCGCGTGATCGATACCCGCACCATCAATGGGGAGGCAATCTGATGCCAAGCGCTCAGAAATTCTGGATGGTGCTGCCGGATGCCAGCAACGCACCTGCGCAACGATACGCGAGCAAATCCGCCGCAATCGGGGCGGCCGAGAAATTCGCGATGCTGTTCCCCGGGGAAACGGTTTTCGTGTTGGAGCCGGTAGCCGCGCGCGTCGGCGCGCCCCGCACCGTCCACACCGTGGACCTGCGCCCGCATGTCGATGACATCAACCACTGCGGGGAGGAGTGCCCATGAGTGCCGCCCGAGACCTCAGCGCCCTGCCCGAACCCGCTGCAATCTGGCTCGCCGCAGCTCTCTGCGTTGTTGTGCTGACCATCGCCGTTATCGCCGTGCTCGCCATCGCGGGCCGGACTGCGGCCCTGCGCCAACAGGCCGAGGACGAGGCGAGCATGGCTTCCATCCACCTGAACCGGGAGGACAAGTCATGAGCCTCCACGGCCCCAGGACAGCAACCGACTGGACGCCCACAGGGCGGATTCGCGTTGTCCCGCGCAGGCTGCGCGGCCCGCGCGTGGATGTGGAGGAGAGCCGCACGGTCGGTTTTGCGCGGTCCCCCTTCTATTCGAGCGCCAAGACCACGGAGTTCCGCTGGCGCACCATCCGCAACCGCGACCTGCCCTCCGGGGCCATCCTGCGGAGGGCCGACGATGCTTGATCCGTTGAGCCCCGCAAACGTCCTGCGCACCATCGCCGATGCCGTCGGCATCCTGCTCATGTGCGCATTCGCCGCCTGCCTCGCAGGCCCGCACCTGATCCAGTGAGGGACTGACCATGACCGGAACGCCCTATAAGCCCGACATCCTTATCTATCACGACAATTGCGACGACGGCTTCGCCGCCGCATGGATCGGCCACATGAAGTGGGGCGATACGGTCACGTACATGCCCAGCAACTACGGTCGCCCGCTGCCTGACTTCGATCCCGCCGGGAAAGATATTCTTGTCGCTGACTTCTCGCTGACACTCGACCAGTGTCACGAACTCGTGATTTCCGGCGCGCGCATTCTGATGCTCGACCATCACAAGACGGCGCGCGACAACCTGGCCGACTTGCAGTCCACCTTCCGCCCGACGATCTTTTCCGTGAACGAAGAGTTCGATGCTCTGCGCGAGGCTGCACCCGCACCCGAGTTCTGGCGCAACCGGGTGATGGTTGAATTCGACATGGGTCGCTCCGGCGCGCGCATGATGTGGGACTTTATCGCTCCATTTGCGACCGCCCCAGAGCTTGTTCTCGCCGTCGAGGATCGCGACCTGTGGCGCTTCGAACGCGAAGATACGAAGCTTGTGAGCCTCTATCTGCGCTCGCTTGATCGCGACTTCACACAGTGGACGAAAGCTAGCGGGCTCTACACCAGCCACCGCGAGCAGTTCCTGCGGGAGGCCAAGGCGATCAAGCGGTTTTATGACCGCCGTATCGCGGCGATCTGCAAGTCCGCCGCGCCGCAGGAATTCTGCGGGTATCAGGGTGTGCCCGTCACCTACGCCTGCCCCTACGATTTCGCGTCCGACACCTGCCACACCCTTCTGGAGATGTATCCGAAAGCCCCCTTTGCTGCGGTCGGAATCCAGAACGCAGAGGGAGTCACTTATTCGCTGCGAAGCACCGATGACCGCGTTGACGTCTCGGAAGTTGCCAAAGCGAACGGCGGAGGCGGCCACCGCAACGCAGCCGGATTCCGCAAGGGTCGTGAAATTGTCGTCACCCACCACTTTGAAAGGGTCTGACCATGACCACGAACAACGGCGGCGTTGCCGCAGACCAGTTGCGCGCCTTCGTCGAGCGCATCGAGCGGCTTGAAGAAGATAAGAAGGCCATTTCCGAAGACATCAAGGATGTCTACGGCGAGGCCAAGGCGATGGGCTTTGACGTGAAGATCCTGCGCCAGGTCGTGCGCCTGCGCAAACAGGAACCGCACGAGCGCGAGGAACAGGAATCCATCCTCGACCTCTACATGCATGCCCTCGGCATGATCCCCGCAGCCAATGGCAACGATGAGGGCGCGGCATGAACTTCACAGACCTTCGCTCCGCGAACCGTGCCCGGCAACAGGAGTGGCCGGGCAACACGCAGGCCGATACGGCCTTCCGGGCTATCGAGGTTGCCGGAGAGGCCGGAGAGGTTGCCGAAGCCGTCAAGAAGCTTCTGCGCGAACGGCGCGGCATCAAGGGCTCGACCGCATCGGTTGAAAGTATCGCCGACGAGATCGCCGACACGATCATCGCGCTTGACCTTCTGGCCGACGATCTCGGCATCGACATCGGTCCCGCCCTCGCCCGCAAGTTCAACGCCACGTCGGCAAAATACGGGCTCAGAACCCGGATCGATCCTGAAGGGGCCGGCACCTGCGATCACGACAACACAAGCGCCTTCTAGGCCGCGCGCAAGCAATTCCCCGGCATGGCCGGGGTGTCACTCGGATCAGTTTCGCGAGCAACCGGCGCACCCTCCTCCCATGCGTCGGCCGCGAGGCCCCGGCGGCGTCTCCTCCCCGCCGCCGGGGCTGGCATTCACCACGGCGGGAGGCGGAGCCAGCAAAATGATTGACCTTGAGAAGTATCGCTTTGCCGGTGCGCACGTCGATACAGAGCGCAGGCAGCAGGCCATTGATATGGAACGCGGCTTTGGTGACGCCATCGAGCGCGAGGAGATCCTGCATGCCTGCGGTTACGCCCCGGCGCTGGAGTGTATCGAAACCATGATCCGGGACGGGCGCAACGACGACGCTCTGCAGGCGCTTGACGCCTTCATGCGCCCGCGCGGCAGATCGCGCCTTACGCGCGGCGGCGAAAACGAGGTGCGCCGATGAAACTCACCATCGACAAGTCGGAGCTTACCCCGGCCCTTGCCGGGGCTGCATCCGTCACGCCGCGACGCACGGAAATCCCGATTGTCGGGAACGTGAAGATCTCAGCGGAAAGCGACAGTCTGACAATTGATGCCACCGACTTGGACAGGCTTCTTCGCATCACGTGCCGGGCGGACGTCAAGGAGCCGGGCGTGACGACCATCCCCGCACAAAGCCTGAAGGCGTTCATCGATACACTGCCGAACGGTTGTCAGATCAGCATGGCCTCCCATGATCGCAGGGCGGATACCATCCTCCTGTCATCCGGGCGCGCGCGGGCATCCTTTTCCACGCTGCCGGCCGAAGACTACCCGGTCATGCAGGATGTCGAAGAGGGCATCGCATACACCATTACCGGCCAAAACCTCGCGCGGATGCTGGCATTCGTCGAGTCCTCGATGTCCAGCGAAACTGTGCGCTGGTATCTCTGCGGCGCTTTCCTTGAGGTGACCGCAGGGAAACTGACCGCTGTCGCAACAGACGGACACTCCCTTGCAACGTGCAGCACCGATGCCCCCGCGGGCAGCGATGACGCGCCGTCCGTCATCGTCCCAAGCACCGCGATTGCCGAATTCGCAAGGATGATCGGCGCATCGGACGGTGAGTTTCATCTGAGCTATGACAGTCACAAAATCTCCCTGTCAGACGGCCGGGCGACACTCATTTCGAAGTTGATTGACGGTTCGTATCCGGACTGGAGGCGCGTTGCATCAAAGCAGGATGGGCCGGTCTTTTCCGTTTCTCCGGATGAAATGGCGGACGCCGTGAAGCGGGTTGCAACGCAGTCCAGCGGCAAGGAGAGCGCGGTCTACATGGAGACCAAAGACGGAGAATTGCTTCTTGCCTGTGGGGGCGATCACAGCCTCGCTATGGATAGCATCGCCTGCGAAGTCCAGACCGGCGAACCGCATCCCGTTTCCGCGAACAGCCGCTTGTTGCTGGCGGCCCTGTCAGCATTGGGCGGCGATCACCCCGTGAATATCTCCTATGCCGGTTCCGGCTATCCTATTTTCTTCGACCGTCCGGACGATCCGGAACGTGTCCGCATCGTCATGCCGATGAACAAACCACGCCCCAGCGGCATGGACACGCTCACGCGGGAGGCATAGAGGCAATGACAGGCACCGCTCCGCAACAATCACTACTGACGCCGTCCGAGGCTGCGGACTATCTGCGCATCAGCACGGTCACGCTGCGTCGGCTGGTTGATGCGGGCCGTCTCCGCTACATCGCCATTGGCACCAGCCCCAAGCGGCCACGGCGGCTCTATGACGTGAAAGACCTGGACGAATTCATCGCAGCCAGTCGCCGTCGGCACGACCCATCGTTGCCGCAAATCAGGCAGGCAGGAAAGCGCCGGGGTGCGGCTGTGGTATTGTTCAGCGATATCTCGCACCCGCGATAATCTGCCATCCATTGGACAGCCGGCATGACCCTGTATCGCAAGCCGAAAACCAAGTTCTGGTATTACGATTTCCGCCTCGGCGGGCAGCGCTACGCGCGGTCCACCTACGCGACAAACAAACGAGATGCGGCGCGCATCGAAGAGGCAGCGAAGGCTGCTATCAGGGAGCGCCTGTCGCGCGCATCAAATGCGCTTGAGGACATGACGTTTGACGAGGCCGCAGGCCGCTGGTGGCAGGAAGTCGGGCAACACCGCGCAAAGCCGCGAGAGCTTTTCCGCCAGGTGCAATGGCTGGTCGATGCCTTAGGCCCCGGAACGCGCCTCGCAGACATCACAACAAACCGCATGGCTGCAATCGTCGCTCAGCGCCGTGGCGATACCGCCCATTCCGGCGGCCACAAGCCGCGCCGGGCAGATCAAGGCAAACCGGCGAAACGCGTATCGAATGCCACGGTCAACCGCACGGTGACGGAACACGCGCGCGGAATCATGTTGCGCGCGCGCGACGTCTGGAATGTGCCCCTGCCTCAAATGCCCGCCTGGAAAAACCTCACCCTATCTGAGCCGCAAGAGCGGATTCGCGAGGCATCCGCCAGCGAGGAAGTTGCCATGTTGATGGCGATCCGCGAGGACGCGCGCGCGCCCCTGATGTTCGCGTTTGCTTCCGGCTGCAGGCTGGCGGAGATCATTGGCCTGACATGGCCAGCCGTACATTGGGACGAAGGACACATCATCATCCACGGAAAGGGCGACAGAAAACGCCGAATCCCGATCACACGCGAGATCAGCGCAATCCTGCGGCCACTCATCGGCAATCACGCGCATATAGTATTTACCTATGTCTCCATCAGAGCGAATAAGAGCCGCGGCGTTGCGCGCGGCGAGCATCTGCCATGGACGTATAACGGCTTGAAAACCCGTTGGCGCAGGGATGTGCGCGAAGCCGGCCTGGATATCGGCGTGGTCGATTTCCGCTTGCACGACACCCGCCACACGGCTGCAACCCGACTGTTGCGGGCCACGGGAAATCTGAAGATCGTCCAGCAACTGCTTGGACACACGACGATCAGCACCACGGCCCGCTATGCGCATGCGGACCTGTCCGACCTCGCCGGCGGCATGGCCGCGGCAGAAGATGCCAAGCGCCAGAAGGCGCGCCCACGGCGCGCGCGACGCCTGCGCTCCTAATCCTATCCAGAATCTAGCGCTTCTTTTGGGGCCCTCACGAACAGCCGTCATCCACCTGGATTGCGGCTGTTCTTGCATGCCGACCATCGATCAGCGCCCCCGAGAACAAAGCGCGAATAGGTAGTGTGAAAACTGTTGTGACTTTTGGTCTGACACGTCCCACCACTTGCCATTTTGTTCTTATTTCCCGGTTTCCAGCGATTGCGCTCTGAGCGACGAACAGCTATACGAACCAAGCATCTATCGCGGTTCGGGGCATGGCGCAGTCTGGTAGCGCACCTGGTTTGGGACCAGGGGGTCGCAGGTTCAAATCCTGCTGCCCCGACCAGCGTTTTCAACGACTTGGTAGGGCCGCTCTCAGGCAAACAGCGGCTACCCGACAGATGTCTTTCTCGTCAAATGGAACCGCTTGGGAAACCGACCTCGCTGCCAATGGCACGTTCGGCGGAATCGGCAGGCATGCCTCCCCTGCCCCCCTTAGCGCCACTCGCATTGCGATGCGCAGCTAAGCTCACCTTTTCCGGCAGGCGCTTTGGACCTTGAAGGTTCGGGCTTCACCTTCCCTCCTTCGCCACGACGGCGAAGCCCGCATCCCCGCTAAATCACAATCTCAAATCGGTGCCCTTGGCGCTGACGGCAGACATGCCGCCCCCCTACCCGTAAAGGGCCGCAACCGTTGGGCCGTATCGTGACGTCCGCCCGACCGCGCCCCGGCCATTACCGGCGCGCTTGCCTCAGTGGGCGGACGTCTGGTCGCTGTATGGCCGTGCCGCGTCGGGCGCCGGTCAGAAGCGGATTGCGACGGTCGCCTGCGCGCCGTGCGACTGGCTGTCCTCGGCGACCGTCCCCTCGTAGGAGAGCGAGACGTCGGCGCTGTCTGTCAGCTGCGCCCGGAACCCGGCGGAGAACACCGCCTGATCGCGATCCAACGCGGCACCTGTAACCTTGAACGCGGCGCCGCCTGAGGCGTAGCGCATGGTCGTTTCGGCTTCCACGTCGCCAAACGTATGCTGCCAGGCCAGAGATCCGGTCAGTGCGAAGGGGCCGTGGAAGAAGCTGGAGAGATCCTGCTCGAAGCGAACGCCGAGCGTGGAGATGCCCTGCGTCTGGTCGCTGGATCCGACCGACAACGCAGCGGAGCCGCCGGTTTCGGTAAAGCCATCGGTGTTTTGATAGACGATTGCCTGATTCGCGAAAGGCTCCACCTTCGTATCGCTGAAGCGGAACAGATAGCCGAGCTCGGCAAAGCCGTAGGCGGTGTGCGCGGAATAGTCGGCGCTCAGATCCGATGTCAGCGTGGCGACGGTGACCGTGCGGTCGGCGGAGACATCATGGTAGGAATAGCTCGCGCCGAGCCTGAAACCCATAGCGCCGAACTGGCGGCCGCCGTAAAGGCCCAACTGGAAGGTGTCGGAGTTGTTCTCAGACACGATGCCCCGCGCCTGGGCGTGGGTGTGTCCATACCCTGCGAAGACGCCGGCACGCCAAGCATCGGCGATCTCGGTGTCGGCACCGAAGACCACGCCGGCGCTGACGCTTTGCAACCCGGTGACGCCGACACTGCTATCAAGCTTTGACCAGGCCCCATAGCCCTTTGCCCAGAGCACCGGCCCGCCGCTTGACGACACGGCCTCTTCGGTGCCGTCGCCATGGGTGGCGACGGCGGCCATTTCCATGGTCGCGACGCCGTTGAATGCCGAGCGAATACGGCTGGCAACGATGTCGCGCGAATAGCGTGTCGCCCCCATGATCGCCTGCGACGTCCCCGGATAGCTGTCGCCCGAAAGCTCCTGGTAGGTCCGATCCAGGTCTCCGCCGGTCATCCACAGCGCAGCTTTGTAGAGTTCGTTGGTATCGCCGAGGCTGTCGAGAGCATTGGCCGCGGCGCGGCCGTTGCTATGGCCAGACGAGACCACGGAGCCGAGCGTCTTGTCGTTGCGCAGGAGCTGCACTCGGATCTCGTCGGTGCCCTGATCGGCACTCACATCGAGATAGACGAAATCGTCGGTTACGGACGAGAACGTGCCGGTGATGCCATTCGCAGCCGTCAGTACCGTGTAACTGGAGGCCAGCGAATAGTCTGTTTCCGGATCACCGCTCAGCCCGGAAACATGAAGCGTCGCGCCATCCTCGATGGTGACACCGCCGCCCGAGCCCGTGGAAGTGACGTCCAGCCGGTCCGACGTCCCGTCGCTTGCGGTCCGCACCGAAAGCGTCGATCCGGAGACAAACGTTACGTCGCCGCCCGAAACCGTCAGCGAGCCGGTCATCCCGGCATCGCCCGGCGCGATGGTCGCGCCGGAATTCAGCGTCACGCTGGTAACTGCGCCTGTGCCGCCAAGCGTACCGCCGTCGGCGACCGTGATCGCGGAGCGGAGGAACGTGTCGGTGTTGACCAGCAGCGTCCCCCCGTCGACGTTGGTGTCGCCGGTATAGCCGCCGTAGTCGCCTGTGAGGCTGGTCACGCCGGACAGCGCCTGGATCGTACCGGCGCCGCTTACCGCCGCGCTCAGCACATAGTCGGTGTCGGTGTGGTTGAGCACCAGCTTGCCTGTTCCCCCGCCGAAGGTCACGGTGTCGGCCATCAGCTTGCCTGCGGGTGTCGCATTCTGTCCGGCCTCCGCGCCTATGTTGATCACGCCGGTCGATCCGGTTTCACTGGCAATGACAACCGCACCAGCACTGATCACGCCTCCGCGGGACACGGTCACCGTACCGTTGGCGCGGTCGCCGGCGTAAAGCGTGCCGTCGACGGTCAGCGTCGATCCAGAACCGGTCACCATCAACACGCCTGTGGCCGTCGTGTTGTAGGAGGTTGTGTCGTGATCATCGTCATAATAGATGCCAGCGCCGACCGACAGGTTGCCCTTGACGGTCGCGCCCGCGCCATCCGCCACCGTCATGTTGCCCGTGCCGGACTCGCCGAGCATCACCTTGTCCATGGCCGCAAAGGACGAGCCGGCACCGGTCACCGTGACCGTCCCGTTGGTGCCGGCGGCGTGGCCGATGTAAGCGGTGGTCGACACCGTGGTGCTGGCACCATTCTCGACAGTGAAATTGCCGACATTGGTGTAGCCGACGTAGAACGGGCCGTTGAAGGTCGCCGTCGTGCCGCTGTCGCTGAAGGTGGCGTTGCCGGTCGTGCCCAGACCCAGCACCAGGTAGTCCGAGGCGGTGAGGGTCGAGCCACCCGAGACGGTGACATTGCCGACGGAGTTTTTGCCCACGCCAACAATGAGCTGGCCGCCGACCGTCGCGGCGGAACCGTCCGTGATGTTGAGGGTGCCGGTGATGTTGGCGCCGTTGCCGACGAAAACGTGGCCTGTGAGCGTCGCGGTCGAGCCGTTGGCGAGGTTGACGGTACCATCGCCGCCATCGCCGATGATGAGCTGGCCGGAGTTCAGGACCTTGAGGTTGGCGTTGTCGACCGAGATCGTGCCTTTCGAGCCGGCGGCCTTGCCCACAGAGACGTGGTTGTTGGTTTCAAAGGTGCCGCCGTCGGCAATGGTGAGGATGCCAATGGTGCCGTCTTCCCAGCCGACATTGGTCCAGGCGTTGGTGCCCTTGACCGCCAGCTTGGAGCCCGCCCCGGTCACGGTCATGGTGGAGGTGACGCCCGCCGACCAGCCGATGGCGATGGCGGCGTAGTTGGAGAGTGTACTGGTCAGCGTGGCACCGCCGGAGATCACCAATGAGCGCGGCCCCCCGGAGCCCCCAGGGGCGGAGTTAAGGTCGGTGGCGATCGTCGCCGTCGACGTGGTGACGGCGTGGTTGCCGTCGATCACAAGATCGCCGCCGTTAAAGGTGCCGTCCCAGTTTTCGGAGACGTTGAACTCGTTGTTGAGGGCCCCGCTCCACTTGGTTTCCGCCAGGGCGGGCGTGAAAGCCAATACGGAAACAAGGGCGGTGGAGGCGAGCAGAAGCCTGTGGCGGGTCATGCGGCGAATATCCTGAAAATTGCTGGATACCCTTGAGCAGCCGAGCGACTTTCAAGGGGCAGCGAGAAACTCTGAGCAACAATATCGCCACATTTTTCGGCCACATTCAATGAAGTATTTTAAATTAAGAATGTGTCTATATACAAACATTTGGCGTTTTGCAGGTATTTACAATGACCACCTCTCCTGAGTGACCAGGCCGCTGCAAACAGCTGACAGCCGCTTGAAACAGGTGAAGCGGCACCGTCTGTGTGGGGCGCGGCAAGCTCCGAAAATGACGGCGAGACGACGCGCGGGCTGACGTGCCCAATCGCGCACTCAAATACATGTCGCCCGGCGTCATCTTCAGCCGCGTGGCGGCTCCCACCACCACCTCCGGCACATAGCAAACCGGCACCGCGGACAGGCCGCTCGCTCACCTGAGCGGATGGGCGCATCTTGGCATTTCGTAACGTTTCTTTTTTAGAGTGGCACATGTCCCGCCACGCGGCGGCCCCCAGGCGCGCGCCATGGCGTTCACTTCACTCAGGCGGCGGACTGTGTTGGTATGTCTGTGGGAACGTATGAAAGGGTTTACCGGCTCTGCGCTCCGGGTTATCAGGAACAGACGCGGGACGGAATCGCGGCAAACCCTCGCCCGACAGTTACTCGACAGAAACGGGAAAACGCGTCGGGAACGTAAACACAATCGAATGGGCCGAAAACGCCGGTTATCAGCAACACTTTTGTGGCATAACCCGCTTGCGGCCAGCGGGTCGCAGGTTTAAATCCTGCTGTCCCGACCAGCGATCGCAGCCCCTGAGGCCGCGATCTGCCGCAGGATAAGCAGGATTATTGGGGTCATTTCGGAGACGGTCATGGTCGCACGTATCTATCGTCCCGCCAAATCGGCGATGCAGTCTGGCCGGGGCAAGACGAAACGCTGGGTTCTCGATTATGAGCCCGAAAGCCCGCGTATGATCGAACCGCTGATGGGCTACAATTCATCCCAGGACATGAACGGCCAGGTTCGCGTGCATTTCGAGACGCGAGAGGCCGCTGTCGCCTATGCAAAGGCGCACGGAATTGCCTATCGGATCATCGAACCCAAAGAGCGCAAGACCAACACGATGGCCTATGCGGATAACTTCCGCTTCGACCGCCAGATCCCCTGGACGCATTAGGCTCTCGGCACAGGCTCTTTTCCACGGCGACGTGAAAGAGGCTGACCGCGCCCGCAGAAACGAGACTTTCGCGGGCGCTTGTGGCAGGCTTTCCACCTGCATCTGAATCGCCAGGCCGACTTGCGGTTCAAAAGCACCAATCGGATTTGATCCACCCGATCAAGCCGGCCCCGTAGCTCAGCTGGATAGAGCAACGGCCTTCTAAGCCGTCGGTCACAGGTTCGAATCCTGTCGGGGTCGCCATCTTTTCAACGACTTAGCAGAACCATTAAATTCCAAAAGTCTGAATCGGACCGTTGATTTCAGATCTTTGGAGTGCTGTTCGCCAGCCGGAGCAGCACATCGCCATGGCAAGGACCATCGAGCGAGCACCAGCAGGCTAGGTTCTTTCCAGCCAGTTCAGCCCGGATTGTCTCAAGGCTCGGAGGCGCCCCCCCCCCCGCTGTGCTGTGCCCTGACATGCGGGAGTGAGACCGTTTCACACAGGCTTATCCAGGACATGTTCACCGCCCATACAGGAGCTTTCCTCGACTTCTCCAACGGTTCCCCCCGGGGTTTGTCGCGACTTGTCCGTATGGTTTTCCCCATGTCACTCGCCGGCGGACATGAACCCGCTCATAACCTTGTCGCCGGGCTGGATGTTCAGCTTCCGGGCCGTTCCCGCGACCACTTCCAGCACATAGCGAACCGGGACGCCCGAGGGAATGACCTTTTCCGAAAGTGGCTTGGTATCATGTTCGACCCGCGCCACCGCGCCGTTCTCCCGGATGAAAACCATGTCCAGCGACACATAGGTGTTCTTCATCCAGAAGCCGACCGGCCCCTCGCGATAAAAGTCAAACAGCATCCCGGTCCCTTCCGGAACCGATTTTCGGTACATGAGCCCACGCGCGCGATCCTCCGGCCTGGCGACGAACTCGACGTCGAATTGATGCCGTCCGGTACTCGTCACGACAGTGAGTGCCCCCTTTTCAGCCGCGTGTGCTGTCTGGTGCGACAGTCCCGGTATCAACACAAGCGCAAATATGGCGCTGAAGAGCCAAAGAACCGGCAAGGAACGCGAAGCGCGACGACTGATCATAAGTATCACTCCAGAAAGCCTGATCTCAGAGACGGCACCATCCACCGTATTTACACGTTTCGCCAAGCCGCGTCGCGACCAACGCCACAGCCGACGCAGCTGTCGCAGAAACAGCGCCCGGACGCTATGAGCCTATTTTTGCTTTGTTTTTTCGCCATTTAGTCATGCATCAAAGGCTCGTGCCATGCGAGCCGCCGCCACAAGTGGGAACAAATTGCCCAGTTCCAACGTTTAATCCCCAACAGGAAGAACTGCGTTGGGCCCGTTGAACGTCAACCTGTGACCCGTGTCACGACACCAATTCGTCGTGTGCGGCATAGTGACCGCAATGAAGGCCAACAAATGGCCGATAACGAGAGCAGGGAACAACAATCATGGCTTACACAGAGAATGACAGTTTCAGTACCGCCTTCCCCTTCAGTATTCGTCTGCGCGAGCTGGTTCTGGCCTCCGCAGCGGCGATGACAATTTTCCTGGGCCTGTTTGGCGTCAGCTTTGCCCCGGCCCATGACAACACGCAAGTGACTGGCGAGATAAAGGGGGATCGCCTCGCGCTTGGTGGAGAGGAGGCCTGCGCAGGTCAGGCCTGGGGCAACTGGAACGATGCCTGTCTGAAGGCCCTTTCCCAGAAGCAGGATGTGCGTCTGGTCCCCAGCCGTACGGTTGACTTCCACCAGACCGACCGCAATCTCACGGTTCTGGCGAAGATGCCGTCGCAATCCTGATCGAGTTCCTGTGACCTGATCGGACGGTCGACTGCTCTCGCCATTCGAAAAAAGGGCCGCCTTGGGAAAGGCGGCCCTTTTTGTATTTCTGAAGTTCAACGCTCAGGCTCAGGCTTCAGGCGTCTCGTCTGAACTGGACCCCGCTTCGGGCGCCCCGCCTTCAGGGGGCTCGCCCCCGTCAGCCGCGACGTCGTCCTCATCGGTTTCCTCGCCGCCAATCACATCCTCGGAGATGCGCTCAACCGCCACGACACGCTCATCAGCAGCCGTATGGAAAACAGTCACGCCCTGCGTGGACCGGCCCGCAACACGGATGCCGTCAACCGGACACCGGATAAGCTGACCCGCATCGGTCACCAGCATGATCTGGTCGGAATCCTCGACGGGGAAGGACGCAACGAGGCTGCCATTGCGCTCGTTCACGGTCATTGCCGCGATGCCCTTGCCGCCGCGGCCGGTGACCCGATACTCGAACGACGACGTGCGCTTGCCGAAGCCGTTTTCCGAAACGGTCAGGATTTGTTGCTCGATGGCGCTCATTGCCACGTAGCGGCTTTCATCAAGCTCGCTGCCGCCAACGGCTTCCTGATCTTCCCCTTCCAGCGTCACATCTTCCGTCTCGCCACGCATCAGGCGGCGACGCTTCAGATATTCCGCCCGCTCATCAGACGATGCCTCGAAGTGATTGACGATAGACATGGAGATGACGCTATCGTTCTCGGCAAGCGTGATGCCGCGCACACCCGTGGACGAGCGGCTCTGGAACACGCGAACAGCGGTCACAGGGAAACGGATCGCCTGACCGAGTGCCGTCGTCAGCAGGACGTCGTCACTCTCGCGGCAGGTCTCGACATTGATGATCGAGCCGTCTTCCTCTTCCAGCTTCATGGCGATCTTGCCATTCCGGTTCACCTGCGTGAAATCGGACAGCTTGTTGCGCCGGACGGAGCCGCGGGTCGTCGCGAACATCACGTCCAGTTCGCCCCACGTATCCTCATCCTCTGGCAAAGGCATGATCGTGTTGATGTATTCGCCCGGCTGAAGCGGCAGCATGTTGACCAGCGCCTTGCCGCGCGAAGTCGGTCCGCCAAGCGGCAGACGCCACACTTTCAGCTTGTAGACGATGCCGCGCGAGGAGAAGAACAGAACCGGCGTGTGCGTGTTGACGACGAAGAGACGGGAGACGAAATCCTCCTCCTTCATCGCCATGCCGGAGCGCCCCTTGCCGCCGCGACGCTGTGCACGGTAGGTGTTCAGAGGAACGCGCTTGATGTAGCCGCCGTGGGAAACGGTCACGACCATTTCCTCACGCGCGATCAGATCCTCGTCGTCAAGGTCCGCGCCGCCTTCCAGCAACTCGGTACGACGGGGCGTGGCGAACTCTTCGCGCACGGCGATCAGTTCGTCCTTGATGATGGAGAAGATCCGCGGGCGCGAACGAAGAATATCCAGGTAATCGGAGATCTGGTCGCCGAGCTTGGTCAGTTCGTCGCCGATTTCGTCGCGGCCGAGGGCCGTAAGACGCTGCAGGCGAAGATCGAGGATGGCACGCGCCTGCTCTTCCGACAGCTTGTAGGTGCCGTCTTCGAGAACCTTGTGGCGCGGGTCGTCGATCAGTTCCACCAGCGAGGCAACGTCCATGGCGGGCCAGTTGCGCTCCATCAACTGGGCGCGGGCCGTAGCCGGGTCCGGCGCGTGGCGGATGAGCTTGATAACCTCGTCGATATTGGCAACCGCGATGGCAAGGCCGACCAGCACATGGGCACGGTCACGCGCCTTGGCCAGCAGGAACTTGGTGCGGCGGCTGACAACTTCCTCGCGGAAGGCAACGAAAGCCCGAAGGAAATCCATCAGACCGAGCTGCTCCGGACGACCGCCGTTCAGGGCAACCATGTTGCAGCCGAAGGAAGTCTGGAGCGGCGAGAAGCGGTAGAGCTGGTTGAGGACGACGTCGGCAACCGCGTCGCGTTTCAGCTCGATCACCACGCGCATGCCCGAACGGTCGGACTCGTCACGGATATCGGAGATGCCCTCAATGCGCTTGTCGCGCACAAGCTCCGCGATCTTCTCGATCATCGAAGCCTTGTTCACCTGATACGGGATCTCGTGGATGATCAGCGCCTCACGGCCGCTGCGCACCTCTTCTGTGGTCACACGACCACGCATCAGAACCGAGCCGCGCCCCGTCTCATAGGCCTGACGGATACCCGACTTGCCAAGAACGAGAGCTGCGGTCGGGAAATCCGGCCCCGGAACGACTTCCATCACCTCGTCGAGGGTGGCGTCCGGATTGTCGATCAACAGGATGGAGGCATCGATCACTTCGCCCAGATTGTGCGGAGGGATGTTTGTCGCCATACCAACGGCGATACCGCCCGCACCATTGACGAGCAGATTGGGAAAGCGGGCCGGAATGACGGTCGGCTCGCTCTCGGAATTGTCGTAGTTGTCCTGGAAATCGACGGTGTCCTTGTCGAGGTCGTCGAGCAGCGTGTGCGCGACCTTTTCAAGACGACATTCCGTATAACGCATCGCGGCGGCGGGATCACCGTCGATGGAGCCGAAATTGCCCTGCCCGTCGATCAGCGGCAGGCGCAGGGAGAAGTCCTGCGCCATACGCACCAATGCGTCGTAGATCGCGCTGTCGCCATGGGGGTGGTATTTACCCATGACGTCACCGACCACACGCGCCGACTTGCGGTACGGCTTGTTCCAGTCATAGCCGTTTTCGGACATCGAGAAGAGGATGCGCCGATGCACCGGCTTGAGGCCGTCGCGAACATCGGGGAGCGCACGCGACACGATCACGCTCATCGCGTAATCGAGATAGCTGCGCTTCATTTCCTCGGTAATCGAAACGGGCTTGATTTCAGACGGCAACCCGCCGGATGCCGTCGTATTGTCCTGGTCTGCCAAGAATAATCTCGTCGGTTGGAACAGATTCTCACTTTATAGCCGATTCCGGCGATCAAACCAAATGGGACGCGTTTAAAGTCACACTATTTTCTCAAATGATTTCTGGCACTTATCAATAGGTGCGAAAGCTGCGCACAACAATATGCGCGGCAAACCGTCGGTGGCATGCCCCCGCCATCACTGCTATGGAGAGTGCCGACCCTCAACGGGAGCCCCCCATGCTTGCCGAATACCTCATCAACGCGTTTGCGACGCTGTTTGTCACAATTGACCCTATTGGCCTCGCGCCGATGTTTCTTGCGGTCACACCGGGCCTTGCGGGCGCCGAACGGCGCACCATCGCGATACGGGCGGTATGCATCTCCGCCGCCCTGCTCCTGGCTTTCATATTTTGCGGCAAGCCGCTCCTGACCGTTCTCGGGATATCGGTGCCCGCATTCCAGGTCTCCGGTGGCCTGCTGCTTTTCGTGATCGCCTTCGAGATGATCTTTGGCCATCGGGCCCAACGAAAGAGCGACACCGCCGACAAGCTCGCGCAGCCTGAGCCGGACCACCATGGCCATGGGCAGGATGTCTCCGTGTTCCCGCTGGCCATCCCGCTTATCGCGGGTCCGGCGTCCATCAGTGCGGTGATCCTTCTGTCATCGCAGGCGGAAACGGGCATGGAGCTGGCCGGGCTCATCACCGTGGCGCTGTCCATTCTTGGCCTGTGTTTCGTGATTTTCCTGCTGGCGGACACCATCGAAAGGCTGATGGGCGCAACGGTCCAGCTTGTGCTCACGCGGCTTCTGGGTGTTCTTCTGGCCGCCTTGAGCGTGCAATTTGTCGCCGACGGCGCAAAGGCATTTTTCGGAGGCTAAGGCTAGTCTCCCGAATTCACATCCATGAGCCATGGTGGAAGGGCGGAAACTGTCAGCAAACAGTCTCCGCCCTGTTTATTGGCTTTAGGCCCTTCAGCCGAAGGTGAAAGTGAACGCCTTGCCACCTATTGTTCCGGTTCCTGTCCCTCTCATTCCTGTAGAGACGAAACTGAAGGGGCCACTTTGGCCATTGGAACAATTGAAAGTGCCTTCGCCGTGTCGGTTGGAAACATAAACGAATGTCCCTTCGCAGACCCGCCCTTTATTACTTGTGATCTTAAGAGTGCCGCCCCCATCCAGGTAACCCGTCGCAGTCCCCTTGAATGTCTCGGCCCCACTTCCAAGTTGGCCACGCACCGGCAATGTCATAGCGCATCCGGAAATTACGAGCCCGACAAGCGGAACTACGAAATATAGACGGTTCATTCTTTTGTCCTCGACACATTAACACTTAGAACAAGCTTGATTGGGAATACACGACCAATCCAATTGGCACCTACTCACGCTTGCAGAAAATACTTAGCATATCAATTGTCTTGCGCTGCGCGGAAAAATGACAGTCGTTTGAAATAGCCAATCCGCCCCCCCCCTTCGCACGCCAGACCGCCAAAACAAAAACAGGGGGCCTGGGCCCCCTGCTTTTGAGTTTCGCGTGCACCCGAGATCCCTTTCAGAGGATCTCGGTCACCATCAGCTCATGGGCTTCCCATCGTCGCGCAACACGACGTAGATCGCCGGGATGACGAGCACTGTCAGCAGCGTTGACGAGGCAAGACCAAAGAGCAGCGAGATGGCGAGCCCCTGGAAAATCGGGTCCGTCAGGATCGTCACAGCCCCGATCATGGCGGCCAGAGCCGTCAAAAGGATCGGCTTGAAGCGGATCGAGCCGGCCTCCAGTAGTACGTCTTTCAAAGGCCTGTCCGGTGTGCGGGCATGGCGAACGAAATCCACCAGAAGGATGGAGTTGCGCACGATGATGCCCGCAAGCGCGATAAAGCCGATCATCGAGGTCGCACTGAAGGGCGCCCCGAACAGCCAGTGCCCGATCATGATGCCGATCAGCGTCAATGGCACCGGGGTGAGGATCACCAGCGGCAGCTTGAACGAGCTGAACTGACCGACGACGAGGAAATAGATCGCCAGCAAGGCCACCATGAAGGCAGCGCCCATGTCGCGGAAGGTCACCCATGTCACCTCCCATTCGCCGTCCCACAGCACTGCCACCTGAGCATCGCTGACGGGCTGACCATGGAGCACGACCTGAGGCTTGGGCAGATCGCCCCAGTCGGTCTGGTCGATCTTGTCCTGAACGGCGAGCATGCCGTAGATCGGGGCTTCGTATTCGCCTGCCAGATCCGCCTGGATCATCTCAACCGGGCGTAGGTTGTGCCGGAAGATCAGGTAGGAGGACGGCTCCCGCGTGATCGTCAACACATCGCCCAGTTCCACCACACCGCGATTGCCCGGCAGGGCGTTGGCAGGCACCGGCGTCGCCAGCAGGCGTTCGCTCAGAGCGCGTTCGTTCTTGGGCAGCGCAAGCGTGATCGCGATCGGGCGACGCCCCTCGCCGCGATGCGAATAGCCAACCGTCGTCTCACCCAGCAGAGACTGGATGGCGTTATAGACATCCGCCTCCGATACGCCGTGATACTCCAGGTTTTCCTGATCAATGGAAAAGCGCAGGCGTTCGCTCGGTTCGCCGTGGCTGTTGTCCACATCGACGATGAACGGCACCTCTTCAAAGAGCGCCTGAAGCTTGTCGGCAACCGCGCGTCGCGTCTTGGCGTCCGGGCCGTAGACCTCAGCCAGCAATGTGGAGAGCACCGGCGGTCCCGGCGGCACTTCCACCACCTTCACAGAGGTTCCCGACGGCACGTCCAGCGCCTTCAACCGCTCGCGGATCTCCAGCGCAACATCATGGCTTTCGCGCGAGCGTTCGCCCTTGGGCAGCAAGTTCACCTGAAGGTCGCCCAATTCCTGAGAGGAGCGCAGGAAGTAGTGGCGCACGAGACCATTGAAATTGAAGGGCGCCGCCGTGCCCGCGTGGGACTGGATGGAGGTGATTTCCGGAATATCCACCAGAAGGGCGACCGCCTGGTCAAGCACCCGGTCTGTGTCTTCCAGCGCCGTGCCTTCCGGCATGTCGAGGATCACCTGCACCTCGGATTTGTTGTCGAAGGGCAGGAGCTTGACGGTCACGTCCTTGGTGTAAATGAGCACCATCGAGCCAATCGTCGCCACTCCAACCAGCAGCAGGAAGGTGAGTGCGTGCCCCTTGCTGACAAGCACAGGACGTGCGGCAGCGCGGTAAACGCGCCCCATGACACCACCGGCATCCATGCCATCGCCGTGGGCGTCATGGGCATGATGTGCCGGGGCCTTGCCGGCCAGGCGCAGCATCAGCCACGGCGTCAGCACCACCGCGACGAAGAAGGAAAACACCATTGCGGCCGATGCGTTGGCCGGGATCGGGCTCATGTAGGGCCCCATCATGCCGGAGACGAACATCATCGGCAGAAGGGCCGCAACCACGGTCAACGTGGCGATGATCGTCGGATTGCCGACCTCCGCCACTGCTTCGATGGCCCCTTGAACCCGGTCGCGCCCGTCCTTCATTGCCCAGTGGCGCGAAATATTCTCGATCACCACGATGGCATCATCGACGAGGATACCGATCGAGAAAATCAGCGCAAAGAGGCTCACACGGTTGATCGTGTATCCCATGATCTTGGCTGCAAACAACGTCAGCAGGATCGTCGTCGGGATGACGACAAAAACCACCAGCCCCTCGCGCCAACCAATTGAGAAGCCAACCAGAAGCACGATGGAAATCGTTGCCAGACCGAGATGCAAAAGGAGTTCGTTCGCCTTCTCGTTCGCAGTGTCACCGTAGTCGCGGGTAATCTTCACCTCGATGGATTCGGGGATCAGTCGCCCCTTCAGATCCTCGATATGGTGCAGAACCTCCTCGGCGATGACGACGGCATTGGCCCCGGGGCGCTTGGCGACCGCGACAGAGACGGCAGGAAGCCGCGTCAGCGCGCCATCGGCCTGTTTTTCAACGTTCCAGACGCGAGATTCCACTTCCGCTGGCCCCACGACCGTACGCGCAACGTCCTTCACGTAGACCGGCCGTCCATCTCGGGTGGTCAGCAGCAGGAGGCCGATATCGGGCACACCAGACAAGGTCTGTCCGGCCGCGACTGAAACCGCCTTGCCCCCGTCTCGCACCTGCCCCGCCATGAAGGAGCGGTTGGCCGATTGCACCTTGCCCATAAGCTGGTCGAGCGTGACACCGTAGAGCGATAGTTTTTCCGGCTCCGGCTCGATCCGGATCTGGTTCGTCGTCCCGCCGACGATATAGGTCAGCCCCACATCCTCCAGACGCGAAAGCTCGATCCGCAATTCATCGGCCAGATCATACAAGCCGCTCGACGTCCACCGCGCGGCGGCGTCCGGCTTTGGCGTCAGCGTCGCAACGACAATAGCGACATCATCGACACCGCGTCCGATAACCAGCGGCTCGGGAATGCCGGTCGGGATGCGATCCATGTTGGCGCGGATCTTTTCATGAACGCGCAGGATCGCCTCGTCGGAGCTCGTTCCCACATAGAAACGCGCGGTGACCATCACCTGATCATCGACGGTCTGGCTATAGACATGCTCAACGCCGGGAATCGCCTTGACGATGGTTTCCAGCGGCTCCGTGACAAGCTTGACCGCATCCTGCGCCTTGAGGCCATCTGCGCGCACCATGATATCCACCATGGGCACGGAGATCTGGGGTTCCTCCTCGCGCGGCAGGGTGATGAGCGCGACCACGCCCAGCACCAGCGCTGCAAAGAGCAACAGCGGGGTCAGCGGCGACCGGATAAAGCCCCGCGTCAGATTTCCAGAAATCCCGAGCTTCATGGCATCACCAGCTGATCGCCCGCCTTCAGGCCGGACAGGACCTCAACGCCGGGCTCCCCGTCCAGATCGCGACGCACGCCAAGCTGGACAACGATATCGAGCGGGTCGCCCCCCTCACGCGCAAGGCGCACGAAATCGAGCCCGAAACGGGTATCGACGTACGCCATGGGAATGACGATGGCATCGCGCGTACCGACCGAGATCGCGGCTTGCGTTCGCTCGCCGACGAAAAAGTCGCCAAGCCCGGCGACCTTGGCATCGGCAATTACGCGCCCTTGCTTGATCTGTGGGTAGATCTTCACGATCTCGCCTTTGCGCGCCTCTTGGCTGCCGCCCATTTCAGGGGCGCCAAGTTCCACCGGATCGCCGAGTTCGATGAAGCTGGCGTGGCGTTCGGGAACCTCGATCCGCAACAGAAACCCGTCGGCGGCGACGGAGGCGACAACCTCTCCGCCCATGACGACAGAACCGGCAGTCACCGGAACATCAAGGACACGGCCGGAGGTCGGCGCCAGCACATCCCCCTCCACCATCTGCTGATCGAGCACGGCGCGCTCGGCCTCGGTCGCCTTCAGCGCGTTGCGGGCGACCACCAGCGCGGTGTCAAGCTGGTCGATATTCGACTTGGCGATGGTGCCGCGTTTGAACAGTTCCTGGGCTCGGGTGTAGTCGAGCTCCGCTTTGGTTACCTGCGAACGCGCAGCCAGAATGCGCGCCTCCAGCGCCCGGGCCTGGAGGTTCAGCTTCTCGTCGACGATCCGGGCGATCACGTCGCCCTTGTTCACGAAGCTGCCTTCGGTGACATCCAGTTCCATCAATGTGCCGGAGATCCGCGCACGTGCGCCGACATCGACGGTCGCCTGAACCGTGCCGTAAACCAGCTTGATGTCTTCGATCGCGCGGCTCTCGACCGTGAAATCCGCGGCCTCGACACAGCTTGAGCCGATGGTCAATGAAAAGCTCGATGCCAACAGTGCGAGAGCGACTAACGCCTTGCCGCGCATGGCAACCATGAGGCGGGTTCCACCCTGGTGCGGCCCTTTGGGCCTGGCAGAGGTACACATGCGATCACCCCGTATATTAGTATATTCGAATATTCCTATATACTGAAATGAGGCCGATTGTAAGCCCTTCTTTTTGTATTCAGAGCCGGTTGCGGTCGCATTGAGCAATCTTCATTGCGCACCGGCTTGCCTCAATAGTCCAGCTTCACCTCGTATTCCCGGCCGCCATAGCCATGAACGCTGTCATGAGCGCGCAGGGTCACGGTTGTGGTCCCATCTGGAAACAAAATGCCGGACAGAGACCGGGTGAATGGCTGTTCGTTCATATGCGGATGGGCCAGGTTTCGCACCGCCAGAACGTCTCCGTCTTGAGCCACCACTTCCCAACGATCCGCGTAATGGTCCCATCCACTGTCGGCATGGCGCAAGGTGGCTGAGATCGTCCAACTCCCGTCACCATTCCTGACGGCTTTCGCCGCGATCACATCGGCCTGCCCGGCACGGGCGTTCTGCGCCCCCAGGGCGAAACACAAGACCGCCGATAGGAGAAAAGCAGTGAACCATGCGCCTTTCGCCCACTGCTTTCTGACAATGACAGTTGCGGCTTCCGCAAAGACACCCTTATCTTTCCCCTGCCCCACGCTGGGCAAAATAAATTCGTGCGATCCAAAATCGTGCAGTTTCATGAAACCGTTTCCCGCTTGTTACCGTTAAGCAACCGGACAATTGGAAATCGTAGTGGCCCGAGTTCCCGGCCCCAGTCACGATCGCGCGAGGAAGTTAGAATGGCCCACGGCTCCAAGAAGGTGATCTACGCCGCACTTGCCGGCAACACCCTGATCTCGATTACGAAGTTTGCCGCCGCGCTCTATACCGGATCCTCAGCCATGCTGTCGGAGGGCATTCACTCCCTGGTGGATACCGGAAACCAGGGCCTTCTGCTCTATGGCATGAAGAAAGCGGCAAAGCCGGCCGATGAACGCCACCCCTTCGGCTATGGCGTGGAGCTCTATTTCTGGGCCTTTGTCGTCGCGATCCTGATCTTTGCCGTTGGTTCCGGCGTCTCGATCTATGAAGGCATCCAGAAACTGCTCCATCCGCATCCGGTTTCCAATCCGATGGTCAACTTCATCGTTCTGGGTCTCGCCTTCGTTTTCGAGGCCGGAGCATGGATCGTTGCCCTGCGCGAATTCAATCAGACCCGCGGCACGCGAAGCTACCTTCTGGCGGTCCGCCAATCCAAGGACCCGACCGTTTTTACCGTCCTTTTTGAAGACAGCGCCGCAATGCTCGGCCTGCTCATCGCCTTTGCGGGTCTGGTGGCGGCGGAGATGACCGGTATCGAATGGTTCGACGGAGCAGCCTCCGTAGCCATCGGTGTGGTTCTGGCGGGAACGGCCATTCTGCTCGCCTACGAAACCAAAGGGCTGCTGATCGGCGAATCCGCTGCACCGGAACTGATCGCGACGGTGGAGACCCTGATCACCCAGGAGGATGCGGTCATCGGGTTGAACGAACTGCGCACCATGCATCTGGGCCCGCATGACGTGCTCGTCGCCATCTCACTCGATTTTCGCGACAACCTGACGGCCGCGGAAGTCGAGGAGACCACGTCCAGGCTGGAGGAGATGATCAAGACCCGGTATGCCGATGTGCGCCGGGTCTTCATCGAAGCGCAAAGCGGGGCCCGGCACCGTCAGGCCCTTGAGCGCGACGCAATGGCAATCAAAAGTGGTGCAGATGCGGAAGATGGCGAAGCCGGCATTTTGGCTGCTCATTGATTGCAGCTGCGCGGATCGGTCTGCATCCGGTCCCAGTCTGGCGTTCTCCGATCAATGAACGCTCAGACCGCGTTGATCTTGCGAAAACCGTTATAGATCGCCAAGGGAGTGCCTTCGCGCAACAATTCCGCATATCGACGTTTCTGGAACAGACCGTTCAGCGACACGCGCGGCAACGCTGTGAGATACGAGCGGTGGCCGGGGAAGAGCTGGCCGGGCCGCGTTGTCACGGCAAGCTTGTAGCCGAGATTGTGAACCAATTCGAAATCGCGCACCCCGGCAGCAGTGCGTCCGCCATAGGGAAACGCGAAATACTCCGGAATGTCACCCAGCTCGTGCTGGTGGCGTTCCATGTCCTGCCAGATCTGGTCGCGCGCGTCTTCCTCGCTCATGCGCGCAATCGCATGGTGCCCAAGCGTGTGGCCGCCGATGGTTGCCAAGGGCTTGGATTTCAGGAGGCGCAACTCGTCCCAATCCATGGCCAGCGAACGGCACATGCCTTCCAGGTCCAGCCCGGCACCATCGGCCATGTCGCGGATGGCGCGACGCTGTGCATGTTCATCGAGCTCGCAGGCAATCCACTTGGAAAGCCGTGCAAAGGCGGCGTATTTGTCCGCGACCGTATCTGTTGCCAGCGTCTCCTTGATGTCGCCGAAGGAGAGGCGGACCTCGCGGTTCTCGTCGATGATCCGCTCCAGCGCCAGCCACCACAATTCACATGTGCCGCTCGCAATGCCACTTGATGCGAAGACCGTGAAGGGCACGTTGTGGCGCGCGAAAATCGGATAGGCATTCTGGAGATTGTCGCGATACCCGTCATCCAGCGTCACGACTGCAAAGCGGCGTGCAAAATCCCCCTCGCGCAGCCGGCGATAGGCTTCACCAAGTGAGATGAACTCAATCCCGGCCGCCTTGTTGTCGATGATCACCTGCTCCAGAAACTCTGGCGTGACCTCCAGCAATGCGTTGGGTTGAAAGGCATTTTCGCGCGCAGGCAGCACACGATGCAGCATGTAGATCATGCCGCAGCCCCGGCTCAAGGGTGCCAGCGCCCGGTAGGCACCTGAGAAATAGAGCGCGTCCATCACCGTGCGATAACCAAGCATTTTCCAGAAATTGCTCACGGCTCCGACCGCCCCCTTCAATTCGCTGCTAATAAGTAATGCTAACCACCCTTTCTTTAGAAGTCCTTGATAGGGATACGCTCAATTGAAGGCGGGGGACTTTCTATGTCGAGCAGTTCAGCACAGGCCGCTGGCGACAGCATGTCGCCGGATCATGGACAGGTGGCGGCCTTGTCCTTGAAGATATTCGATTCCTTTGAAGAGATAGAGCCTGTCTGGCGCAAGCTTGAGACTGAAGCCTACATGTCGATCTATCAGGGGTTTCGGTGGCTGCAGCTTTGGCATGAGCTCATCGGACGCCGTAATGGCGGCGAGTTGGCGCTGGTCGTGGGTGAGCGAAACGGCGAGCCGGTTTTCATCTGGCCTTTCGGAATATGGCGCTCTGGTCCGGTACGTATCGCCCGCTGGCTCGGCGGCAAGTACAACAATTACAATCTCGGCATATGGGCCCGCGCGGAACTCGCCACAGTCAATGCGCAGGACGTGATGACGGCGTTGCGCGAGATCTCTGCGAGCGCGCGGATCGACACCTACGAGTTGATCAATCAACCGGAAGCCTGGGATGGTCAACGCAACCCGTTCATGTGTCTTTCCCACACGCCGAGCCCGAGCAACTCGTATCTACTGGATCTGGAGCCGGATTTCGAAGGGCTTTATGAGCGTCGCCGGTCCTCGCGCAGTCGCCGCACATTGCGTCGCAAAAGGGAAACGATGGAGCAGGCCGGCGAGGTTCGCTTTATCCACGGCACGGACAGAGCCACCATTCTTCGCATAGTCGAGTCTCTGGTCGCGCAGCGCGATGCGCGTGCGCAAACGGTCGGGATCCCAAGCATTTTCGCCTCGCCTGGCGCGTTGGAAATGACCCGCGACATCCTTCTTGACGCGCTTACGTCCACCGAAGGCCCGCTTATGCATGCCCACGCTCTTGAAGTGGGCGGCGTCATTCGTGCCACCTATATCGGCGGCATTTACGGAGACCGTTACTCCTGCTTTCTCAACTCATTCCGCGACGATGACTTGACCGCCACCAGCCCCGGCGACCAGCTCCTGCATGATCTGATCCGGTCCAGCTGCGAAAACGGCCTGAGACATCTCGACCTCGGGATCGGCGAGGAACGGTACAAGACTTCCTGGTGCGATCCCGACCCCTTGTTCGACAGCTTCATCCCAATGAGCCGCATCGGTCGGCTTCATGCACAGCTGCGCGGGTTGCGGCAGTCCTTGAAGCGCCAGATCAAAAACAACCCTGTGCTATGGCAGGCGATCAAGAAGGCGCGCAAGCTGCGCAGCCGCGCAGGCTTCTGATCATGCCTCTCACGGCCGGGCGAACCGCCCGGCCGTGAGAGGCACAGGCACACCGGTCGTCCCCGGGAAGGTGATCGGCAATCCCTTCATGGAGCGCACCGCGAGATAGGCAAAAGCTTGCGCCTCCACGAAATCCGGATCCCAGCCGATAGCGCCCCCGGTCCGAACCGGAACGCAGCACCGGTTTTCAAGCATCGACAGCAACACCGGGTTGTGCGCCCCGCCGCCAACCACGACGATTTGCCTTGCTCCTTCTTTCAATTGCGAAATGCCCTTGGCAATGGATGCTGCCGTGAAGGCCGTGAGCGTCGCGCAGCTGTCCTCCAGCGTGAGCTCGTCCGCGCCCCCGCAGGTGAAAGCATCGCGGTCGAGTGATTTGGGCGGAACCCGTTCAAAATAGGGATTGGTCAGCCAGGAAGCCACAAGGTCCTCGTTGACGACACCTTTGGCGGCCAATACGCCGCCCCGATCCATATCAGCGCCCGTGCGACGGTGGACGCAATCATCTATGAGCGCATTGCCCGGCCCCGTATCGAAGGCGACCAGATCGCTCTCTTCTGGGCCGATCCATGTGATATTGGCCACCCCGCCGATATTGACGATGGCGAGCGGCAGATCCAGATCCGCGCTTTGCGCCATCGCGCGATGATAGACCGGCACAAGCGGTGCCCCCTCGCCCCCCGCCTCCACATCTGCAATTCGCAGATCCGTGACAACGGGAAAGCCGGTCTCGCGCGCAAGACGGTCCGCGTCACCCAACTGAATCGTTAGATGCCGCGAAGGATCGTGAAAGACGGTCTGGCCGTGAAAACCGATCACATCCAAGGGAAGCACATTGTCGCGGAACCGGGTTTGAAAATCACGCACGATTTCCACATGGGCAGAGGTGACCAGCTCCTCCGCCTCGCGCATCGCATCCGTGCGATCACTGCGCGTGGCAACATGACGTGCATCAGCCAGAGCGGCTCGAATGGCGGTCCGCTCTACTTCCTTGTAGGGACGAAACGCGGTCGCACCTGCGCGAACAACGGCCTTGCCGTCGGTTTCAATGACTGCCAGATCTATGCCATCCATCGACGTGCCGCTCATCATTCCGAGCGCGCGCACGAACTGTGACATTGCACCTACCTCTTTTGACCGTGAAATCTTTTCGTTTTTCAGCTATTACGCAGCCCGCGTTTGCCCGGAGGGCGCGTGTTTAAATCAAGGACCAATGCCATGACTGTCTACAAATCGGATTTCATGAAGACCCTATCCGAGCGGGGCTTCATCTACCAGTGCTCCGACGCGGAAGGCCTGGACAAGATGTTCCAGTCCGAGACGGTCACTGCCTATATCGGCTTCGACTGCACGGCGCGCAGCCTGCATGTCGGCTCCCTCGTGCAGATCATGATGCTGCACTGGTTGCAGGAAACAGGTCACCAGCCCATCGCCCTGATGGGCGGCGGCACCACGCGCATCGGCGATCCGACCGGGAAGGACGAAGCGCGCAAGATCCTGACCAGCGAGGAGATCGAGGAAAACAAGAATGGCATCCGCAAGGTCTTCGACCGGTTCCTGACTTTTGGGGATGGTCCGAAGGACGCCATCATGGCCGACAATGCCGAATGGCTTCTCTCCATTCGCTACATCGATTTCCTGACTGAAATCGGCCGCCATATCTCGGTCAACCAGATGCTCCAGCGCGACAGCGTCAAGCTTCGGCTTGAGCGCGAGCAGCATCTTTCCTTGCTCGAGTTCAACTACATGGTGCTTCAGGCCTACGATTTCGTGGAACTGCGCCGCCACTACGGCTGCCGACTGCAGATGGGCGGGTCCGACCAGTGGGGCAACATCCTTTCTGGCGTCGATCTTGGTCGCCGTCTGACCGAAAGCGAGCTCTTCGGCCTGACCACGCCGCTTCTGACCACCTCTTCGGGAGCAAAGATGGGCAAGACCGCCGACGGTGCGGTCTGGCTCAACGCCGACATGCGCTCGCCCTATGACTACTGGCAGTTCTGGCGCAACACCGAAGATGCCGATGTCGGTCGGTTCCTGAAGCTCTTCACCAAGCTTCCCATGGACGAAATCGCTCGGCTGGAAGCGCTGGAAGGCGCCGAACTCAACGAGGCCAAGAAGATCCTGGCGACCGAGGCCACGCGTCTGATGCACGGCGAGGCTGCCGCGCAAGAGGCCGCGGAAACCGCCCGCAAGACCTTCGAGGAAGGCGCGCTGGCGGAGACCTTGCCGACCGTCGAAATCCCCGCAGCCGACCTTGAAGCCGGGATCGGGCTTCTGGGCGCCTATGTGCAGGCCGGGCTTTGCGCTTCCAACGGCGATGCACGGCGCAACGTCAAGGGTGGCGCGGTTCGGGTCAATGACGAGGCTGTTTCCGACGACCGCCGCGTTCTCGGCACAGGTGACGTGACCGGCGACGGCGTGATCAAACTCTCGCTCGGCAAGAAGAAGCACGTTCTTCTGCGCCCGGTCTGATCCGGGACGGCAACGCCAAACCTCAAGCAAGCATGAGAACGCCCGCCTCCTTACGAGGCGGGCGTTTTTTTTGTAGCGGGACGTTCGGTTCCGTCTTTACTCGAATATCTTGCGAAAAATCCCCGGCGCGATGGCAGACATCGGGTTCACCGAGATGACCGGATTGTCGATGCTGCCCGTCACCCGGAACGTGACGCCAAGAAGCCCGCCATTGCGGCCACCCACGAGTTGGCCGAGAAGCGGTATCTGTCCAAACAGGTTATTGACGGCGTAGGCTGGCACGAAAGTGCCCTTCAGGTTCATTTGCTGTGTAGCGAGATTCAACTCGCCATCCACCGCACCACCGAGCACCGGCCCGCGCAGGGCGCCAGATTCGACACTGATGAGCTCGCCGATCTTGGTGAAACGCAGATCGAGCTTCTGGAACGACATCTCCCCCCGGTTCAACACTCGGCTACGCGCAATGGGACGGGCCTCTCCGCGAACCAGCCCAGGGTCCGAAGAGACGATCTTTTTCAGCGTCGGATCGTCAGTGATCGCCAGATCGGTGACGACCAGACGTCCCACAGCGCGGCTTTCCGCGGGAAGGTCAACCGTCAACAAGCCTTCCCCGCCTTTCAGCCGCTCATAGATATCGGAGAAGCGGAACACCCCGCCGGCATCGCCAGTTTGCACCCGGAGCTTTCGTAGGCTGCCTTCACTGGAGAGGACGGCGGAGAAGTCGGAACGGCCATCGATCAGCCCGGACATGTCCGCGCGGGTGACGGTGCCATACTGTTCGGCGAGGTCGAGCACAAAGCTCGTGATGGTCGTGTTGTGAAAGCCGGTCAGCCGGTCGATCCGGGCCGTGACGGTGAACGAGCCATTCCCGGGCAGATCGCTTTCGCCTTCATTATCATTTCCGGCACGTTTCAGGTTCGCGATCAGTCCGCGCCCGTCAAAGGATGTCGCCGCCAGGTCGATCACATATCCGGACGCGCGTCGCGTTATCGAGACACGCCCCGCATCGTCCTTTCGAAGAGCGAACCGCTCGAAGTCGGCGTCACGCAGGCCGCCATTCTTGTCGAGAGAGAGCTTGCCTTCGATGTGAACCCCGTCCGAGGTCAACAGGAAATCGTCGATCTCACGCCCAGCATTCGTTTCGCGAACGACGAAGCGCGCGGTCGCAGGCACGCCAACACCTTTCGTCCACCCCACGCCGGGAAGCCGCAACTTGCTCTGCGTGAGATCAGCCACAACCTGACGCACGCCTGTCTTCTCGGTTTGCAGGTTGAGCCGCAGCTTGCCATCGACAAGCCCGCCCAAATCAAAGCCGCGGCCGGCCAGATCGCCGGCGTCAAAATCGAGCACGACCCCCTGATTGCCATTGCCGCCTGCTCCGTTGAGCGGCTGTTCAAGGTCGATTTCCACGGGCAGGCCGTTCAGCAGACCGTTGCCGCGCAACGTCGCCGCCGACGGGTTTGCCGTAACCTGAAGGTCCGCATTGCGGATCGTCTGACCTTCAATGGGCTGTGAACTGGAGAAATCGGCAAGCGACGCGGCAAATGTCCAGCGGACTTCGTCCGGGCGGACGGGCTCTTCCTTGGGACGCACCGGAAAGGACACCGTGACCGATACATCCGCCTTGCCCGAAAGCGTATCGGGGTCGATATCGAGGCGACGGCGACCGTCGACAGGTTCCTGCGCCGCGATCCGCGCGATGTCGGCAGCGGACCCGCGAAGGGTCAGATTGAGCTGTCCTTCCTTCTCCACTGGCCTCAGATCGGGAATCGCAAATTGCGCGTTGGTCAGATCAACCGCGCCGCCCCCCGGCGCAACTGTTCTGGCCTTGTCTATCTTGAGTGCAAAACCCCCGTCACGGATGGTCCCGGTTCCCGACATCTCCTTCAGACCCGGCAGCCCGCCGATTGTCTTGATGCGGCCTTTCTCCAGCGAGAAATCGAGGCGAAGTCCTTCCGGTTCCCACCCCACCGTCGCCGGGTCTCCGTCAAAGCCCAGGGCATCAAGGGCGAGAATCAGGCGAAAATCCCGGATGCGACCGCCCTGAGCGTGCTCCACGAACCACTCCCGCGCCTCCGGAGCGGCCATGGCCGGCCACAGTCGCTTCACGCCGCCCACAGTCACGTCAGATGAGGAAACGGCGATGGCCGCCAGAGGTCCGTCGGCCCCAAACTGGATATTGCCCGCCGCCGTGACGCTCGTGGTGCCCGCATTGAGATTGAACGTGTCGAGATTGATCAGCATATGCGCCGGATCGAAGTTGCCGAACGCCAGTGCATGATCGACGATCAACGGGGGCCCGGAAACATCGCGCGGTTTGAGCTGGGCCTGTGGCACTTCCACCGCGAATTGCCATGTGTCGCGCTTGCCATCGGGAGGCTGGATTTCGCCGTGAACCGCAATCCGCGTATCGCCGAAAATGGCATAGGAAGGCTCAAGAACGAGCTGCGGATGCTCGGGTGACCAGGACAAGGCCAGAAGCATCTCGTCAATGATGATGCCGCCTTCTTCCTTGAGGCTGATGAAACCGGCTCCAACCCCAAGCCGCAGGTCGCCCCGTTTCAGCTTTCCATCTTTGTCCATGTGGAAAGTGGCGCGCGGAAACAAAGGCAGACCGAACCCGCGGCCGGGCTGAACGTCATAATTTTCAGGCAGGAAGTCGGCCACGGTCACATCGCCTGCCGACAGCGAAAACCAGCGTCCGTCCCCGTTGTCATCATCCCCGTTTCGGAAGCGGATATTCCAGCGCCCCGCACGTCCGGCTACCGAGGCATCAAGGCGCATGTGCCGACCATCCTCGGTGGGGGTGAGCTCCATGTCGATGGTCGAAAAACGGCGCTTCACGGAACCCGCAAAATCGAGTGTCGCATCATCGACCCCGATGCTGTCGATGCCGAACGTCGCAAAATCGGCAGCCGCGGCGCCGAGCATGGCATCGATGCGGCTCGCCACCTGTGCGCCGGAAGGCACCTTGTTGATCGCCTCTTCGCTGATACCGTTGGCGTCGATTGCTTCCTGGTTCGTTACCGTGATTTCCGGGCGAACCAGAAAAACGCTGCCAAGGCGAAAGTTGCCTGTAAGCAAACCGGATAACGAGGTGTGAATGCGAACCTCGGGGATGATCACGTGGGTTGAGCCGTCCGGCGTTTTCAGCGACGTGTCGAGAAAGGTCAGCGGGGCAACCGCCTGGCCGGAAAAATCAAGCCGCACGGAATCGATGGCGACAGAGATGCCGCGACTGCGTTCACCCAATTGGCTGGCGGCAAGCTGGCCGAGCCACACGCTGTCATAAGGCGCAGCGGCAAGCCGTGCGACCACGAAGCCGATCAGCAGCACCACTGCAAGCAGCATGAGTCTGCGCACGCGCAACAGTCTGCGCAAGCGACCCGGCTTGTGCCCGTTCCCTGACCCCGAGCGGTCAGGTGTGAACTCGTCGGGCCGTCGAAGTCTGGGCCATTTCACTGGCGCGATTTCCCCCAAAATCAGTCTTGCGGCCTAGAACGGCTCCCCCGATCAGGCGCCGCCTCGCAAAGGCATCTCGTCGCGTAAGCTTTGCCGTTGAATGGCGTCGGCACAGCCACTTTTCAAATCCCTGCATCTGTAAATCTTGCGCAGGGTCACGTCTTCCTGTTCTTTATGCGGCCAAAGCCGACAAAAGGAAGGCATCATGTCCGAATTGATCGTAGGGGCCGAGGCTCCCGACTTCACGCTTGCAACTGACAGCGAAGGCTCCGTCCGCCTGAGCGATCTCAGGGGACGCACCATCGTCATTTATTTTTATCCAAAGGCCGATACTCCCGGCTGTACGACGGAAGCACTGGACTTTAGCGCGCTCAAATCCCAATTCGAAGCCGCGGATGCGACGGTTATCGCAATATCCCCTGATGCCTGCGCGAAGCATGCGCGCTTTCGCGAAAAACACGATCTGACCATCACACTCGCGTCCGACGAAGATCACGCGGTAGCGGAAGCCTATGGCGTGTGGGTGGAGAAGAAGAACTACGGACGCACCTACATGGGCGTTGAACGCTCAACCTTTTTGATCGGTTCCGATGGGCGCATTGCAAAAATCTGGCGCAAGGTTCGGGTCAAGGAGCATGCGGAAGCGGTGCTTCAGGCGGTCAAGGACCTGGGATGAGCGAAGAGACTGCCGCCGCGCCGCGCGCCGCATCCCTGGAGGCAGGGGCGGCGGCGATCGTCGCATGCCCCGATACGCGCAAAAAGGTGCGCCTTGCCTATCAGCTCGCAGGTGACTGGTTCGGCCGCGCGCTCTCGCTTCGAGCGGCGGGCCGACTGGATCTGCCGGAGCGCCCCGGGCGACCGGAAAACCCTGTTCTCCTGCCGCCGCGCGACATGCCCAAACGCGCGGTCGGGGGAACGCGCGGGCGGATAGCTCTTATTCATTCTCTGGCTCATATCGAATTGAATGCGGTCGATCTCACCTGGGATCTTGTGGCGCGTTTCGCCGGCGAAACCATGCCGCGCTCCTTCTTCGACGACTGGGTTCAGGTGGGGCTGGAGGAGGCCAAGCATTTCTCGATGTTGGAGCGCAGGCTCAACGAGCTCGATGCGGCCTATGGCGACCTTCCCGCTCATGACGGTCTCTGGCAGGCGGCGGCGGAGACGGGTCAGTCTCTCACCGCGCGACTGGCCATCATCCCCCTGGTTCTCGAAGCACGCGGTCTCGACATCACGCCTCCCATGATCGAGAAAGCGCGCGCCAATGATGACGAGGCGACTGCGAAGATCCTGGAGACCATCTACCGGGACGAAAAACGCCACGTGGCCTTTGGCGCCAAGTGGTTCCGTTTCATGTGCGACAGACAACGTGTCCGGCCCGAACCGCTGTTTCAGCAGCTCGTTCGCACCCATTTCCGGGGCGCACTCAAGCCTCCCTTTAATGATCGCGCTCGATCAGAGGCCGGATTGACGCCCGGTTTCTACAAACCCCTGGCCTCTCTGGTCGGCTAACCCGCCCAATCAAAAGCCTTTATTAACCTTACTGGCCCTTAATCTTTTGAAGGATTGGGGGGGGTGGAATCGCGTTTTCAGCGAGCTCTTCTGCTTCAACGCACGTCAGCCGACGTTACGCGCCCTTCGCCGGACAGTTCACAGATTGCGCGGTTACTTCTGCTCATGCATCAGACCGAAACCTCCGACGACCAAAACTCGCGTCAGGCCGCCAAGCCGCCGCTTCGCATCATCATATCGCGTGGGTCCGATGCCAGTTCCTTCACGGTGCGCCCGCTCATGGCAGCCCTTGCCGCGGGAACATGTATGCTGGTGATTGGCGGGTATCTTGCGGCAGCCGGATACATGATGCTTCGCGAGGACAACTCCGACACCTCAAGGCTCACCCAGGCAGCCCAGACGCGGTTCTATGAGGAACGTATCGCCAAGCTGCGTGCGCGTGTCGACGAAGTCACCAGTCGCAGCCTCGTTGCCGAGCAAAGGTATGAAAAGCAGATCGCGGCGCTCAAGAAACGTCAGGGCGAGATCAACGCCCGGCACAGCCGCGTCGCAGACGTTCTGGCGCGCGCCGCAGAAAGCGGCCTGACGATCGCCGCGTCCGATCCCCTTCCCGTCGCCAAGCCGCGGCCGGCACTCGCATTCGACGCCACATTGGCGGAAAGCACCGAAGCGACGGGCGGCGCGATGGTTCCGATCGACGCATCCGTCGATATGCTGGGCCTGCGCGGTTCCATGGGCGGGGTCGCCAAAAAGGCCGACCGCCGCACTCCGGCCTCCCCCGAAAAAGCCACCATCAGCAGCGAGCCGACCGGGGCCTCGGCCGGGCTTCGCGCGGATTCGGTCATCATGAGCCGCATCGACAGCGCACTTGACGTCATGAACCGTCAGTCGGAAACCGCGCTCGACCTCATTGCGGTGGCTGCAGAACGCAGGATCGCCCGCATCGAACGGGTTACAAGCTCCCTTGGGCTTAATCTCAATGTCGATGGCGACGGGGTCGGCGGGCCTTTCGTGCCCCTCACCAGTGTGAGCTTCGATGCCCGCCTCGCGCGTGCCGAAAAGGCGGTCGCGAAGCTCTCCAGCCTGCGCGACGGGGTCAAGTCTCTGCCATTTGGCTCCCCTCTTGAGGGTGCGCACGACTACAGCAGCACCTACGGGCCGCGTCTTGATCCATTCCTGCGTAGCCCGGCCATGCATACCGGGCTCGATTTCCGCGCTCCAATCGGCACCCCCGTTCACGCGACCGCCGCAGGCACGGTGGTTTCCGCAGGACGGAAGGGCGGTTATGGCCTCATGGTGGAGATCGATCACGGAGACGGGGTCTCCACCCGCTTCGGGCATCTCAGCCGGATTGTCGCGACTGTCGGTGACAGGGTAGATATTGGCGAGGTTGTTGGCCTCGTCGGCAACACTGGACGCAGCACCGGCGCGCATCTGCATTACGAAACGCGCCTTCCTTCGGGGACGGTCGATCCCGAGCTGTTCCTGAATGCGGGCGAGAAGCTCTCGGGGATTCTGTAGCCCGCGCACCGGTCCCAAATCCGCCTTCGCATGCGGGGAAGCATGACACTTCCCCGCACCGGCATTTAAGCGGTCAAACAAGCGCGAAAAGCCTGCTCGGCCCGCCCGAAGCTCCAACGACTTTCGGCGCCCCCACAACAAGTGTCGCCCCGGTTGCCGGAACTTCGTCCAGATTGGCCATCGCTTCCATGCCCCAGCGGCCGGAGGGCAGCCAGGCGTAATGCGTCGCAAAATCTGCGGAAAGACCGCGATCAAGCGACAGGGTATCGACGCCGAGCCCAACGAGCCCGCGCTCCATGGCAAGCCGGGTTGCGTCGATTCCGAAGCCAGGGAAGTGCATTTCCCCTTCCGCATCCGCATTGCGAAACGTCTCCGTGGCGACATATGCCCCCCAACCGGAATTCATCGCGATGCAGCCGCCTTCGGGTAGCCTTCCGTGTGCCGCTTCCCATTCCTCAAGATCGCCTGCGGTCACCTGATAGTCCGGGTCTTCCGCCGCCCTGGCCTTCACATCGATGACCGCGAGCGGCAGAACGAGTTGATCCGCCGGGATCTCGGCCGCGGAAAGACCATCTTTGGAGAAATGAAGCGGCGCGTCCATATGCGTACCGGTGTGCTCCACCAGGTGCCACTTGTTGACGTTGAAACCGTCCTTCTCGAAACCGAACATGGCCTCGATCTCAAGCTGGGGCGTGCCGAAGAAGGTCGGAAAATCCTCAACAAGCGCATGTGTCAGATCCACCACCTTGCTGAAGCTTGCAGGCGCAGCTTGAGCCGGCCGCGGCGGCGCAAAGGCCTGAAAGCTGGCGGCACCGACAGCGGCAACGCCCGCGCCCTTGAAGAAGCCGCGGCGGGAAAGCCGCTTGTGGACCATTTCCATGCAACCGGGAACACACATCGTCAATCCCCCCTCCAGAACTGGCAAAAAACCGAGAACCAAACACGCATTCATGCCCCAAGGTTAGGTCATGTCATTTAAGTGGCATAGAGCCACGGCTCGACGATGAATGGAGCCAAAAATTTGAGTTGTTGAACGAGCCCCGACCCACTCGGGTCTCCTGCGCGCACCTTGCGGGCGGAAGAGGCCCAACATGAGCGAGGAAATACCAGCGGCAGTGCAGGTGCAGCCGACACCTACGGAGGCGAATGGGGCAAGTTGCAAATTCTCCCGCCTTGCCCCTTGCATCGCGGCACTTCCTTCGCCAAACGTTGCGCATCATGTTGCATGTAAATGACCTCACCTACCGCATCGGCGGCCGCACCCTTCTCGAACATGCCACCGCTGTCATCCCCGATGGCGCGAAGGTGGGGCTTGTCGGGCGCAATGGTTCGGGCAAGACAACGCTTTTCAAGCTGATCAACGGCGATATCACGCCGGAATCCGGGGCGATCACCGTCCGCCGCCAGGCCCGTATCGGGCAGGTCGCACAGGAGGCGCCGGGCTCTGAAACCAGCCTGATCGACGTGGTTCTGGCGGCGGATACCGAGCGTTCGGCCCTGATGGCGGAGGCGGAAAACGCGACCGATCCCAATCGGATCGCCGAAATCCACACCCGTCTTGCCGATATTGACGCCCATTCCGCAGAGGCGCGCGCAGGCGCAATTCTCTATGGCCTCGGCTTCAACGCAGACGCACAGCGCCAGCCGTGCTCGGCCTTTTCCGGCGGCTGGCGAATGCGCGTCGCCCTTGCGGCGGTGCTGTTTTCCGAACCCGACCTGCTGCTGCTCGACGAGCCGACCAACTATCTCGATCTGGAAGGCACACTGTGGCTTGAGAACTACGTGGCGCGTTATCCGCATACGGTCGTGTTGATCTCCCATGACCGGGACCTTCTCAACAAGGCCGTCGATACCATCGTGCATCTGGAAGGCAACAAACTCACCACCTATCGCGGCGGATACGACAGCTTCGAGCGTCAGCGTCGCGAGCAGATCATGCAGGCGGAAAAGCAACGCGAGAAGCAAGAGGCCCAGCGCAAGCACATGCAGGCCTTCGTGGACAGGTTCCGCGCCAAGGCGACCAAGGCGCGTCAGGCCCAGTCTCGGCTCAAGATGCTGGAGCGCATGCAACCCATCGCGGCGATCGTTGAGGAATCAAGCCTTGCGCTTTCCTTCCCTGATCCGCAAAGCCAGGCTGCCCCTCCTCTGCTGTCCGTGGAGAGCGGGGCCGTCGGTTATGACGACAAGCCGGTCCTGCGCCATCTCAACCTGCGCCTTGATCCAGACGACAGGATTGCTCTTCTGGGCGCAAACGGCAACGGCAAGTCCACCTTCGCCAAGCTCATTGCCGACCGACTGAAGCCGATGTCCGGACACGTCGTTCGGGCGAACCGGATAGAAGTTGCCTATTTCGCCCAGCACCAGCTCGATGAACTGGTTCCGGCGAATTCCGCGGTCGCCCACGTGCGCGCCTTGATGGTGGGAGAGCCAGAAGCGAAGGTGCGCGCGCGCGTTGCCCGGTTCGGTCTGCCGACCGACCGAATGGACACCCCGGCCAAAGACCTCTCTGGCGGCGAAAAGGCACGACTGCTGCTTGGGCTTGTAACGTTCAACGGGCCCAACCTGCTGATCCTCGACGAACCGACCAACCATCTCGATATCGACAGCCGCGAAGCGCTCATGCAGGCGCTTAATGCCTTTCGGGGCGCGGTTGTGCTCATCAGCCACGACCGGCATCTGGTGGAGGCATGCGCCGACGCCTTGTGGCTTGTGGCGGGTGGAACCGTGAAGCCCTATGACGGCGACATGGAGGACTACCGGCGACTGATCCTTCAAAGCGGACGTGAAGAACGCTCCGCTCAGAAGGAGGTCGAGAAGCAGGCATCCGCGCAGGACCGTCGCCGCGAAGCTGCCGACCGCCGCGCGCAGTTAGCCCCGCTTCGCCAGAAAATCCAGGCGGCGGAGAAACTGATGGAGAAACATCAGGGTGAGCTGCAACGGCTCGATGGCCTGCTTGCTGATCCCGACCTCTATGTGAAGGATCCGGCCAAAGCGACCAAACTCGCCAAGCAGCGCTCCGATGCCGAAAAGGCGTTGGCAGAAGCGGAAGAAAACTGGCTGGAGCTGTCCGGTCAATATGAAGAGGCAAATGCGGGGTAGACGCAGCAGGCTTCGCTTCTGCTATTTGTCTTCCGCCTTCGCCTGAAAACAAACAGGCCGCCCGGTTTGACTGGGCGGCTTTTTTTTCAAGTTCGTCGCCCCCCTCAACGGGAAGCGATATCCTTCTTTTCCCAACGTTGCGCGAGCATCACGGCCCGGCGCCGTTCGCTCTCGCTCGCAAGTGAAAAGGCTCGCTCCTGCGCCTCCACAATCCAAGCGTCCTTTTCGCCATGCGCACGCGGCATGGCGACCGTCAGCCACATCAGGCCACGCACCCGATTCTTGGCGATTGTGTCCTCGAAGAACATCAACTCGCCAAGAGCCGCCTGAGCCTCGTAGTGACCCTTGCTTGCAGCCAGCTTCAGCCAGCGCGCCGCCATATGCGGGTCCGGATCATCGCCAGTGGACCCCGCCAGATAGAGACGGCCGAGATTGTACTGCGCATCCGCGTTGCCGAAATAGGAGGCGGCATAGGTGAAAATCTCACGCGCACGGCGCGCATTAGGCTTCACCGCCGTATTCTGGATACCGGTCAGGTAATAGGTGCCGAGAGCCACAAAAGCAGAGGCCACATAGGGGGCCTGGGATGAACCGGGTGAGTCGTCGGCATGCTGATCGGCAATCGAGGAAAAATACTCGAACGCCTTCAGGTCGTCTTCGGCAACGCCATCGCCATCGGCATACATGCGCCCGAGCTTCCACTGCGCCGCGGGCACGCCGTTCGCGGCGGCGAAGGACAAGGCGTCGACGGCCTTTTCCTTGTTTCCGGCAAAATAGGCGCGTGCCCCAAGCCTGAATGCCTCGCTCGGGCTGGTCGCCCCAGATCCCGTTGAGGCTCCAGGGTCGAATGCCAAGCTTGCATTGAGCGGGCAGATCGCCAGCACACCTGCCAGATAAAAGATCGCGTTGGTCTTCCGCATGATCATTTTCTGTTCGTCACTCCGCGGAAATCCGCTGCGGTGCCGCAAACCTCATCCCGGCGCAAGGAGGCAATCGTCGTGCTGCCCATTGGCAGTTCAGCGCCTTCCTGGCTTCCGGTTCCGGCTTTCCGTCACCCTCTTTAGCGGCTTCTTCCGCCTACACTGTGAACGTGCCCCGGAAGGGGTAAACGTCCCGTATCAACGGCAGCGCATTCGGCCTTCATTCTTTGCATTCCGACATCTCTGGCGGACTGCGCCACACCTTTCATGGGCATACTTGCCCGCAGAAACGTGGCCGAAAGGGGGCGCAATCGGTCTGCCAGGATTGTTAGCCGATACATTCACAAAGGTGTGTTGCGCGCCGGGCACAGCCTCCCCGGAATCGCCCCCGCATCGCCCGAATCAAGTCAACTTGCTGCCAAGATCGGCGGACAGTTCGCCCTGCGGAGACGCTCCCGCTTCCGCGAAGTCCGCAATCAAACGTCAATACGACGATCACCGGCAATAATATTTATTGCACTCACGCTGCGTGACCTCCGAAGCCATTTCATTCTCCTATGAAATCGCGCTAAACCGAATATGCGAGCAAACACAGGGATCGGGCCCGGACGTGACGCAGAAAGCCGATCGAGAACAAATAAGACAACAAAATCGCGGGATCATTCTCCAGACCCTGCGCCGATCCGGCACAATGGCGCGTATCGAGCTTGGCCAGGCAACAGGCCTCAGCCCTTCGACCGTTACCGCGATTACGGCGGCCCTCCTGAGCGAAGGGCTTATTGAAGAATGGAGCGACGCGCCCGCCGATCCGGCTGCGCCCACCCACCGCGGACGTCCTCGCACAGCGCTGTCTCTTGCCCCGAGCGCGGCAAGCGTTCTCGCGATCAAGCTCTCGCTCGGCAAGGTGGAACTGATCCTTGCCGACTTTTCCGGCCACCGTCTGGCCCAGGCGAACATTCCGATCGATACGCTGGGAACCCCGGCCGCGAAATTCGGCGCATTGCTCGCGGAGACGGTCAAGAATTTCCTGATCCGAAACGAGCCCGGCTATCCGCCGCTCGCGGAAATCGACGTCGCAGCCCAGGGCTTTGTTGATGCAAGGCTCGGCACCGTCGTCTGGAGCCCGGCCTTCAACGAGCCGAGCGTAGAGATTGTGGCTCCGCTCAAGCGCGCCTTCCACGTACCCTGCCGGATCTCCAATGACGTGAACATGATCGCGGAGGCTCTGCACGATTCCAATCCCATGCGCTACGGGGGCACCTTTGCCGTCGTGTTCATGGATTTCGGCGTGGGAATGGGGCTTTACGCGGACGGCCAGCTCTTCACGGGGGAAACGGGATCAGCAGCCGAATTCGGCCATGCAAACCATATTCCGGGCGGCCGGCTTTGCCGGTGCGGCAAACGCGGCTGCATGGAGGCCTACCTGGGCGTCTACGGCATACTTCGGGCCGCCAACGGACTGCCCGACGACTTCGATCCGTGGAAACTGGAGGTCGGCCCGGACACGCTGCCGGAACTCGTTGACCGGGCCCAGGCAGGCGATCGCAAGGCGCTCGATGCGTTCGCGGACGCCGGGCGCGCCCTCGGCTACGGCCTTGCTCGCGTAATCGCCCTTTTCGACCCGCGCCTTGTTGCCGTCACAGGCACCGGGATGCTCGCTTTCGGCCTTCTGGAAACGGCCATGTATCAGGCCTTGAAGGAGGCTCTGGTGGAAGATCTGCGCAAGAACATAGCCATCGAGCCCCACTCCTCCACAGAGGACCTGATCGGCGCCGGCACCATTTCCGGCGCACTACGCAGGCTCGATCGGGAATTCTTCGCAAATCCGCGCGATCCACGCCACAGGGCGCGCGGAAGCGGCGCCCGGAGGATCCCGGTCCGGATTTGACGCCGAAAACTCCCGGGACAACACCCGGTTTTAGGCATCGAAAAAGCGGGCAGCGCGACACCCCCACCCGCTCAGTAAAGAACGCCAGTAGTTCACTGCATCCGATGGCCGACCGCCAAACGCTTGACGATTGTCACAGGCATTGAGGCCAGGCACAGTGTCGCCAGCATGCCCGGCGGCGGCATGACGCGTGGGTCGCGGCGTAGCTGGACCTGCTGGAGCGCGGCTTCGGCGCGTTCTGCGCTTAAGCGTAGCTCGGCCAGCACCGCATGTACGTCGGAGTGGTTGTCCATCCTGGACCTCCTGATCACGGGATGGAGACAAGATAGGCGCGTGCAGTTTCGCGACGGTTAACGTGCCGCAGCGACAGCTTTCGACGGCGCTTTCGCGCCTGTTTATCGCTGCCCCAGCCGAGGCTCAGCGGCATCCAGAACCCGCATCTGAACCTTCGGCGCGCCTTGCCAGTGATCGAGCGAAAGACACCCTGCGACATGCAGCATCTTGCCCCGCGCGCCAAGCAAGGCCTGGCCCAGGGGCTGATCCGCGCAGCGAAAGGCGATCCCCTTGATGGAGGAGCGATCATTGGCCGATAGCGACAGCCTCACATGGCCGTTTCCGACCTTGTCCGCGAATGTCACCCGGTGGGCCGGAAGCGCAAAGACCGGCTCGGCATGGCCGGCCCCGTAAGGACCGGCCTTTTCCAGAAGGCTCATCAGGTCGAGCGTCGCACCTGAGGCGGTGATCGCGCCGTCGATCTTGAGAACGTGATCCTCTCGCGAAGCCTCCACTTCAGCCGCAAGGCGCTCTTCCAGGAAAACCTTGAGATCCGGCACCCGATCGCGGTGAACGGTCAGGCCCGCGGCCATTGCATGCCCACCACCCTTGACCAGGATACCTGCCTCCACGGCCGCCCGAACCGCCGCACCGAGATCCACGCCCGGTACCGAACGCCCCGACCCGGTTCCGATGCCATCAGCATCGAAGGCGATCGCGAAGGCCGGGCGGCGATGGCGTTCCTTCAGCCGGGAGGCGATCAGGCCGACAACGCCCGGATGCCAGGTCTCGGAGCCGGTCACAAGCACGGCAGGCCCCTCTCCATCCAGCATGACGGCCGTGGCCTGGGCCTCGCCCTCCTCCAGCATGGCCACTTCCATGGCCTGCCTTTCGCTGTTGAGACGGTCCAGCTGGCCTGCGATTTCCCCGGCGAGACGCGTATCATCGGTGGAAAGCAGGCGTGCGCCGAGGGCGGCATCGCCAATGCGTCCGCCCGCATTGATGCGCGGCCCGAGCAGAAAACCGAGATGATAGGGTGTCAGTGGGCCATTGACGCGCGACACATCGGCGAGGGCTGCCAGCCCGGCATTGGCGCGCCGGTGCATCGCCACGATGCCCTTGGTCACATAGGCACGGTTGAGCCCCTGCAACGGCACAACATCACACACCGTGCCCAGTGCAACCAGATCAAGCCAGGAAAGAAGATCCGGCGCGTTTCCACTGAAATACCGACGTTTCTTCAACTCACGCATGAGCGCGACCAGAACCAGAAACGTGACGCCAACGGCTGCCAGATGTCCCTGTCCGGAGAGATCGTCCTGACGGTTTGGATTGACGAGCGCCTCGCATGGCGGAAGCGTCTCGCCGACCTGATGGTGATCGGCCACAAGCACGGAAAGGCCGATCTTTCGCGCCTCTTCCAGCGCATCGAAGGACACCGAGCCACAGTCGAGCGTGAGGACGAGACTTGCCCCGCCGGCTTTCAGGTCGCGCATGGCGGCGGGGTTCGGCCCGTAACCTTCGATGATCCGATCGGGAATATAGATGCGCGGCTCAAGACCGAGCGAGGTCAACGCGCGCGCCATGAGGGCCGACGACGTCGCTCCATCGACGTCATAATCCCCGAAGATGGCAACGCCCTCGCGACGCTCGACCGCATCCGCAAGGCGCGCAGCTGCAGCATCCATATCGATGAGGGTCGAGGGATCCGGCATCAGGGAGCGGAGGGACGGATCAAGGAATTCACCGGCAGCATCGACATCGACACCGCGTCCGGCGAGAACGCGCGCGATGATATCGGGGATGCCCTCGCGCTGCGAGATGGCCTGAGCCTGCATGGAGCTTGCTGTGGTCAGCCGCTCGCGCCAGACCCGGCCTGTCGCGGATCGGGTTACGCCGAGCAAGGCGCGGGTCTCAGGAGTTTCCCGAAAACCTTCGGTGCGTGTGGCGGATGGGTCGGGCAGCAAATGGGGGCTCGTGTGCTGGCGATGGAAGGAAAGCGGACTATAGCGCGAGTCGGGCGAGGATGTGGCGGCGGCAGGCCAGATGAAGGACGGCACCGGATGAGGTCCGTTGGCGGGTTCCGAACGCTCCCGCATCATCGCCTCAGCTTTCCATTCATGGAACCGCGATGGACGCACCACACCATGTCCCTGCGGCTTCCCTTCTGTCGCACTTTCTCCAGTGTCATTCCCGCGGTTTCGGTGACTTTGGATGACCGACAAAAGGCGTTCATGCGGAAATGCCCCACTCCCTTTTCTCTTCGCGCTTCTCTCCCGGAACGCAAAACGGCGCCGCACAGGGTGCAGCGCCGTTTTATCTGACGTAAACCTATCTGGAAATTAGTCCAGATAGAACTTCTTGAAATCGGTGTGCTCGCCCTCGATCCAGCGTACCGTGCCGGTGGAAGAGCGCATCACGCAGGTATGCGTCATGATGCGGTTCTTCTCGAACTTCACGCCCTGAAGGAAGTTGCCGTCGGTCACGCCAGTCGCCGCGAAATACACATCGCCGGAGGCCAGCTCTTCCATCTTGTACTTGCGGTTCAGGTCGGTGATGCCCATGCGCTCCGCACGCTCGTACTGGTCATCGCGTGCGATCACCAGGCGGCCCTGCATCTGACCGCCGACACAGCGAAGAGCCGCCGCCGCCAACACGCCTTCCGGCGCGCCGCCGACACCCATATAGAGGTCGATGCCGGTTTCTTCAGGCGTCGTGCAATGGATCACACCGGCGATGTCGCCGTCGCCGATGAGCCGCAGCGCACAGCCTACTTCACGGATATCCGCAATGAGCTTATCGTGACGCGGACGGTCGAGAACACAGACGTTGATCTCTTCCGGCTTCACGCCCTTGGCCTTGGCCAGCGCATTGATGTTTTCCGCGACCGGCGCATCCAGATCGACGATGCCTTCGGGATAGCCCGGGCCGATCGCGATCTTGTTCATGTAGCAATCCGGTGCGTTCAGCAGGCCGCCATCTTCCGCCAGAGCCAGCACGGCCAGCGAGTTCGGCAGGTTCTTGGCGCACACGGTCGTGCATTCCAGCGGATCGAGCGCGATGTCGACCTTGGGACCATGCTTGGTGCCGACCTTCTCGCCGATATAAAGCATGGGCGCTTCGTCGCGCTCGCCTTCGCCGATCACGACCGTGCCGTCGATCGGCAGGCGATTGAGTTCGCGGCGCATCGCATCCACGGCAGCCTGATCGGCTGCCTTTTCGTCTCCGCGGCCACGCATCCGCGCTGCAGAAACCGCGGCGCGCTCGGTCACGCGGGCGACTTCCAGGGTCAGAAGGCGATCAAGCTTGTATTTCGACGTCTCATCCTCGTGGGACATTCAGGTCATCCTTGCGCTGTGCCGGCTTCCGGCTTGCGTTCGATGCGGATCATGCGGGGCTGGCCATCGATGACTTTTTCATTCGCGATGGCCTCAAGCGCGGCCTTGATATCCGCCTCAGTCGTTTCATACGTGATCATGATAACCGGTTGGGGCGGAGCGCTGCTCTTGGCGCCGGATCCAAGCTCCGGCGCTTCGCTGCGTGGCGCCCGCCGACGCTGCACGATCGATTCCAGTGAAATGTTCTTGTCCGCCATGCAACGGGCAATCGTTGCAAAGGCGCCCGGCCGGTCATAAACCGAAAGACGAATAAAGTAACCACCTTCGTGACGACGCATGCGCGCACGGGTGTAAGGTTCCAGCTCGGATACGGGCCTGCCCAGTGGCGCGACCATGTCGCCGCGGGCAAGATCGGCGATATCGGCGACCACCGAAGACGCGGTCGCCTTGCCGCCGGCGCCCGGCCCCACCAGAACAATTTCGCCAAGATAATCGGTATTGACCGCCACCGCATTCAACACGCCATCGATGCGTGCGATCGCGGATGATTTCGGGACCATTGTCGGGTGAACGCGCTGTTCGATACCGGTTTCCGTGCGCTGCGCGATGCCGAGCAGCTTGATCCGGTAGCCGAGCTCATCCGCCGCCTCGATATCGGCGGTGGTAATCTCGGTGATGCCTTCCAGATAGATGCTGTCGACATCCGTCTCGCAGCCGAACGCGAGGCTGGTGAGAAGCGCCAGCTTGTGTGCGGTGTCGTGCCCGCCGATATCGAAGGTCGGATCGGCCTCGGCATAGCCGAGCCGCTGCGCCTCAGCCAGGCATTCCTCAAATGACAAGCCCTCCTTCTCCATCCGGGTCAGGATGTAGTTGCAGGTGCCGTTCAGGATGCCATAGACGCGACTGACCGCGTTGCCAGCCAGCGACTCGCGCAGCGTCTTGACGATGGGAATGCCGCCGGCAATGGCCGCCTCGAAGTTGAGGCTCACATTGTTGGCCTCGGCCAGCTTCGCAAGCTCGACGCCGTGACGCGCCAGAAGCGCCTTGTTGGCCGTCACCACATGCTTGCCCGCCGAAAGGGCCGCTCGAACCGATGTCTCGGCCGGGCCTTCGTCTCCGCCAATCAGCTCGACGAAGACATCGATGTCCTGAGCACAGGCCATCGTATCGGCATCGTCGTACCAGGCGAAACGCGCGAGATCGACGCCGCGATCGCGGGTGCGGTTGCGAGCTGAGACGGCAACGACTTCAACCGGCCGCCCGCAACGGGAGGCCAGGCTTTTGCCATGCTCGTCGATGAGACGAATGACGGACGCGCCGACCGTACCCAGGCCGGCGACACCGAGTCTCAAGGCATCTTGCATGTATCAGTGATCCACTTGTTCCAGTTCAGCGGCGGGCGCCCATTGGGATCACGTTGTGCAATGTTTCGTCTGCGGATTCAAGGAAACGCCGTATGTTTCGCGCAGCCTGCCGTATCCGCTGCTCATTCTCCACAAGTGCGATCCGCACATAATCGTCGCCATATTCGCCAAACCCGATGCCGGGCGCAACAGCAACGTCAGCTTTTTCAATAAGAAGCTTGGAGAATTCCAGCGACTTCAGATGCCGGAACTTTTCCGGGATCGGCGCCCAGGCAAACATGGACGCGCGCGGAGCCGGAACTTCGAAACCCGCATTTGCAAAAGAATCGACCAGCACATCGCGGCGCTTCTTGTAGATCTGACGGGTCTCTTCGATGCAGTCGTCGGGACCATTAAGCGCTGCGGAAGCCGCGACCTGGATGGGCGTGAACGCTCCGTAATCCAGATAGGATTTGACGCGGGCCAGCGCAGCGATCAGCCGCTCGTTGCCAACCGCAAACCCCATGCGCCAACCGGGCATGGAATAGGTCTTGGACAGAGAGGTAAACTCCACCGCAATGTCCATTGCCCCGGGAACCTGGAGCACAGAGGGCGGCGGCGGGCCATCGAAATAGATTTCCGAATAGGCGAGATCGGACAGCACAAACACCTCATGCTTGCGCGCGAAGGCGATCACGTCCTTGTAGAACTCCAGATCCGCCACGTAGGCGGTCGGATTGGAGGGGTAGCACAGGATAAGAGCGGTCGGCTTGGGCACGGAGTGCACCACCGCGCGTTCCAGCGCGTGAAAGAACTCCACAGTCGGCTCGGCCGGGACGTGGCGCACGGCAGCACCTGCCATCAGAAAGCCGAAGGCATGGATCGGATAGCTCGGGTTCGGCACCAGCACCACGTCGCCCGGCGCGGTGATCGCCTGCGCCATGTTGGCGAAGCCCTCTTTGGACCCGAGCGTTGCGACGATTTGCGTCTCGGGATCGAGCTTCACGCCAAAGCGACGACCATAATAGGCAGCTTGCGCCTTGCGCAGCCCCTTGATGCCCTTGGAAGCCGAATACCGGTGGGAGCGCGGATCCTGAACCGTCTCGGTCAGCTTCTCCACGATGTGCTTGGGGGTGGGAAGATCCGGATTGCCCATGCCCAGATCAATGATGTCTGCGCCTGCGGCTCGGGCCTTCGCCTTAAGTCGGTTCACCTGTTCAAACACATACGGCGGCAGCCGGCGTGTCTTGTGAAACTCCATGGCTCTGGCCCTTCTCTCTTCTGGCGCTCCGCGGCTCGTTTTCGGCGGACAGCGCATATGTTGCGGCGCGATGGATACTCCATCGCCAATCATTAGACTAGCGAATTCGATTGAGCTGCGTAATTCGCATAATATTGCGCGCGCCCACCCACACCCCCCTCTTTTCGCAGATTCTTGCACGCATGCGGTTTCTGACGGTGAATTATGTCAGCATTGGGGTTGCAGATTGCCACACTACGGCGCGCTCCCCCAAACCTGGATAAGCTGCAGTTTTCTGCGATTTCCGAGGAGGTCAGCCGACACTCACGAGGCGCCACGCGCTGGCGCGGGCCTTGCCGTTCACGATCGAACGGCCCAGACGTCGATGCGCGCATCACATCTCCATGCGCGCATCGCATCAATGGGCAAAAAGAGAATATACGACGGTCCGCCGGGCCTTCAGAACCGACTAGTTCGCCTCGGTCTCTTCGATCTTCCTGATCGCGTTGTCGATGTGGCTGTCGCGCTTGGCCAGAAGGTCACGGATCTTGGCGTTCCACAATCCACGTTCGTCGGAACCTGAATTGCGCTGGGCAAGCGTCCGCAGTTCCTCTTCGGTCCGCAGGACCTCATCCGAGGTCTTGAGCCGATCGGCAACCGATTTCGGTTCCGCATAGGCGATCGGGGCGACCGTGTTGGACACAACCTTGTTGGGGCTGTCAGGGTCGTAGAGGTATTCGGGCCTGCGCTCCCGTGCACTCGAAGGCTCTGCCGGGGCCGATGCGGGGGAGACAGCCGGCTTGCTCTGGGCGACAGCCGGTGCGATCAACGGCGCGCCGTTGGCCACAGTGCCCGGCGGCACCATCACCACACCCAGAAGGGTCGCATCCGGGTCGCCGGCACAACCAGCCAGAGACATTGACAGGACAGCCGCCGCCAGAAGGCCCTTCACACGCCCCCTGCCCGCATGGCTCCCCATCCATGTCGCCGCCGCAGCCATTGCATCCGACCGTCGCACCCGTGCTCTCTCCAAATCCTGTTTCACGTGTCGCCCAGCCTCGCCCCCGTTCAAAGGCCGGCAAACCCACTCCAAACCCTTCGCCCGAGACTCGTTTGTATCATGGACGCGTCGGAGCCGCTTCCGAAGTCCTGCCTGGGCGCAGAAACGGGAAGCCATGCGCCGTTACGCCTGTTGTGGGCCATGCGTCAAGTCACAGGGTGTGCCCCCCACGCCTTCGGCACCGCACACCTATCCTTGCATACCACATGGTGTCGCATACGGCGACGTCAAATCCGAACCACGACGCGCATGGACGACTCGACTCGGCAGACACCAGAGGTCCCAACGCTATCCCAGGGAACGGCGGAAGTCTCCGGGAGCTCTTGACGCGCCCGGAAACAGCTCCCAACTCCAAAAGAAATGCCCTGCGCTTGAGCGACCTGCATGGTCATAAGCCCATGTTTTATGCAAACCATTGGTTCCGCGCAGATATTTGCTGCATTGCAATGCCGAAAAGCGTGATCTGGCCCTTGTCAGGATATGGTTGCAAAAGCCTATTATAAAGGAAGCGATTTTTTGAATTCTTGGGCGGTCCGCATAAATGGGACCGCCAACTCAAAACGACAAGCCTCGAACGGCCTTACGCGTCGTAATGCGAGGATCTGAACGTGAGGGAGGCGCGGTCATGTCGGAAGCCTACGATAATAGCCCCATGCTCCGGTACATCGTCGAAAACCCGGAGGCCTTTGCACAGAACCTCGCGCGCGTCGTGGAGGAAGGTGGCAAAGCGCTGGCTGCCTATGTACGCCCCCGCGAAAACGGAGAGGCTCAGGACGCGATGGCGGACGAGATCACCGAGGTGGTCAAGACGCTCTCGCGGGTGGGAGAATACTGGATCAAGGATCCCCACCGCACAATGGAAGCGCAAACCCGTCTGATGACGGGCTACGTGAACCTGTGGAACGGCACACTGAAACGCATGGCCGGCGAGCCGGTAGATCCGGCCATTGAACCCGATCCGCGCGACAAGCGCTTCAAGGACGAGGACTGGAGCACCAATCAGTTCTTCGACTTCCTCAAGCAATTCTACCTGATCACCACCCGCTGGGCCGAGACCATGGTGGAGGATGCGGATGAAGTGGACGCGCATACCCGCCACAAGGCGGAGTTCTACGTCAAACAGATCACCAATGCGCTCTCGCCCTCGAATTTCCTGCTGACAAACCCGGAACTGCTGCGCGAAACGCTGGGCAGCAATGCCCAAAACCTCGTTCGCGGGATGCAGATGCTGGCGGAAGACATCGAAGCCGGGCAAGGCGATCTGCGCATCCGGCAGTCGGATGGCAGCCGCTTCCAGGTGGGCGAAAACCTGGCTCTCACCCCGGGCAAGGTGATTATGCAGAACGACATCTGCCAGCTCATCCAGTATGAGCCGACGACGGAAAAGGTACTCAAACGTCCCCTGCTGATCGTGCCGCCGTGGATCAACAAATACTACATTCTCGACCTGAACCCTGAGAAGTCCTTCATCCGCTGGGCGGTGGAGAATGGCCACACCGTGTTCGTGATCTCATGGGTGAACCCGGACGAACGGCAGGCCAAGAAGAGCTTTGCGCATTACATGCGCGAGGGAATATTCGAAAGCCTCGACATGATCAAACGCGCGACCCAGGTCGACGAGGTGAATGCCATTGGCTATTGCGTCGGCGGCACGTTGCTGGCCGTGACCCTCGCCTACATGGCGGCGCGCGGCGATGACCGCATCAAGACCGCGACGTTCTTCACCGCGCAGGTGGATTTCAAATTTGCAGGGGACCTGAAGGTTTTCGTCGACGAGGAGCAGATTTCCAATCTGGAGCGACGGATGGAGCAGAAAGGCTATCTGGAGGGGCGAAAGATGGCGACTGCCTTCAATATGCTGCGCTCCAATGACCTGATCTGGCCCTATGTCGTGAACAATTACATGCGCGGCAAGGACCCCTTCCCGTTCGATCTGCTTTATTGGAACTCCGACAGCACCCGCATGCCGGCAGCCAACCATTCCTTCTATCTTCGGAACTGTTATCTTGAGAACCGCCTCACCGAAGGGACGATGGAGATCGACGGCGAAAAGCTCGATCTTTCAAAGGTGAAGATCCCGATCTTCAACCTTGCCACGCGCGAGGACCACATCGCCCCGGCGCTCTCGGTCTATGAAGGATCGCGCTATTTCGGGGGGGACGTGCATTATGTCCTGACCGGTTCGGGCCATATCGCAGGCGTGGTGAACCCGCCCGCAAAGAAGAAATATCAGTATTGGTCCGGCGGAAAGGTCGAAGGGGACTTCCAGTCCTGGCTGGCACAGGCCACGGAAACCCCCGGCTCCTGGTGGGACCACTGGAACGAGTGGATCCGCTCCAATGACGACACCGAAGTGAAGGCCCGCAAGCCGGGCGCGCGTCGTGTGAAGATCATCGAGGATGCGCCGGGGACCTATGTGAAAATGCAGGGCTGAAGCTCAGCCCTGCATCTCGATTTCCCGGTATTTGACCGCTGAGCTGTCGCGTCCAATTCTCAGGGCCGCGGAAGCGGCTTTTCGCGCGGGATATTGGATGGCGGCGCATCTGGATCGCGCGGGGCATCCCCCAGAGGATCTTCCGGCGAGGCCTTCTGAACGACCGCCGGGCCATCGTAGTTTTCAGGCGGCGGCACATTGGAGGACTGCTTGCAGTCGGTCAGCCACACGTCATAGACGGGGTGCTCGACGGCGTGGAGGCCGGGACTTGCCGCAAACATCCAGCCCGTGAAGATTCGACGCACTTCATTGTTGAGCGTCACTTCGTCGACTTCGACGAACGCATCTGTCTGGGGCTGTTCGGTGTAGGAGCGCGAATAGCATACGCGCGGCGTCACCTGCAGCGCGCCGAACTGAACCTTCTCTCCGATATAAACATCGAATGAGATGATCCGGCCGGTGATCTTGTCCAACCCGGCGAACTCCGCGACCGGATTGTTGATCCGCTCCGCGCGGGCCTCGCCCATGAGGCCAACAAGCCCGGTGCTGCCTGCAAGGGCGCCTGCAATGAGGGCCGCAAAGAGGCGACCAGTCCTGGCAATCGTCATACTGTCTCTCGTCACCACTTCCTGTCGGTCGTGCGACCGCGATTCGAGCCGGTTTAGCCCCCTATTGGGCCATGAAAAAGGCGGCGGACGCCGTGGCCTGCCGCCTTTCGTCACCTCGCATTTCGTCAAAGGCCCATCGAAGACAGGTCTTGATGGCGCATCACGCCATCTGATCGAGGCGCGCCACGGCCTGTTCGACCTTCTCGCGAAGCTCGATGAACTCGGCCCGCTTCTCCTTTTCGCCGTCCACCACCTCAGCAGGCGCCTTCTCGACGAATTTCGGGTTGGAGAGCTTCTTGTCGATGCGTGCGATCTCCCCGTCGAGACGACCGTGCTCCTTGGCAAGGCGGGCGCGTTCCGCGTCCAGATCGATCACACCGGCCAGAGGCAGGCAGAGCGTCAGGCTCTCCAGCACGATCTGCGCCGAGCCCTTGGGCGCGGCATCGGACTTCTCGATGGTCTCGACACGCGCCAGACGGCAGATAGCGGCCTCATGTGTCGCAAGACGCGCAGAGGTCACCTCATCCGCACCAACCACGACAAGCTGCAGCGTCGCGCCAGCCGGCACGTTCATTTCCGCACGAACCGAGCGGATATGCGAGATGAGATCGATCAGCCAGTTGATCTCTTCGGCTGCCTTGTCGTCGAGCGCCTCAATTTCCGGCCATGCTGTCAGAGCCAGAAGCCCTTCGCGGGCAGGCCCCTCTTCACCGGTGCGCGCCCAAAGCTCTTCCGTAAGGAACGGCATGAAGGGATGCAGCACCTTGAGGATCTCGTCCACCACCCATGCGGCGGTGGCGCGGGTTTCGGCCTTGGCGGCTTCATCCGTGCCGGAAAGAACAGGCTTTGCCAGTTCGATGTACCAGTCGCAGAACGTGTTCCAGACGAAGCGGTAGATCCCGTTCGCGCCATCATTGAAGCGGTAGGCCTTGATGGCGGCGGTAACTTCCTCTGCCGCACGCGCCGTCTCGGTCACGATCCAGCGGTTCAGCGTACCGGTCGTGGCCGCAGGATCGAAGCCTTCGACGCGCTTGCACTCGTTCATCTGAAGGAAGCGCGTGGCGTTCCACAACTTCGTTGCGAAGTTCCGGTATCCCGCGACGCGGCTCGTCGCCAGCTTGATGTCGCGTCCCTGCGCCGCCATGGCAGCGAGCGTGAAGCGCAGCGCATCGGCCCCATATTCCTCGATCAGATCGAGCGGATCGATGACGTTGCCCTTCGACTTGGACATCTTCGCACCCTTCTCGTCACGGACGAGCGCATGGATGTAGACATCTTCGAAGGGCTCTTCCTTCATGAAATGAAGGCCCATCATCATCATCCGGGCGACCCAGAAGAAGATGATGTCGAGACCGGTCACCAGCACGGAGGTCGGGTAGTACTTCTTCACTTCCGCCGTATCGTCCGGCCAGCCGAGGGTGGAGAACGGCCACAACGCGGAGGAGAACCAGGTGTCGAGCACGTCCTCGTCGCGGGTCAGCTCAACGGCCTTGCCATAGTGCTTTTCAGCAAGCCCCGCAGCCTCGTTCTCGTCATAGGCAACAAAGATCTCGCCGTCCGGGCCAAACCATGCCGGGATCTGATGGCCCCACCAGAGCTGGCGCGAGATGCACCAGGGCTCGATGTTCTCCATCCACTCGAAATAGGTCTTTTCCCAGTTCTTCGGCACGAACTTGGTGCGCCCCTCGCGAACCGACGCGATGGCCGGCTGGGCAAGCGTCTTGGCGTCGGCGAACCACTGATCGGTCAGCATCGGCTCGATGACCACGTGGGAGCGGTCGCCGAAGGGCTGCATGATCTTCTTGTTCTCGACGAAGGGAACCGCCTCGCCTTCCTCGTTCGTCACGGTGACGGCGAGACCGTCCGCATTGATGGCGGCGACGATCCGCTCGCGCGCCTCATAGCGGTCCAGCCCGCGATACTCGTCGGGAACGAGGTTGATGGCATCGACCTCGGCCTCGGACGGCAACTTGCCGCTGTCCACAATGGCCTTGGCCATGGACGAGCATTCCGCGTAGGGCGCGCCATCGGCGCGAAGAGCAGCCTGGGTGTCCATCAGACGGTAGAGCGGGATCTTGTTGCGACGCGCGACCTGATAGTCGTTGAAGTCATGCGCGCCCGTGATCTTCACCGCGCCGGAACCGAAATCCGGGTCCGGATACTCGTCGGTAATGATCGGGATCAGACGGCGATGCTCTTTCGGTCCGACCGGAATTTCACAGAGTTTTCCGACGATTGATGCATAACGTTCATCTGAGGGATGAACTGCGACCGCTCCATCACCCAGCATTGTCTCGGGGCGCGTCGTGGCGATGGAGATATAGTCGCGCGTCTCGCGCAGCGTGACGTTTCCGTCCTCGTCCTTCTCCACGTATTCGTAGGTCTCGCCACCGGCCAGCGGGTACTTGAAGTGCCACATGTGGCCGTCGACTTCCTTGTTCTCCACTTCCAGATCGGAGATCGCGGTCTCGAACTTCGGGTCCCAGTTGACCAGCCGCTTGCCGCGATAGATCAGCCCCTCGCGGTAGAGCTGAACGAACACCTTCAGGACGGCCTTGGAAAGGCCCTCGTCCATGGTGAAGCGCTCGCGCGTCCAGTCGCATGAGGCCCCCAGCCGCTTGAGCTGGTTCAGGATCATGCCGCCCGATTCAGCCTTCCACGTCCAGACCTTGTCGACAAAAGCCTCGCGACCGATCTCGCGGCGGCCGGGCTCCTGGCGCTCAGCCATCTGGCGCTCAACGACCATCTGCGTGGCGATACCCGCATGGTCCATGCCGGGCTGCCACAGGACGTCGTTGCCGCACATGCGGTTAAAGCGGACGAGGATATCCTGCAACGTGTTGTTGAGCGCGTGGCCCATGTGCAGGGAGCCGGTTACGTTCGGCGGCGGAATGACGATGCAATAGGGATCTGCGCCCTCGCGCGCCCCTGCGCCCGCGCGAAAAGCACCGGCATTTTCCCAATCTTGCGAAATCCGCGGCTCGATCGCCGCAGCGTCATAGGTCTTGTCGAGCATGGAATCCTGTCTCGTCATTCGTCCGGTCGTCGCGCGAAACGGTTTTTCTGCGCGCACAACACCGCATCCGTTCGTGTAAATCGGATGGACCGGCTCAAGTCAACATGCACGCGGCGTTACCTGCATCAACGCGGCTCAAAATTACGCATTGCTCGGGATGTCCCGGGCGACGAACCGCCTTGCCGACCACGTGAAACGAAAACGCCGCCCGATGGAGGGCGGCGTCCAAGTTCGTTCGTCGATGAAGGGTTTCAACGACCGCGGGTCACCCGCTCGATCTCCTGACGGACCATACGTTCCACCATGATCGGCAGATTGTCGTCCAGCCAGCCCTTGATCATGGGGCGCAACATCTCGCGCACCAGCTCATCCAGTGTGCGGGCATTCGCCGTCAGAACCGTGTTGGATAGATTGGCAAAGGCCGAATTCACGGCACTGTCCGTCATATCCGATACGAGGCGCTCGTTCGGATCGACCGCGCCTGCATCCTCACGCACGGGCTTGTAGTCGTTATAGGCAGCCTTCGCCACAACCGGCTCCGGCTTGGGAGCCGGCTCTTCGAAGGCCTCCTCCACGACATCGTCCTCGGCCGCCTCTTCATCGGCGACAAAGGCGATATCGCCGGTGTCGGTGTCATCGGGAAGCCCTTCAACCATATCAGGGACATCCTCGTCCCCTTCGGTCGCAAGATCTTCGGTCAACTCCAGAACGTCGGAGGTATCGGCCTCGTCTTCGTCCTCGGCCTCCATGGCAGCCATATCGAAAGCCTTGTCAGCCTCCTCCTCGGCAGCCAGCTCCTCTTCCTCAGCAGGCTCTTCTTCGACAGCTGCATCCATTTCGACTTCATCGACGTCGAAATCACCGCCATCGCTGTCGAAAAGCTTGTCGAGATCGTCCTGTGACATGTCCGCGGCCATGTCGACGTCTCCCTCGGCCTCATCTGTCCCGGCAGCATTGTCCTGCGGGGCGTCATCATCGGAGATAATCCGGCGAATCGATGCCAGGATTTCCTCCATCGAGGGTTCCTGCGCCTGACTGGCTTTCGCCATTTCACCCCTCACAAAACTGATTCAGGCCAACGAGTATAAAGGGACCAAACCGTCCCCATTTACCCCATTTGCCTGGAATAACTACACTACGCGAATCCCTACGCTTGCCTCAGCAGACGACTCGCCTTCGCACGACTATAACGCTTCTTTAACCAGTTCGGAAATTCCGGTCTTTGCCATTGGGGATTTCCCCCGGTTAACAATAAATTTTTTACAACTTCAGTAGCTCTCAAGCGCCAACGGTGACTTTTCTCGCTTCTGTACGTCTAATTCCGGACCGTTTCATCCGGACAACCCGATTGTCACGGCAATAGACGCGGGCAGGCTCTAATCATCGATCACGGCTTGGTCAAAAAGAAAACCGGCCTCAATGGAGGCCGGTCTTGTTTCAAGATAATCAAATCGGCCGGATGCGCGGCCCTGGAGGCTTCAACGCCCGTCCGGCGTGCGCAGACCGAACCACTTGTCGCGAACCGCCTCGTAGTGCTCCTTCGGATCGTAGGCCGCCACATTGAGGTTCATGTCCTCGGCCGTCAGGCGCCCCACGGCTGCAACCAGCGAGAAGGCTGCCACGACGCTCTCGCGCTGGGCACTCACCAATGCAGACTTCGCATCGATCAGTTCGTTCTGCGCGTTCAAGACATCCAGTGTGGTCTGCTGTCCGACACGCTGTTCCTCAATGACGCCATTCAAGGCCAGTTGAGCCGCCTCAACCTGTGCCTGCGCAGCCGTCACCGAGGCCTCGGCAGCCTCGTAGGAGCCCCATGCAGCGACGATTGCCGCGCGCACACTGTCGCGCGCCGCATCGAGCAGGATGCGCGCGTTGCCGAGCTGCTCCTTCGCTTGTCGGACCTGCGAGGAGACCAGACCACCCTGATAGAGCGGAACCGAGACGCGGCCAAGGACGGTGGCGCTGTCGGTATGGTCGATACTGACCGAAGAGGACGGGTTCCACTGACGCTGAAGATTGCCCTCCACCGTGACGGTCGGCAGCAGATTGCCCTCCACGACCTTCACGTTGTATCCGGCGGCGTCGATATTGAATTGCGCGGCCACGATATCCGGATGGCTCCCCTCGCCTTCGGCGAGCGCCGACTTGAGGCTCGTAGGCAGCATGGAACGAATATTGGTGTTGGGCACGATCCGCCCCGGCTCAACACCGACGATCTGACGAAAAACCGCGCGATCCGCGTTCAGATTGGCGAGTGCCAGATTGAGCTGCGACCGTGCGCCGGCGAGACGGGCATCGGCCTGCGCAATATCGGTACGCGTTCCTTCGCCCACTTCAAACCGATCCTTCGCGGCACGGACCTGTTCGCCCAGAAACTTGATGTTGGAGCGGTTGAGCGAGACGATCGCGGTATCGCGGATCACGTTCATGTAGGCCTGGGCGGCCGATAGAAGCACCGACTGCTCGGTCGAGACGAGCGAAGCGCGCTGGGCACGAACAAGCGCCTCGGCCTGACGGGTGCCATTCACCGTTCGGAAGCCGCGAAAAACCGCCTGCTGGATCTGAAGTCCGACCGTGGAGGTGTTGTAGTAGCTCTGCCCGAGAGGCACGGAGCTGGACGACGTGTGGCTTGCGCTGGCGTTGGCGAAGATCTGGGGACGCCAGCCCGAAAGAGCCTGCGGCACGTTTTCATCCGTGGCGCGCAGAGTTGCCCGCGCGGCGTTGAGGCTCGGATTGTTCGAATAGGCCATCGCCAGCGCTTCGCTGATCGACTGAGCCTGAACACCGCCCGCCATCAAAAAAACGGCGGAAGCCGCTGCAACAGCAACTACAGAATTACGAATGGTCACGACGCCACGCCTCATTGTCCCGCGCCCCCGAATGCACCGCCGCCCTGGCCCACCGGGCATCAGGCACCGATTATGGTTCATCGCTCCCAAGGAGTTGAGAACCCGCATTCCCTGATCCCGTCAGGGCAATACCCGAACATTCCGGCCTATCCTCTGACAGGCATCGACCGGCCCAAACCTGCAGCAAGAACGGATCCCTTATGTCCTCCGCGCCGCACGAAACGGCTGAGGCCCATACCGGGGAGCTGCAAATCCGCAACCGCTGCTTTTCGCAGACTACCGCCCGTCAATGACGCAACGGTAACGCCAATGACAAGAGGCGCAACTAGATTCACTATCAGCGGCGAAGTCTAAGGTGTTGAATGGGCGTATTGAACCCACACACGGTTTTGCTCCACGGAATAATCGACCGCTGCGACCAATAGGCAACAGCCATTGTACGTGCCTTCCGCGGAAAACAGAGGATGGCGAGAGATCTCACGCCCCGGTCCGACCGCTTGTATTTTTTCACGACCCCCGTGGGGGCCGATGCCAGAAGGGGCAGGGCGAATCGATTCGCGCCCCTCTCGGCCCAATTCACGCGGTCAGAACCATCAAAACTGCCGATCATGACAACCGGCCACCGCCCAGGCCCGCGGCGGATATTGCCCCGTCAAACCCCAATCACCACGCAGCCCAAGAAAAAGGGCCGGGCAACGAATGCGACCGGCCCACTTGCAGCTTTGCGTCGATATCGAATGGTATCGCGCGCTCAGAAAACGAAGTCGCTTTCGTTTTCGAAGCCAGGAAGCACCGGTGCGCATGCATTGAATGCGGGGCGGGAACTGGTTTTGCCTTCCGACGACAACACGCGGATTGCTTCGGCCGCGCCGCCACGCCCCTTGATGGCAACGAGGCGGCCGCCGTCCTTGAGCTGGGAAATCAGAGCCTCGGGAATATGATCCACCGCGCCCTCGATAAGGATCACGTCGAAGGGCCCCTCGGATGCGAGCCCCGCGGCGGGATTGCCTGCCACAATCGCCGCATTGTCGATACCCTGCTCGACGAGCGTCTCACTGGCAGACTGGGCAAGCGCCTCGTCGCCTTCCACACCGACAACCGAATTCGCAATGCGCGCCAGGACCGCGGCGGCGTAAGCCGAGGCACAACCGACGACGAGCACGATGTCAGACTTATCGAGATCGGCGAGCTGTACGAGCTTACCGAATGTCTGAGCGGAAAGAAGGTAGCGAGCGGGTTTGTCGCCTTCAGCGGCCGTAATTTCGATATCGCCGTCCGCATAGGCAAAGGGGCGACGGGCCTTCGGCACGAAGAGTTCGCGCGGCACCGTTCCCATTGCGTCAAGAATACGGTAATCCGTGATATCGCGTGTACGGAGCTGGTTATCCACCATACGGCGGCGCATATCCTCGAATTCGTCCATGCCGACTTATCCTGTCCGCTGCATTTTCATTGACGAAATCCTTAGCCCTCCTGACGCTCCGTGACAAGCGCCGCGCGCCGGCCGGCCTCGCCAGACAAATCAAAATGGCGGGACTCCGGGCCTGATGTCTTCGCCCCCCTCACCCGTTCAAGTGGCGAGACGTTCTCCGCAGTGCGGCAGATTCGATCTTTCCAGCGGACAGCCCGCGCATCCGCCCGGGCGGATGATATGCAAAATGGCGAATTTTGCCCCTGTCCTTTTCGATATGAACAGGTTTTGTAAAACAACCTGAGGCGTTTTGCAGACCCGGAGAAACAAGCAGTTGACATGGCCGGGCAAGTAGCTGAAAAAGCGCGCCAAGGGCCACGTGGCGGAGTGGTGACGCAACGGATTGCAAATCCGTGTACCCCGGTTCGATTCCGGGCGTGGCCTCCAAATTCCTCTCCGCAATTTCCTCTGATCATCACAGACGGCATCTCCCCCCGGCAAACCGGAGGCGAGCCACTGTGTTGGAAATCGCGTCTGAGCGTCGACCCCCTGCCTTATCCTGAAGACAAAGCCCTGCCTGCGCGGACAAAGCCGCGGAGCGAGCAGCAGCCACGGCCTCGCATCGGCAAGCTTCGTCTGTGTGGGTGAGGGGGGGGGTGGAGGGGCCCGTTTTCTGTCGGGCAGTCGCGGAATTGGGAGACGGAAATCAGGGCCCGAAGGCCCGATTGCCGTCTCTCATCAAGCGTGTTCGGCCGTCAGCGTCGCGTGTTGACGCGTGCACCGGGGGCAATCCTTGCGGACCCGGATCATGACCACATTCGGAAACCAGACATTTTTTGGCGAAAGCCAGCCCGGGACGGACGGCGTTTCCATTCTGCAAGTCTCGCATGTGCCACAGCAATTGCTCACTACATTCTCCATCATGCTGCGTTTATTTGCGAATTCCGCCCAAACGACACTATTGACAAGGGTCGGTGCCGAATCGTTGGGGGAGCGTTAATCTGTTTGAAACCTACTCCTTGCAGGCGCCGCGGTCTGTTCGGTCCATTCCGCTCCGAAGATTTCGTTATGGTCGCGCAATAACACACGGAAGCGGTTCGAACCGGCGGCGAAAGCACCGAATGGACGGTCGTTTTCTTTGTGAAACGACCCATGGAAAGCAGCTAAGGGCCCTTTATTTCCTTATCTCGTTTCGACCCCGTTACATTCTTTGCACCGAAGCATCGAGACATGCGCGATACGGGAAAATGGCCCTTTGTTTTGCGAGCGTGCCTATGTGGAAAACACTCATTTGAGGCCGCTGGTTACCGCTCCCGGTATTCATTTCGGTCTTGCGGAAGAAATCGCGCATCGATACTGCCGTTGCGTTAACACCTATGGCACAGCGGACCACATAAGCACTTTCCTGGAGGCCAAATGCCGCAAAACACGGATCATATGCCCGGCACAGAATCGACCCCGCCATTTTCGCAGGCGGCCGAAAACAACAAGGGGCCCATTGGCGACATCCTGCGAGACGAATTTGCAAATGTGGAATCGGTCCTGGAGATTGCGAGCGGGACCGGCCAGCATGCGGTGCATCTGGCCAGGCTCCTGCCCCACCTGTCGTGGCAACCAAGTGACCTGTCAGAGGACCTGCCGGGATTGACCCAGCGCCACGCACGGGAGGCACCGGCCAATCTGCTTGAGCCTATGTTGCTCGACATTGCCGACCATCCCTGGCCGGTCGCGCCGGTCGATGCCGTCTATGCCGCCAATTGCCTTCACATCGTTTCATGGCCTCTCGTGGAGGCCTTCTTCGAAGGTGCAGGCAGCGCCGTCGCAGAAGCCGGAACGATTGCCGTCTACGGCCCGTTTCGATATGGCGGAGAATTCACCGCGCCGAGCAATGCGGAGTTTGACGCCTTCCTGCGGGCTCGGGATCCTGCGGCGGGAATACGCGACTTCGAGGCGGTGGACGAACTGGCCACAAATCAGGGCTTCCGTATCGCGCGCGACTGCGACATGCCCGCCAACAACCAATTGCTGATCTGGCGGAGGGGATGAATCCCCTCACTGGCGCGTGCGCGCGATGGACAGAATTGCATCGAGATCGAGCGCGGCCTCCACATGGTCGGCAAGCACGTCAAGCGCCCCCTCCACACGCGCATCATGGGAGAGCCGGTCTCCTCTCGACTGAGATACGCCCTTTCGCAACGACCCAAGAAAGGCCTCGCGAAACGGGTCAGAGCTGAAAAGGCCATGCAGATAGCATCCGGCCACCTGCCCATCAGGCGAAGACGCACCGGCTGGCTGTCCCTCGATTTGCAGAAACGGGCGCGCGCAGTCGGCCCCGTCGGTGCGACCAAGATGGATCTCGTATCCGCGCACCGGGCTGCCAGTCTCCACATGACGCCCGGTGACGACCGCAAGACGCTTGTCCTCTTCAATCACGGTCTCCACGTCGAGCAAACCGAGCCCGGCAACATCGCCCGGCGCGCCTTCGACGCCTGTGGGGTCATGGACGGCGCGACCGAGCATCTGATAGCCGCCGCAAAGACCGAGGATGGCCCCACCCCGTCTGTAATGGGCCTGCAAATCGATATCCCATCCCTGGTCCCGAAACTGCCCGAGATCGGCGACGGTCGACTTTGAACCGGTCAACACCACGAGTTCCGCATCGCCGGGCAACGCCTCTCCAGAATGGATCAGCCGCAGATCCACATCGGGCTCCAGCCGTAGCGGATCGAAATCGTCGAAATTCGACACCCCCTCCAAAACCGGCACGACGATCCTGATTGCGCCGGACGGCTTGCCCACCTTTGCCACCGGCATCAAGTCGAGAATGTCCTCGGCAGGCAAGTCCGCCGCGCGATCGAACCAGGGCACGATACCCAGCGACGGCCAGCCGGTGCGCCGGACGATATCGGAAAGGCCTTCACCGAAAAGCTCAACGTCTCCCCGGAATCTATTGATCAGGAATCCCTTTATGCGGTCGCGATCCTCCGGTTCCAACACGCAATGCGTTCCGACAATGGCGGCAATGACCCCGCCACGATCAACGTCGCCCGCCAGGATCACAGGAACATTGGCGGCTTGCGCAAAGCCCATATTCGCAAGATCGCCGCGACGCAGATTTGTCTCCGCCGGACTTCCGGCTCCTTCAACAAGAACCAGATCCGCCTGCGCTTCGACATGGGCGAAGCTCTCCAGAACACGAGGAAGGATATTGCGCTTCATGTCGGCCCGCGCCTCCAGGGACGAAGCCGCAAGGCGCCGCCCCTGAACGATCACTTGCAAGCTGCCGCCTTCTTCCGATTTCAACAGGATCGGATTCATGTGAACGCTTGCGGGCACCCGCGCGGCCAGCGCCTGAAGCGCCTGCGAACGCCCGATTTCACCGCCGTCGGCGGTCACTGCTGCGTTGTTCGACAGGTTCTGCGGCTTGAAGGGCATCACCTTCAGCCCGCGACGCAAGAATGCGCGGGCCAGTCCGCTCACAAGGAGGCTTTTGCCGACATTTGATCCAGTGCCCTGAATCATGACGGCGGGAACGGAACGCGTCACGCGGCATCGTCTCCGGCAAGACCATTCTCAAGCCGGGCAAACGCGCCGGCCTCCTCGATATCGTCGGGAAGCCGCACGAGGCGGATTTCGAGAGCAAGGCGAACCGCGGGACGGACCGCGAATAGAATCGAGCCAATCAGAAACAGCCAGGTGCCTGCATATTGAAGGGACTCGTAGAAAAAGAAGACGCTGCCGACGATAAAGGCGATTGCCGCCCCGAATTCGATTGCCGTTCTTGCGGTTTCGTAACGGGTGGTGGTTCTGGCGTGGGCCGCCGTCCGCGTCCTGTTCTCATGATTGAAAAGTTCGGCCATGTGCCCCCTCCCTGACTGCCCGGTGATAACACGCGTCCCGGTACGAACTGGCGTGACCGCGCTTTGTTTCATCCCAAGACAAGAAACGCACCGAACGCAAGCAGCCTTTGCGAGAATCGAGGACTTGAGGGTTCGGCCCCGCCAATCTGCGCGCATCGGCACGCCAATGAGCGCCATTTTGCCGCCGAACAGTCCCAACGTGCCACGGCTCAAGATATTGCAGCCTGTGGAAGAAGATTTTGGCCAGACACCAAACCCATCGCCTGTTTTGGCGATAAACGTGACAATTCTGCGAGGTTGGCAGGCTGAAATGATCTGTGCAGGCGCAAAATGTGGGCGGAATAGGTTCACTCATCCACATTTTTTGTTCCTCGGGACTTGGCAAGCGCAATCCGCGTTGTTATAGCCTCTCCCGTCGACGCGACGAGTGCGCGGCCGACCTGCTCCCCGGTAGCTCAGTGGTAGAGCAAGCGACTGTTAATCGCTTGGTCGCTGGTTCGAATCCGGCCCGGGGAGCCATTACTCTCCCAAAGATATACAGAATGTGATTTCACGCGAGGCCTCGCTCCGTGAGGATCCTGAAACGTAGCTGCGGCTTGTACCGCGCTGCGCGCGAAACGGTTTCCGCTTGGATCCGAACGTTCAACCAGGACCAGCCACGCGATCCGAATTGCCGTTGATTGGCGCGGCAGTCGCCGGGGACGAAGTTGAAGTCCTTGAGATCCTTGCCGTACAGTTTCGAGACGCGAACCCTCCCCCCCCGCCTTCATCGGGCGAGCACCCCACGCGTAAGTACTGATACGTTTCAAGCCTTTACCTTTCAAACGTCATGATGCGAGAACATGCGGGACACACACAATCTCGCAGCGTTCGAAAGAAGAAGAAATCACGCACCTTCGATGAAGAATTACTAATATTTACATGCGATAAATACAAAACAGCGTTCGTTTGCGAGTTCTTGCAACCTCAGCAAGTCACGAATTGACAGTAATGCGATATATCAATAAGAAAGCTTCCTCGCGTTTCCTGACATCATTCAAATTCAATAGTCAGCATGAATAGCCCTTTAGAATCGAACGAGGCAGACGAGCAAACAGCGTCGGTAGCGACCGTGTTCACCATCGCAATTCGCGATGCGGCGGTCGTCATCATCACGTTTCTCATCATGTTCATGGGTGTCGGACAGATCAGTGCCGAGGCCGGGCTCAGCGCGCTTCAGACAGCCTTCATGACCAGCCTGACGGTCGCAGCGCCGGCACAGACCGCCGCGATGCAGATCCTGCAGAGCGACGGCGCGCGCGCCGGCGCCTGGGTCGCAGCGGTCCTTGCGGTGGTCATCATCAATCTGCGCTTCATCATCATGGTGGCGTCCGTGCTCGGCCGCCTGCCCGCCATGAGCTTCATGAGGGCTCTGGGAAGCGTCGGCTTCCTCTCCGCAAGCTCCTTTGCGGTCATCCTGCCGAAACTCATGGACAGCCGTCCGCCGCGCCCTGCTCTCTATTGTGGCATCGTGGGGGCCATGTGCTCCCTCTCAGCGATCATCGGCGCGGTCGCGGGGCATCAGCTCGCTGCTTCTGTTCCTGTCATTGTCGGCGCAACGCTCGGCGCAATGATCCCGATCTATTTCGCCACGCTCATCGCCCGCCAGAAGAAGATGCGGAACCTGATGGTGAATGCGGCCTTCGGGGCCTTGCTCGTGCCGCTCGCCGCCATCGAGCTGGGCTCCTATGCCCTTCTGGTGCTGCCCTTGATCGTCTCGGGCATCAGCATGCTTCTGGAGAGGAAAAACACCGATGCATAACGCCGTTTTCGCCGAATGGCAGCTCTGGGCTGTGGCTGGCGGCGCAGCATTGGGAACCCTGCTTCTCAGGCTTATTCCGCTAGTCGCACGCAACCGCATGGGCGGCGAGCGTATCCGCGAATTCTTCGACCGGGCGGGCTACGGCATTCTCGGCGGCATTGTCGCCACGTCCGCTCTGCGCTCGGGCAGCAATCTGTTCAAGACCGAACAGACCATCGGCTGCATTGTCGCCGTTGTCTGCGTGATCGTGGCTTTCCTGATCGCGGTCTGGCGCGGGGGCACAATCCTGCCGACCCTTATCGGCCTTGCCGGATTCGTTGCGGCCGGCCTCATCTATCTTGGATAAGACCGGCCGCAACCGTCGTTCAAAATGGATTGAATACGCCGCAGCGCCCGTCAGGAGACGGCTGCGCGCCGCTCGATCAGCGGATAGGCCCGCTTGATCGCAACCGCGATTACAGCCGCGATGCCGGCCTTGATCACATCCCCGATCACAAAGACCGAAGACGCCATCGCGACCTTGAGAAGGGGAGCGCCGATGTTCATCGCCATCCAGGGAACGCCGATTGCATAGAGCACGATAATGCCGCCAATCGCGCAGAAGATGAACGAGGTGACGACGTTCAGCCGGTTCCAGGCCCACTCGTGCAGCTTGCCGACGACATAGGCCGCAGGCACCCACCCCACAAGAAAGCCAGCTGTCGGACCGGCGAAGACACCGAGGCCACCCCGGCCACCGGCCAGCAGCGGCAGACCGACCGCGACAAGTCCCACGACGAGCAACATGGAAAGCGCCCCACGACGCCCACCAAGAATTGCGCCGGCAAGCATGAGGCCAATGGACTGCGCCGTCACGGAAACGCCGCCGAGAAAGGCGATCGGGATCGGCGGAAAGAGCCCCAGCGCCGCCGTCAGCGCGGCGAAGAGAGCTATATAGACGATGTCTCGAGTGGAGGTTCGCTGTCCGGACATGGTTTCCTCGAATGGGATTTCTCGGCGTCGGCGATGAAGCGCGGAGGCAGTTCATCATCGTCGCTATAAGGTGAACGCGCTTCGATAGCATCTGCGACGTCGCCCGCCATGCGTAAGGTGCGCAGAACAAGCGGAAGCGCCAGCGCGACCGGATTGGTTCCCAACCCCCTCGCCCGCTGGGCATCCCTGATCTCCGTCGCCTGTGATGCGATGACGGGAATGAACCGCAGCGCGAGAGAAAATGCCAGTCCGACCTTTCCCGGATCCACACCGAGCGGCTTCAATGGCCGCAATCCGGTCTCGACGGCGGAAATCAGAGCGTCGGTGCGGGTCGTCAGGGTGACCAGCGCCGCCAACAGAACGAGGGCGGCAATGCGCAACACCACCAGCGCGGCAAAATTCCAAGATTCCCAGTAGGCCTGAAATGCAAACAGGACGACCAGAATCCACAAGAGCGGACGGATTTGCTTATAGGCCTGGACCAGGCTCAGACCGGCGAGACGGTACAGCGCCAGGATGGCAACAAGGGCGAGAGCCAGCCACCACCACTGCCCGACGATCACGAGCACGGTCCCGGCCACGGCAAGCGTCGCCAGCTTGGGCCCAGCCCCGATGCGATGAATGCGCGACACAGTCGCAGGATCGCGTCCGGCCATCATGTCATACGCTCCACATAGTGGGCCAGCGCCGGGCCCGGCTCGTCATCAGCGATCACCTTGCCATGATCGAAGACGATCACGCGATCAAAGTCTTCAAGCAGTTTCAGATCATGGGTGACGATAATGACGGTTTCTTCCAGTTCCCGGATCACATTGGCGACCCTGCGCGCATTGCGCAGGTCGAGCAGCGTCGTCGGCTCGTCGAAGACGACACAATCGGGACGCGTGATGAGGACACCGGCAAGCGACAGCAACTGTTTCTGTCCACCGGAGAGTGCGTGGGAGGGATGGTAGCGGAAGGGACCGAGATTGTACCGATCAAGAACCTCTTCCACGAGCGCACCGCGTTGTGCCGCGGGCAGCTTCAATCCCTTCAGGCCAAAGGCCACGTCCTCTTCGACGATGGGAAAGACGATCTGATTGTCGGGGTTTTGAAAGACGAACCCCACCTTGCGACGAACAGCCTTGCCGTCCCTTGCGGTGTCGAGCCCATCAACGAGAACCTTGCCTGAGGTCGGTACCAAAAGACCGTTCAGCAGTCTCGCAAAGGTGCTCTTGCCGGATCCGTTCGAGCCGACAATACCAATTCGCTTTTCGGTCAGGGTCAGGTCGATGCCCTTGAGCGCCTCGAAGGCTTCGAACGTCATGTGGACATCGCGAACTTCAATTGTCGTCATCAAAGAGCTTCCCGAAGAATGTTGAAGCCGCCGACAAGCCCCAGTTAGGGCCCTGCCGGCGGCTGCAAGACAAGTTAACTATTTAACGTCACGATTGGATTCATCCAATCATCGCAAACTTGCCTCTTTTTGACCGACTTCTGCTGAGAAATTTGCAGTGTGGGAGTACTGCATTGCCAGCGAGAAGTCCTCGTGCTGTTTGGCCCTCGCCAAAGGTTAGCCAAACAGCGAGAGGACGATCATGTAGCCGATCGACGGGCAGAGCAGGCAGCCGAGGCCGGTGTAGAAGGTGGCCGTCAGCGCGCCGTAGGGAACCAGACGGGCGTCGGTGGCGGCAAGGCCAGCGGCCACGCCAGACGTGGAGCCCATCAGACCGCCGTACACGCAGGCGGCAGCCGGGTTATCAAGGCCAGCAATCTTGGCAAGGAACGGAGTGGTGACCATAACCGTGATCGACTTGACCACACCAGCGGCAACCGACAGGGCGATCACTTCCGAAGAAGCGCCCAGGGCGTTGCCGGTGACGGGACCAACGATGAAGGTCACGGCGCCGCCGCCGATCGTGGTGATGTCAGCCGGATCGGTGTAGCCGAAAGCCACAGCAGCGGCACCGCCGATGATCATGGACACGGCAACCGAAACGAACAGCGAGACGATACCCGGGACGCCGGCCTTCTTCAGTTCCTCAAGCTTGGCACCGAAAGCGGTCGAAACGATCGCGAAATCACGGAAGACGCTGCCGCCCATCAGGCCGAGGCCGGAGAAGAGACCAACGTCGGCCAGACCATGCTTGCCGCCAGAGTACTTGCCGCCAAAGTAGGCCAGAGCCAGACCCATAACGATCGCGATAGCCGAAGAGTGCACGCGGCCGCCAAGGACCTTGGAAACAATGCCGGCGACATACATGATGATGCCGACGACCACGAATGCCGTCACCAGAGGATACTTGGTGACACCGTGCAGAAGAACGTCAACCATGACTTACTTTCCTTCCGTTTCGAGGGGAGGAAGGGGCTCACTCCGCGGGCCAAGGGCCGAGATCGGACGGATGAGCAGGAAGCCGGACGCCGTCGCGCCGAGGCCAGCAATGAACGCCAGAGCACCGGCATCGAAAGCGGCGACAACGTTCTGACGGGTGCACATGGCGACCACGATCGGAATGTACATCGCGCTCCAGAACTTGATGCCGCTCTGAGCCGCAGCCGAAAGCTGCTCCTTGTCCATCAGCTGACGAGAGAACACGACGAGCATGAGCATCGCGATGCCAACTCCGCCGATGTTCGCGCTGATACCGAGAAGATGACCGACCAGGTACCCAAGTGCGGTACCGACGACCATGCAACCGCCCATCAGGGCTAGTCCATAAATCACCATTTCACTTACTCCGTGAGACTAGGAGTCTGTTGTAACGGGGCGACGAGGATCGTCGCCCCGACTTCACATGATCACTCAATGACCATCAGAAGAGCGCCGGGCTTCAGGCGGTCGCCTGCAGCTGCGGCAATAGACTTGACAGTGCCGTCGACCGGCGACGGCGTGTTGTTCTTCATCTTCATCGCTTCGACGACGGCGAGGGACTGGCCCTTGGTGACCGCATCACCGACTGCAACCTCGATAGAGATGACCGTCGAAGGCATTTTCACTTTGATGTCCATCATTCACTCCATTGTTTTTGATGGTTGATTTAGAGGAATTTATAATATTCCTCGATTATACTCCAATGTCGCTTTGTTGTTTAACATAGCGGCATCTTTGTAAATTGGCAATTTTTCCTTTTCCACCAAATCTATACCGTCGATATATTTTACCAGTACTTTTTTGGCGGAAGAGAAATATTCTTTCATTTTTACGCCGAGGGAGTCATTTACTTCCAATTCGGCATCGACGGAAATTCCGAGCTCCTCACAGAGAGCAGCCACGGCATCATTAAAGGCCTCCAGGGATCCGCCATGCCGGGCATCAACGACGACGTCGATATCCGATTGCGGGCGGACATAAGCGAGGCCTGTCACCGCCGCGAGCGCGGCAGAGCCGATGAGGCCGAGTCGAACACTGTGTTGCTCGGCACAGTCGCTGAGGGCTTGAAGTCGCGGGTGCGCCGTCGGAAAGCGTCGCATCGCGCGGTCCATGACCTCATAGGGCGTCACATACGCAGTAACCTCGTCCGCATTTACGATCAGCGACGATCGGACGCGCTGCTCGCCGACACGGAACGGGAACGAAAAACCGAGCTGCCCCTGCCCTTCACCGCACTCGCGCGTGGGGCGGCAGACGATTCCCGGGATCCGATCTTCGAGGAACCCTTTGAGCACCGCCTTTTCCGTCTCATCGTCGCGCATCGTGTGCGGCAGGCCATCAAGGAGCGCGGGGACGAGGGCCTCGCGCGTCTGTGATGACAACTGAGCCAGGACGTGGCGCCGGTTGAGCATGATCAGCGTCCCTTGATCCATGCAGGGTCCGTTTTCGCGGACTTCTGGAGATCTGCCTGGGCCTGAACGATGTCGTCGAAGAGTTTCGTAGCGACCGGTCCTTCGATCACGATCGGTTCGAAATCCTCCACCTCGTTGGCCGGCACACCGGGCACCAGGGCGAGCTTTGTCGCGGGGGCGTTTGTCTGGAGGTCCTTGGAGACCTTCACCACCCTGCCCTTGATGCGAAGGATGGTGCGTGACGCCTTTTCCACGGTGCTTGCGGAATGGGCGGTCGTTGCGAGGACGACCACCTCATATTCCGGATAAGTCCGCTCACGCCGGTATGTGATGATCTTGCCTTCCGGATCGCAGACGTGGCCGGTCTTGGAGATGACGAAGCTGTCCCCCATGGGAAGGCCGCCAACCACGAATTCGCGGTAGCCATCTCCGCGCGGCGACGGCGCGAGCGTGATGTCGTCGCGCAGCGGAACACCATTCACGGTGAGCCACCCGAACTCCTGGCAACCATAAAGGTCATGTACGGAATAGCCGTACTCCTGAGCCACCGGCAGAAGCTCCTGATCGAGCGGCGTGCCGGCCGTCAGGAGAATGACGTTCTTCGGCATCTCGTCCTTCAGGCCCATCTTGGTCGCCTGTTCGAGACTTGCACGAAGGAAAGAAGATTCGCCGAGCATGATGTTCGGCTGTTCCTGGCATGCCTGCACGATGAGAGCATCACGGCTGGAGCGGCGCAGGAAGTTCCATTCCACGCCGCAGTCGCGCAAGGCGTCTGCGGCGAAGACGTTTACGAGAGGGGGATAGGTCACCAGCATCTTCGCTTGTGGCCCGGACCCGAGTCTTTCGAACAAGGTCCGGGCCACCGCGCAGCGGCCGGAAATCTCACCATGAACCACGCCGACAATATTCTGGAACGCCGAAGACCCCGTCGTGAAGGTGAGATACGCCAGATTGAAAGGCGTATGCACCTCTTCGATCACATGAGCGGCAGTAGGGCCGTCGATTCCCTTATCCGCCAGTGTCCGCCTCGGCATTTCCTCAAGAGAAGGAACAGTGCTGAAAGCGTCTAGGGCTGTTTCGAGTGCCTGAAGTTTGTCGGACATGATTCATCGTCCCCTATGGGTCGTTAGCGAGATGGAGCGTATTTCTCGGCTACTGCAGCGAATTCCTCGTTCATCTTTTCGATGACCTTCGGACGCACCACACGGCCCTTCACTTCCTGGCCGAGCAAGCCGCGACCCCAGGGGCCGAGCTTGTCCTCTTCGCCGGCGGCCTTCAGCGCACGGATCTCAGCAATGTGCTTGATGATCGCCGGGCGCATGCCGTCAATCGAACCCACGAGTTCGTTCACGCCACCAAGAGCGGAGAAGAAGCGCGGGCCCGCAGCGAAGACGGGGTTGCTCTTCGACAGCTCTTCGAGCGTCTCGATGTCCTTCTTGATGATGCGGGAGATCGAGGTGATCGGCATCACGTGGATCATCGTGCCGAACTGAGCATCCAGCGACAGGATGTGATCAGCCTGCAGGCCGTGGCAGAGGAACGCACCAGAGATGGCACGACCGATAACCATCGCCACGATCGGGTGACCCGCGAGACGGGCTTCCGCAAGCGCCAGCTGGTATGCACCAGTGGCCTTGTTCATGCCGATGATTTCCTCGACCTTGCCGGGGCCGTTGCCCGGGGTGTCGACGATCAGAACAATGGCGCGCTTCTCAGCGAGCGGCTTGTCTGCGTCGGCAGCCAGAGAGGCATAGACAGACTGGGCCATCTTGTACCCTTCTTCCATGCCGATGATGCCGGCATAGACGACAGGGAACTTCTCGTTGAACGCCATGGCGTCCGACGCGATGATGGTCACTTCCTTACCATCGAGAGTGGCCGTACCGACCGCCGCACCGGGACCAAAGGTCTCGTCTTCGAAGGTCTTGGCGCCAATGACGCCCTCTTTGAAGCTGTCGGCGTCCACGATCATGTCGATCGCATCCCGACCACGCCCCATCATGGTTTCTTGCATTTCCATGATTGTCTCCTGAATTGAGATAACTGACCGCGGTTACAGCTCGAGACGCTTGGTCTCGGCGAGGAACTTGTCGAGCGGCTTTTCAGTCATCTCGGCAGCATCCTCATTGCCCGCCTTGGCCCACATGTCGCGGGCGTCAGCCGGGTGCATCTCAGCAGCCAGAGCGACATACTTGAGCTGCTTTTCGACCAGTTCGGGAGAACCGATACGACGCATCGGCTCGAAGTCCTCGATCGGAAGAACGGCGAGCTTGCCGATCGCTTCCTTGAAATCGGAGACCTTCGGGCCAACGAGCACGTTGCAGTCACCCATGACGTACTTGTGGCGGCCACCGGTGGTGCGGAACACGAGCGAGCGGTCGGAAGAGTCGAACTCGTCCTTGCCCATTTCCTGCTCGATAACTTCCGGACCGGTCAGGCCGAGACGGCCGAACTCGCTCATCACGATGGCGTCCATCGCAGCGGCGACGAAGCCCATGCCGCCGAAGCAGCCGACCTTCGAGCCGATGACCGCGATCACCGGAACCTTGTGGCGAGCCTTCTGGATCTGATCCATCAACTCGGCATGCGCGAGCAGGCCGGCGTTGGACTCGTGCAGACGCACACCACCCGTCTCCAGAGAGAACGCCACAATCGGCAGTTCCTCGGCGGAGATGTTGGGGTTCTCAGCCTTCAGCTTGTCGTGGAACTCGATGGCGAGGCGAACGGCGTTCACCATCTTCGCACCATGGACTTCGCCGACGGCGCCGCCGATGAAGCGGCCTTCCTGCGAGATGACGAAAACCGGCGTCTTACCGATCTTGCCAATGCCCGTCACGATACCATCGTCGAAGCACTTGGCGTCGCCCAGCACATCAAGATGCGGGCTGGAGAAACGGTCAAGCGGGCCAACCAGTTCCGTGAAGGTGCCTTCGTCGACCATCCCGATGGCCCGATCGCGGGCATTAGTCTCCAGGAAGCTCTGCTCCTGAATTTCATTCCATTTCGGCATGGGATATCTCCTTAGTCCGAGGTCGCTTCGGCAAATGCCTGGCGCAGGCGCAGAAGCACGACCGCCGGAGTGGCATTGTTGTCATTGATTTCGAGAGAGACGTCGCCAAGCAGCGTCTCGGACGCGAACGTCTCGATGACACGCTTCCACAGCTCGTCAAAGCCAGTGACAGGGGTGACGATCTTCACGGAAACGGCACCCTTGAGGTCCTTCGGCTCCATGATGACTTCCATGTCACCCGAGCCGACGACGCCGTAGTGCGTCGCGGCATCGACGCTTTTGGTCGCCGCGTCGATTTTGACTTGGAATTCCAGTGTATTCAAAGACATGGTTCAATGATCCTTCATCACCAGTTACGGAACCGAGCCGGCGGGTTGTAGAGACCGCCAGACCACGTAACGAGGTCCTGGATGCTCTTAGCGGCAAGCATCGAGCGATCCGCACGCTTGCGATCGACACCGAGATCCTCAGGGGTCTTCACGATGTTCATCTCACGCAGACGCTTGGTCTCTTCCGGCTTGGCTTGCGCACCGATTTCGGTGTAACCGGCAACTGCACGGATGGCGGCCATACGGGCCTCGATGTCCGGGCAGCGGTTGAGGTAAGCGATGCCCTCTTCCGTCACGATGTGGGTGAGGTCGTCACCGTAGATCATGACCGGGGGCAACGGCAGATTGGCGTTCTTGGCCAGCTGCAGAGCGTCCAGCTCTTCCACGAAGACCGGAGCACGGCCTTCACCGAAGGTTTCCACACCCTGCACGACCAGCTTCTTGCCGCGGGGCATGGTGCCCAGCTGACGGTCGAGCGTCGGCTGTTCTGCACCGCACTTCAGCCACGCCTCAGAGGAGTGACGACGACCGCGCGGGTCGCAGCCCATGTTCGGCGCACCACCGAAGCCAGCAACGCGGGTTGCAGTGGCGGTGGAGGAGTTGCCGTACTTGTCGATCTGCAGCGTACCGCCGATGAACATGTCATTGGCGTAGTGACCGGCAGCCTGCGTGAATGCACGGTTGGAACGCATGGTTCCATCCGGCCCGACAAAGAACACGTCCGGGTGGGCATTGACGAACTTGTCCATGCCAAGCTCACCGCCGAAGCAGTGGATCTGCTCAACCCAGCCTTCCACGATCGCCGGGATCATGGTCGGATGCGGGTTCAACGACATGTGCGTGCAGACCTTGCCCTTCAGACCAAGCTCGGCACCGTAAGTCGGCAGCATGAGTTCGATCGCGGAGGTCAGGAAGCCGATGCCGTGGTTGAGGCGCTTCACTTCGTACTCGGCGTAGATGCCCTTCAGGCAGAGCATGGCGAGCAGGATCTGGTTCTCGGTGATGAGAGCAGGATCGCGGGTGAAGAGCGGCTCAAGGAAGAACGGCTTCGGAGACTGACAGACAGCGTCCACCCAGTCGGCCGGGATATCGACACGCGGCAGCTCGTCGACGATCTCGTTGACCTGGGCGATAACGATACCCTGGCTGAACTTGGTCGCCTCGACGATCGTCGGCGTATCTTCGGTGTTGAAGCCCGTGTAGAGGTTACCCTGCCTGTCGGCCTTGTAGGCGCAGATCAGAGAGACCTTCGGGGTCAGGTCCATGAAGTAGCGGGAGAAAAGTTCCAGGTACGTGTGAATCGCACCCAGTTCCAGCTTGCCTTCCTGGATAAACTTGGCAACGCGGCCAGCCTGCGGGCCACCGAAAGCGAAGTCGAGCTTCTTGGCAATGCCAGTCTCGAACAGGTCGAGGTGAACTGCGAGCGGAACGGCAGACTGCACCATGTGCAGGTTATTGATCTTGCTCGTATCGCACTTGTTCAGCGACTCGGCCAGGAAATCGGCCTGCTTCTGGTTATTGCCTTCAATATTGACGCGGTCACCGGGGCGAATAACCGCCTCGAGAAGGGCAACCGTATCTTCCGGCTTAAACTGCTTGCCAGCTCCAATATATTGGGCAGCAGCAGCCAGCCGCTCTGCAGTATCTGCAGATCGACGGTGCCAATCTTTCTGTTTACCGATTGTGGACATGGAACAACCTCTGTTTAGTTGTATTAACGCCGCTTCGACGAGTTTTTCGCCGACTGCAACGCCTCTCCGTAAACGAAGCGGTGGGTTACCCCGCTCCGATCGCGAATACTTAGACTTCCATCAGAACCCAGATCTGTCGCCGTGCCCGTTAGTCGCGCGTCACCTGCGTCAAACAGAATGACTTGACCGATTGTGCAAGACCGCTCCATCCATGCTTTGCGAATGGGGGAGAAACCTTTTTCCTCCCATAGCGAAGTCCAGGTTTCGATTTCGGTGAAGAGTGCTTCAAGCAGGGTGTTCTCGTCCTGATTGCAGCCCGCTTCCATGGCGAGCGAGGTGGCGATCCCCTCAAGCTCCGGCGGAAGATCCGACTCAGCCATGTTGATGTTGATTCCGATGCCGGCGATGACATTTGCCACCTCCCCTTCATCGGTGAGCACAAGCTCGCAAAGGATGCCGCACAGCTTGCGACCGTTGACCAGAATGTCGTTGGGCCACTTCACTTCGGCGTCGACCCCGGTCGCCTTGCGAATGGCCTCAGCCACCGCGACGCCAAGCACGAGCGTGAATTTGGAGATTTCCTCAATCGGCCGCTCGGGCTTCAGGAGAAGCGAAATGCCAATACCCTTGCCGGGCTTGGAGAACCAGAAGCGATCCTGCTTGCCGGTTCCTGCGGTCTGATGGTGAGCGACCAGGGTCAAGCCGGTTTCGGCGCCCCCAGCCTGCAATTCAGCCAACAAACGGTTGGTGGAGTGAATTTCATTGAGAAAACAGACCGGGCCGATTCGGCCAGAACGCGGTCTGACGTCGCTGCATCCAGCGATTTCGAAGCAGGTCTCAACTGAGCTTGTGAGGAACGACATGGTGTCTTCTTCGAGCGGTCGAGTTGCGTTTCCCGACCGTCACGTCGGGGAGGATCCACCCCCGCCACATGGGCGGTACCGGTGGTTGCTCCCGTATTCACCTGAAGGCAAAGATCGGGAGGCTTTACCTGACGTTTCCGTATTTCAACCGGTTTGCCAGGGAGGGGGTCCGGCGCCCACGAGAACGTGGGCGCCGGGCAGACTGGTCAGCCGACCAGGCCGATCGTGGAGGCGAACACGCCGACCGCGATGGCCGAGACGATGACGCCGCAGATCGATGCGCCCATGGCGAGGGGCATGATCATCGCGTAGGGGCTTGCCTCGAAGGCGCAACGCTGTGCGATCTTCGCGGTGGAGGGCATGCAGGACACACCGGCGATACCGATCGTCGGGTTGTACTTGCCCTTGGTGAACCACCACACGAGCCAGCCGCCGCCGAGACCACCGAGAGCCGAGATGGCCAGAGCGGTGATGCCGAGGACGAGAAGGATGGCAACGCGCGGGTCAAGCAGGGTCGAAGCTTCGCAGAGCACGCCAAGGATCAGGCCCAGGAACAGGGTCGAACCGTAAACGATCGTGTTCTCGAGAAGCGCCTGGTACGGCTCGATCTCGGCTTCCTTGATCGCAACGCCCATGAAGAAGGACAGGATCAGCGGGGAAGCAACCGGCAGCAGCAGGCAGAGCAGAGCCGCGGCAACGATGGTGAAGATGAACTTCGCCTGGTTCGACACATCCGGGAACTCGATTTCGACTTCCAGGGCGCGATACTTCTCCGGGACGACCCAGCGAACCAGGTACGGGTAGCCGGCGTAGCACAGCGACAGGTACAGGTAGGCAATGATCGAGATCGGGACGAACAGGTCCTTCGCCATGATCAGCGAGGCGAACAGAACCATCGGGCCGTCAGCACCACCGATGGAGCCAACCGCGGCCGCCTGGCCGGGGGTCAGACCCATGTAGTAACCGATAACCAGCGTCACGAAGGTGCCGAGCTCGGCGCAGACTGCCACCGTGATCGAGGCCCAGGGGCGCGCCAGGATGAACGAAATGTCCGCCATGGTGCCGATGCCCATGAAGAGCATACAAGCGACCAACGAGTTCACGAACGTGAAGTTGTAGATCGGCTGCAGGAAGTTGATCTGCATGATGTCGACCAGCGGACCGGTCTCAGACACCATCGGCGCAATGATCAGCGTGCCGATCTGGCCAGCTTCGAGGAACATGACGCCGGCGTTAACCGCCATCATACCGAGTCCCATCGGGACCATGATGAGAGGCTCAAGCGTACGCTTGAAGCCATGATAGGCGAGAACGAAGCCAAGGACGATAAGCCCCAGCCTCGAAAACGCGATCACCGGATCCTGGACGAAGAGGGTCCCGATGCCGGGGAAGATAGTGAGAAGTTGGTTCAACATCTTTGATCGACAGTCTATTCGGAGGGCTGGGAGAGGAACTTCGAGATGCCGACGATCACGCCGATCACGCCGAAGGCGATCACGGCCGTGATGAGGTAGGCCATCCCTGAGTAGACAATGATGTTCATGATATCCTCGGGGGTTGAGGGAACTGACCCGCCGTTTCAGGCTGGCCGGAGAAAGCGGTCCCCGCTCCAGGGGCGCCACTAACGAGCACATCGACCCCATAAGTGACCGCCAGAAGATCTGCCGAACCACCGGGGCTCAAATTGCGAGTGATGCACTCAGCGTCGAGCTGGTTGATGGCTGCCATACCGGCCGGCGTCAGAGCGCCCCCCAGGCAAACCGCTTCGCGCGCCTTTTCACGCACGAAATCGAGAGCATCGAAGCCACCACGCCACAAAAGCGTTGTGTCCTCGGTGGCCGCCATCAGTGAAATCAGGGTGTGGACAAGCGCCTCTTCCAGAGACGCACCCTTTGTTTTCGCATAGCGATAAGCTGGCAAACCCGCCTCGACGACGGTCGGAAAGCCAGCCTCCACCTCGCCACGGATGCCAAGCACCCCGTAGCGCTGGTAGAGCCATTCGCCCGCTGTTCCCGGCTCGCGATTGGACGTCCCGTTCAGCTCCCGCGCGCAAAGACCGTCGGTCATCGCAGCTGCGACAGAGAAGAGCGCCTCGTCTTCAATCGCCATCTGATCGCGTACCAGCCTTCCGGCTGCCGCGCTCAGAACGCCAGCAGAGAACAGGAAGCCGCGCTGCGTGTTGACACCACCGGTTGCCGACAGAAGAAGACCTTCATAACGACACCCGATCTCACGCACAGGGCGCAGCAGATCGCGGGACGATCCCTGGTGGCGAATTCCAGCTTCGGCGCACAGATAAAAACACGGCGCGATCGCCGCGGACGCAAGCATGAACGTTTGAATGTTCATGTCCTTGTGCGATCCGTTCGAACGCGCCGTCACCAGACCCGGCTTTGGATGACTCGCCACTTCCAGCAATGTGCCAGCAACGAACGCCGTCCCGATTTGCCACGATACCGCGGCAATGTCGGGCTCCAGGGCATCGCCCCGGTCGCGCTCTCTTGCTTCAAATTGCTGGGAAACCTGCATAATCTCGTACTCGTTCTGCATTGCATGACCGCTATCCCACAAGGGGGCGACCAAACAAGCTCGCATAAGCTCGTACCCGTCCTGATATTCTACGATGCGTATTTACCCGTATTACGTGTATTTCCGCTCAAGAAAATCAGACACTCGCCATCACGGCAAGGACACTGAGACACTGGCGATTTTGATGCTTGAGGGGCTCCGAGGCACGCCCGGCACGGGCATGACAAGCCGCTCTGGTCACGAGATCACACGCCCCGTGGCGGGGCCAAAACCGATAGGCAACATACCGGATGGGTCCGAATGCTACCCCTGATCACTGATTCACAGCCCCGGGGAGGTGGGGCATCGTTCACGAGTTCCGCCCACATTGGCGAAACCTATATTCGGCCCTTGGGCCCGCCGAGGCTCGGTTCCAAACCTCAACCTCAACTTGAGTGTTATATCTCACCCGTAAGACGCAAAGTCCATAGCCACTTGCGATGTTTGATTGCGGCAAAGTGGCATAATCGAAAATTGTGCCTAACCCCTCGGTATTTTCCTTTGTTTTCTGCCACTTGGCAGATAACAAGCGCATCATATACGGACCTATACGTAGGACACTATGCCCGCGATTCCGCTGCGACAGCTTAAACTGACGCATTATTACTTACGCCGTTACGTGAGATGGAGCCCGCTGAGCCGTATTCACACTTACAGGTATTCGGTCGCACCTTCGTGCAACCCAACTCAATTTCGTGCGAATTAAACCGGACAAACGGCTAGAGATGCATCACCCCGAAACCGACACGCTCGTGATTAGTCTCCGGGTGGAAGGCAGATTCGCCATGAGCGGCGATGACCAACCAGCGACCATCCGAGACGATCGCGACCTTCATCTTCAAACTGGATTCGGCAGCGACATCCGACACAACCCCCTTCAGACACTCAAGCCCCGCGTGGATGACAGCATGGATCTCATTGTGCTGATGGTGAATGATGTGGCTCTGGAGTGCGCAAGCAACCAGCGATTTCACGAATGTCTTTGTGACATCGCTACGGACACCACTCACAAATGTAATGCCGAGCTTCAACCGCGTGCTCGACGCGATATGCTGCTTGAATAGCTCTTCTTCCTCGCGCGAACTGATCGCAGCGAGAAGAGCTACCTTCCCCAGTCGGTCGGGCTTGATTTCCATTCAAGGCGCCTCTTATCCACGAAACATATACCGCTCAAAAGGCGATGGCGGCACGCCATCACAACCGGGCACAGATTCTGTGTTGACCGCTTAGCCATCAAACCACACAGCGAATGACACTCAGGTCTGACGGCCTCTCCGGTGGTATGGATCGATAGCGCGTTGGTCTGGACCAGTAAACCCCTTGCGCTCCTCTTTGCCATAGCAGCACTTTTGCCAATACGAAGCGAAAGAACCTTGTAATTTCTATCGATTTTTAGATTTCATTCGCACTGCAACACAAGCGGGGCGACAACCTGTCCTAGCAAAGATCGGCTAAAAACTGCGTCCCCAGCCCCCAGAACGTTTGGCGTGGGGCGTCAGCCTTTTCGCCCCCAGTCTCTCCATAGCAAGACGGGGCGAAACCGAGACTTTTCCCAGCGTTTCTGAAAAAGATATTCGATCAGCCGTTCACGGCGACCGAAAGCTCCTCCTCGGCAGCCGCGTCATCCGCCATCTCCAACTCCGGCGTGCTCTCTTCACCGGCCGTCAATGCTTCTGCAAGCTGCACAAACAAGGGCCCAGGCAAGGGAGGGGCGAAAATGTAGCCTTGCGCGGATGTGACCCCCAACGCGCGCAGATGCGTGATCTGCTCCATGGTTTCCACGCCTTCGGCGATAATTCCCATGCCGAGGTTGCCAGCAAGCTCAACAAGCATGTCCACGATGGAGCTGCCCGTCGCGTCGGAACCGAGCGTATCGACAAACATCTTGTCGATCTTGACGATGTCGATTCCGAGGGTCTGCAGGTAGGCAAGGCCACCATGGCCCGTGCCCGCATCATCCAGCGCCACACGGAACCCGAGGGATTGCATCTCGGCAATGATCCTGCGCGCGAGCTTCACGTCGCGAAGCGGGAAGCGCTCTGTGACCTCAAGGACGATCTGCGAGAATGCGATCTTTGAATCGCCATAGATCGCCTGGAGATCTTCAATAATCCGGCGGTCCTCGAAATGCCCGGCAAAGAGATTCACCGAGAGCTTCAGGTCGCGGTTCTTTTCGTAAAGATCGCCAACTTCCAAGATCGTCTTGCGCATGATTTGGCGAGTCATCTCAAAGATATGGCCGGAGGTTTCAGCATATTGCATGAACTGCCCCGGAGAGACGATGGTCCCATCCGCCATCCGCCAGCGGATCAGGACCTCGCAACCGCGCAAGCCGCCCGTCTCGATATCCATGACAGGCTGATAATAGGGAACGAACTCGCCACGCCGGATGGCTGAGATGAACTCATCGTCCGCCGCCTGGTCCGGACGCCAGGACGCCCACAAGGAAACAACCATGAAGAGCACGGCAAAGGCCCCGCAGGCCACCGCCGCAAGCACTTTCAGGTCGGCAACCAACACCGCAGCGGCATCGATCGGCGCGACAATCGTGGCCTGGAGCGGATAGCGCTCGGATCGCACATACTCGACAATCTCCTGACCACTGATCTCTGCGGATGCCGTCTGATCATCGATCGCCTCACCAACCGTGATCCACCGGACATCCTGCGCAAGCCGCACTTCGATCCGTCGCCATGAGCGCAGATATTCGGGTCCGGCATCGATGGAGACACCAGGTGCGGAAAGCTCCGCAACGAGGCGAACCCCGTTGCCCACATGCCAGCTGACCGCCGCAAGGTGCACGCCCTCGAAAGACTCGTCGAGCAACCCAAGCCCCACCATCGGAGAATCAGGCCTGTAGGCAGGCAGGAGCGCATCCCCGGAACGTGGCCGGACTGGGGACGAACACATCGGAATGCCATTGGCATCCACCACATCGATGGATTGAACGAAGGCATGTTGACGCATGACGGCGCCATAAGCGAGATGCGCATTGGGCAGACAGGAAACATGGCCATCGGCCACGAGTGTCTGGAGCGCGGTCACCCCGTCGGCCAGCGCCTCTTCAGCGCGCAAGACATAGCGCTGTGCGGCCGCCCGCAACTCCGTGCGCGCGCGTGATTCCGCATAGTGATCCAGGCTGAACTTGGCGACGGCCAGGGGCACGATCGCCAGCAGCACCGCAAAGAACAGGACGCGGAAGAAAATTTTGTAACGTCGTGACAAGCGCGTGTCCGCAGAAACAGGGTGACTGATCCGTTAATAATGCACCCGGAACGTAAACGGCTGCTGAATGGCGCGAATTTTCGTATGACGGGTTGCACCATTCGCCAAAGGCGCGAAAACTCCGCTCCGCACGCCCATGATCACGCTCGTGATCAAGAATTCGAACCCGATAGAGAGTACGTATGGAAGCCCTTTTCATCGGTCAGGCCTATATCGACATCACCTTCCTCACAGACGAGTTGCCCACCGGCGACGAAAAAACGATCGCGCAGGATTATGCCGTGAGTTTCGGCGGAAACGCGGTTACGGCGGCCTTCTGTTGCGCCCGGCTCGGGCACAAGCCGGACCTGATCTGCTCTCAGGCAAATGACTGGCTTGCCCACATGTTTTCCGACATGGCCGGCAAATACGGGATTGAGCTTCATGGTCGCAAGGTGCGGGAGTCCTCCCTCTCCTTCATCATGCCCAAGGGATCCAAGCGCGCGATCGTGCGCTGCCGGGACGATAATTTCCTTCACCCCTTCCCCCTTCTCAACCTCGATGGCTGCCGAGCGCTGCATATCGACGGGCACCTGCCCGACGCGGCGCTGCACTATGCGAAAACCTGCCGCGAGGCCGGAATCTTGACCTCCATCGATGGCGGCGCTGTGCGGCCGAACACGGATGAAGTCCTGCGCTATATCGATGTCGCGATCGTTTCGGAGCGTTTCAGTGAGCAGCTGGAGCTGGACCCTCGCCAGACACTGGACTACCTCAAGGCCCATGGCTGCCGTATCGGGGGTATCACAATGGGAGAGCGCGGCCTGGTCTGGTACGATGAAACCGGGACAGTTCAGGTGATGCCTTCGCTTGCGGTACCTGCGGACAAGATCGTAGACACCAACGGCGCGGGCGATGTGTTCCACGGCGCCTATATTTACTCGTATCTGAGCAACCCCGAAGCGCCCTGGGCAGATCACTTCCGGTTCTCAAGGGCCGCTTCGGCGCACGCGATCCAGCATCTGGGCAACGAAGCAAGCCTCCCGCAGCTTGAAGACGTTAAAGCGGCGATGGAGATGTTTCCTGAAGCCGCAACGAAGTCGGCCTGATCTCGACCGACCAGGCGAGTGGCCTTCGGATCCGGCAGATGGATCCTTTTGAATTGCCTGCCACATCTTTGCCGCCAGCATGAATGAGCGTGGCGGCCTCGGTTAACTGATTCCCGGCTTGCTCCCCCCGATTTGCAGCCGGCGAAGCGCATGGGCGAGTGCCCGAAACTAGATTTGGAGACCAGAATGGGTGTCAACTTCCTCTCACGCACCGCTTATGCGGTGATCCTTGGCGCGACCCTAGCCACACCCCATACGGCCTTCGCTTTCGAGCCGACCGGCAATCCGGTCGCCGACGCGTTCCTGACCTCGCTTGAGGCAGGCTACGCGACGAAAGTCTCCGTCGAGAGCGTCGCGGTCGCGGGCGAGGAAGTTGTCATGAAAGGAATTTCAGCCGACTACTCCGCAAAAGGCGACAAACGCGTTTTTTCGATCGGCAGCGCTTCCCTGTCGGACGCAGCGCTCCAGGCCGATGGCTCGATCACATCATCGAGCATGGCGCTCACAGATCTTTCGTTTCTTCTGGACGGAGATATGGTGAAAGTCGAGGTCGGCGCATTCAAGGGCCTGCGCATCCCCTCGCCTGAGGAAATCAAGAACCCGTCCACGGCCATCGAAAAGCCGCCCTTCTATCGCGAGATGGAATTCACCGGCATCAAGATGAGTGCAGAGGATGAAGCGGATGTGCCGATCGAGCGGTTCGCAAGCACACTCAACCCGATCGGCGATGACGGGTCCATCAAGGCGTCGCTGAACGTGGAGGGCATCCTGATCGACCCGAATTCGGTCGAGGACAAGGACTTTGCCAAACAGATGACGGAACTGGGCTATGACAGCCTGAACCTGAGCATCAAGGGCGCGGGCATGTGGTCCGCGGCAGATGGCAAGGCCGCGCTGGAGGATTTCGAGATTTCCGGCAAGGATATGGGCGCTCTGCATATCTCCACGACGCTTCTCGGCCTGACGCCTGAGGTGCTTGCCCAATTCCAGGAGGCGGAGAGCGATTTCGGAAAGCTGACCGGCCTGTTGCAGATGATCTCCATCGTTGATCTCAATATCCACTTCCGCAATGACACCATGGTTGACCGGATACTCGACATGCAGGCCAAGGAGGCTGGAACGGATCGCGCGGGCCTCGTCGACCAGCTGTCGGGAGCCATGCCCAACATTCTCGCCTTGCTGCAGAACCCGGGCTTGCAGGAAAAGATCCAGAATGCGGCGGTCGCCTTCCTGAACCAGCCGGGCACGTTCACCGTATCGGCCAATCCTGCGCAGCCCGTCCCGTTTGGACAGATCGTTGGCGTCGCGATGATCGCGCCGCAGACCATTCCCGATATGCTGGCTGTTGAAATTCAGGCCAACCAGTAGGCAGCCCGATCGGAACCAAGCTCAAGCCGGGGCAGGCTCATGCCGCCCCGGCATTTTAATACCCAAATGTGCATTCTACAGGAGATCCGCATGTACGCATTCACAGGCAGCCTAGGAAGACATGGGCGAGCCATAGGTTTGGCGACACTGGTCATTGGATCGGGACCGGCGCTTGCCGCGGACACGCCTGAGCAGATCATCGACGCCTACATGGCAAACTACCGCACACTCGGCGCAACCACCGCCGGGCATGGCGCGATCTCTCAAGATGGCGATGTCACGACCATCGAAAACGTGGAAGTTGTCATCCCCTTCGAACTGCCGCTGGGCACTCTGCCCACGCTTGAAGGGTCGGTGAAGGTGACCAGCCCGTTGGTCTCTGCCGAACGCATTTCGATTGATGGAGACACGTTCCAGGCCGGTCGGCTCAGCTACCCCGAAGGCTATACGGTGAGCTTTGACTTTGTGGTCCCCACCAAAACGCCCGACCAGCCCCCGAAGAGCCAGGAAGACGCCCCCGAAGCTGCGGCGCCTGAGGGGAAACCAGAAGCGAAAAAGCCGCAGCACATCACCTATCAGATGAACGCCACCAACCTTGAAGTGGTGCATTACAAGGAGCGGAAGATCGAACGCCCGGCAATCGATGCCAGCACTCCTATCAAGTCCTTCTTTTCCGCCACCGCCGATTATTTGAGCTCCAGCCAGGCGGAGCTTGTGAAGACGCCCAAGCTTGAATTGCGGTTTGCCGCCACGGGCATCGAACAGGTGGGCCAGTACGACAATTTGGTGGTTCGCGGGATCAATGGGCTTCAAATCGAAAGCTACGAAGCAGATGGCTCTTCGCAGAGCTCAAAGAACAGCCTGTCGCTCGACGACAAGGCCCCCAATATGTCGATGAACGTGACGGCTGGCCGCATGTTTTATCACGACATGGATTTCCGGCCTGTTTTCCGGCTCGTCGACCCTGCCCTGTTCCCGGACCTGACGAGTGACATCGTGATTGGAGACGGTGGCATCAACGACTATTCGGTCGAGATGGAGAAAGAAGACCTCACCATCAAGCTTGACGAGCTTACTCTTCATGAGTTCGCGATGGGAAAGCCCGAGGCCGGCCTCGCCAAGCTTCTGGATCCTCTCCTCCTCGGCGGCGCTCCCGAAGACAAGGATGAGTTCTTCGCGGCCTTTGTCCCGCTCCTGACGAAGTACAATCTTGGTCAGTTCAACATGAAAGGCCTGCACATCAACCAGGGCGCAACGCGGATCGCCCAGGTCGGCCTCGTCGACGTATCGGACATGACGCAGAGAGGCGTCGGATCCATCGTTGTCGAGGGTGCGGGGATTTCCAATCCGAAAAACAGCGCCCAGTTCGGCCTGTCCCGGCTCGCGATCTCGGATATCACCTATGCCGACTATGTGGCCCTGCTCAAACTCAAGAAGTCACAGGCCCGGCTCGACATTCCTGCGATGCTTGCCGCCGTTCCGACCATCGGTGGCATTGAGATCAAGGATTTCGCGATGGCTCCGGCTAATGCGCCGGTGACGCTTTCGCTCGACTCATACGAGCTCGGGCTTCATGACTTCATCGGCCCCATTCCGACGCGGATCGCCAATGTTCTTGAAGGCCTGAACCTGCCCGTCGCAATGATCACCAATCCGAAGGCCCGGCGGGTCGCAAAGGCCATGGGCTTCGATGCGTTGCAGATCAATCAGACCCTGCTGATCGATTGGAACGAGGCTACGCAAGATCTGACGCTCGAACAGGCGGGTATTCGTCTGGAGAACGGCGGTAGCGCCACCCTGCGTGTCACCCTTGGCGGAGTGCCGAAGGTCGTCTTCGAGGATCCCAGCCGTGCCAAGGAGGCCATCGCGTCGCTCACGATCAAGAGCGGTTCTCTGGTCATCGAGGATGCGGAAATCATCACGGCGATGCTGGAGCAGGAATCCAGGAAGAACGACGTTCCGGTGGAGACGATCCGCTCAGGTACGGTCGCGCAGGTCCGCGCGGCACTCGGCCCGCTTTCCAAGACCCCGTTCGCGGATGAACTGGAAAACGCGCTCAATGAGTTCCTTGCGAACCCGGAACGGCTGAAGATCAGCATGGAACCGGGAAGCCCGGTCTTCGCTGCGCAGCTTCTGGGCCTTGCCGCAACCGCGCCTGAAACGCTCACCGGCCTGCTGAACGTCAAAGTCAGCGCCAACTGAGCAGGTCCCCTGCCCGCCAAAAAGCGAAAGGCCCGCCTCCTGCAGGAGGCGGGCCTTTTTCTTGTTCCAGTTCATCTCCCGTGGGCCGGGAATGTCAGGCCTCGACCTGCATTTCCTCAGGCAGATCCAGGAGAACGGTTCGACCATTGGCAAATGCGAGCGCCAGCTTGCCGTGCTTCAGCTTGATTGCCGCCTGACCGAAAAGCTCGCCGCGCCACCCCTTCATGGCCGCCACGTCCGCATTGTCGTCGGAAGCGATCTGCTCAAGCTCATCCACCGTCGCGACGATTTTCGCGGCGACACCATGGGATTCACAAACGAGCTTCAGGAGCACCTTGAGGAGCTCGACCGCCGCCGCCGACCCTTCGGCCTGCGGCCGGCCTCGCGGGACAGGGGGCAGATCCTTCTTCGGAATGGCCAGGGCACGCGATACGGCGGACAGGATGTCCTCCGCGACGCGTGAGCGCTCGAAGCCGCGCGGGATCGTGCGAAGCGCACCGAGCGCACTGGCGTCGCGCGGCTGTTGCGCGGCGATCTCGTAGATCGCCTCGTCCTTCAGCACACGGTTGCGCGGAACATCTCGGCGCTGGGCCTCTTCCTCGCGCCAGGCTGCGACTTCCATGAGAACGGCAAGTTCGAGCGGCTTGCGCACACGCATCTTGAGCCGCTTCCAGGCGTTTTCCGGGGCCATACGATAGGTTTCGGGAGAGGTCAGGACCTCCATTTCCTCCGAAACCCAGTGCGCGCGGTTCTGCTCTTCCAGATTAGCCTTCAGGAACAGGTAGACGTCGCGCAAGTGCGTGACGTCGGCCAGCGCGTAGGAAAGCTGTTTGTCGGTCAGGGGGCGACGCGCCCAGTCGGTGAAGCGGTGCGTCTTGTCGATCCGATGCCCGGTCACCTTGCCGACGAGTTGATCATAGGAAACCGAGTCGCCGAAACCGCAGACCATGGCCGCGACCTGCGTGTCGAAGACCGGCTGGGGCACGAACCCGGCGAGATGATAAACGATTTCAATATCCTGACGGGCCGCGTGAAACACTTTGACCGTGCTTTCATCACGCATCAGGTCAAAGAAGGGCGTCAGGTCTATTCCGTCGGCCATGGGGTCGACGGTGATGGCATCCTCGGGACCCGCGAGCTGAATCAGGCACAGTTTCGGCCAGAAAGTACTCTCGCGCATGAACTCGGTATCGACTGTAACGAAATCGAATTTGGCGAAGCGGGAACAGGCGTTGGCAAGATCGGAGGTCGTTGTGATAGGCGTCATGATCTGGGAGACATAGCGTAGCTGGAACTGGTTGTCGCCCCTTGTACCACGCGAGAACCTCAATGCCAGTCGTCAAGCGCGAAGAGTGTTCTGGATACGCGTGTGTTACCGACCTATCGTGATCTCGCCAAGAGCGGACACAGGAGCGGCTTTCATGCGTACAATTCTGGTTGCGAACCGCAAGGGAGGTTGCGGCAAGACAACGGTTGCAACCACCCTTGCGGCCGCGTTTGTCGCTCAAGGCAACAAGGTCGCGCTCGCCGATGCGGATCGCCAGAAATCCTCCTTGAAATGGCTTTCCCTGAGACCGAAAGACGCAGCGCCGATTGCCGGGCTCAACTGGACCAGGGACAAGGATCTTGGCGAGGCCCCCAAACGCATTGACATGGTGATCATTGACGGCCCAGGCGCATTGACGGGCCGACATGCCGAGGCTCTGATCCACGAGGCGGACGAAATCGTCGTCCCGCTGATGCCGTCCGTCTTTGACACGGAATCCACCGACAGCTTTCTGGACAAGATCGGGGCCCTGAAGAAGGTGCGAAAGGGCAAGGCATGCATCCATGTCGTTGCCAATCGTGTGCGCCTGAAAAGCCGCGCTCTCAGCGCGCTTGAGAGGCATATGGCCGAGACGGGGCGTCCCCTGATGGCTCGGATATCCGATCGCCTCGCCTATCCCGCTCTCGCCGGAGAAGGGCTTTCTGTCTACGACAAGGACACTTTGGAATTCGCGCCTTACCGAAACCAGTGGCATCCCCTGTTGCTGGCGGTTGGTGAATAAACCGCCTTTGGCCGCATGTCGGCTGTCCGGCCAAGCGCCAATGCCGCGTCCCTCCGTCTTCGCCTTGTCCGGCTCACCAAGACTTTTCCGCCACTTTCGGGGTGAAAAGCCCCCTCTTGCATTGACAGCCCGCGTGGGGCATGTCTTCTGCCCCGGTTGTGAAGCTACGCGGCCGGCCTTGTCCGCCTGTTGCGGGCATCGGCGCGCATCCGACGCGCAAATCTGACGTCAAAAGCCCAAATACCGAGGAATCCATGCATCTCTATCGGAGCCACACCTGCGGGGAACTGCGCGATACCCACGTTGAAGAGACCGTGCGTCTGTCCGGCTGGGTTCATCGTGTGCGAGATCATGGCGGCCTGCTGTTCATCGATCTGCGCGATCACTATGGCCTAACCCAGTGTGTGGTCGATCCTGATTCCGAGGGCTTCAAGATCGCTGAAACCGTGCGGTCGGAATGGGTCATCCGCGTCGAGGGCAAGGTCAAGAAACGCACTGGCGAGACCATCAACGACACGCTGCCGACCGGGCAGATCGAGGTCTATATCGACAAGCTCGATGTCCTGAGCGCGGCCAAGGAATTGCCGCTGCCGGTCTTTGGCGAGCTCGAATACCCGGAAGAGACACGTCTCAAGTACCGCTTCATCGATCTGCGCCGCGAAAGCCTGCACAACACCATCGTGAAGCGCTCTGCCATCATCGCCGCCATGCGTCGCCGCATGAACGAGGTTGGCTTCACCGAATACCAGACGCCGATCCTGACGGCCTCTTCGCCGGAAGGCGCACGCGACTTCCTCGTGCCATCCCGCATTCATCCCGGCACCTTCTATGCGCTGCCGCAGGCGCCGCAGCAGTTCAAGCAGCTGCTGATGGTTGCCGGGTTCGACCGCTACTTCCAGATCGCGCCCTGCTTCCGCGACGAAGACCCGCGCGCCGACCGTCTGCCGGGCGAGTTCTATCAGCTCGACCTTGAAATGAGCTTCGTGGAGCAGGAAGACGTTCTGACCACCATGGAGCCCGTGATCCGCGGCATCTTCGAGGATTTCGCCGAAGGCAAGCCGGTCACGCAGGAATTCCCGCGCATCGCGTATGACGAGGCGATCCGCAAGTATGGGTCCGACAAGCCGGACCTGCGCAACCCCATCGAGATGGAAGCGGTGACCGACCATTTCGCCAATTCCGGCTTCAAGGTCTTCGCCCGCATGATCGAGAGCGACCCGAAGACCGAAGTCTGGGCGATCCCGGCCAAAACCGGCGGCAGCCGCGCCTTCTGCGACCGCATGAACTCCTGGGCTCAGTCCACCGGTCAGCCGGGACTTGGCTACATCTTCTGGCGCAAGGAAGGCGAGACGCTGGAAGGCGCCGGCCCGCTCGCCAAGAACATTGGCCCGGAGCGCACGGAAGCGATCCGCACGCAGCTTGGTCTTGAAGCTGGCGATGCCGCCTTCTTCGTGGCGGGCGATCCGAAGAAATTCGCCGATTTCGCAGGCGCGGCGCGTACCCGCGTTGGCACCGAGCTGAACCTCGTCGATGAGGACCGCTTCGCACTTTGCTGGATCGTCGACTTCCCGATGTACGAATGGGACGAGGAGGAGAAGAAGATCGACTTCTCGCACAACCCCTTCTCCATGCCCAAGGGCGGGCTTGAGGGGCTTGAGGGCACCGACCCGCTGGAACTGAAGGCCTACCAGTACGACATCGTCTGCAATGGCTACGAGATCGGCTCGGGCGCCATCCGAAACCACTTGCCGGAAGTGATGGTCAAGGCGTTCGGCATTGCCGGTTATGAAGAGGCCGTTCTTCAGGAGCGTTTCGGTGGCATGTACCGCGCATTCCAGTATGGCGCGCCCCCGCATGGTGGCATGGCCGCGGGTATCGACCGCATCGTGATGCTGCTTGCTGGCAAGCAGAACCTGCGCGAGGTCACGGTCTTCCCGATGAACCAGCAGGCGCAGGACCTGATGATGGGAGCACCGTCCGAGGCGACGCCCAAGCAGCTGCGCGAACTCAGTCTGCGCCTGAACGTTCAGGAATAGGCCTTTACGAGTGTGCCGGGTCGCGTCCTTCGATGCGATCCGGCCCGACCAGTCTGAGGACCGCCTGATGCGCGTCGCCATTTGCCTTCCACGAAAGATGCATTTCGGCGCCGAAGGCGCGACTGCCATAGATCTGTGTGTGCGCGATGCTGCCGCACATTCCGCCCTGAAGGACGACACCATCGTCTTCGGCGAAGCGATTGACGCGCCTTTCCCCGACATCGATTACCGCGGTGTCCCGCGGGGCAATTCCACGGCGCAGCGCTCCTATGCAACCGCACTTGCAGATGCTATGGCTGCTGTCGATCCGGACCTGATCGTCGTTCACCAGCATGTGCCGTCGGCGACCGCCATCCGCATCAAGGCGGCGGGCATTCCAGTTCTGCTCTATCGGCACAATCTGACCCCCGCCCCCGCATCTTTTTTTCCCCGCTGGATGAAAACCCGCCAATTGTCCGCCTTTGCCGGCGTTGTCGTGGTGTCCGACTTCCTGCGCGAACGGTTCGCGGCAGATTTCCCCAAGCTGGAAAAGAAAGTCTGGCGCGTCCACAACGGGCTCGATTACTCCGGCTGGAACCCGGCAACCGAGCGCGAGAAGACCGTGCTTTTCGTCGGACGCGCCGTCGCAGCCAAGGGGGGGCTCGAAGCGGCAGCCGCCATTGCCGCCGTTCTTTCGGAGCGGCCTGACTGGCGGGCACAGTTCATCCTGTCGCGACTTGATGACGACGACGCCTATTTTCAGCACATCATTGACCTGCTCGCGCCGCTTGGGGAGCGCGTGATCATTGAGACAGACCGTCCACATAGCCACGTGCAGCAGGCTTACGAGCGCGCGGCCATCGCGCTGGTGCCATCGATCTTCGAGGAGCCGTTCGGGCGCACCGCAATTGAAGCCTATGCGGGGGGGGCTGCGCTCATAACTTCTGGTCGCGGGGGCCTGCGCGAGATCTGCGAAGGCGTGGGCGAGATCGTCGACCCGGAAGATGCCGCAGCGTTCTCGTCTGCGCTCATGTCACTCATCGACAATCCCGACAAGCGCGCCGACATTGCCGCACGCGGAAAGGCACGTGGTCGCGCCCAATTTGATGTTACGGTCTCGGCCCGCAAGCTCGATTCCGTTTATGAGCAGTGCATCTCGAGGAAATAAATAGCTTGATGCCCCTATCCCAGACGATCGGCGTGATGATCTGCACCGCGCGCCGCCCCAACATGCTCCGGCGTTGCATCGATTCCATTCTCGCGCAAGAGCTTCCAGAGGGCTGGACGCTTGAGGTCTGCGTCGTGGAAAACGACGTGGAGCCACTGTCTCGCGACGTGGCGCGGGTATCGGGAGAGCTTGGCATCTACCCGGTCCACTATTATCAGGAGCCGCGGCGCGGGATTCCAATTGCCCGCAACCGCACACTCAAGGCTGGCATTGAGCGCGGTTACGGCTGGATTGCGCTGATTGATGACGACGAGGTGGCGCGGCCGGACTGGCTCGCAAAGCTCATAGAGGCGGCGGAACGCCATCAAGCAGATGTGGTGAGCGGCCCGGTCGTGCGTAATTACGAGCAGATGCCGCCGGACTGGTGGAAGACATTGAAGCCCGCCGCGACAGAAGAAGGCACGGCGCTTGACGAGGCGCCGACCAACAACACCCTTCTGAGGGCCACCCTGATCCGCCCGGACGCCTCCGCGCTCACCTTCGACGAGCGGCTGACATTCGGCTACGAGGATATCGATTTCTTCCGCCGCGCCCATGCGAAGGGCCATCGCATCGTGTGGATGCCCGACGCCATCGTGGAGGAAGAAATCCCGGCCTCACGCGTGGAGCCGGAACGCCTCATCGCACGTATCCAGATGCAGGCCACCAGCCTCACCTATGCGACCATCCTGCGGCAGGGGTTCGGCAAGGCATTCACCCGTTTTGCCCCCAAGGCGGCGCGCCGGATCATCTCCGGTGCGCTGATGATCCTCATCGGGCGTCTTATGGGACTTTTCTCCAAGAACAAGGGCCGCAAGACCTATTATCGCGCGCGCCTGAAGCTTGCGCGCGGCATCGGGAACATGCGCGGCCTGTTCCGCTCCTTCAGCGACTATTACAACCGCATCGACGGCAATTGATCTGGCCAGAACCGGGGACTGAGACTTGCGACTGATCCATATTCATCTCGGTATCAAGGGCGGCGCGGAGCGATTCTTCGTTGCACTGGTCAACGGTCTTGCCGCGCGCGGTGTGGAACAACAGGCCCTGCTTTTTCCGGACCGGGTCTGGCGCGACGAGATCGAGGATGTGTGCAAGATCCACGAGATGACGTTCAGCCGTTCACATATCTCGCGCTTTTTTACCAACCGAAAGATCGCGAAGATCATCGATGAATTCCGGGCCGACGCCATCGTCTCCTGGATGCCGCAGGCGAGCCGCTGGATTCCGGCGCGCAACGACCTCCTGCGCGCTGCCCGCCTCGGCGACTACCCGGAAAAGCTCGACTATTTCGAGAATTGCGACCTCCTGATCTGCAACACACCCGATATCGCCCGCCATTGTGCGGATATCGGCTGGAAGCGGGATCTGAAGGTCATCTCCAATTTCACCGAGACCAAGCCCGTTCCCGCGCTTGACCGCAAGCTGCTCGACACGCCGGAGGATGCCTTTGTCGTTCTCGGCATGGGCCGTTTCGTGGACCGTAAAGGTTTCGATACGCTGATCCGCGCTGTCGCGCGTCTTGACGGGGCCTATCTCTGGCTTCTGGGCGATGGCGAGGAGGAAGGGAACCTGCGCCGCATCGCAGCCGAGACAGGTCTGAGTGACCGCCTGCGCTTCGGCGGATGGGTCAAGGACCCTGGCGCACATCTGGCGGCCTGCGACGCCTTCTGCATTCCCTCCACCCACGAGCCTCTGGGCAATGTGGTTTTGGAGGCTTGGGCCGCGGAGCGCCCGGTCGTCTCCACGACGAGCGAAGGCCCGACTTGGCTGATCGAAGACGGCGTACAGGGCCTTCTCGCCCCGATCGGAGATGACGAGGCGCTTGCCAACTGCCTCGCCCGCGTTAGGGGCGAACAGGGGCTCGGCGCGGCGATGGTTGCGGCTGGAGCTGCCAAGCTAAAGGCAGAATTCTCCAAGGACGTGATCGCAGAACGATACATCGATACCCTGTTCGGTTCCCGAAAAGCGAAATGACCACCATGACCGAACAGCTTCAGGACATGTTCGAAACGCTCCCGGACGTGGACATGACCGGTGTGAGCGGACCGGTTGCCCTTTGCCTTTGCTATAACGAAGCCCTTCGTTTGCCCGACTTTCTTGCCCATCATCGGGCTATCGGGGTCGAGCGGTTCCTCATCATCGACAACGGCTCAGATGACGGCTCCTTCCAATACTTGCAAGAACAGCCGGATGTTCATGTCTTTCGGTCGCTGAAGTCCTACAGGGACTACAAAGCCGTCTGGCGCAAGACGCTGGCCGACACCTATCTCGCCGGTTTCTGGGTGCTTTTCGTCGATATCGATGAGTTGCTCGTCTATCCCGGCTGGCCGGAGAAACGCCTCGCCGATTTCGTTCAAAGCGTCGAGGACGACGAGGGTGCAGATGCGGTGTTCTGCACGATGGTCGACACCTATTCGAGCGAGCCGAACCCGCCGCGTTACGAGGCCGGTCAGTCGATGATCGCCCATAGCGCCTGTTTCGATGGCTCCGGCTACTGGCGCATGCCGATCCCGCTCAAGGACCTTCGCCGCTGGCCGACCCCGCCCTTCCACATCTTCGGTGGCGCACGCATGCGCCTTCTTCGCACGAATACGTCCCTTTCCCAAAGGCTTGCCCTCGGCATCATGGAGCGTCTTATGCCGCTTCGCTCAAACTGGTTGCCGACCGGCCTTTCTTTACGCCTGCTCTATGCCCTCTTCCGCCAGATCAAGCGGTACCTGCCTCAGAATCCGGAGGTGATGAGCAAGGTCGCGTTTCTCAAATGGGACAGGTCGTGTCAGTTCCGCGAGGGTGTACATTCATTACGCACGCCCAAGAAGCTGAGCGCGCGTTGGGCAAGCCTCCTCCATTTCAAGCATCTAGGCGATCTGGAAGAAAAGGTTGAAGCCAATATCGCCCGCGCTCAGCACTCAAATGGCGGCTTCTTCTACCAGGAATATCGCACCAATCTGGACCGGCTCTCACAAGGGATGGGGTATTCCAAGACGCGGCATTTCCGCTCCACGGCGGACCTGATCGACGCCGGTCTCATGAGAGACCGCATTTAGCCGGCCGACAGAGCGCACCACAGGCGCGCTTGGGCTGCGAAAACGGCAGTGGTTCGCCCAGGAATAGCTCCAAGCCATCAAAATTTGCCCGCGATGAAGAGCAGTTCAGCAGTAAATGCAGATCTGGACGTCGCCCTTCAGCTTCCGGCCACGGGCGTATAGCCCCGGTTGGAGCAACAGATAGGGAGGGAGCTGGATATCACGGTGCTACAAGAAGTTCTTAGAGCGCGGGGTGTCAGGCGACCTCTATCCTGGCATTTGCCAGACCGAGCATCTTGGCAAGTCTGGACAGCCGCTTCTGGACACGAACCCCGTCAAGATCGGCAAGACCGCCATCAAGCTGGAGAACAAGGTCCTTGTCGCGGATCGACAAAGACGTTCTCAGAATGATCCCCGGCATCGCGGCAGAGATCAGATAGGCAACACGCAGAACACAACCAAGGATGCGGGCGCGCTCCATCAGTCTGGAAGAGGCAAGTTCGCGGATCCGAGGGCTCAGAGCATCTTCGACCAGCCCCGCATAGCGGTAGAAGACCGCGAGAGCCAGATAGGCCCGTCCGGGATGATCGATGCCGATGAAGGCCGCATTGGAGATCACCGCCATGCTCTGCGCGCCCCGATAATCCGGATGGGCGCGCCAGCCGATGTCGGTCAGGAGACAGGCGGCCTTGCGCAGACGGAACTCTTCCTCGCTCTCCTCAATCCCCAGATCCTCAAAGACCTTGTTTGTCCAGACGATCAACTCTTCACAATGCGCAGGCGATCGCGATCTGAGCAGCGCCAGCTCCCGGCAGGCGACCTTCAACGGATCCTTGTCGCGATCCTCCGGCGCCATCATGTCGTAGAGAAGGCCTTCGCGCACACCCAGTGCGGAAAGAACGATGCGCCTCGGCCGGACCTTGCGCAGCACCTGTTCCAGCACCACGGCGCCAAAGGGCAGAAGCGGACGCCGCTGCTTGGAGATGACCTCGATGCTGTCGATCGTGTCGAGCTCGCTATGCGCGATGACCCGGCAGAACTCCAAAGCCTCGGAGGCAGGGATCACATAGTGGTCGATCACGTTGAGGGAATAGCCGGTCTGCGTCATGTGCAGGCGGGCAAGAGACCGCCATGTGCCACCGACGGCATAAAAATCGCGCCCCTCACCTTCGCGAAGCCAATCGGCCTTCTCAAGTGCCTGGGAGGCGATTTTCGAAGCCACCGCGACATCGCCGCCGGAATCCTCCTCCAGCCGGATGCCCCCCAACGGGAAGGTGCGCCCCTGCCCGATCTCCTTGCCCTTCAGATCGACAAGTTCGAGGCTGCCGCCACCGAGATCGCCGACGAATCCATCCGGTCGCCAGAATCCCGACATGACGCCCTGGGCCGAATAGCGCGCCTCGTCCTTGCCGGACAGGACATTCACCGGCTCACGCAGAACCGATTCGGCAGCCTGAATGAAATCGGCTCCGTTTTCGGCATCGCGAACAGCAGCCGTGGCCAATACGCGGATATTGGAGACACCTATCTGGTCGCACAACTTGCGAAAGCGCACGAGGGCGGCCATCGCCATCGCGACCGATTCATCCGCTAGGCGCCCCGAAGCGCCCACGCCGCGCCCGAGGCCGGCCAGGATCTTCTCGTTGAAAAGCGTCGTCGGAGCCCGCGACAGGGATTCATAGACAACCAAGCGAACCGAGTTCGATCCGATGTCCACTACGGCGACCGGACGCGCATTCTGCAACCGTCCGGGGGCATATTCTCGCAAGGTGGAAGACAGGGTCTATTTCCGCTTCGTTTTGCTGACGAACAGCCTCGGGAAATTCTTCCTGAGAGCCTTGCCGCGGCCGGACAGCGACGGGTTCGTCATGAAGTATTGATGTGCATTGAACGGCTCTTCGCCGGTCGCCGGCACTATGCGCTCGTGACTGCCGTCAGGCAATACGCGCCAGCTCTGCTGATTGTCTTTCATATTCGCAACCATAATCTGATCGAGAATCTGTTCATGCACAGTTGGGTTCTCGATCATCGCCATGGATTCCACCCGGCGGTCCAGATTGCGGGGCATCAAGTCGGCCGATCCCATATAGACAATCGCTTCCGGCGAAGGCAGCCCCTTTCCGTTGCCAAAGCAGAAGATCCGGCTGTGTTCCAGGAAACGTCCGACGATCGACTTCACCCGGATATTTTCCGAAAACCCGGGAATTCCCGGACGCAGGCAACAGATGCCGCGCACGACAAGATCCACCTGTACGCCCGCCTGACTGGCACGGTAGAGAAGATCAATAATGCCGGGATCGACAAGGGAATTGGTTTTCAGCCAGACCTGTGCGGGCCGCCCGGCCTTGGCATGCTCGATTTCCGCCATGATGAGCTCTTCGATGCGCGCGCGCATGAAGATGGGGGAAATGGCGAGCTTCTGAAGCTGGGCAGGCTCTGCGTAGCCGGTGATGAAATTGAAGACCTTCGCCACATCCTGAGCCATCACGGGATCGGCCGTGAAGAAGGAAAGATCGGTATAGATCCGCGCCGTGATCGGATGGTAGTTGCCGGTGCCGATATGACAATAGGTCGTCAACCTGCCCTGCTCGCGCCGTACCACCATGGACAGCTTGGCGTGGGTCTTGAACTCGATGAAGCCATAGACGACCTGCACACCGGCGCGCTCCAGATCGCGAGCCCAGCGGATATTCGCCTCTTCGTCGAAACGGGCCTTCAGCTCCACCAGCGCGGTAACGGATTTCCCGGCCTCTGCTGCCTCCGACAGAGCCTTCACGATCGGGCTGTCATTGGACGTGCGATAGAGCGTCTGCTTGATCGCGACCACATCGGGATCGAGCGCAGCCTGGCGAAGAAACTGGACCACCACATCAAACGATTCATAGGGATGGTGGACCAGAATGTCCTTCTCGCGGATGGCGGCGAAGCAATCTCCGCCATGTTCGCGCACACGCTCGGGAAAGCGCGCGGTATAGGGCGCGAATTTCAGGTCCGAGCGGTCAATGCTGACCAGTTCAGACAGGTTCGTAAGCGCCATCAATCCATCGAAGAGGAAAGTGTCGCTCTCCTCCACCTGCATGGCTTCGGCAACGAAATCCCTCAGGGCGGGCGGCGTGGCGGCCTCGATCTCAAGCCGGATGGCCGATCCACGACGACGGCGCCGCAGCGCGCTTTCAAACAGCCGCACCAGGTCTTCCGCGTCTTCCTCGATTTCGATGTCGCTATCGCGGATGATGCGGAAGACGCCCTTGCCGCGCACTTCGTACCCGGGGAAAAGCTGCTTGATGAAAAGGCTGAGAATGGTCTCCACCGCAATGAAACGGGTCCGATGATGACCGTCCTCGCCCTCCTCACTCGGAAGAGCGATGAAGCGGCGAACCTGATTGGGAATGCGCAACAGCGCTGTCATGCTCGACCGACCGCCGACCTTCACAAGATCGAGGATCAGCGAGAAACCCAGATTCGGAATGAAGGGAAACGGATGCGCGGGGTCGATGGCAAGCGGCGTCAAGACCGGAAATATCCGCGTCAGGAAGAAGGTTTCCAGCCAGTCCCGTTCGCTATCCGAAAGGCCATCTGCCTCCACCAGAAGAATGCCGTTATCTGCAAGTTCAGAGCGTAGCGCGCGCCAGATTTCCTGCTGACGCGACTGAAGCTCCGTCACGCGGTCGGAAATCTTGGTCAGCTGTTCCCATGGCGACAGGCCGTCTGCAGACACGGTGCGCACATTTGCGCGCTCCTGTCCTTTCAGGCCCGCGAACCGGACCATGAAAAACTCGTCGAGATTGTTCGCGGAAATCGACAGGAAACGCAGGCGTTCCAGCAGCGGATGCTGCATGTTCATCGATTCTTCGAGAACGCGCATATTGAACTGCAGCCAGGAAGTCTCGCGATTGACGAAGCGGGCCGGGCTGGTCATCAGGTGCGCGGCTTCCTCGCTCAACCCGCCAGCGACCAATTCCGCCTCAAGAGCCTTGTCTGCAGCAATCTTTTCGGCGGGCAATAACGGCTTTGCCAGTTCGTCCATGTCAGCACTCCGCGATTCAGGAACCTCCTCCATATATCGGTAATGTGACAGTCCGAATGCAGGTGGAGTAGGCCATGTCCGCAGTTTACGCGAACTCGTCGCGTCAATGCGAGTTCATCCACCGAAACTTCCGATTAATATCGCAAACAATCAGATCTCACGGGACAACACGGCGGCCACCATCGGCCGGGTGATGCGCCTTTGAGCGGCGAGCGCCTCTCTGTCGAGCCGGGCGACGATCTGGTTTGCCGCCTCAAGCGAACGCTCCATACGCACGACCAGAAATTCGATCACCGCGGCTTCGACGAAAAGCTGCCGGTCGGCGAAAAGCTTGACCAGCACACGGCGCAACAGATCGTCATCGGGTTCCGCCACCTCAACAGGCGTCGCCAGCCGCAGGCGGGAGGCGAGATCGGGCAATGTCAGGTTCCATGACCCCGGCCAGCTTCGCGAGGTGATCAACACCTGCCGCTTGGCGTCACGGGCGGCGTTGAGCAAATGGAAAAGCGATTCCTGATCAATGCCGCCCTGGGCATCCTCCACCGCCACCGGCGCCTCGCGCACCAGGGAAAGAACATCGAGCCTGCCAAGGCTCGACGCAGGGATCACGGTTGCACCGCTCGCCTGTTGCCAGATTGAGACGAGATGGGTCTTGCCAGCCCCAACAGGTCCGGCCAGCAGCACGAAATCGGAGGGCCAATCCGGCCAGGACGTGACAAGGCTGAAAGCTGCCCGATTGCAATCGGCCACAAGATAATCGTCACGGCCAAGCGCCGCCTCGTGCGGCAGTTCCAGCGGCAACTGGCTTGGCGTTTGCTCGCTCATTCCTCGTCCTCGGCGCCCTTGGTCGTTCCCGCGGCTGCGGGAGCCCCATAATAGAGTGGGCTTGTGAGATACTGCTCCAGCGCAAAACGGGCAAGCACGCCGATCGCCGCCGACACCGGCACCGCCACGAGCATGCCGACAAATCCAAAGAGATATCCAAAGGCGAAAAGCGCGAACATCAGCCAGACCGGGTGCAATCCGACCCGGTTACCCACAAGCTTCGGCTGAAGGATATTTCCTTCCAGAAACTGCCCGACGGAAAAGACAGCCAGAACCGCCGCGATCATGTGCCAGTTCGGCCAGAATTGCACCAGGGCGACGCCCAGCGAAAGCACAAGCCCGGTGGTCGCGCCGACATAGGGGATGAAGCTGATCAGCCCCGCCCCCAAGCCGATCAGCAGGCCGAATTTCAAGCCAAGCACCGCAAGCCCGATGGCGTAGAAGCTTCCCAGAATCAGGCAGACACTCACCTGACCGCGCACGAAGCCAGCCACGGCGCTGTCGATCTCGTCTATGAGCCGATGAACGAGGTCGCGATGCTCGCGCGGCAACCAGCCATCGATCTTGGCCATCATGCGGTCCCAGTCGAGCAGCAGGTAGAAGGCCACAACAGGCGTCACGACGAACAAGGCCATGAGCGACAAAAGCGCCTGCCCGCCGCTCCAGATCGACTTCATCAGATTGGCGAGCCAGCCAGCGCCTTGCGACATGAGATTGCCCAGCGAACTCTTGATTTCGGACGATCCGAGCCCGGAAATCTGCTGAAGGCGCTTGCCGAAATGCTCTGAGACCAGGCCGTGCAGCTGCGCGACATAATCCGGCATCGCCTCGATGAGATTGGCAAGCTGGTTCCCAAGCACCGGCAGGAGTAGGACAAGGACAAGAACGAAGACGAGAACGAACAGAACCATGATGGTCAGCGTCGCCCACATGCGGCTCATGCCGATTGTCTCAAGCCGATCGGCCACAGGATCGAGCAGATAGGCGAGAGCCATGCCCGCCACAAAGGGCAGCAGAATGGGCGAAAACACCCACAGGAACAGAATCACGGCGGCAAGTGCGATCAGCCAGAACGTGAACCGGCGCTGCAATGTCATTCCCCCGCCCCCTTGCGGTTGTCTTGAATGGCCGACGGTCCATCCGCCATTGCCTGAGTGCCGGACATATGCGCCAGCCAATCCACCATATAGGACAAGGTGGAGATCGTCGTGAGAAGGACGACCGCCACCATCAACAGGAATGGCAACCCGGCTACTGCGATCCCGAGACCGGCCTCTCCCAGAACCACGCCGGCCAGCGCGATCTGTAGCACCGTATTCGCCTTGGAGACCATCAGCGGCCGCACCTTGATGGGTTTGCCCAGGCCCCACGACAGAATGACAGCACCGACGATCAGGATATCCCGGCTGATCACCACAATGACGAGCCATGCGGGCAATCTGTCGACAAGCCCGAGGCTCAGATAGACCGAGACCAGAAGCGCCTTGTCGGCCAGAGGATCCAGATAAGCTCCAAGCTCGGACATGAGACCGAATTGGCGCGCAATGAAGCCATCAACCGCATCGGAAAGGCCTGCCACAACGAACAACCAGAAGGCGGCCTGATCGTTCCGTGAAATGATGCAAGCGATGATCACCGCCACAATCACAAGGCGGAAAATGGAAATCAGGTTCGGCAGTGTCATGACATGGCACCCGGAAATGAGCGTCTCGCAAACATGATGCGAAAGAATGCGCATTTATACCGCGGACCAGTATCGCTACGTCAATTTTACGATGCTGCCGCGCGACGGCACCATGCCGAACCTTGCCATCCACGACTTCCTCGCGCGTGGGCGCACCCGCGCGCCGCTTCCTGCGTGTTCGCGTTTGACTTCCCCGCGCTCAACTGGTTTGAAAGCGCAAGAAGGTTCAAACTGCGAAAGCGCATTCCATGAGCGACAAAACCCCCAAGGGCAACGGCCTGACCTATGCCGAGGCAGGTGTCGATATCGATGCCGGTAATGCGCTGGTGAAGCGGATCAAGCCGCTGGTCAAGGCGACCTCGCGCCCCGGCGCCGACAGCGATATCGGGGGCTTCGGTGGCCTGTTCGACCTGAAGGCCGCTGGCTTCAAGGATCCGGTTCTGGTCGCGGCCAATGATGGCGTGGGAACCAAGCTGAAGATCGCCATCGACACCGGCATTCACGACACCGTCGGCATCGATCTCGTGGCCATGTGCGTCAACGATCTCGTGGTGCAGGGTGCCGAGCCGCTGTTCTTCCTCGACTATTTCGCAACCGGAGCGCTGGACGTGGAAGCGGCGGCGACCGTTGTGGGCGGCATTGCGGAGGGCTGCCGGATTGCCGGCGCAGCGCTCATCGGTGGCGAAACGGCGGAAATGCCCGGCATGTATGCCGCTGGCGACTACGATCTCGCAGGGTTTTCGGTGGGAGCGGCTGAACGCGGTTCGATCCTGCCGCGGTCCGACGTGAAGCCCGGCGACGTGGTTCTGGGGCTGGCCTCGGCTGGCGTCCATTCCAATGGCTTCTCGCTGGTACGCCGTATCGTGGAACGTTCCGGCCTTGCCTGGGACGCGCCCGCTCCCTTCGACGAGAACCAGACGCTCGGCCGCGCGTTGCTCGCGCCGACGCGGATCTACGTCAAGCCGCTGCTCGCTGCCTTGAAGGAAAGCGACGGCATCAAGGCGCTTGCCCATATCACCGGCGGTGGACTGCCCGAGAACCTTCCGCGCGTTCTGCCCGACACTTGCTGCGCGCACATCGATCTTTCCACCATCGCCCTGCCCCCGGTTTTCGGCTGGCTTGCGGAAGCTGGCGGGGTTGAGCAACCAGAGATGCTGCGCACCTTCAACTGCGGCATCGGCATGGTGGTCGTCGTCGCTGCGGAAGCGGCTGACAAGGTGAGCGAAATCCTCACTGGTCAGGGCGAGACTGTTTCGCGTCTGGGCCATATCGAGCACCGGGTCGCGGATTATGTCGTCTTCAACGGTGACCTCTCCGCATGACCGCGCGCAAGCGTATCGGCGTTCTGATTTCCGGGCGCGGCGCGAATATGGCCGCGCTCATCGAGGCTGCTGAAAACCCGGCCTATCCGGCGGAAATCGCACTTGTTGTGTCCAACCGGCCCGAGGCGGCGGGTCTTGAACGCGCGGTCAAGTCAGGCATTACAACGGCGGTCGTCGATCACAAGCCTTTCGGACAGGATCGGGAAGCATTCGAACGCGCCATTGACGCCGTCTTGCGCGAACACGACATCGAGCTCCTTTGCCTTGCGGGCTTCATGCGCTTGCTCACCCCCTGGCTGGTGGATACCTGGGCGGGACGGATGATCAACATCCACCCGGCCCTTTTGCCCGCCTTCAAAGGTCTCAACACCCATGCCCGGGCACTTGAGGCTGGGGTGCGCCTTCATGGCGCGACGGTTCATTACGTGACCCACGACATGGATGGCGGACCGATCATCGCACAGGCAGCCGTACCGGTTCTGACGGGCGATGATGCCGAAACCCTGGCCAACCGCGTTCTGGATGCAGAACGTGTGCTCTATCCCCTTGCGCTGGATCTGGTTGCCTCGGGTCGGGCAAGCCTTGAAGGCGGTCGCGTCAATATCAGCGAGACCATGGAACCGCGCGCGCCACTGATCTGGCCGATCTGAGCGCTCGGTCCAGAGCGGCCACCTCAACGCCCTGACATCACCGATTCCAGGACATCGGCAGCTCGCTCAGACCCCGCCTCCGCACGGATAAGACGCCCAAGCTCCTCCGCGCGCGCCTTCACCACGCTTGAAAGCGCAACCTCCAACCGATCCGCCAACCGACTGGCCGTGAATTTCTTCATCGGCAGCGGCTCGCCCCCCGCCCCGGCATCGGCGACACGCCGCGCCCAGAAGGGTTGGTCACCAAAGAGCGGGCATACGACGGACGGCCTGCCCCATCGAAGCGCCTGATGTGTCGTCCCCGCCCCGCCGTGGTGCACAATGGCCGCACAGCGCGGGAAGAGCCAACCATGCGGTGCACCGGATATGACGTGAATGTCCTCTCCGGCGTTTGGCATTTCAAGCCCGCCCCAGCCCCGCGACAGGACCCCTCGCAAGCCAGCTTGCCGCAATGCCTCGATTGCAGCTTCCGCCGTCTTTTGCGCATCGCGCGTGGGCATCGATCCGAACCCGATATAGACGGGGGGCGGACCCGACATCAGAAATCGCGCCAACGCGGCTGGCGGGGTCCAGTCGGTTTGATCGTTCTCCCGAAACCAATAGCCGGTGATCGTTTCCTCAACCGGCCAATCATCGGGACGCGGAACCAGATGACGGCTATAGGCATGAAGGCGCGGCACGTTCCGCCCGGCCGGCGCAAACCCGCGCAATTCGTCGAAGTCGCCGAGTTCCATGCTTCCGTCATGCGCCCGCTCGAAAGCGCGAAAGTTCTTGCGGTTGAGCCGACCGGCCATTCCTGTCGCCAGACGGTGTGAAAACCGGTTCGCACACGCTCCAAGATTACCGGTGGAGACGACCATCAGCGGAAATGCTGCGGTGGGGGCCAGCACCGGCTGCAGTAATGCGGGCACTGCGACGGCGCCGATGTTGTGTGCCGCCTGTGCGGCAAACGCCGTTTTTGGATTGTAAACAATGAGATCTGGACGAATCTTGTGGGTGAGGTTCCACTGTTCTTCCAGTTCCTGCCGGATCCGTTCGCGCGATTTTCTCAGCATGCGCAGTTTGCCGCTGAGGGTGTGCATGGCGTCCTGCACATCGGGGCGCTGCAGAAGGGTCTGATAGTTGGAAGAAAAGGAGGCCGACTTCAGGCCCGCTCCTTCGATCATCGCCTCAAAGCCCACCCCGGTGGAGACGGTCACGTCGCCACCGCGCGCACGAAGCGCGGCACCGAGGGCAACGAAGGGCTGGACGTCGCCCCGCGTTCCGAGGCTCATGAGAAGAATATGCAAAAGCCGACACTCTCCACCGCGGTTGCCCGCGATTAACAACGCCCCTCAAGCCCCCTCCAGACAAGCACGTTCGGTGGAGCATTACCAGTATGGCGGCGCGTTGAGCGTCTTCAGCCTTCGCGCAGCCAGACTTTGTTGTCATGCAGCGCCGCACCGCCATAGGGCGCGACGGGATCCGCTCCGGTCAGCGTGTTGATGCCCTTGCCATCCACGAATGTCCGATTGGCCCAGACGCCTTCGGAAATCACCACCCCGCGCTGGACACCCTCAAACACACGCAGGTGCAGGCGGACTTCGCCGCGATGATTTCCCATGGAGACGAGATCACCATCGGCAAGCCCGAGCCTTGCCGCATCTTGTGGATGCACCATCACTTCCGGGCGCCCTTCCTTCTTGCGCGAGCTAGGCGTCTCGGTGAACGAGGAATTCAGAAACGAGCGCGCCGGCGCGGTCACAAGCCGGAACGGGTGGTCCTCGTCCGCTTCTTCCAGCACGCTCCAGTGGTCCGGCAAGTCCGGCATGGTCGCGTAAGGGCCCATGCCACCGTCATTGTTGGCGGGCGTCGTCAGCCAGTCCGGCTTGAAGTGGTACTTGCCATCGGCATGGCCGAAGCCGTTGAGGAAATGCGCATCTTCAAAAGGTGGTTGAATATCGAGCCAGCGATCGCGCTCCAGCGTCTCCAGATCCCCGTAACCCGACGCCTTCAGCATCCAGTCGATATGCTCGCGCGCGGTCATCGCGTTGCCGGGATGATCGACGCCAAGACGCTTCATCAACTCGTTCAGCACAAACAGGTTCTCGCGCGCCTCTCCTGGCGCCTCCACCAGCTTTGGGCCGAGCATGATGTATTGATGACCGCCCCCCTTGTAGACGTCGTCATGCTCCAGGAATGTCGTCGCCGGGAGCACGATATCGGCCATAAGCGCCGTCTCCGTCATGAACTGCTCATGGACGCAGACAAACAGATCCTCGCGCCCAAAGCCCGCGCGCACCTTTTCCTGATCCGGGCAGACGCTCGCCGGGTTGGTGTTCTGGATCAGCATGGCCGCGACATCCGGCCCGCCGAGAAGCGCGTCAGGCTCGCCGGTCAGAACCGCCCCGATCCGCGACTGGTCCAGACGACGGGTGGTGGGATCGAGCACATCGGTGCCTTCGATCATGGACTTGTCGAAATCGTAGATGCCGCTGTTGGAATGGAACGCGCCGCCGCCCCTGTGCCGCCATGCCCCGGTAACCGCGGGGATGGACGCGACCGCGTGCATGGCCGTGGTGCCGTTGCGCGCACGGGTGAAACCGTAGCCGAGGCGGAAATAGGTGGCCGGGGTCTCGCCAACGAGCGTCGCGAAGGCCTCGATTTCCTCCACGCTCAACCCGGTGATGGCCGACGCCCATTCCGGCGTACGTGTCGCCAGATGCGCTTCCAGTTCTGCCGGGCAATCGGTGTATTCATCGAGATAGGCGCGGTCGGCATGACCATCGCGGAAGAGGACATGCATCACCGCGCAGGCGAGCGCGCCATCTGTTCCCGGACGCAGCACCAGCCCGATATCGGCCTGCCGGATCGTCTCATTGCGATAGACATCGACAGCAACGATCTTGGTGCCGCGCTGCTTGCGCGCCTTGACCGCGTGGGTCATCACGTTGACCTGTGTCGCCACCGCATTCGTGCCCCAGATCACGATGCAATCGGAAACCGCCATCTCACGCGGATCGGAACCCCGGAGCGCGCCGGTTCCCGCGATATAGCCGGTCCAGGCCGGATTGGTGCAGATGGTGTCGAACTGGCGCGAATAGCCCTTCACGTGGCGCAGGCGGTGAATGCTGTCGCGCTGCACCTGCCCCATCGTGCCCGCATAGTGATAGGGCCACACCGATTGTGCGCCCAGCCTCTGTTCCGCTTTCAGGAACGCTTCGGCGACTTCATCGAGCGCCGCGTTCCACGAGATCGGCTCAAACCGTCCGTCCCCCTTTGCACCGATCCGACGCATGGGCTTCAGCAGCCGGTCGGGATGGTGCACCCGCTCCGCATAGCGCGCGACTTTCGCGCAGATCACACCATCCGTGTAGGGATTGTCGGCCGCGCCACGAATACGACCGATGCGATCCGGACCGAGGACGTCAACCTCCAGCGCGCAGGTGGAGGGACAGTCATGGGGGCACACAGAGGCGCGTGTGATCGGATCCAAAGGCTTGTTCATGGCTGGGCTTTCTCCTTGAACGCCCATGTTCGCGAGGGACCTCACCAAGTCAAGACTTGGATTTCCGCACGCCCTCCAAACCGGGCTCAGGACACAAAAAAGCCGACCAAAAGGCCGGCTTTTTCGTGATCTCAAGATCCGGTGAGACGTTGGCTTCAGCCGACGATCTCGGTCTCGGAGAACCAGTAAGCGATCTCGCGGGCAGCGGTTTCCTGAGCGTCGGACCCGTGCACGGAGTTCTCGCCGATGGACTGCGCGAAGTCCTTGCGGATGGTGCCTTCCGCGGCATCGGCCGGGTTGGTGGCGCCCATGATCTCGCGGTTCTTGGCAACGGCGTTTTCGCCTTCCAGCACCTGAACGATGGTCGGGCCGGAGGACATGAATTCGGTCAGCTCACCAAAGAAGGGGCGTTCCTTGTGCTCGGCGTAGAAGCCTTCTGCCTCGCGCAGGGACATCCACACGCGCTTGGAAGCGACAACGCGCAGACCGGCGCTCTCAAGGCGGTCAATGATCTTGCCGGTCAGGTTGCGCTTGGTGGCGTCCGGCTTGATCATCGAAAAGGTACGTTCGATGGCCATGGTGTTGATCCTTTGAAACTATTCGGGATGCGAAAGCGGCGCCCGATTGGGGGCGCCGAAACTGTCGCGGTTCCTATACAGGTGAGCCGGATCGCCCGCAAGTGAAAGCCTTGCGACAGGAAGCGACCTTTTCGCTGAAAACCGACACGCCAGGAGGCTCGTCAGGCCGCCGCGATCTGATTTCGTCCGAGATGGTTGTGCAGGTCGAGACAGCGCTCGAACCACTCGCTGACCGGATCGCCTGCTTCGAGCAACTGGAAATCACTGGCGACACGCGGCCATTGCAGCGTGCCGAAGAGGATATAGTCGGCGTAAAGCGGCTCGGCTCCGCCGATATAGGGCTGGGCCAGCAGCATCTGGCGCATCGGCTGGAGCGCGATGCGGAAGGCCCCGAGACGTTCTTCCCGGCTGTCGTGAAGCTCTTCAAGCGTTTTACCGAAACGGCGTTCGCGGGTTTCACGAAAATAGGCCTGATCGGGCGGCGACAGGATGTCGTGGATATCCTTCATGACCAGATGCGCCAAAGTGCCGTGAACGGACGTATTCACCCAGCTTTCCATAAATCTGGATAGCGCCTTTCCCGCCTCCCCGCCGAACAGGCTCCGGCGATCGGGATAGACCGCCTCAAGATAGACCGCGATTTCCCAACTGTCGGATATGGTCCGGTCATCGTCCTCGATCACCGGAACGGTCGCAGAAATGCCACCAGCGGCCTCACGCACTTTGGAAAACGGCGTCGGCCTCTCCTCCCAGCTCAGTCCCTTGTGGGCCAGCGCCATCTTGGTCCGCCAGCAATAGGGCGAGAACCGCTGGCGCTCGTCGTCGCCGCACAAATCGTAGAGAATGACCGGCATGACAACTCCCCCTATGTCGCGCAGGCTTGCTTCATATCCGCGTACGGATCATGTTCCGTCCTTTGGGGGAGGTTACGATCATGAAGGTGCTCTTTGCAATGATGGCCGGGTACAACCAGTGGGCCAATACCCGTCTTTACGAGGCCGCGGACGCGCTTTCGCAGGATCAATACCACGAAGACCGCGGCGCATTTTTCGGCTCGCTCAGCGGCACCCTGAACCACCTGCTCGTGGCCGACCGTATCTGGATGCGGCGTCTGACCGGCTCTGGTCCGCACCCATCCGCCCTCACTGAAATCCTGCATGAAGACCTGAGGGCGCTTAAGGCAGCCCGCATTGCCGAGGATGAGCGGATCATCGCCTATGTCCGAAATCTGTCCGACGACGCGCTGTCAGGCCAGATTCGCTATCGCCGAATGACGCGTCCCGAAGAGGTCTGCCAGCCGCTCGCGCCCTTGCTGGCGCATCTCTTCAATCATCAGACCCATCACCGCGGTCAGGCGCATTGCCTGCTGACAGAGCTTGCGGGCGATGCGCCCAGCCTCGATCTTCTGGTCTATCAGGCAGAAACGGGCATCGGCATGACCTGACGCCTCAGCGTTCGCGCTTCAGGCCCTTGGCTTCCAGATCCGCCAGATACTCAGCCCATAGCCTCTCGTGTTCGGCCCCGAGCTTCATCAGGTAGTCCCACGAATAGATGCCGGTGTCGTGCATGTCGTCGAATACGATCTTGATGGCGTAATTGCCGATCGGTTCGATCTGCATGATGGCGACATCCCTCTTGCCGCCGACCGTCTTCTTCTGCTCCGGGGAATGGCCCTGCACCTCCGCAGATGGCGAAAGAACTCTCAGATATTCGGCGGAAAGCGCATGCGCCTCACCGCTGGTAAAGCGAACGGTGAGTGTCTTCTTGTCCTTCGACACCCGCAATTCGCTCGGCCAGACCTTGTCATTCGCCGTCATCGCACAGATCTCCCGCTTCCTTGCGCCGGCCCCTTCCACGTTTCAGGCGGCCCGCATTTGTTATTGCGCACAAGCCCCACAAGGCAAGGGGAGAACGATGATCACTCCTGGCCTAACCTGAGATTGTAACGCATTGACCTTCGGCTCCAATCGACTACCTTTCCCCTCACAAGGGATATCGTGCACCGCCCGGTCATGCGGGCGAGCTGGCAAGAGGGGGCCGGCGGCGCGAAGCTGAAAACAAATCCCCCCTGGGATGATGGCTTATGGACGACGCGACGGCCCGCAACGAGCCCCGCCAGCCCGTGCTCACCGATCCGTTCGGCAGGGATGTGACCTATCTGCGCGTGTCGGTGACCGACCGCTGCGATTTCCGCTGTGTCTATTGCATGGCGGAAAACATGACCTTCCTGCCGAAAAAGGACGTGCTGAGCCTGGAAGAACTCGACCGGCTGTGTTCGGCCTTCATTTCCAAGGGCGTGCGCAAGCTCCGGCTGACCGGCGGCGAGCCGCTTGTCCGCAAGAACATCATGAGCCTTTTCCGTTCGCTCTCGCGCCATATCGATGCCGGCGCGCTCGACGAGATCACCGTCACCACGAACGGGTCCCAACTCGTTCGGTTCGCCGATGAGCTTTACGATTGCGGTGTGCGGCGCATCAACGTTTCCATCGATACGCTGGACCCGGACAAGTTCCGGCAGATCACCCGCTGGGGCGATTATGACAAGGTGATGGAAGGGCTCGACGCCGCGAAAAAGGCAGGGCTTCAGATCAAGCTCAACGCCGTTGCACTGAAGGGTGTCAACGATATCGAGATCCCGCGCATGATCGAGTGGGCCCACGCTCAGGGCCACGATCTCACGCTGATCGAGACCATGCCGCTCGGCGATATCGAAGGGGATCGGACAGATCAATACCTGCCGTTGTCGCAAGTGCGCGCCTCCCTGATGGACCGCTATACGCTGACCGATATCCCCTACAAGACGGGCGGTCCGGCGCGCTATGTGAAGGTTGAGGAGACCGGCGGCCGTCTCGGCTTCATCACGCCGATGACCCACAACTTCTGCGAAAGCTGCAACCGTGTGCGCATCACCTGCACCGGCATGCTCTACATGTGCCTCGGGCAGGACGATAGCGCGGACCTGCGCGCAGCCCTGCGGGCATCGGAAGGCGACGAGTTGCTGCTTCAGGCCATCGACGAGGCCATCGGACGCAAGCCCAAGGGCCATGACTTCATCATCGACCGCGACCGAAAGGCCCCGGCCGTCTCCCGCCACATGAGCATGACGGGCGGTTGAGAAACAGAGTCAAGTGCTTCTCAGGCTGAATCCGAAAACCGTTATAACCACATGAGAATACGGCTCATTTTCCAGACGATGGATCGCCGGGCATGAGTGCGCCTCCTGCCCGGTCCTTTCTGGATACACCCTATGCCCGCATTCTCGCGCTTGCCGTCGCCTTGCTGATGGCGGCGCTGCTCGGCTGGCTCAATCGGGATGCGCTCTTCGCGCCAGCCCCCGTATCCCCCTCGGCAAAACGAGCCAATCCCGAGCTGGAAGCCTGCCTGTCCGAACGCGTTGGTGCGGTGGACCGGATGCGCAAGGAAGGCGTCGTGAACGCGCGCCAATATGACGAGTTCCGCACCCGCGCGGAAGACTACTGCACCGCACGTTTTCCGCCCACGCAGTAGCTGGCAGGGACGGGATACGGGCCCCGCCCCCCTTTCGGTAGTCAGGCCGCGGCTTCGGCCAGCCTCACCAGCTTCGTCAGCACCACGGCCACGCCTTTCAGCCGTTCCAGTTCGTTCGCCCAATCGCGCACCAGAACGATCTTCTGGTCGGGGCGGATCTTGGCCAGCACACCCTGTTCGGTGATGTAGCCGACAAGACCCGCCGGGTTCGCGAACTCGTTGTTGCGGAAGCCGATGACGACGCCCTTGGGACCGGCATCGATCTTCTCCACATTGGCCTGACGGCAAAGCCCCTTGATGAAGACGATCTTCAACAGATGCTCCACCTCGGTGGGCAGCGGGCCAAACCGGTCGATCAGTTCCGCGCCGAAGGAATCGATTTCACCTGCATCGGTCAGATCTGCCAGACGACGATAGAGATCGAGGCGGAGCTGGAGATCGGCCACATAGTGATCGGGGATGAGGACCGGCGTGCCGACATTGATCTGCGGCGACCAGTGATCGTCGCCCGCCATCTCGTCGCCGTCGCGAAGCTGGGCGACCGCCTCTTCCAGCATCTGCTGGTAAAGCTCGAAGCCCACTTCCTTGATGTGGCCTGACTGCTCCTCGCCCAGCAGGTTGCCCGCGCCGCGAATGTCGAGATCGTGGCTGGCAAGCTGGAACCCTGCGCCCAGCGCTTCCAATGACTGAAGCACCTTGAGGCGACGTTCCGCCTGTGGGGTGAGCGTCTTGTTGGCGGGCACGGTGAACAGCGCATAGGCGCGCGTCTTGGACCGGCCGACGCGTCCTCGGATCTGATAAAGCTGGGCAAGGCCGAACATGTCCGCACGATGCACGATCAGCGTATTGGCGGTTGGAATATCCAGGCCGGATTCCACGATCGTCGTCGACAACAGCACGTCATACTTGCCGTCATAAAAGGCATTCATGACGTCATCAAGCTCGCCCGGCGCCATCTGTCCGTGGGCAACCGCGACCTTCACTTCCGGCACCATCTCCGCCAGGAATTCGCGCCGCTCTGCGAGATCCGAAACACGCGGAACGACATAGAAGGACTGCCCGCCGCGATAGTGCTCGCGCAGCAGCGTTTCGCGCACGATCAGCGGATCGAAGGGCGAGATGAAGGTGCGCACCGCCAGACGATCCACCGGCGGTGTGGCGATCAGCGACAGGCCACGCACGCCCGTCAGCGCCATCTGCATGGTGCGCGGGATCGGAGTGGCCGAGAGGGTCAGCACGTGGATGTCGGAGCGCAATTCCTTCAACCGTTCCTTGTGCTTCACGCCGAAATGCTGCTCTTCGTCGATGATCAGCAGGCCCAGATCCTTGAAGGCGATGGATTTGCCCAGAAGCGCGTGGGTGCCAACAACGATATCGACCGTGCCGTCGGCGACTTCCCTTTTCGTCTGGTTCAATGCCTTGGGTCCGACCATGCGCGAGGCCTGCGCCACGCGCACGGGAAGCCCGTGGAAGCGTTCGGAGAAGGTCTTGTAGTGCTGGCGGGCGAGAAGCGTGGTTGGCACCACAACCGCCACCTGACGCCCCGACATGGCGACAAGGAAGGCAGCGCGCAGCGCCACTTCCGTCTTGCCGAAGCCGACATCGCCGCAGACGAGCCGGTCCATCGGGCGGCCCGAGCCCAGATCCTCGAAAACGGCTTCGATGGAGTTGAGCTGGTCCTCTGTCTCCTCATAGGGGAAGCGGGCTGCGAATTCGTCGTAGATGCCTTCCGGAATACCGATGGTGGGCGCGGTGCGCAGCGCACGGGCAGCCGCCGTCTTGATCAGGCCATCGGCGATTTCGCGAATGCGCTGCTTCATGCGCGCCTTGCGCGCCTGCCACTGGCCTCCGCCAAGCCGGTCAAGGGTGGCGTCCATGTCCTCCGAGCCGTAACGGCTCAGGAGTTCGAGGTTTTCGACCGGCAGATAGAGCTTGTCGCCGCCGTGATATTGCAGCTCGAGGCAGTCATGCGGCGCGCCCGCGGCGTCGATCGTCTTCAGACCGACGAAACGCCCGATACCATGATCGACATGGACGACCAGATCGCCTTCCGAGAGGCTGGAAATCTCGGACAGGAAATCAGACGCCTTCTTGGTACGCTTGCGCTGGCGCACGAGGCGGTCGCCGAGAATGTCCTGTTCGCAGATAAAGGCGAATTTGCCGATCTCGAAGCCCGTCTCAAGACCGAGCACCGCGAGCGCGGCCATACCCTGCGGCAGGGCCGAGACGCCGCCCAGAGATTCCACCGGCGCGATGCGTTCCAGCCCGTGGTCGCTCAGCACCTGGCCCAGACGATCCCGAGAGCCTTCCGACCAGCAGGCGATGATCACGCGCTTGCTGTCCTTGCGAAGCGCGGAAACATGCTGGATCAGCGCATCGAAGACATTGACATCACCGGCTGCGCGCTCAGCCGCAAAGGTGCGCCCCTGCCGACCGCCCAGATCGACAATATCGCCCTGTCCTTCCGGCACGGAGAAGGGGTTCATCCGCGCGGTGGTGTGAGCGGAGACGCGTTCGCTCCAGCCATTCTGCGTGAGATAAATGGTGCGCGGCGCAACGGGCTTGTAGGGAACCGCGCCGGAGCCGGCACTCTTCTCCATCGCCTCGCGCCGGGCTTCGAAATGGTCCTGAATGGACTTCAGGCGTTCCGATACCGCATCCTCGACCAGCGGATCGAAGACGATGGGCGCGTCGCCGGTATAGTCGAAGAGCGTTTCGGTCTCTTCGTGAAAAAGCGGCAGCCAGTGTTCCATGCCCGCATAGCGTCGGCCTTCGCTCACCGACTGGTAGAGCGCGTCGTCGCGGGTCGCCGCGCCGAATTCCAGGACATAGTTGCGGCGGAAGCGGGAGATCGTTTCCGGCGACAGCACAACCTCGCTCATGGGCACCATGTCGAGGCGTTTCATCTGGGCGACGGTGCGCTGCGTTTCGGGATCGAAGGTGCGGATCGATTCCAGCGTATCGCCGAAGAAATCGAGGCGCACAGGCAGATCCGTGCCAGGCGCGAAGAGATCGAGGATGCCGCCGCGCACGGCGTATTCGCCGGTGTCACGCACCGTGGGCGTGCGCATGTAGCCGTTCAGTTCCAGCGAGGAGACGAGTTCGCTCATGTCGAGGCGGTTTCCGGGCGCCGCCGTCCAGGAATGGGTCTTCATCCATTCACGGGAGGGGATGCGCTGGAGAGCGGCGTTCACGGTGGTCATCAGCACCAGCGGACGTTCCCGAGCGCTGTCGCGCACCAGCGCCGCCAGCACGTTCAACCGACGCGCGACCACCCCGCCATTGGGCGAGACGCGGTCATAGGGCAGACAGTCCCACGAAGGGAGCTGGAGCACATCGACATTGCGATCGAAAAAGCCCAGCGCATCGGCGGCAGCCTGCATGCGCTGACCATCGCGCGCAACGTAGACGAGGGCTGGAACGGATTTCCGTTCCTTCGCCAGTTCCGCCAGCACCAACGCTTCGGCGCCATCCGGCGTCGCCGACAACGTCACGCCATCATGAGCGGTGAAGAGCCCCTTCAGCGCCTTGAACATCAAAGCCTCATTCCTTCTCGCACAGCCCGTGCTTTCCCTCAGGCTGCAACAGCAATTTCGCCCCGGCACGGCGCAGCACGCTGCAAAACACGCACCAGGTTCTGGATTACAGATTTACCGCAATGCAACACCCAGAGCGTTGCTCGCAGTCCGCTCACACACCTCTTTGCAAGGTCACGCAGGCGTATGAAAAGCCATGACCGAGCGGAACATGGCCGTATCGTATTCGGCAGGCGCAGGCTTGCGGCCGGTAAGCCAGTCAAGAAGATCGGCGTCCGCCGCATCCATCAGATGCTCCAGCGCATCCATGTCCTCTTCGCTCAGATCCGCGATATGTGCATCGCAGAACCCGCCCAGCAGCAAGTCCATTTCCTTGGTGCCGCGATGCCAGCAACGGAACAGGATGCGCTTTCGCCGTGCGTCCAGACCATCGCTGCTGCGCGCGCTTGTGGAAGCGTTCGTGGAAGTGGAATGCGACATGGGGATATCAACCTCTTCGTCACGGGCCACGCTTGGCAAAGCAATGCGGCCTTGGGCGTTCACGAGCCTGTATAGCGACAGCGCCGCCCAATGTCAGCGCCTCTACGCAACACACCTGAACAATGCACCTCGCGGCATTGCCGAACCGCCTCCCGGCATGCCAAATGAGACAAGCACTCATGACGCCACCTCCCTCTTTCGCATCCGACAGAAAAAGCCATGCGCCCGCCCCTGCTCGATCCTCTCTTTGCCGCTGCAACCGACCTGCCCGGTATCGGGCCTAAGGTTGAAAAGCTGCTCAAAGGCCTGCTGGGCGTCTCCGAACGCGATGTGCGCATCGGCGACCTTCTCTTCCACCTGCCCCATTCCGTCATTGACAGACGCCGCCAGCCAGGCATCGCCAATGCGCCGGAAGGCGCGATCGTGACGCTGAAGGTGCATGTGGACCGCCATCAGGCAGCCCCGGCCTCCTCTCGCGCGCCCTACAAGGTGCTCGCCCATGACGAAACGGGCGACGTCCAGCTCGTCTTCTTCCATGCGCGGCGTGACTGGCTGGAGCGTACGCTTCCCATTGGCGAGACGCGGTATGTGAGCGGCAAGGTCGAATGGTTCAATGGCCGCGCACAGATGGTCCATCCCGATCACATGGTGGACGAGGAAGACTTCGCGACCATGCCGCTGGTGGAACCGGTCTATCCGATGACGGCAGGCCTCTCGCCCAAGACGCTGCAAAAGGCCATCGGCGCGGCGCTGGCGCTCGTGCCGGAGGTGCCGGAATGGCTGGATGAGGCCCATGCGGCGCGCGAACACTGGCCGGAGTTCAAGAGCGCGCTGGAAACCGCGCACCGGCCAGACGACCCTCGCGACATCGCCGCCACCGCGCCCGCCATTTGTCGTCTTGCCTATGACGAGTTTCTGGCAAGCCAGCTTGCGCTCGCCATGGTGCGCGCGCATATGCGCAAGACGGCAGGCGTCGCGCGCATGTCCAATGGACGGTTGAAGCAGAAGATCCTTGCCGCCCTGCCCTTCGACCTCACGCCCGGACAGGTGCAGGCCATTGCCGACATCGAGGGAGACCTTTCCAAGCCGGAGCGCATGTTGCGGCTTGTTCAGGGCGATGTGGGTGCCGGCAAGACGCTGGTCGGCCTCATCGCCATGGCGCATGTGGTGGAAGCGGGAAGTCAGGCGGCCATGATGGCGCCGACGGAGCTGCTTGCCCGCCAGCACCTTCGCTCCATTGAGCCCTTGTGCGAGGCGGCGGGCATCAAGGCACGGCTTTTGACCGGCAAGGCAAAGCCCGCCGAGCGCCGCGAGATCCTTGAGGGCTGGCGACGGGTGAAATCGACATTCTCGTGGGCACCCATGCGCTCTTTCAGGCAACCATCGAGTTTCGCGACCTGGCATTGGCGGTGGTCGATGAACAGCACCGTTTCGGTGTGCATCAGCGGCTGGCGCTTCAGAGCAAAGGGCGCGGCGTCGATGTGCTGGTAATGACCGCCACCCCCATTCCGCGCACACTGGTGTTGACCTATTTCGGCGACATGGAAGTCTCGCAGCTTCCCGACAAACCGGCGGGCCGCCAGCCCATCGAGACCCGTACGGTCTCGCTCGACAGGTTGAGCGATGTCGTTGACGGCCTGCAGCGCGCTCTCAATGACGGGCAGAAGGTCTACTGGGTGTGCCCGCTTGTCGAGGAATCGGAAATTCTCGATGTCACAGCGGCGGAAGAGCGATACGCAACCCTTGTCCAGGTGTTCGGCAATGCGGTCAGCCTCGTCCATGGGCGCATGAGCGCCGCGGAAAAAGACGAGGCCATGAATGCCTTCAAGAGCGGGGAGACGCGCATTCTCGTTGCAACCACGGTCATCGAGGTGGGTGTCGATGTGTCGGACGCCACCATCATCGTGATCGAGCATGCGGAACGCTTCGGCCTTGCCCAGCTCCACCAGCTACGCGGACGTGTGGGGCGCGGCGAGCGCGCCTCCACCTGCCTGCTGCTCTACAAGGGCCCCCTTGGCGAGACGGCGAAGGCGCGACTGGCAATCATGCGCGAGACCAATGACGGCTTTCTTATTGCGGAGGAAGACCTGCGGCTTCGCGGTGAAGGTGAAATTCTTGGGACGCGCCAGAGCGGCATGCCCGGTTTCCGCATCGCCCAGATCGAAGCCCATGCCGCATTGATGGAGACGGCGCGCGCCGATGCGCGACTGATCCTTGCCAACGACCCCGAACTTGAGGGCCCGCGCGGCCAAGCGCTGCGGCTGCTTCTCTACATTTTCGGACGGGACGAAGCGATCCGTCTGCTTCGAGCAGGATAGAGCGCACCTGCGGCCAATCAACCGTCTATCGTCTCACGTTCCTTCTGGGCCGGATTGGTAATCTCGATCTGCTCGGGCAGCTTCTTGTCACCCGGCTTGTAGGGCGGCGTGACGAGACCTGCGGAAATCACCAGCTTGGCGGCGTCCTCCACCGTCATGTCGAGCAAGATCACCTCCGCCCGCGGCACGAAAAGCAGAAAACCGGATGTCGGGTTCGGAGTTGTCGGCAGAAAGACCGAAATCAGGTCATGGCCGTCCTTGTGCCCATCGAGCTTGGCAGCCACTTCGCCGCGCGTATCCGTCGCGAGGAAGACGATGGCCCATAGGCCCCGGCGCGGATATTCGATGATGCCGGCCTTCTTGAAGCTGGATCCGCTGTCCGACAGCACTGTCTCGAAAATCTGCTTCAGGCCGCTGTAGAGATTGCGCACCAGAGGCATCTTGCCGAGAATTTGCTCGCCAAAAGACAGAAGCGAGCGCCCGGCAATGTTGGCTGCCAGGAACCCAAGAATGATCAGCACCATGATGGAAACGATCAGCCCGACGCCGGGCACAGGGAACGGCAGATAGGTGTCGGGATTGTAATGGATCGGAAGCAGCGGCTTGACCCAGCCATCGACCCACTGGATCAGCGACCAGGTCAGGTAGAGCGTGATGCCGATCGGACCGGCAATGACAAGGCCGGTCAGAAAATAGGTACGCAACCGCCCCATAGGGTGCCTCGCCTTCAATTGTTGCCCGCCAGGATCATCCTGGCCAGGATCGCCAAGTATTTGCATTGTTTCGCGCTGCTACCATGCAAGGCAACGGCGCACATCGCGCCGCGCTGCCTCGACTTTGCTCTGCGGGCGAGAAAAATCTCGACCGGCACCATGTTGTAGAAGAACAACTCCTCAACAATGCGCCGGTTTCGCGTCCGTGTTGAGCCCTTTTTTAGGCCAAGCGCGGTTTGAACGACTGTTTTTGCGCCATTTCGCCTGCTTGCCGAGCGCTCACCGCTTATTCGACGGTGACCGACTTGGCCAGATTGCGCGGCTGATCGACGTCCGTTCCCATGAAAACCGCCGTGTGATAGGCGAGAAGCTGGATCGGAATGGAATAGACGATCGGCGCAATCGTCGCAGGCACATCGGGCATGACGAGAGTTTCCAACGTCTCCACACCGGCGGAGTCGCTGCCCTTCTGATCCGTGATCAGAATGATCTGCCCGCCACGCGCAGCGACTTCCTGCATGTTCGACACCGTCTTTTCGAACACCTTGTCATGCGGCGCGATCACGATGACCGGCATGGTCTCGTCGATCAACGCGATGGGCCCGTGCTTCAACTCGCCCGCAGCGTAGCCCTCGGCGTGGATATAGGAGATTTCCTTGAGCTTCAGCGCGCCTTCCAGCGCCAGCGGATAGGACGATCCGCGCCCCAGATAGAGAATATCGCTTGCCTTGGAGAGGTTTCGCGCCAGACGCTCGATCTGCGGCTCAAGCTTCAGCGCCTCCACCATGAAGCGCGAACCTCGGTCAGCGCGCGCACGAGCTTCTGTTCGTCTTGCGCCGACAGGATATTGCGCTGACGCCCGGCGGCAACCGCCAGGCTCGCCAGAACCGAAAGCTGGCAGGTGAAGGCCTTCGTGGAAGCTACGCCGATTTCCGGCCCCGCGATGGTGGGGAAGATCACATCGGACTCACGCGCGATTGTCGATTCCTGAACATTGACCACAGCTCCGATATGCTGTTGCTCGGACCGGCAATAGCGCAGCGAGGCGAGCGTATCCGCCGTCTCGCCGGACTGCGAAATGAACAGCGCCAGCCCATCGGCATCGAGCGGGCTCTCGCGGTAGCGGAACTCCGAGGCCACATCGATATCGACCGGCAGGCGGGCCAGACGCTCGAACCAGTATTTCGCAGTCAGACCGGCGTAATAGGCCGTGCCGCAGGCCGTGATCACCACGCGCTGGAGATCTGAAAAGTCGAAAGGCAAGCGCTCAGGCACCTTTGCCGTCATGGCATTCAGATCGAGATAATGCGCGAGCGTGCGGGCAATCACATCCGGCTGCTCGTGAATCTCCTTGGCCATGAAATGGCGGTAATTGCCCTTGTCCACCATGGCGGCAGTGGCCGACGAAATGGAGATCGGTCGCTCCACAACCATCCCGCTTTCATCGCGGATGGTCGCGGACTTGCGGTCGAGCACCACCCAGTCGCCATCGTCGAGATAGGAAACCTTGTTTGTGAAGGGCGCAAGCGCGATGGCGTCGGAGCCGAGGAACATGGAGCCATCGCCGTAGCCCACGGCAAGCGGACTGCCGCGGCGTGCGCCGATCAACAGATCGTCCTCGCCTTCAAACAGGATCGCAAGAGAAAACGCGCCTTCCAGGCGGACCAGCGTCTTGGCGACGGCATCGACAGGGCTCATCCCCTTTCCAAGGCACAGGCCGATATACTGGCTGACGACCTCGGTATCGGTCTCCGTGGTAAAGGTTACCCCCTCGCCCGCCAGTTCCTCGCGCAGTTCACGAAAATTCTCAATGATGCCGTTATGGACGACGGCGACGCCCGGGCCCACATGGGGATGCGCATTGGCCTCGGTCGGCGCGCCATGCGTGGCCCAGCGTGTGTGGCCGATGCCGCTGTGCCCGGTCAATGGCTCGTTTTCCAGCCGCCCTTCCAGATTGCGCAGCTTTCCCTCGGCGCGGCAGCGCGTCAGAGCCCCGTCTTCAAGCGTGGCGACGCCGGCTGAGTCGTAACCGCGGTATTCAAGACGCTTCAACGCGTCGACCAGCAGAGGCGCCACAGGCTCCTGACCCAGAATTCCGATGATACCGCACATAGATCGTCCTCACGCGTCAACGCCCACCCGGTCACCCGTGTAATGGCGAACCGCGGTACAATTGAAATCAAATGCTATTTCAGACAATCCTGAAAGTTGAATTGACAGAAATCCCGTCGCCACGATTGGCCCCGGATTTTCGCGACTTTGTTCCCCGCCCGCCCACATCACGCGCAGGCTTTGTGACACCCACACGGTAATTTGTGAACCGCGCGTTAGCCGGGTCAGGTCTTTCCCTTCGCCTTTTCCTTTATTGCACGCAGTTTGGCGGCCCGGCCTTCCTTGTTGACCTGCTGACCGCGCGCAACAACCAGCGCATCGTCCGGCACATCGCTGACCACAACGCTGCCCGCGGCCACGAGCGCCCTGTCCCCGATGCGAACAGGTGCGACCAAGGCGCTGTTGGAGCCAATGAAGGCGCCCGCCCCGATATCGGTGTGGAACTTGTTGTAGCCGTCGTAATTGCAGGTAATCGTGCCAGCACCGACATTCGCCTTCGCGCCGACACGCGCATCGCCGATATAGCTGAGGTGATTGACCTTCGCGCCCGCCTCAACGGTTGCCTTCTTCACTTCCACGAAATTGCCGATGCGCGCGCCTTCGCCGATGCTTGCGCCGGGGCGCAGCCGCGCATAGGGGCCGATTTTGCCATTGGCGGCGACATTCGCGCCTTCCAGGTGGGAAAAGGCATGAATGATCGAACCTGTCGCCACGGTGACATTCGGCCCAAACACCACGTTGGGCTCAACCACCACATCGTTTTCCAGCTTCGTATCGAAGGAAAAGAACACCGTTTCCGGCGCCACCAGCGTCACACCGGCGAGCATCGCCTCACGACGCATCCGATTCTGGAAAATCGCCTCGCATTGGGAAAGTTGGACGCGGTTGTTGACACCAAGCACATCCTCTTGCGGACCACGTTCAGCGACCACCTTGAGGCCGCGCTTGGCGGCGATCGCCACCGCGTCGGTGAGGTAGTATTCACCCTTGGCGTTTTCGTTGCCGATTTCATCGAGAAGTCCCGGCAGCAAGGAACCGCGGAAGGCGATGATACCGGAATTGCAGAAAGTCACCTTGCGTTGAGAGTCGCTTGCGTCATTTTCCTCGACGATTTCGACAAGCCGCCCGCCGTCCACGATAAGGCGGCCATAGCCGGTGGGATCTGCCGCCTCAAAGCCAAGCACGGCAAGATCGGCCCCGTCCGCAACGGCCTGACGAACCTTTGCGATGGAATCCGCGGTGATCAGCGGCGTGTCGCCATAGAGGACGATCACATCGTCAACGTTTTCTTCCAGCGCGGGGCGCGCGGCCAGAACCGCGTGCGCGGTCCCGTTTCGATCGACCTGCGTGAAGCAGGCAGCCCCCGGCGCAGCCTTTATGACGAGGTCTTCCACCGATTTTGTATCAGGGCCGATCACCACAGCGAGACGGTCGCAGCCTGCCGATTGCGCCGTCGCCATCACATGGCCCAGCATCGGCCGTCCGCCGATGGCGTGCATCACCTTCGGAAGCGCAGATTTCATGCGCGTACCGAGCCCGGCGGCAAGGATTACGGCAAGACAGGATCGGTCGTTCATCGTCCCCTCAATGGTCTGCGGCCCCACTCGCGCGGCCTACTCGGACCACGTAGCAGATTGCACATGCTAGGGAAATAGCGCAGCAACGGCCCACCGCGCACGTACTAACAGGGTCTTCACGTCTTGTTAGGGTTAATGAAACCTTTTTAGATGGAAACTCATACGTGCCGTAGATTCGGCCTATGTGAACGGAACTGATTTTGTGCTGAAGAAACCGCCCATTCTGGATGAGCTCATGAAGGGGGGCGCCCGTCTGCGTACGGGCGTTGCGCTATTGGGCTGGGGTTTTTCTGCAAGCATGGCCCTTCTGGTCGCCATCAGCGCCTATCAGAACAAGGCGCCCGATCCGTTCAGCCAGCCCTATGCGGCCATGGTCCTGCCGGACGTGGGCGAGGTCACCTCCACGGCCTCGATCGGAAAACGCGCGCGCCCGACCGAATTCGGCGTCTTTTCCAATCCGACCCCCGTTCAAGGCGGACGGCCAGGTCGTTTCGAGGCCGAGATTGAAACGCTGCGCCACGAAATCGTGGCCCTGCGGCGCTCAGCCGACGCCCTGCGGCGCCAGAACGATTTCATGTCCGACCGGATCGCCTCCTTGGAAAGCGGGAACGGCGTCGCCTCCGCGCGCCCCTCCAGCGCCATGCGCGCACAGCCGCTGCGCTATGCAAGGGCGCATTCCGGCACGGGCACCACCCATATCGCGACCGCCTCTCCCGCCATCGATACGATCACGACCGGAAGTATCAGACGCCCCGAGCCCTTGACCTCTGCAGGTCGGCCGACCACCGCCCCCAGGTCACAATTCGGAATCGATCTCGGGGCTTACGGCTCGCTCGCGGAAGTTGCGAATGCGTGGCGCGCGATGCGGGTGACGGAATCCTCGGTGATCGGCCCACTGTCACCTCTCGCCTCGATCATCGAGAGAGGCGACAAGATGGTGGCTCACCTCGTTGCAGGGCCTTTTGACAATGCGGCCGATGCGGCAGCGGCCTGCGCAAGGCTTGAAAAACGCCTGATCGCCTGCCAGCCGACGCTGTTTACAGGCCAGCAATTGCCGCCCCGCTGAGCGCCGTTCCACACAGCGTGAAGCGCCGCCACTAGCCGACGCTTTGAAGCACCGGGAACGTTTCCAGAAGCCAGAACGAAAAGGTTGCCATCTGGCCGGTGAGGAAGGCGATACCGGTGATCACCAGAAACACCCCCATGACCTTCTCCACGGTGCCGAGGTGACGGCGAAAGCCCACCATGAAGCGCATGAACGGCCCGGCAAAGGCGGCCGCGATCATGAAGGGCACCCCCATGCCGAGCGCGTAGGCCGACAGCAGCATCGCACCGCGCGAGACCGTGTCTTCCGCCCCCGCCACGAAAAGGATGGCGGCCAGAATCGGGCCAACGCAGGGTGTCCACCCGAATGCAAAGGCCAACCCCATCACGTAAGCTCCGAGCGGCCCGGCAGGTTTTCTGTCCACCTGGACCCGCGCCTCCCGATAGAGCAGCGCAATCCGGAACACGCCAAGAAAGTGCAATCCCATGATGATGATCATCACGCCGCCCACGTAGCCCAGAAAGCGGATATTGCTGGCCACGAACTGGCCGATGAAGGATGCACTGGCCCCGAGGAGCACAAAAATCGTCGAGAAACCGAGCACAAAGGCGAAAGCGGTCAGCATGACCTTCTGGCCGTCTGCGGTGCGGGCGGCCGCGTCGCGCCCCTCTCCGGTCAGCTGATCAAGCGACACACCCGCCATATAGGCAAGATAGGGCGGAACGAGAGGAAGAACGCACGGCGACACAAAGGACAAGAGCCCCGCGAAAAATGCGCCAAGAATCGTTACGTCCTGCATGAAACTCCCCTGGGTAATCACCATTTTGCGGTCGCGGGAGGCGTATCCCTGCGGCTTCCACGCGCCCCTTTTAGCCGACCCAAGGCGCGGTCGCATCCTTCGATAAGCGGAAAACCGGATACGAACGTTCATATTTTTATGAACTTTGTCAGGGGGCGTGGCGCAACCGGTCGACAATCTGTGATATTCGTTCTGATTAACCCACGCAGCAAAAACCGCGGCGAGCAGGAGTAGAAACATCCGAATTATGTCACTTTTCCGGATATTTTCTGCCTAAAAGCCCCCTAGTAGGGTCGATTTTCCTGAACATGCCGTCTAGATGGTGATACGCGGGCCGCAAACCGTGACTGCCCAAAGTGCGATGAGAGGAGATTACCGTGGCCGTTACAGATGCGGACGACACGACAATTTCGTTTGAAACCAGCGAAATGCAGGACAAGGCCGGTCAGGCCAGCGCCTATCTGAAGGCACTGGCGCACGAAAGCCGCCTGATGATCCTCTGCCTGCTTTGCGAGGGCGAGAAATCGGTCACGGAACTGGAGAGCCTGTTGTCGCTGCGCCAGCCGACCGTTTCCCAACAACTGGCAAGATTGCGGGCGGAGAACCTCGTTTCAACGCGGCGCGACGGAAAGACGGTCTATTACAGTCTCGGCGACAAGAACGTCCTCCGCATCCTCTCCACGCTCCATGACATGTTCTGCCGCACCTGATGGCGCGTCATCAACGCAGACAGCCGCAACGCGGGCAACCGCAACACGGGCAGCCGACCAGAGGAATGCGCTGACAGAGATGGATCGGTCCATCGCCCCGGACGATCCGGATCGCCGCGATACCAGAACCTCCTCTGTCCCAGCTTCTCCCACCGTCAGGTCCGAGCAGCTTTCAGGCAGCGCCGAGCACCGTGAGGGTTTGCTCGCGTGTCGCCTCCATGCGCCCGAGTTCGGTGGCGATACGCCGTGAACGCGCAACGGTCTCGGCATTATCCGGCGTGATGTCCCCCTGCGGCGTCCACATCGAGTTCTCGAATCCCACGCGCACGTGACCGCCCATCGTCATGGCCGCGCCGGCCGCTGCTGTTTCTCCGCGCCCGAAGGCACAGATCATCCAGCTCAGATCCGGACCGGTCTCTGCCTTGTCGAGCATTTCCAGAAAGGGACGCAGCATGTTTGGGTCGCTTTCCTGATTGGCGCTGTAGCGGCCCAGAACAAAAAGAACGCCCAGACGATCGCCCGGGATCACACCGCGGCGGCACAGATCGTAGAAACTGGCCATATCGTCAATGCCATAAAGGATGTGCTGCACGGCGATCTCTTCGCGGCGGCACCACGCGTAAAAATCCCCAGCCTCGCGTTCCGCGGCTGCGTCAGGGACCAGCTCCTTGACCGCGATGGAGACGGCTTCCGGCTTCACCCCCTTCACCACAGCAATTTGCTCATGTGGGCCATAGCGCCCCACGGCTTCCGTGGTGATCTGACAGACAAAATCTGACGGCGTCTGTTTCTTCACGGCCGCTATCACGGCGTTGTAGGCATCGATATCGAGCAGATGACGCTGTGCACCGTCACGCACATGGAGATGGGCCGCCTGAGCTCCCGCTTCAGCGCAAGCTGCCACGACATGCGCGGTCTCTTCAACAGTTACGGGAATTGCAGGGTGGTCTGCCTTGGTGCGTCGCGCCCCATTCGGCGCAACCATGATCGTGAGGGGCTCGGACACGGGGGCTTCTCGGTTCATTTGATTGGCCGAGCCGACATCTCACCGGCTCCGCCCGGCTCGAATGAGCCGGCAAGCCAACCTATCCGCCAGCGCCCCCGACGCGCAACCCGCGCGGCGGGATGGCGATGGCCCTATTCTGCCGCCTCGCGACCGCCCTGGATGACCTCGAACAGATGGGCATTCAAACGATTGGGTTCAGGTTGGGCTGTGTGAAGTCCCTGTCGCCACTGATCAATGATAAGCCGCAGGGCAAGCGTATCCCGGCTGTGCGGCAGCTGACTAAGAAATCCCGTAAAGTAGCCATCAAGCGCATCGCGATCTATGGCGTTTTGAATAACAAGCCCATTCACCAGTGCCATTGTCGCCGCAATATGCGCCTTGACGAATTCATAATGCACAAGTCCACCCTGGCTTTGACCGTCGGCCTCACTCATCAACACGCGCCCCCTTATTTTTCTTCCTCTGCGTCCGGATCCCTCGCAATGCAGGACCAGCAACCGAACACAGACAGATTTTGTTTGTTGGATCCCTCATCCGGTCAAATTGCGACATACATTCTGACCAATTTCAACTCGTAGACTTGCCAAGATCGAGAGCTATGGAGCGACTGCGCGGAACACCCAATCCGAAAAATATCAATACGGAAAAAGACGTTAGCCTCTCTTCCCTTAGGTCAAACAGACGTTCGCATTGCGAACTTATTCGACAATTCTTATCGTCTTTTCCCCGCACCGCGAATTACCACATCATTTACGCGCATTATTACATTCTATTAACTACAGGTTGTATCCCTTTTGAAACCGTAGCCGCGGCTCATTGCGCGCCCAATCCGCCCCCCTCCGAATGCGCCGGACAACCTTGAGCCTAAACAATCAAGAGAGGTGCAGGCTGTCTCCAAAGAGCGAATCCCGCCAACGTCTGATCCGTGAAGCGAACCGGCCAAGCCCCCGCCTGGATGGTTTGGATTTTACCCACTCGGACCGTTCGGCTATAGGGAACGGTAACCCTATGATCCAGGAGGCGATTTTGTTCAAAAAAACACTTAAAAAGAAGGACATGCACTCGACCCGGATCCGCAAGATCTTTCAAAATCGAGTGCATTATGACGGCCCTGCCATCATAGACGCCCCCCTTCTTCTTCTGGCCTTCACCAATCGATCGGGATCAAATCTTCTCGCAGATCGGCTTTGCTCGACCGGCCACTTTTCCGGGCTTCGCGAGCACCTCAACTACACGAATGTCGAGCGTGAAAAGACACAGTTCGGCAGCCAGACATTTCCCGATCACATCGCAAAGCTGCATGAGGCGCTGGCCATCGACGGCGCGACCCCTGGCTTCAAAGCCTCATGGGGACAACTCTCCATGCTGCTGCGCTGGAACATCCCGTCGATGTTCAAGACCATTCGCGTCGTGCATATCCGTCGGCACGATATTCTGGATCAAGCTGTTTCCTTTTCGATTGCCTACCAGACCCAGAAATGGAGCAGCAGGCAACGAGCGACAGGCACCGCGAAATACAACTACAAGAACATCGCCCAAATTCTGAATAACATCAATCTGGCGAACAGCTCGATTTCATCCATATGCTCCATCTTCTCCCTTCAAAGAATATCGGTCTTCTATGAAGACCTGGTTGCGCAGCCAGAGAAGGAAGTGAAGCGTATTTCGGCCAGCCTCGGCGTCGAGCTGACCGACTGGACACCCGCTGCTCCAAAAATTGAGAAGCAGGCCGACGACCTCAACCGAGAATTTCGTGAGAGATTTGCGGCGGAGTATCGAGCAGCCTTTCTTGCGGTCGACAGGGCGCGCTGACAGAGCCAAGGCTTGCAACACCCTTCCCGCGCCCGCACGGCTGCCTGCGAGCCCGCTCCATCGAGACCAGGCGCGGCATACCATATTCAATCAGGCGTGGGAGCACAGGAAACGCGATCAGGCGCCTTAACACGCCACGTCTGCGGACCGAGTGCAGATCGCACCGCCACGCCGCATCCTGCCCAATAACGGGGGGACCATTCGCGTTCTTCAATTTATTGGGAAATGGGGCCAAGTCGCGGGAGAGACTTGGTGAGCCCGCAGGGGTTCGAACCCTGGACCTACTGATTAAAAGTCAGTTGCTCTACCAGCTGAGCTACGGGCTCCAAGTGGCGGGAGATGTAATCTATTCGCGGGGTTAGCGCAACCGAGCAAGGCAACAAAATTGCGCGATTTCCAACAGCTTTGGCGCCACGAGAGAAGGCCCGCGCACACCCGCAGGCCGTTTTCCGTATCTTCCCGCATCAACAGGGTTCTCAGTCTATTTCGCCTGCTGGGCGATCATGGCCATGCCATGGAGGTCACCAGAGGAGATGATCACCTGGCAATCCTCTTGCCGGACGGCAATGCCCGACGAATGCGCGATACCGGCGAAGGCATGCGTGTCTCGGACATTGATCAGGGTCGCGATGAGGCGCGGACTGCTCAAAGCATCGAGCGGATAGATATCCCCATAGAGTGCCCTCACCCCCTCCGGGGTCATCACATGGAGGGTTCCGCGCGCCGTTTTGCATTCAAAGCCAAAGCTCGTGACCGTCAGGTCCCGAGCCCCGGCGAAGCCCTCTATGAACTTGTGAAGATCAGCTGGGCGCTCCGCCGCGAGAATGACGCCCGCCACCCCAACCGCGCTGTTGGAATGCTGCTGATAGATCACTTTCCAGAAATTCTCCGGATACCGGTTATGGCAGGTGAAGAAGGCGGCATCGGGCATATCGGGATGGGTGGTGAAGGTGAGGTCGAAGGCGACCTTCAATTCTTCCCCATCGGGCTGGCGGGCAATACGCTCGAACGAAAAGGGGGCGTAGGTGATGAGCCCGGCATCTTGGAAGGAAGCGCGATCGGCGGCAGGGCTTTCGCTGTCGAGCACCAGCATCGACATTCCCTCGCCCGCTGCGAGAAAATCCCGATTATACGCACCGAAGGAAAAGGCATCCACATCGGCGGCTTCCATCAGGCTTGGATCCACAACCTCCAGGATCTCCAGGAAAACGCCGTCCAACTGGACCAGGAAATTGCGTGTGCCCCAGGGATGGGTCGCGTAGGGGGTGAGTGTGAAGCCAAGGCGCGCATACGCTTCGCGGGCCGCCTCAAGATCCTGCACCGCGTGAACGATGTGATCCATGCCGCGTCTGCGCATTGTCGCCTCCCTATCGATTGACGGCTTACTGGCCGCCATCTGATTGCGGGCAGCGCAGGACAACGTCCCGTACGCTACTCGCCGTAACGGACGTCGCCGAGCCAACCGCCCTCACGCAGCACAGGCTTCAGCGTGCCCAAGACGACACCAACCCAGCCAAAACCGGTCTCTTCGGTCTCCTTGGCAAGCGCCTCATTGTAGAGAAGCGGCATCCAGGCAACCAGTTCGCCGCCGTTCAGCGTCGGCCCTTCAGGGCCTGCCGTGCGCGCAAGGACGATAAAACCACCCTCTGGGCTCGGAATGCGCAACACAACCGTCTGTGTGTTGTCCTCGTTGATCTTTGTCGGGCTTGTCTGGCCGAAGTGTTCGCGCGCATCGAGGACCAGCGCGGGAAGCGGCTTTTTCGGCTCCACCGTGCAATCGAGGCACTGACAGGAGTATTCGAAAGCCGAGACGCCATCGGTGAAGGTGAGATCGGTGGATTGGTCGCTCATCGACTTTCCTCTCGACTGGCCACGCGGCAGCCCTTGCAGCGGGCCCGGCCACGCGACCAAACACGGTTCGCTGGTGGCGCAGCCGCACCGCCATAATGGCGGGCACTGTTACAGGTCTCATGGTCGAGCATAAGCGCGAGGCTCGCGCCAAATCAATCAACCAGCGCCCATATCTGTCAACTGGCGCCCTTGGCAGTCGACGGGGCAAAACCCTGCCGGCCCATCGGGTCGGCAGGGGGAACGCACAATGTCCCCGAAGGGGACGGCAGATCTCAGACGAGGCGCCCTTGCTCCACAGCCGCAGCCACGAAGGAGGCAAAAAGCGGATGAGGCTCAAAAGGACGCGACTTGAGCTCCGGATGGTACTGTACGCCGATGAACCAGGGGTGCCCTTCAAGCTCCACGGTCTCCGGCAGGATGCCATCCGGCGAAGTGCCGGCGAACTTCAGCCCGCAGGTCTCAAGACGCGAGCGATAATCCATGTTGACCTCATAGCGGTGGCGATGGCGCTCTGAAATCTCCGTCGAGCCATAGATGTTCGCAATACGGCTGTCCGGCTCGAACTTTGCCGGATAGGCGCCGAGGCGCATCGTGCCGCCCATGTCGCCATCCGCCACGCGCTTTTCCAGAGCGTTGCCGCGCAGCCATTCGGTCATCAGGCCGACAACCGGTTCACGGGTGGGACCAAACTCCGTGGAGCTTGCGTCCGCGATGCCCGCCAGATTGCGCGCCGCTTCCACGACGGCCATCTGCATGCCGAAGCAGATGCCGAAATAGGGAACCTTGTGCTCGCGGGCGAAAGTGACGGCCGCGATCTTGCCTTCCGAGCCACGCTCACCGAAGCCGCCGGGCACGAGGATGCCATGGACGTCCTCAAGCCAGGGCGAAGGGTCCTCGCGTTCGAAAACCTCCGACTCGATCCACTCAAGGTTGACCTTGACGTTATTGGCGATACCGCCATGCATCAACGCCTCGATCAGCGACTTGTAAGCGTCTTTGAGCCCCGTGTACTTGCCGACGATGGCGATTTTCACCTCGCCTTCGGGATTGGCAATGGCATGGGAGATCTTCTTCCAGCGCGAAAGATCCGGCTGGGGAGCACCGGTGATGCCGAAGGCGGCCAGGACTTCGTCGTCCAGCCCCTGTTCATGGTAGGCCACCGGCACATCATAGATGGATGCCACATCCAGCGCCGGGATGACCGCGCTTTGCGGCACGTTGCAGAACAGCGACAACTTGCGCCGCTCCCCCTCCGGGATCGGACGGTCACAGCGGACCATCAGAATATCGGGCTGAATGCCGATGGAGCGAAGCTCCTTGACCGAATGCTGTGTCGGCTTGGTTTTCAACTCGCCCGCACTCGGGATGTAAGGCATCAAGGTGAGATGAATATAGATCGCGTCTCCGCGCGGCAATTCGTTGCCGAGCTGACGGATCGCCTCGAAGAACGGCAGTCCTTCGATATCGCCGACCGTTCCACCGATCTCGCACAGCACGAAGTCGAATTCCTCGTTGCCGTCGAGAACAAACGCCTTGATCGCGTCGGTGACGTGCGGAATCACCTGAACGGTGCCGCCCAGATAGTCGCCGCGCCGCTCCTTGGCGATGATATCGCGATAGATGCGTCCGGAGGTGACGTTGTCCTGCTGGTTCGCGGGGCGTCCCGTGAACCGTTCGTAATGCCCCAGATCGAGGTCCGTTTCCGCACCGTCGTCGGTCACGAAGCACTCGCCGTGCTGGGTGGGACTCATGGTCCCCGGATCTACGTTGAGATAAGGGTCCAGCTTGCGAAGCCGCACCTTGTATCCACGGGCCTGGAGGCTAGCACCGAGGGCCGCAGACGCAAGCCCTTTGCCGAGAGACGACACCACGCCGCCGGTGATGAATATGTACCGCGCCATGGACATAAACCATATGCCTTCGGGCGACGACTTGGCCACCCGTATTATTGCGATTCAAACAGGAAAAAACGCCGCCGGACCGCGACAGAAAGCCTTGGGCCGGAATAGGTCTTTTCGCTGTCTGGACGAACGAATACACCGCGGACGCCACGCATCCGCGGTGCAAACAAACTGAGGTTTCGAGCCCGTCCCTACTGGGACGCCGGAACCTGCGGACCACTGGGGGCTGCCGGAGCCGTTTCAGCCGGTGCGGCGTCGCCCTGCGGGGGGCTCGCCTCTTTCAGCGAATCGAGGAGTGACGGATTGCCACCCTCACCCGGAGCCGAGGACGTGTCAGCCGGGGCCGGTGTATTCAACTGATCGAGAATCGACGCCGGACGGTCCCCCTGACGGGCCAGAACCGTGAGGATGATCGAAGTGACGAAGAAGGCCGCAGCCAGAATGGCAGTGGCGCGGGTCAGCATGTTCGCCGTTCCGCGACTGCTCATGAATCCGCCACCGCCGCCGATACCCAGCGCACCGCCTTCCGAGCGCTGCAGAAGAACGACGAGCACGAGAGCGAGCACGACCATGAGGTGGATGACGATGATGACGGTTTGCATCTTGACTGGGATACCTGATTTCGCGTTGCGCGCCTTCTACACGATCACGCAGCAGCTTTCCACCCTCGGCGAACAGCGAGTTTCAAGCCGGGTGGAGACCTGTTGATCGCCGTGACCCGAAAGGCTCAGTTAGCCGGGGTCTCATAAGCCTTCAATATGCCGACAAAGTCGACCGCTTTAAGGCTTGCGCCTCCGACCAAGGCGCCGTTGACGTTCTCAACCGACATCAGCTCGCCTGCATTGGACGGCTTCACCGACCCCCCATAAAGAAGTCGCATCGCCTCACCTTCTGCCCCGAAGCGCGCGATGAGATCCTTGCGAAGCGCGGCATGCACTTGCGCCACATCTTCCGCAGTCGGCGTCAGCCCCGTGCCAATCGCCCAGATCGGCTCATAAGCGATCACGGTATTGGCAGCCGTAGCCCCCTCAGGCACGGAACCGGCGAGTTGGCCTGCGATCACATCCAGAGTGGCGCCAGACTTGCGCTCCGTCTCGCTTTCCCCGAGACAAATGATGGCCACCAGCCCGGCCCGCCACGCGGCCTCGGCCTTGGCGCGCACCATCTCATCGCTCTCGCCATGGTCGGCACGACGCTCCGAGTGCCCTACAATCACCGCGCTTGCACCAGCATCGGCCAGCATCTCCGCGGAGACATCGCCGGTATGCGCACCGGAAACCTTCGCATGGCAATCCTGCCCGCCGATCGTGACGGAGGTGCCCTTGCCGGTTTCCGCAGCCAGGCCAACGAGCGAAGCCGGCGGACAGATCATGATGTCCACGTTCGCCCCCAGGGCCGGATTAACCGCTTGTGCGATGGCCGTGATTTCACCCAGGGAGGCACGCAGGCCGTTCATTTTCCAATTTCCGGCCACCAGGGGTTTAATAGACGCACTCATTCCGACATGGTCCTCTTGCTCACGCGATCCAGAAACGCATTCGGGCTACTGGCTATCAGATATCGACGGCATTACAAATCCGCTTCGCTTGCCCGGCGCGGTGCGCGTCACTATTATCCCGGCCAAATCGCAGACTGAATGGCGGAAAACCGCCCAGACAATAGGATTTTTCCATGCTCACTGCCCTGCACAAGCGTGCCGGCGGCTTTGTCGCCAAGATCTTTATCGCGCTTCTCGTGCTGAGCTTCGGCATCTGGGGGATTGCCGACATCTTCCGTGGTTTCCGGCAGGACACGCTGGCGCAGGTCGGCGATGCGGAAGTTTCCACGCAACGCTTTATGACCGCCTATTCGCGCGAGGTGCAGAATTTCTCGCAGCGCATCGGCCAGCCGCTCTCGCGTGAGCAGGCCGCCAATCTGGGCCTTCCCGGTCAGGTGCTCGGACAGCTTGTCGCCGAAGCCGCCTTTGATCACGTGGCGCACAACCTGAAGGTCGGCATTTCCGGCGGCGAACTGGTGAAGCAGATCCAGGCCAATCCTGCCTTCCGCGGTCCCGATGGCCGCTTCGATCGCAACCGCCTGGCGCAGGTGCTCTATAACAACCAGCTCACCGAAGACATGTATGTGAGCCAGGCTCGCAAGCTGGCGGAACGTCGCCAGGTGGCGGAGGCCTTGTCCGGCGCCATCCGTCCGCCCGAGGCGCTCTTGCAGGCCGCACATCGCTTCCGTTTCGAGCAGCGCACCGTGAACTACGTCGAGTTGACCGCGGAATCGGTGCCGCCTGTTGCCGCGCCGAGCGATGCGGAGCTTGTAGCCTTCTTCACCGACCACAAGGCCGACTACCGGGCACCGGAATATCGCAAACTGGCGCTGCTTCCGGTCATTCCCGCCGATATCGCCAAGCCGGACGATGTCTCTGACGACGTCGCGCGTACCCAATACGACGCGAATCCCAACCGCTTCGGCACAACCGAGCGCCGCCAGATCTGGCAATTGACCTATACGGATGCCGCCAAGGCTGCTGAAGATGAAAAGAAGATCAAGGACGGGACCTCGTTTGAAGATCTGGTCGCAGAAAAGGGGCTGAGCCTCAGCGACGTCAACCTTGGCCTGCTGACCAAGGATGCGGTTCTTGATCCGGCCATTGCCGAGGCCGCCTTCTCTGCAGAAGCTGACAGTGTGAGCGACGTGATCAACACCGCCTTCGGCCAGCGCATCATCAAGGTGGGCGAGATCAAGCCTGCGGCCAACAAGTCTTTCGATGAGGTGAAGGACATCCTCAAGAAGGAAATCGCGCAGGACGACGCAGAGCACGAAGTGCTTTCGCTTCATGACGAGATCGAGGATGCGCGCGCCGGCGGCGCGACGCTTAGCGAGATCTCGCAGCGCTTCAGCCTGCCGCTTAATACCATTGACGCGATTGCCCGTGACGGCACCGGGCCGGACGGCAAAGCGGTCACCCTGCCCGATTCCGACAACCTCCTGAGCGAAGCCTTCCAGACCGAGCCCGGCGACGAAGCCCCGCCGGTTCAGGTCGGCCGTCGCGGCTATCTGTGGTTCGACGTGACCGACATCACTCCGGCGCGCGATCGCACGCTGGACGAAGTGCGCGAGAAGGTCGTCGCCGACTGGACCGCCGATCAGACGCAGAAGAAGCTCGTGGCGCAGGCCGACGAGATGGCCGCCAAGCTGAAGGAAGGCGCCGATTTCGCCAGCCTCGCAACGGCATCCGAGATGGAACTCAAGGCGTCTGAGCCCTTCTCGCGCGATCGCAATGACAACACGCTGTCCGCTCAGGCGGTGACGGAGGCCTTCTCCGGCCCGACCGGCTATGTTGCGACTGCCGATGGTGCGAATGGCGGGCGGATCGTGTTGCAGGTCGCAAACATCACCATGCCGGCCTTCTTCGCCGAATCCGATGAAATGGCCCAGCTGGACGATGAGCTTTCCCAGATGCTCCAGACCTCGCTGATTTCACAATTCGTCACCGGTGTGCAGAACGCCCTCGGCGTCAAGGTGAACCAGGCGGCGCTCACGAGCGCCATCGGCAACAGAAACGACCAATGACCAAGGCAACGAACGTCTCGTTGCGCGCCTACCGGGGGACCTATGTCTGAGTTGAAATCCCTGATCGCCAAGGCTGCCGATGGTACGCCGTTGACCCGTGAAGAATCGACCGCCGCCTTCGATATCCTAATGAGCGGCAACGCCACGCCGTCTCAGATTGGCGGACTGTTGATGGCGCTCAGGGTGCGCGGCGAAACGGTGGACGAGATCACAGGAGCCGTTTCTTCGATGCGGTCCCGCATGGTGCGGGTTTCCGCACCGGACGGCGCGGTCGATGTGGTGGGCACGGGGGGTGATTCCTCAGGCAGCTACAACATCTCCACCTGTACCGCCTTTGTGGTCGCCGGTGCGGGCGTCCCGGTCGCCAAGCACGGCAACCGGTCCATGTCTTCCAAGTCGGGTGCGGCCGACGCGCTGATGGCGCTTGGTGTGAACATCGAGATCGCGCCGGAGCAGATCAGCCGGTGCATCGAAACGGCGGGCTTGGGATTCATGTTCGCACCGGCCCATCACGGCGCGATGAAGCATGTGGGGCCGGCGCGGTCGGAACTGGGAACCCGCACGATCTTCAACCTGCTCGGGCCGCTCTCCAATCCGGCAGGCGTCACCCGGCAGATGGTCGGCGTCTTTGCCGAACAGTGGGTGGAGCCGCTGGCCCATGTGCTCAACAATCTGGGCTGCGAACATGCCTGGGTGGTTCATGGCTCCGATGGACTGGACGAGATCACCGTTTGCGGGCCAACGAGCGTTGCCGAACTGAAGAACGGCAAGGTGACGTCCTTCCAGATCGCTCCCGGTGATGTCGGCATCGACACCGCGAGCGCGGATGCGCTCAAGGGCGGCGAGCCTGCAGAAAACGCAGCCGCATTGCGCGGTGTGCTTGAAGGCGATGCCAACGCTTACCGCGATGCGGTTCTGCTCAACGCCGCCGCAACGCTGATCGTCGCCGGAAAGGTGAAAGATCTGGCAGAAGGCGTTGCCATGGCGCGTCAATCCATCGAAAGCGGTGCAGCCAAGGCGCGGCTGGACAAGCTCGTGGCGATATCCAATTCCTGATCGCTGCAAGGCGATGATCCGGGGACCCGAATGACTGATATCCTCCAGAAGATCGAAGCCTATAAGCGCGAGGAGATCGCGGCTGCGAAAAAGGCGGTTTTGCCCGAAGCGATGCGCGAAGCCGCCCTTGCCGCCGAGCCCGCGCGCGACTTCGCCGGCGCGCTTCGCACCGCGGTGGATTCGGGCCGCTATGGCCTTATTGCGGAAATCAAGAAGGCGAGCCCTTCCAAGGGGCTGATCCGGCCGGATTTCGATCCTCCCGCCCTTGCGCGCGCCTACGAGGAAGGCGGGGCGACCTGCCTTTCCGTGCTCACCGATGCCCCCTCCTTTCAGGGTCATCCGGACTTCCTGAAGGCCGCCAAGGCGGCCTGTTCGTTGCCCGCCCTTCGCAAGGATTTCCTTTACGAGCCCTATCAGGTTCATGAGGCACGTGCGTGGGGGGCGGATTGCATCCTGATCATCCTGGCCGCGGTCACGGATGACGAAGCGGCAGCGTTGGAAGACGCCGCCTTCGCCTTGAACATGTCCGTGCTGCTTGAAGTCCACAATGCGGAAGAGCTTGAACGCGCGTTGAAGCTTCGTTCCCCCCTTCTCGGCATCAACAACCGCAATCTGAAGACCTTCGAGACGACGCTGGCGACGTCCGAGCGTCTGGCGCCGATGGTTCCCGCAGACCGGCAGATCGTTGGAGAATCGGCGATCTTCACACCCGAGGACTGCGCCCGGCTCGCCGCCGTTGGTATCCGGACCTTCCTCGTCGGCGAGAGCCTGATGCGCCAGGACGACGTTGCGGCGGCAACCCGCGCTCTTCTCGCCCGGCCCGAAACGAAAGCTGCGGAATAACAAGATGTCCGAAGGCGACCGCCTCACCCATATCGACGCAAGCGGCGCGGCCAACATGGTCGATGTGGCCGACAAGGCCGACACCACGCGCACCGCGATTGCAATCGGTTCGGTGACCATGAAGCCAGAAACGCTGGAAATGATCATGTCCGGCAACGCCAAGAAGGGCGATGTGCTGGCTACCGCGCGCATCGCCGGCATCATGGCGGCCAAGCGTACGCACGAGATGATCCCGCTTTGCCATCCGCTGGCCTTGACCAAGGTCACCGTCGACATAGAGCCCGACGAAAGCCTTCCAGGCCTGCGGGTTCAGGCGCTCGCCAAGGTCACCGGCAAGACGGGCGTCGAAATGGAAGCCCTGACGGCTGCTTCGGTCACTTGCCTGACGATCTATGACATGGCGAAAGCCGTCGATCGCTTCATGGTGCTGTCCGGCATTCAGGTGGTGGAAAAGAGCGGTGGCAAGTCGGGCGACTGGAAGGCCCCAGGCTGGACCGATCGGTCCTGAGCGGAGACGCATGATGAGCCTCATTTCCGTCGATGACGCCCTTGCGCGGCTGCTGGAAGGTGTCTCTCCCACGGAGAGCGAAACCGTACCGCTTGCCGAGGCAACAGGGCGGACACTGGCTGCAGATCTGGCCGCCAGCCGCACCCAACCGCCCTTTTCGGCATCTGCCATGGACGGATATGCGGTGCGTGCGAGCGATGTTGCGCATGCGCCATGTTCGCTCAAGATCATCGGCGAAGCGCCTGCCGGACATGGCTTTTCCGGCAAGGTACATGCAGGCGAAGCGGTGCGCATCTTCACCGGCGCTCCGGTGCCCGAAGGCGCGGATACAATCGTCATTCAGGAAAACACCGAGCGCAACGGCGATACGGTCATCATCAACGAGGGCGCAGCTGAAGGCACCTATGTGCGCGCCGCAGGCCTCGATTTCGCGCAAGGCGATATTCTGCTGAAAGCGGGACGCGTGATCGACTATCGCGCGCTTGCGCTGGCCGCAGCGATGAACCACGGCACGGTATCCGTGCGCCGCCGCCCGCGCGTGGCCGTTCTGGCGACAGGAGACGAGCTTGTGGAACCGGGCGAGGTTCCCGGTCCCGACCAGATCGTCGCCTCCAACCAGTACGGCATCGCAGCCATGGCGGAAGCCTGCGGCGGTGAGGCGCGACGTATGGGCATTTCCCGCGATAACGAGAGGGAGCTTGCCGAACATGTGCGCGCGGCGCTCGCGTGGGAGGCGGATGTCCTCGTGACACTTGGCGGAGCTTCCGTGGGTGATCACGATCTCGTTCAGGCGACCCTTGGCAACGAGGGCATGGAGCTTGCCTTCTGGCGCATTGCCATGCGGCCGGGAAAGCCGTTGATGGCTGGCCATCTGGGCCACACGAAGGTTCTGGGGCTGCCGGGCAATCCCGTCTCCAGCCTTGTCTGCGGCCATCTCTTCCTGCGCCCGCTGCTGGCGGCGCTGCTTGGCCGGATCGGCGGCGATGCCACCCCGGAGCAGGCGCGTCTTGCCGGGCCCCTGCCCGCGAATGATCAGCGTCAGGACTATTTGCGAGCGACCCTGCGACGAGACGAGAACGGTGTGCTGATCGCGACCCCGTTCACACTTCAGGACAGTTCCGTGCTTTCGCGTCTGGCGCTGGCGGATGGGCTGGTCATAAGGCCCCCATTTGCCCCCGCGCTTGAGGCAGGAGCCCCGGTTTCGGTGCTTCGTCTCTAGGCCCATTGCACGACAAGACCGGCGCACCGCCGCTCGGGCGCAGGGCATCGCATTTCACCGCGTACGCATCGTGGAGAAAGCTCTTTCCCACTGCCGCCGAAGTTCGGTTGATCGGGGACGTTTATGCCGCTGTCGTTTGCTGTATAACGGTATCGACTGAAATGGGCCGAGCCTTTAAAGCCATTTCCTTCGCATGTATGGCGACGACGCGCCCTATGCGACGGCCCGCACTCCGAAAGGCTCTATGGCGTGAGGTTACACAGCCCGCCAGACAAGCCGCGTGAACCAATATGGTTGGACTGCCCAGGAATTCGATATGAACGTTATGACGCGCCCCGACGAACTCATCGCCATCGCGCCCGCAAACACCTATGTGGAAACGGTGACGGAGGTAACACACTATACCGACCGCCTGTTCCGCTTCCGCATGACCCGTCCGGCCGGCTTCCGATTCCGGTCAGGCGAGTTCGTGATGATCGGCCTGATGATCGACGGAAAGCCGCTCGTGCGCGCCTATTCCATCGCAAGCCCGTCCTGGGCGGAAGAGCTTGAGTTCTTCTCCATCAAGGTGCCCGACGGTCCGCTGACCTCGCATCTCCAGAACATCAAGGTCGGTGATGCCGTACTGATGAAAAAGAAGCCCACGGGTACGCTGGTGAACGATGCGCTCATTCCCGGCAAGCGGCTCTACATGTTCTCCACCGGCACCGGAATCGCGCCCTTTGCAAGCCTCATTCGGGATCCGGAGACCTACGAGAAGTTCGATGAACTAATCCTGACCCATACCTGCCGCGAAGTGGCCGAGCTACAATATGGCCTCGACCTCGTGGAGGAGATCCGCACCGACGAGATGCTTCAGGAGGTGCTCGATACCTCCAAGCTGCGCCACTACACGAGCGTCACGCGTGAAGACTATCCCTTCAAGGGGCGGATTACCGATCTGATAGAGAGCGGGAAGCTCTTCACCGATCTCGATGTTCCTCCTCTCAATCCGGCCAGTGACCGTGGCATGATCTGTGGCTCCATGGAGATGCTGAAGGATACGAAAGTCCTTCTGGAAAAGGCCGGGCTCGTGGAGGGCGCGAACAATCGTCCCGCAGAATTCGTCATCGAACGCGCTTTCGCCGGTTAGCAGATTCGCTCCCGGCAGTTCTTTCAGGGGGTCGAAGCAGGTCGCTTCGGCCCCTTTTTCATATCAAGAACCACCGTCGGAACGATGGAATCCATGGCCAGCCCCGCACTCAAGAGACGCAATCGGCACGTTCCAAACCATGCGGCCCAGCCCCGTTTTCTTCAGTATTTTCAGCACTATTGACGCCTTTCCGGATCCTTCACGGTATCTAGCTCAAGCACCTTTTGAACCTCCGCACATGTTGATTGCCTGCCCGGCCCCTTGCAGAACACATATAGAACGGATACCCTGCGTTCGCGTTTTGTACCCGGACGACATGCAGGCGGAAGACCCAATGCTGACGCGTAAGCAATTCGAACTGCTGATGTTCATTCACGAGCGTCTGAAAGAAACGGGCGTGCCGCCCTCCTTCGACGAAATGAAGGATGCGCTGGACCTGCGCTCGAAGTCCGGCATTCATCGCCTCATCACCGCTTTGGAGGAGCGCGGCTTCATCCGCAGGCTCCCCAACAGGGCTCGTGCGCTTGAAGTCGTGCGCCTGCCGGATTCGGTCTCGCCCGGGTTTGCGGCTCAACGTGGGCGGGGGTTCTCGCCAAGCGTTATCGAAGGGTCTTTGGGCAAGGCAAGCGAACCATCGAAACCGAACACCAGTTCTCACGCCGTGGAAGACGGCGAGGTTGTTTCGGTTCCGGTCATGGGCCGCATTGCCGCCGGCGTCCCCATCTCTGCTATCGAAACGCACAGCCATTCCATTCCGGTCCCCATCGACATGCTTGGAAGCGGCGATTACTTCGCGCTTGAGGTGCGCGGCGATTCCATGATCGAAGCCGGTATTCTCGACGGCGACACAGTGCTGATCCGCAAAGGAAGCTCCGCCGATAACGGAGACATCGTGGTGGCGCTGATCGACGACGAGGAAGCAACCCTGAAGCGGCTTCGTCGCAAGGGGGCCTCCATCGCGCTGGAAGCCGCCAACCCGGCCTACGAAACGCGCATTTTCGGCCCCGACCGCGTTCGGATCCAAGGTAAGCTGGCCGCCCTCTTCCGCCGCTATTGAGGGCAGGACGGCGGGCGGCCCTGTCATTAGACGGCCGCCCATTCTTCTCTCGCTCCCGGCCTCAGGCCGTTCGAGCGGGCCCATCTTCGCCGGGGCGGCACGGCCATGACCGCCAGGCGGGCAAGTCATGGCGCCGGACGCATCTGCCATGGCCTCAACTGGGCGGAGCGTGCGGTCACGATGTGGGGCACGATCCGATCCAGTGGCGCTGGCGGCGGATGGGTCGCAGGCTTTGCCGCAACGCTGCGAAGCGTTTTGGCGGGCAGATCCTGAGGCGGCGTGGTTTGCGTCGGAAATGGTTTGGCATCGCGCGTGACGTCGGCTTTCGCGGCGCGTTTTTCGCGCTGCGAGGCCGGGGGCTCGCCCGTCACGGCAGAGACGTTCTGTATCTTTTCTCGCCAATAGAGCGCGGTTGCACCGTGGATCTTGAGAAACGCCCGATCGATCACGATTGCATGGTCTGCGCAATTGGCCGGGGCCGTCAGAGCCGTCACGACGATATCGGCGCGGAGGCAATCCTCCGCGAAAGCCTCGGGGCGAATGACCCTTGAGACATGGATCACGCGTCGGTGCGGTGCTTCATCGCTCAGGCGCATGCGTCCCTTGCTCGCCCAGCCCCTCTCGTATTCCCCGTCACCCTCTCTGGAGATGCCTGGGTTGCGCTCCATGCCGGAAGGGGCAGCCCCGGGCTCAAGCCCCGCAACAAGATCGTCGGGCGCATTGGTTTTAAGGTGCTGAAGGACTACCTCGGCTCCAGCCTCCGCGGACAGTGGAGCCTCGCGGGGCGCAGCAATTGTGTAGATACAAGCCTCCGCATCGCAGCGCCGCATCCGCCCGTCGACTTCGCGTGACTTCAGCTCGGCTGCATCCCCGTCCGACCTGAGCCAGATCTCTGCGCCGAATTTTCCGCCCGAACCAATATCCAGAGCAAGATGCCCGTCGGGCCCGCGCAGGGCGATTGTGCGTCCGTCCTCGCTCACGATCATGTCCGGGCTTTCATGCATCGCGCCAACGAGAACCGCCAGACAGACAGGCGCGATCCCGAGATACCGCCACCGTGAGGACCAGAGCGCTATCCATAAGAGCCCCCCGGTGAAGAGAATGGCAGGCGCATTACCGATTGCCCCGATAACACCTCCGCCGGGTGTCCATTCAGCGATTTTCGCGGCGATTGCCAGCATCGCATCAATGGCTGCCTGCATTGGGTATAGGGGAAGCGGGTCGAGCCCATAAGGCATGGTGACCAGGCTCACAACAGCCAGGGGCATGATGATCAGGCTCACAAGCGGCATCGCGGCGACATTGGCGATCAGACCGAGGGGACTGCTGCGGAAGAAATGCGTGAGCGCAACCGGGCCGGTCGCAAGCCCCGCGATCAGCGAAGTCATGACGAGCCCCGCCCCCCACAACACGGCAAGGCGCATGCCGCGCCGGAGCATCGACCGCCCAACGATTTCCCGCGCCTGCCGATTTCCTTGTCGCCGTCGTCGTGCCTCAAAAAGTGCCCTGTAGGCTGCGATCAGCGCAATGACGGCAGAAAAGGACATCTGAAACCCCGGCTGCAACAGGGATTCGGGGGAAAGCGTCAGCACGATTGCAGCAGCCAGAGCGACGGAGCGCATGGTCACGGCCGGACGTCCCGCTATCATGGAAAGGAAAACGACCGCCGCCATGACATAGGCGCGCTGCGTGGCGATCGAACCTCCAGAAATGGCGAGATAGAGCGTCGCGGCGGCAAGCGCCCCACCGGCAGCCCAGCTCCTGATCGGATGATAAAGTGCCAGTACCGGGCTCAGCGCCAGTACCGCCCGGATGGCAAAGAAGACGACGCCCGCCACGAGCGCCATGTGCATTCCCGAAATGGCGAGAACATGCGCCAGCCCAGCGATCCGCAGATCCTCCTGCGCTTCTTCGGAAACCGCGCCGCGTTCCCCAACAATCAACGCAGCGGCAATCGCCCCGGAATCGCCCCCATAGGTCTCGCGGATGCGTTCGCCAATCCTGGCACGGAGGGAGGCCAATGCGGCTTTCAGGCGTATCGATGACGGGCGTGTGCGCGCTTGCTCGCCATCACGTTCCACACGCCCGAAGATGAAGCCATAGGCTCCGACCTGCTCGTAAAAGGCGGCCCGGTCGAAGGCGTATCCTCCGGGAAGAACAGGCCCTTGCGGGGGCGACAGACGCGCGCGGAAGCGAACGGCTTCTCCGGCCACGGGCGTGGGCTCCGCGCGGCCCGTAACACGGATACGCGCCGGCATGGCGCTCGCTTCGACACCGCTTATTGTCATCGGGCGCACGCTCAGCCGATAGCCGACGGCGCGTGGCTCCACCGCCTCCACCCAGCCTTTGACCGTATGGGTCCTCTCCGCGGCAAGACGCGGCGTTGCCACCAACCATGTACGAAGATCCGCTATGGCCAATCCAGCCGCAATGGCTGTCAAGGCCAGCATCACAAAGGCCGCGTGACCGCGCCGTCTGCGCGTTGTGGCCGCGACAGACATCGCAAGCGCCAAAGGCAGCGTGGCCCATAGCTGCGGTTCGCGCGGGAGCTCAAAATAGAGCCAGATCCCACAGGCGTAGCACACGATCAGCCAGGGAAACCCACCCCCGCGTTCCAGATCCCGACGCATTGCATCGACCAGCGAGAGATAGGAACGGACAAACCGGCTGCGCAGCCTTGCGCCAGACGTATTTCTTATTCCTCCGAAACCGAGCAATGAGGTTCCGGGTGGCCTTGTCGACCCGACACGCCGTTTTATCTTCTGCGCCAATCCGGACCGCTCAGGCAACATGACGATGGACGCGCCTGTTGCCTTGAGCGTAGAAATGGCTTCGCAAACGGCCGACCCGCCGGCCCCATTCGGGGACGCGGGACCGCCTGCCCCATCGCCGCGTGAAGGGACCCTCCCTCTGGTTTTTTTGGCAGCCCTTCTGCCTGCCGCCCCCCTATGCTACACCAACGCCGACCGCGATGCTCCAGGCGAAGGTCCGCTGCGCATATTTACGCCAGAGCGCGCCCAATGCCGCAAGGAATCGCGTTTCCGTTCAATCGTCTGCCGGACCAACGGGCCATGACCGCGCCCCCGGCAGATTGCCAGAAAGACACTGTCAGAACCTCATGTCCGAGATCGTCACCCGTTTCGCCCCCTCTCCCACCGGCTTCCTGCATATCGGCGGCGCACGCACGGCGCTGTTCAACTGGCTCTATGCGCGCGGTCGCGGCGGCAAGATGCTGCTGCGTATCGAAGATACCGACCGGGAACGCTCCACCGATGCCGCCATCGATGCGATCATCGATGGCCTGAACTGGCTTGAGCTTGACTGGGACGGCGACTGGATTTCGCAATATGGACGTGCCGAGCGGCATCGCGAAGTGGCGCACGAACTCGTGGCTGCGGGGCAGGCCTATTACTGCTACGCGACGCAGGAAGAGCTGACTGAGATGCGCGAGAAGGCCCGCGCCGAGGGCCGCCCGCCGCGCTATGACGGACGCTGGCGTGACCGCGATCCGTCCGAGGCTCCCGAGGGTGTCGCACCGGTCGTCCGCCTCAAGGCTCCGCTGGACGGCGAAACCGTGATCGAGGATCAGGTCCAGGGCCGCATCGCCTTCCCGAACAAGGACCTCGACGATCTCATTCTGCTGCGCTCAGACGGCAACCCGACCTATATGCTGGCCGTGGTGGTGGATGATCACGATATGGGCGTCACCCATGTGGTACGTGGCGACGATCACCTGACCAATGCCGCCCGCCAGGCGCTGATCTACAAGGCTATGGGCTGGGATGTGCCTGTCATGGCGCATATTCCGCTCATTCACGGACCGGATGGCGCAAAGCTCTCCAAGCGCCACGGGGCGCTGGGTGTCGATGCCTATCGCGCCATGGGCTACCTGCCACAGGCCATGCGCAACTACCTCGTACGCCTCGGCTGGTCGCATGGCGATGATGAAGTCATGAGCGATGCGCAGATGCTGGAATGGTTCGACCTTCCGGCCATCGGCAAATCGGCGGCACGGTTCGACTTTGTGAAGCTTGAAGCCCTGAACGGCCAGTACATGCGCGCAACGGGAGACGCAGAGCTGCATGCGGCGCTGAAGGCGTTCCTGCCCTATGGCGAGGGCGGCCCGGAGTTGCTGGCCCGTCTTGAGGCGGATCCGGAACTCGACGCCAAGCTTCTGGCGGCGATGCCCGGCCTGAAGGAGCGCGCCAAGACGCTGATCGAGCTGGCTGACAGCGCCTCTTATCTTTGGGCGCAGCGGCCGCTTCAGCCGGACGAGAAGGCCTCCAAGCTTCTGGATGATGCGGGGCGTGCGGTCCTTGCGGGCGTTGCGGCGAAGCTGGAAGCGGTCTCGCAATGGACCGTGGAAGAGACCGACGCTGCCGTTCGTGCCTATGCGGCGGAAGCGGAAATCAAACTTGGCAAGGTCGCGCAACCGCTTCGCGCAGCCTTGACCGGGCGCACGACTTCGCCCGGAATCTTTGACGTTCTGGTGGTTCTGGGACGAGAGGAAGCCCTTGCACGTATCAAGGATCAGGCAGAATAATCAAAACTGTAAGCAGCACCTCTATTTCCTTCCATTAGCTATTGCCTATATACCCCTCCGGCAGCGTGTCGGAGGGGTAACGCGCCCGGTACTGGGCAAGAATGTCAGTGCAGCTTGCGGCATTGCACCAAATAGGGTACGGAGACCGCAATAATTCCTCCCGCCGTTTCTCGGCTTGTCCGTTCAGGATCGAAGAGTGTCTCTTGCGATCAGAAACGCGGACCTTGGTCTCTTCCATAAGGGGGTTCTTCATGAGCGATAAAAAAGCGACACTCACTTTCGGCAACAACAGCTGGGACTTTGATGTCCTTCCAGGCTCCATCGGGCCGGATGTTGTGAATATTTCGTCGCTTTATGCACAAACCGGGATGTTCACATACGACCCGGGCTTCACCTCGACCGCCTCCTGCGAATCCGAGATCACCTATATCGACGGCAACGAGGGCACCCTGCTCTATCGCGGGTATCCGATCGAGCAGCTGGCCGACAACGGCGACTTCCTGGAGACGTGCTACCTGCTTCTTTACGGCAACCTGCCGAACGCTGCGGAAAAGGCCGACTTCGTGCATCGCGTGACCTATCACACGATGATCCACGAGCAGATGACCCGCTTCTTCTCCGGCTTCCGTCGTGACGCCCATCCGATGGCGGTCATGTGCGGTGTCGTGGGTGCGCTTTCCGCATTCTACCATGACTCCACCGACATCTCCGATCCGCACCAACGCATGATCGCGTCGCTGCGCATGATCGCGAAGATGCCGACGATTGCGGCCATGGCCTACAAATACCACATTGGCCAGCCCTTCGTGTTCCCGCGCAACGATCTCGACTATGCGGCGAACTTCCTGCACATGTGCTTCTCGGTTCCCTGCGAAGACTACAAGGTGAACCCGGTCCTTGCGCGCGCGATGGATCGCATTTTCATCCTGCATGCGGACCACGAACAAAACGCGTCCACATCCACGGTTCGCCTGGCCGGCTCCTCCGGTGCCAATCCGTTCGCCTGCATCGCGGCTGGCATCGCTTGCCTGTGGGGCCCGGCGCATGGTGGCGCGAACGAGGCCGCCCTCACGATGCTTTCGGAAATCGGAACCGTCGACCGTATTCCCGAATATGTGGCCCGCGCCAAGGACAAGAACGATCCGTTCCGTCTGATGGGCTTCGGTCACCGGGTCTACAAGAACTACGATCCGCGCGCCCGGATCATGCAGAAGACCTGCCACGAAGTGCTGGCGGAACTGGGCATCAAGGACGATCCGCTCCTCGACGTCGCCATGGAGCTGGAACGCATCGCGCTGTCGGATGAGTATTTCGTTTCCAAGAAGCTCTATCCGAACATCGACTTCTATTCCGGTATTACGCTTCGCGCCCTGGGCTTCCCGACTTCCATGTTCACCGTGCTCTTCTCGCTTGCGCGCACCGTCGGCTGGATCGCGCAGTGGAAGGAAATGGTGGAAGATCCCTCCCAGAAGATCGGTCGTCCGCGCCAGCTCTACACCGGTGCGGAAGCTCGCGACTACGTGCCGATCGGCCAGCGTCGCTAAAGGCTTCAGACCTGAGAAATGCAAAGGGCGCCCTGAGGGCGCCCTTTTTTTGTAGCCAGACGAAGACGACCAGCCGGTCAGACCGCCCTGCGTTGCGCTTTCATCACATCGCAGACGATGCGCGCGGCGCGCTCACTGGGGCTTTCGCCGTTGTCGAGCACCATCTTGGCCTCGATTTCCTCAAACGCCCCCACCTGCTCGGCGCGCGCCGGGGTATCGGCCAACAGATCCGCCAGAAGCGGCGCCAGACGCTGTGCATCCACCTCGTCATCAAGGAACTCCGGCACCACGTTGCGCCCCAGAATGATGTTGGGCAGCACCATGGAGGCCGTCTTGACGATGGGAAAGAAGCGATGGATCTGCTTCAGGCGACGGTAGAACCAATCGAGCTTGTAGCAGACCGCGATCGGCACACCGGCAATGGCGAGCTCAAGCGTCACAGTTCCAGAAGCAGCAAGCGCCGCATGAGCCCGGCGGAAGGCGGTGAACTTTTCCGCTTCGCCTGTCGTCACCGAAACCGGCACCTTCCAGCGAACCACCTCCGCGCGAACGTGGTCGGCCAGGTGCGGCACGGTCGGCAGCAGAACCTCAAGATCCGGCTTTTCCCGATAAAGCCGCTCCACTGTCTCGCGGAAGGGCTCCAGCAGGCGACCGACTTCGCTCGTGCGGCTTCCGGGCAGAACGAGCAGTACGGGCGGAACCGTGCCTGGCTTGCCGCGCTCCTCCGGGGCCGGCCGCAGCTCGTCGAGGCGCTCGATCAGCGGATGGCCGACATAGCTGCACGGGGGGCCGCCAAGCTCCTTGTGAACCTGAGGTTCGAAGGGAAGGATGCCGAGCAAATGGTCCACATAGGCCGCCATGCGCTTCGCGCGGCCCGGACGCCAGGCCCAGACGGACGGGGACACATAGTCCACGATGGGAATATGCGGCGCGGCCTTGCGGACACGCTTTGCGACCGCGTGGGTGAAATCGGGACTGTCGATGATCACCATGAGATCGGGATCGGCAGCCACCGCAGCATCCACCGTCTGATGAACGCGGCGGATGATGGTCGGCAGGCGACCCAGAACGGCCGTCAGCCCCATTACGGAGATGTCAGCGAGCGGAAACAGGCTCTCCGTGCCCTTGGCCTGCATACGAGGCCCTGCGGTGCCTGAAAACGTCACGGAGGAACAGCGCTTGCGCAGCGCCCGCATCAGACGCGCGCCGAGTTGATCGCCGGACTCCTCTCCCACCACGATAAAGACGTGAAACGGCCGCTCGCCCGGTTCCTCACTCATGTTCGGCTCCGCCGGATTGATCTGTGTGATTTGGCACATCGGCAAGGCCATACAGGAAAAGACCGAGCCTGTCGGCGAGCGCAATCGTCTCAGCGCGGCTTGCAACCAGAACATGTCCGGTGTCGACCGCAATGCCTGCGAGACCGATCTCGGCGGCCATTTCAACCGTCTTCGGGCCTATCGAAGGCAGATCAACGCGGAGCTCCTGTCCGGGCTTCACGCATTTCGCCAGAACGCCTGCCCGGCCCTTCCAGCGCACGCGGCCAACCTCTTTCAGCTCAAGGCAGCGCCGAAGCATGCCGTCCGTGCCTTCCGCGGCTTCGGTGGCGATGACCCGACCGTTTACGGCGACTGCCGCCTGACCGATATCAAGACGCCCGAGGGTGCGCGCAGCCTCACTGGCGAGCGCAAGATCCCGCATGGCCTCTTCATCCGGAGCATGACGGCCGAACGCTCCTTGGGATGCCAGAAGCGCAGGAGCAAGTTCGTGCGCCCCAATCACGTGGAAACCATCGGCTTCAAACAGATCGATGACGATCTTCAACAGACCGTCATCGCCCTTTCGCAAGCCACCCAGAATGCGCGGAAGGCGACGCATGGTCCCGAAATCGCCCAGGATGGCACGGAAATCGGGACGGTTCATCACCCCGCCGATCAGCACGACATCGCGCACCTCTGCCCGTTTCAGGGCGGCGAGCATCTTGCCGATCTCGCCCCAGTCAAACCAGAGCGCGGGCCCGAAATCCTCGATTGCAGGATCCGCCTCTCCCTTGATGCCGACCGCGACAGGATCGCGGCCCGCCTTGCGGGCGGCAGCAATGACCTCACCCGGCAGAACACCATTTCCGCAGATTACTGCCGTGCGACGGGCCGCGTGGCCCCCGGTTTCATGCGCCATAGCCATCCTCACCGCGGCAACGCCCGATCTGGGTCCGCTTACGGCCTATTCGCCGGAAACACGCGGCGTGCAGATGCGCCGGTCACCGGCTGCAAGAATGAACTCACATACCTGCTGAACCAAAGGTTCATCCGGGCTTCCGGCGGCCACGGCTTCCGCACGTTCCTTGAGCGTGCCTTCCTCGCTTTCAAAAAGCTCGCGATAGGCGGCACGCACGGCATGAATCTGCTCGCGCGGAAATCCTCGGCGCTTCAAACCGACAAGGTTCAATCCGCTCAGACGCGCCCGGTTGCCCATGACAGTGCCAAAGGGAATGAGATCGTTTTCAAGACCCGCAAGACCGCCAACAAAGGCATGCGGACCAACGCGGGTAAACTGGATGACCGCGGACCCGCCACCCATGATCACGTTGTCGCCGACACTCACGTGGCCGGCGATCATCACGTTGTTGGACAGGACGATGTTGGAACCCAGAATGCAATCGTGGCCGATATGGGAATTGGCCAGGAATGCGCACTTGTCGCCGACGACAGTGCGGCCACCGCCACCTTCGGTCCCCGCGTTCATCGTCACGCCTTCGCGGATGATGCAATCGGCGCCGACTTCCAGTGTCGCTTTCTCGCCGTGGTATTTCAGATCCTGCGCCTGATGCCCGATTGAGGCAAAAGGAAAGATCACCGTCCGCGCGCCAATGCGCGTATCGCCGGCAACGGCGACGTGCGACTTGAGTTCGACACCCTCTGCCAGTTCCACCTCGGGTCCGACGTGGCAGAAGGGCCCGATCGTCACGCCCTCCCCGACCTTCGCGCCGTCCTCGACGATCGCGGAAGGATGGATTTTTGTCATTTCAGACTCACTCGTTCACCATCATGGCGCTGACTTCGGCTTCAGCGACCTTCGCGCCGTCCGCCTTGCACACGCAGGCAAATTTCCAGATGCTGCCGCGGCTGCGGATCTTCTCCACGTGGATTTCGACCTGATCGCCGGGCAGAACCGGCTTGCGGAACTTCGCCCCATCAATGGTCATGAAATACACAAGCTGCGGCTCGCCTTCGGTGCCCTTCGCGTGAACGCAAAGCGCCCCCGCCGTCTGGGCCATGGCCTCGATCAGCAGGACGCCCGGCATCACGGGGCGGCCAGGGAAATGGCCCATGAAGTGCGGCTCGTTGATGGTCACATTCTTGATGCCGATACAGGACTCATCGCCCTTCATATTGATGATCTTGTCGACCATCAGAAATGGATAGCGGTGCGGCAACATCTTCATGATCCTGAGGATATCGGCGCTGCCCAACTCCGTCTGCTGTTCTTCGCTCATATGTTCGCTCGTCGTTCCGTCTTCCACCCCAAGCGTGGTCGGAGGCTTTTCGCCGTCCTACCCCGCGTCCTTCCCGTTCTTTTCCGCAAGACGCTGCAATGCCGTCATCTCGCGGAACCATTGCCTGACCGGCTTTGCAGGGACGCCGCCATAGCGTGCACCGGCAGGAATGTCATCCCTGACAACACTGACAGCGGCAATCTGCGCGCCCATGCCGATGGTCACATGGCCATTGACGCCGGTCTGGCCGCCAATTGCAACAAAATCACCAAGGGTTGAACTTCCGGAAATACCAACCTGCGAAACAATCACGCAATTGCGACCGATCACGACGTTGTGGCCGATCTGCACCTGATTGTCGATCTTGGTTCCTTCGCCAACGATGGTATCGCGGTTCGCACCACGGTCGATCGTGGTGTTCGCACCGATCTCAACATCGTCCTGAATGACAACGCGCCCGATCTGCGGGACCTTGAGATGTCCCTCAAGCCCCATGGCAAAACCAAATCCGTCCTGCCCAACGCAGACGCCGGGATGCAGATAGACCCGGTTCCCCAGAAGCGCATGCTGAAGCGTCACATTGGGCCCGATTGAGCACCCCCGCCCGACCCGGCACCCGGCGGCAACAACCGCATTGGCACCTATCACGGAGCCACTCCCGATTTCAACGCGCGGACCAATAACCGCGCCGGCTTCCACGCGCACCCCGTCCTCAAGCACGGCAGATGTATCCACGGTCGCAGACGGATGAACGCTCGCCTCTCCTTCCCCGAACGCGCCCTCCGGGCGCATGGCCGGCGCATAGAGGTGCGCCATGACCTTAGCAAGAGCGCGATAGGGATCGCGGGTCAGAAGCGGGATCACCCCCTCCGGCACCCGGCCGAGGTATTTTTTCGCGACCAGACAGGCGGCAGCCTCTGTCTTCTCCAATTGCCCCGCGTAACGCGGATTATCGAGAAAAACGAGCGTGCCGCTCGTCGCCGCATCAAGCGGTGCGACGCCGGAAATGAGTGTATCGGCATCGCCGCGGACGATCTCTGCATCGGCCCAAGCGGCGATCTGGCAGACCGAGACCGGTACGGGGGCCGGAAAGAAGACCGGATCATTCATCGAACTTGTCCAAATATGCGAACGGCCGCCACCCTCACGAGCGACGGCCGATCCAAGCGTTAGGGGTAGCGGCGGCTTAGAAGCGGGTGCCACCGCCGATGCGGAAGATTTGCGTCTCATCCGCATCGTTCTTCATAACCGGCACGGCGATGTCAGCACGCAGCGGTCCGAAGGGCGACTTCCACATCAGGCCGAAGCCGACAGAGGCGCGCAGATCGAAATCGTCGGCACCAAGTTTTTTCGCCTTGTTCTTCAGGTCGTTGTCGATCCCCCACAGGGAACCGGCATCCACGAAGACGGCACCCGCGAGACCGAACTCCTCCGGAACACCCGGGAAGGGGAACGTCGCTTCGGCCGTGACAGCAGCGTAATAGGTGCCGCCCAAGGCTTCATCATCGGAACCGATGTCACGCGGACCAATACCGGAGGTCTCGAAGCCACGGATCGTCTCACCACCAATGAAGAACTGATCGGTGAACTGCAGGCGCTTGCCGATCCCGTGAATGGATCCGCCCGTGCCCTTCAGCATACCAACCAGGCCCCAGTCCGGGATAAGCTCCTGGTAATAGCGGCCCTCAACAGTCGTCTTCAGGTAACGTGCATCGCCACCGACACCGGCAAATTCCTGCTGGAACTTCGCATAGATGCCATCACGCGGATTACTGTTGTCATCCAGCGTGTTGTAGACCAGCGAGTAGCCAACCAGAGAGGTCAGGCGCTTGCCTTCGGCATCCGCAAGAATCTGCGACGCACCCGGATCGAGGTTCGAGATCTTCGTCTGATAGATCTTGTAGAAGAGATTCAGCTTCAGCTCGTCATCGCGAAGCGGAAGACCGAAACCAAAGCCACCGCCGGTTTCCTTCTGATCGTAGTCACGAACCGAATTGTTCTCGTAGACATGCTGGTAGGCTTCCAGCGAGAGCGAAATCCGGCGACCGAGGAAATACGGCTCGGTGAAGTTGAAGTCGTAAGTGTGCTTGTCGCTGCCACCACCGACGCCAACACGGACAAACTGACCGCGACCGAGGAAGTTGCGCTCCGTGATCGAGATATCACCGATCACGCCATCGGAGGTCGAGTAACCGATACCGAAGGACACTTCACCGGTGGACTCTTCTTCAACATTCACGTTGACGACGACACGGTCAGGAGCACTGCCGCGCTCGGAGGTGATCGAAACGTTCTTGAAGAAACGGAGATTCTTCAGACGACGCTCGGCCTTGTCGAGCAGCACGCGATTATAGGCGTCGCCTTCCGCAATATCGAACTCACGACGGATCACGTAGTCGCGGGTACGATCGTTGCCACGGATATTGATCCGCTCGACGTAAACCCGCGGGCCTTCCTCGATGTAGTAGGAGATGCCGATCGTGTGATTTTCGTAGTCACGATCACCGCGCGGACGAACCTGAGCGAAGGCATAACCGCGGTTGGCTGCCTCGATCGTCAGATCCTCAAGCGTCTTTTCAACCGCCTCGGAATTGTAGGTATCACCCGTCTCGGTGCGCAGATAGGACTTCAGGCTCTCGTCATCGACGCCCTGGAGCGACGAGACCACCTCGACATCGCCGAAGGTATACTGCTCACCCTCATCGACAGTGAAGGTCACATAGAAGACGTTCTGCTCGCGATCGAGATCGGCGACAGCCGAGACAATGCGGAAGTCGGCATAACCATGCTTGTAATAGTAACGGCGCAGCAGCTCCTGATCGGCATTGAGACGGTCCGGATCATAGATGTCGGTGGTGCGCAGCCAGCTCAGGAAGCCACTCTGACGGGTGCGGATCACGTCGCGCAGACGACCGTCGGAGAAGTTCTTGTTGCCGATGAAGGTGATGCGCTCGACGCCGGTCTTGTCGCCTTCGTTGATCTCAAAGACCAGATCGGAACGATTGCTCGAACGGTCAATGATCTTCGGCTCAACGGTCGCACGGAAACGGCCGGAGCGACGATAGGCTTCCAGGATGCGCTGGACGTCGGACTGAATGCGGGCACGGGTCAGCATCGAGCGGGGCTTGGACTGGATAACGCCAGTCAAGGCCTCGTCGCTGAGCTTCTTGTTACCCTCAAACGAGATGCGATTGATGATCGGGTTCTCGGTGACCGTAACAACGAGGTTGCCGCCCTGCGGAACGATCCGAACATCGGCGAACAGACCAGTCGCAAACAGCGCCTTGATCGACTCATCGATGTCGGAAGCGCCATAGGCCCTACCCGGCTTTACGGTCACATAGGCGCGAACCGTTTCGTCTTCGACTCGCGTATTGCCCTGAACGACGATCGCGCGAGCAACGGCAGCCTCTGCGGTCCCAACCGGGCTAACAGACCCACCCGGCGTCATCGCGGCAGCGCCGAGAAGTGCCAGAGTTACAACCGATACCCGGAACAGTTTGCTGATAATGCGCATAGAAACGCTATGCCCTTTGTCTTGGAAATCCCCGGAGCCGCAGACACACGCATCCCTGCAGAGTGCCCAACGCAGCTTGACGTTTTACAGTCTTTGGAAAGCAACGCAACCACTTAGCGCGGTTTCAACCGACAATGGCTGAATTTCGCAACAAGCGTTGCGTCTGAGCCACGCCGAATCCCCGCCACAGGTGCCTCACCAGCCCACGTCAACCCCTACGAGTGACTTCACGTCATTGAAAGTCGCGAAAATCATAAGCATGAACACGAGCGCGAGCCCGATTCTGAATCCCACATCCTGAACCTTGTCCGGCAACGGCTTACCCACCGTCGCCTCATAGGCGTAGAACAGCAGGTGGCCGCCATCGAGCATCGGCACAGGCATCAGATTGATAAGTCCGATACTGACCGAAAGCACCGCTGCCAGGTTCAGCAAGGCCGCCAACCCAAGGGTAGCGACCTGGCCGGAATACTGCGCGACGCGAATCGGCCCGCCCAACTGGTCAGCATCCTCGCGGCCCGAGAAGACGCCGGCAATGAAGATGCCCGTGCGCGAGATGACCTGCCACGTCTCCTTCGCCCCCTCACCTACCGCTTCAAGCGGGCCATAGCTGACCGTGTACCGGTCATCCGGCCGTGTGTTCTGGGTCAGACCAAGCAGCCCGACCTTCTGAACATTGCCGAACCGGTCGGTAATCTCGCGGCGCTTTGGCGTGGCGACCAAGGTCACCTCCCGACCATCACGCTCAACCGCGACCTGAAGCGGGATATCCGCACTCATGGTCACGATGCGCTGAATGTCCCCGAAGCTCTGAATCGCCTCACCATCGATGGAGAGGATCACATCGCCGGGCTGGAACCCGGCTTCGGCGGCTGCGCTTTGCTCCTGGACCGCGTCCACGCGCGGCACCGAATAACTGCGCCCGTAAATGGAGAACAGGGCAGCGAAGATAACAATGGCGAGGATGAAGTTGGCGAAGGGCCCGGCGGCAACGACGGCGGCGCGCTGGCCGACCGACTTCGCGAAGAAACTGCCGCGGCGCTCTTCCTCACTCATCGCCTGCACCGTCTCGCGATCAGGCACGGAGGCGGCATTCTCGTCGCCGAGGAATTTCACATAGCCCCCCAGCGGAATGAGCGAGATTTTCCAGCGCGTGCCCCGGCGATCATTGAAGCCGATCAATTCTCGTCCAAAACCGACCGAGAACGCAGCCACCTTCACCCCGCACAAGCGGGCAATCAGGAAGTGACCGAGTTCATGAAAGAACACCACAATGGTCAGCACAAAGAGGAAGGGAATGATGTAGCCCCAGACCAGCGCGCCGAGATCCGTCAGAATTGCCATTCACCCAAACCGTTTCTTTCAAGGTCACCCACGGTAACACGATAGGATTACCGAATTCGATGCCGAATGGCGAGGCTTCGGGGGAGATCTCCGACAAGCACAGGCACAGGCATTTTAGATAGTTCTGCCAAAGGACGGCATGATTGAGGCAGGGTCAGTGATGGGCCCTCAAACCTCAAACATCACCTCCCCCCAGACGCGTGATCACTTCATTTGCGAAGCGCCGCCCCGCGCCATCCAGCACCATGGCATCGTCTAAGGACGTCGGCTCCGCCAGAATACCCGCCCGCTCGGCCATCTCAATCGCCGCCTCCACCACGCGCGCGATATCGGCGAACCCGATCCGGCGTTCCAGAAATGCGGCAACGGCAACCTCATCACCCGCATTGAGAACCGCTTCCGCCCCCTGCCCGCGGCGTAAAGCAGACAGGGCAAGAGAAAGCGCGGGGAACCGCTCCATATCCGGCTTTTCGAACGTCAAGGCGCCGAGCTGCGCCAGATCCAGCCGTGCGGCTGGCACCTGGATCCGACGCGGCCAGGCAAGGCAATGGGCGATCGGGGTGCGCATATCCGGGGCGCCAAGCTGAGCCAGCAACGAACCGTCACAATATTGCACGAGGCCGTGGATCGCCGATTGCGGATGCACCAGCACGTCGAGCTGGTCCTGTTCAACCGGGAAAAGATGATAAGCCTCGATAAGTTCGAAGCCCTTGTTCATCAGCGTTGCGGAATCAATGGTGATGCGCGCGCCCATTGCCCAGTTCGGATGACGCAAGGCGGCTTCCGGCGTGGCCGCTTCGATCTGATCCCGGCTCCAGGTTCGGAAGGGTCCGCCCGAGGCCGTCAGGATCACCTTTTCCACGCGCCCCGCATTCGGTCCCTCAAAGACTTGGAATACCGCGTTGTGCTCGGAATCGACCGGCAGGATCGTGGCCCCATGGCGCCTCGCCTCCGCCATCACCAGACGTCCCGCACATACGAGGGATTCCTTGTTGGCCAGCGCCACCGTTCGCCCGGCCCGCACGGCCGCAAGCGTTGGCGCCAGACCTGCGGCACCGACAACCGCGGCCACAACCATGTCCGCAGCCATGACCGCGGCTTCCACCACAGCTTCCGGTCCCGCGGCCGCCTCGATGCCGGAGCCCGCAAGTTCCTCGCAAAGCGCGCCGTAACAACTGGCATCGGCAACCACGGCGCGCTTTGCGCGAAGCGCGCGCGCCTGCTCAGCCAACCGCTTCACATTGCGGTTCGCAACCAGCGCCACCACTTCGAATCCGTCACGATGATGAGAGATCAGATCGACCGTGTTGCACCCGATCGAGCCCGTCGAACCAAGAATGACAAGCCGCAAAGGCTCGGTTCGCGGCTCCGAGGGAGATTCAAGAACGTCGGTCAATTATTTGTTCCTGTTTATTATTTTATTGCCGGAGGCGAAGAGCTTGTCGACCGTCGCCTGCCTGGCAAAAGACGGCGCTTTCTAGAGCAGCGCCAGGCCGAGCGACGGATCTGCGCCACCGCTTGCAAGGAGCCCCACCACATAGGCCGCAAATGTCGCCGTGACCAGCCCATCGACACGATCCATGATACCACCGTGACCGGGTATGAGGCTGCCGGAATCCTTTACGCCGAAGCGGCGCTTCAGGGCAGACTCACCAAGATCGCCCAGTTGCGATGCCACGGAGAACACCATTGCCAGCAACGCGATGACGACGGGCAAACCGATGCCGCTCACCAGCGTAACGATTGAGGCCGCAAGCGCACCACCGACGACGCCGCCGATTGCGCCAGACCAGGTCTTGTTGGGAGAAACGGAGGGCCAGAGCTTCGGTCCTCCCAACGCGCGCCCGGTGAAATAGGCGGCGATGTCGGTGGCCCAGGTCAGGGCGAGGATCACGGCAACCGCCCACAATCCTTGTTCGCCCAGGCGAAGCTCTGCCAGCGCAACGGTTGGCAATCCGGCGTAAAGAACCCCCGCCGCTGACCATGGCTTATGCCCGGCAACCAGTTCCCAAAGCCGGATACCCGCCCCCGCCACAACAACCACACCGATTGCGGTCAGACCTGAGCCCCACCACACCGCGCCGCAGGCAACCACTAGCCCGGCCGCACCGACGATCGAAGTCGAAAAGGCCGCCCCGGTGATCCGGGTCCATTCATTGAGGATCAGCAGCGAAGAAATGGTCAGCACGATCAGGAACGGCGCACCGCCATACCAGACCAGGGCCAGAAACACCGGAGCCAGCACAAGAGCTGAGGCCACGCGCAAGAACAGATTGGACCGACCAGCCGGTTTCCTGGCTTGCGCCGGGTGGCCAGCCTCGCTGTCGGGCTCCTTCTGGCCGTTCATGGCACGGCCTGCGTGCTGACACGGCCAAATCGCCTTTCGCGCTTGGCGTAGTCGGCAAGTGCCCGATCGAAAGCCGCCTCGTCATAATCCGGCCAGAGCGCGCTTTCGAAATAGAATTCCGAATAGGCCGCCTGCCACAGCAGGAAGTTCGAAAGGCGCTGTTCTCCGCTGGTGCGAATAATCAGGTCGGGATCGGGGATATCGGATGTGTAGAGCCGCCGGGACATCTCATCACAATCGATCTCGTCGACGCCGATCCTGCCTTCAGCCACATCGCGTGCCAGCCTCTTGGCAGCTGACAGGATTTCCTGTCGGCTGCCATAGTTGAAGGCGACGACCAGCGTCAGCAGTGTATTGTCAGCGGTCAGACGCTCGGCCTCCTCCAGAAGAGAGAGGATGTCCGGCGCCAGCCCCTCGCGTTCGCCGATCACGCGCACCCGCACACCATTCTTGTGAAGGCTGGCGAGGTCGGTACGCACGAAGCGCCGCAGCAGCGTGAGCAGGAAAGAGACCTCGGTCGCCGGACGCGACCAGTTCTCGGAGGAAAAGCTGAACAGCGTCAGATAATCCACGCCGCTTTCGATGGAGCGGCGGACAATCCTGCGCATCACATCGACACCTCGGCGGTGTCCTTCGGTGCGCGGCAGGCCGCGGGCGGCTGCCCAGCGACCATTGCCGTCCATGATGATTGCGACATGACGAGGCGAGCAGCCCCCATCCGAGGGCTGCCTTGAGACCAGATCACTCGCGTCCACGCTTGCGGTCATGTCGGTCCAGTCGTTGGTAGACGCACGCGGGCGTCAGACCTGCGAGATTTCCTTTTCCTTCCGCTCAACGACGGAATCGATTTCGGAGATCATCTCGTCGGTGAGCTTCTGAACGGAATCGGAAGCAACGCGCTGCTCGTCCTGGCTCATATCGCCGTCTTTCTCGAGCTTCTTGAGCATTTCCATGCCGTCGCGGCGCACATGACGGACGGCCACCCGGGCCTGCTCACCATATTTGTGGGCGACTTTGGCCAGTTCCTGGCGGCGCTCTTCGTTGAGCTCGGGGATCGGCAGGCGCAGATTGGTGCCGTCGATGACCGGGTTCAGACCGAGGCTGGAATTGCGGATCGCCTTTTCAACCGCGCCGACCATGCTCTTGTCCCACACCTGCACGGAAACCATGCGGGGCTCGGGCACGGAGACCGTCGCAACCTGGTTGATCGGCATCTGCTGGCCATAGGCATCGACGGTGATCGATTCCAGCATGCTTGACGATGCACGGCCCGTGCGGAGGCCCGAAAGCTCCGTCTTCAGCACCGAGATAGCGCCATCCATGCGGCGCTTGAGGTCCTTCATGTCGAGTTCAGCGTCTGCCATCGTTTCCTCTCGTACGTCCTTTGTCGGCGCAAGGCGCCTGCAGCCTCTTGACCGGCGATGCGTGCAACACGCGCGCACGCGCCGTCTCCCCTCTTACCGACTACCGCTTTTGCCAAGTCCTGCGCCAGCCCATGGGGGCTGGTTAGTGATGTGGCAAATGAGTCCCGTCCAGGTCTTCACAGGCCCAGACCATTCGTCGGTCAGACGGCTCGGCGCGCCTAATCGCTGACGATCGTCGCCAACCCCTTGCCGCGCAAAACGTCGACAAGAGCGCCGGGGCTATGAATCGAGAACACGATTACCGGAATAGCATTGTCCCGGGCAAGGGCAATAGCCGCTGCATCCATGATGTTCAGCCCCTTGGCCAACACTTCCTGGTGCGTGAGATGGTCGTAGCGTACCGCATTCGGGTCCAGCTTGGGGTCCGCAGAATAAATGCCGTCGACATTGGTCGCCTTCAGCATCGCATCGCATTCCATCTCCGCGGCACGAAGTGCGGCCCCCGAATCGGTGGTGAAGAACGGATTGCCCGTCCCGCCGACGAACACGAGAACCTCACCGGCAGCGAACCGATCGTCGGCCGCGCGCTGGGTGAATGTCTCGCAGATGGACGGCATCTGGACCGCAGAGAAGACACGCGCCGGGATGCCCTGCCCGCGCAGCGCATCGGCAAGTGCGAGCCCGTTCATGACGGTCGCCAGCATGCCCATATGATCGCCAGCGGTCCGCGAACCGCCTTTTGCCGCGACCTGAACGCCGCGGAAGATGTTCCCGCCACCAACGACAAGGCCGATTTTCACGCCGAGGCGCACCGCAGCCGCAATATCACCGACGATCCGGGCAACGACATTCGGGTCGATTCCGAAGCCCTGCTCTCCCATGAGTGCCTCGCCGGAGAGCTTGAGCAGCACACGGCGCCAGCGAAGATCGTCGCTCATTTCAATATTCCCTAAAACGGCCAGTTCCGCGTGGCCGGGCGCAGACAGAAAAAGGGCGCCGGATTGCTCCGACGCCCGATCGATTTAGTTGCCGGCGGTCGCCGCCGCCACTTCTGCGGCGAAATCGCTTTCTTCCTTCTCGATCCCTTCGCCGAGGGCGAAGCGGACAAAGGCGGTAAGCTTGACCGGCGCACCGATCTCCTTGCCGAGTTCCGCGACAGCGGCCTCAACGGTGAGATCCGGGTTGATCACGAAGGCCTGCTTCAGGAGCGTGGACTCTTCGTAGAACTTGCGCATGCGGCCTTCCACCATCTTCTCGATGATGTTCTCCGGCTTGCCGGACTCGCGCGCCTGCTCGGAATAGACCTGACGCTCACGCTCGGCGACTTCCGGATCCACCTCATCGGCGGAAAGGGCCAGCGGGTTGGTCGCGGCGACGTGCATGGCGACCTGACGGCCGAATGCGTCAAGCTTCGCGGTATCGCCGGTGGACTCAAGCCCAACCAGAACGCCGATCTTGCCAACGCCATCGCTGACCGAGTTGTGGACGTAGCTGGCGACAATGCCGTTTTCCACCGACACGACGGCTGCGCGGCGCAGGGTCATGTTCTCGCCGATCGTTGCGATCAGCTCCTTGAGGTTTTCTTCGATGGTACCGGACTTGCCGGGATAGTCGGCTGTTGCCAGCTTCTCGACATTGCCGTCACCGTTCAGCGCGGCCTTGGTCACGTCGAGAACGAATTCCTGGAAGGCCTCGTTGCGCGCAACGAAGTCGGTCTCGGAATTGACTTCGACGACAGCGGCCCTGGATCCGGAAGCGGCAACGCCGACGAGGCCTTCGGCAGCAACGCGGCCGGCCTTCTTGGCGGCCTTGGCGAGACCCTTGGTGCGCAGCCAGTCAACGGCTGCTTCCATGTCGCCACCGGCTTCGGTGAGCGCGCTCTTACAGTCCATCATGCCGGCTCCGGTCTTTTCGCGGAGCTCTTTCACCATTGCAGCGGTAATGGTCATCAGTGCCTCTCGTGGTGCTGATCATCCCGAGCCACCCGTAGCGACCGGGATCATATGTGTAACGACGGCCGCGCAGCGGTTTTACCGCCGGCGGCCCCGTCTGTGTCATTGACTGCGCCGCCCCCAGCGGAGCAGCGCCAAACGCGCCTGCCCGGCCAGCCCGCAAGAGCCGACCGGCGGGTCGTGTTACTCGGTCGCGGCGGGCGCGGCTTCGTCAGCCGTGGCAACGACTTCTTCAGTCGCTTCCTCAAGCGCCGGCTCGACAACCTCTTCCGCGGCACCGAGATCCATGCCCATGGAGCCCTGTGCGCGGGCGATGCCGTCGATGGCAGCGCGCGAGATCAGGTCGCAATAGAGCTGGATGGCGCGGCCAGCGTCATCGTTGCCCGGCACCGGGTAGGTGATGCCAGCCGGATCGCAGTTGCTGTCGAGGATCGCAGCGACCGGGATGCCCAGACGACGTGCTTCCTGAATGGCGATACCTTCGCGGTTGGTGTCGATCACAAAGATCAGGTCGGGGATGCCGCCCATGTCCTTGATACCGCCGAGGTTGCGCTCCAGCTTGTCGCGCTCGCGGTCCATGAAGAGGCGCTCTTTCTTGGTCAGCTGTGCGGTGACCGCCTCGTTGGAGAGCATTTCCTCAAGCTTGCGCAGGCGCTGGATGGCGCCGGAAATGGTCTTCCAGTTGGTCAGCATGCCGCCGAGCCAACGGGCGTTGACGAAGTACTGCGCGGACTGGCGCGCGGCCTCGGCAACAGGCTCCTGGGCCTGGCGCTTGGTGCCAACGATCAGCACACGACCGCCGGCGGCAACCGTGTCGGACACAGCCTTCAGCGCCTGGTGAAGGAGCGGAACGGTCTGCGACAGATCGATGATGTGGACGTTGTTGCGCACACCGAAGAGGTACTCGCCCATCTTCGGGTTCCAGCGGTGCTTCTGGTGGCCAAAGTGAACACCGGCCTCAAGCAGCTGGCGCATGGTAAAATCAGGCAAAGCCATGCCTTTAATCTCCGTTTTTCCGGTTAGCCTCCACGGAGCGGTAACGGGAACAAACCCGATCACCGGATGGACTGAGGCGCATGAAGCGCCGCCCTGCTCCGCGTGTGGAATGCGCGCCTTATAGTGCGAGCGCCCGGACGTTTCAAGGCATCATTGCCGATTAGCACCGCTGAAACACGGCAAGTTCCCCAACCACGTGCCCGTCAGGCCATCTCAACCTGCACCACACCCTTGATCGCCTTCAGCGCGCTGGCGACCTGTGGGGAGACCTGATAGCGACCGGGGAGCTGCACCTCCACCTCGCGCGCACCGTCATCCAGAAGACAGACGACGGAGATATCGCTGTCACCACGATGGGACAGGTGCCGCTTCAGGCTGGAAACCGGCGTGCCGTCCCGCAGGAAGATCTTCAGGCTCTTGTGGATTCGGTTGGCGACGACCTCCAGCGGCTCCACCGACTGGATCCGGACGCCCACCCCCTCCTCCTTCAGTTCCGCAGCCACGATCAGCACCACCGAGCGGCCAACCTCAAGCAGGTCCCGGAACTGGGCAAGCCCCTCGGAGAAAAGCACGGCCTCATACTGGCCGGTCGGATCCGAAACGCGAACGATTCCCATCCGATTGCCGGTACGCGTCTTGCGCTCCTGCTTGGAGGTGATCGTACCCGCCAGCCGCCCGGCATTCGCACCGCGTTTCACCGAAGCCTCAAAGCTCGCCCACATCTGGACGCGCATCCGATCCATCACGCCGCGATATTCATCGAGCGGGTGGGCGGAGAGATAAAAGCCAACGGCGGCATGTTCGCGCGCCAACTGCTCTTCCGGCATCCAGGGCTCCACGGCGGCAAGCCGCAGCTGCTCCGGCTCCCCCATGCCGAAAATGTCGCCTTGCCCGAGAGTGGCATTCTCCTCGGAGCGTTGCGCCTCGCCCATGATCCGATCGATCCCGGCCACGAGCTTCGCCCTGTCCTTGTCCAGTCGGTCGAAGCTTCCCGCCGCGATCAGGCTTTCCAGCGTCCGCTTGTTCATCTGGCGCGGGCTGATGCGGCGCGCGAAATCGCCGACATCACGGAAAGGTCCGTCCTTGCGCACTTCCTCGATGTGTTCGACCACATGTCCGCCCACGCCCTTGATGGCGGCCAGCGAATAAATGATCTCGCCGTCCTGCACATCGAAATAGGCGCAGGAGCGATTGATATCCGGCGGCACCACATTGATGCCCATGCGTTGGGCCTCGCGACGGAAATCGCTGAGCTTGTCGGTGTTGCCCATATCGAGCGTCATCAGCGCGGCGAGGAACTCGACCGGATGGTTGGCCTTCATCCAGGCCGTCTGATAGGCGACCAGCGCATAGGCGGCGGCGTGGGACTTGTTGAAGCCGTAATTCGCGAACTTGGCCACGAGATCGAAGATCGTCTTGGCTTGCCCGGCATCGACGCCGTGTGCCTTCGCGCCGTCGACGAAGCGCGAGCGCTGGATCTCCATTTCCGCAGCGATCTTCTTGCCCATGGCGCGGCGCAGAAGGTCAGCGTCACCGAGCGAGTAGCCGGCGAGAATCTGCGCCAGCTGCATCACCTGCTCCTGGTAGATGATGATGCCGTGGGTCTCTTTCAGAATCGGCTCCAGCTTGGGATGCATGAAGTCCGGTTCTTCTTCGCCGTGCTTGCGGCGGTTGTAGGTGGGGATGTTGTCCATCGGTCCGGGGCGATAGAGCGCCACCAGAGCGATGATGTCCTCGAAACGGTCAGGCCGCATGCCTGCGATGGCGCGGCGCATGCCCGCACTTTCAAGCTGAAACACGCCGACAGTCTCGCCTGCGGTGAGGAGCTTGTAGGTCGGCGGATCATCCAGCGGGATGGTGGAGAGATCGACCTTGATACCGCGCCGCGCCACCAGATCCACCGCCGTCTGAAGCACGGTCAGTGTCTTCAGGCCCAGAAAGTCGAACTTGATGAGGCCGGTCTTTTCCACCCATTTCATGTTGAACTGGGTGACGGGCATGTCAGAGCGCGGATCGCGGTAAAGCGGAACGAGCTGTTCCAGCGGTCGGTCTCCGATCACCACGCCGGCTGCGTGGGTGGAGGCGTGGCGGTAGAGCCCTTCCAGCTTCTGGCCGATGGTCAGAAGCTTATCGACAATGGCTTCTTCTTCGGCTGCCTGTTTAAGGCGCGGCTCTTCCTCGATCGCCTGTTTCAGAGTGACCGGGTTGGCCGGGTTCTGCGGCACCAGCTTGCACAGCCGGTCCACTTGGCCATAGGGCATCTGGAGAACGCGCCCAACGTCACGCAGCACCACACGGGCCTGAAGGGTGCCGAAGGTGATGATCTGGGCCACCTGCCCGCGCCCGTATTTCTCCTGCACATAGCGGATCACCTCTTCGCGGCGATCCTGACAGAAGTCGATGTCGAAGTCGGGCATCGACACGCGTTCCGGGTTCAGAAAGCGCTCGAACAGGAGGTTGAAGCGGATCGGATCAAGGTCGGTGATCGTGAGCGACCACGCGACGAGCGAGCCTGCGCCCGAACCACGGCCCGGCCCGACAGGAATGCCTTGCGCCTTCGCCCACTTGATGAAGTCCGCAACGATCAGGAAGTAGCCCGGAAACTTCATGTTGGTGATGATGTTCAGCTCGAAATCTAGCCGTTCATCATAGTCCTTGCGCTCGGTTCCCGGTGCCAGACCATGCGCCTCAAGCCGGTGCTCCAGGCCTTCGCGCGCCTGACGGGCCAGCTCGGCGGCTTCCGCCTTCTCCGCCTCTTCCGGATCGGCATCCGCCCCGGCGAAACGCGGCAACAGCGGCGGGCGCTTGGGCACCTTCACATGGCAGCGCCGCGCGATCTCCACCGTATTCTCTGTCGCCTCCGGCAGATCGGAGAAGAGCTCGATCATCTCCTGCCGCGATTTGAAATAGTGCTCCGGCGACAGGTGGCGGCGATCATCCTCGATGACGACGCGACCCTCTGCGATACAGATCAGGGCGTCATGCGCCTCATAATCGTCGGCGGTGGGAAAGAAGGGTTCATTGGTGGCGACCAGCGGCACATCATGCTTGTAGGCGAGATCGACGAAAACGCCCTCGCATTGGCGCTCCTCCGTCGTACCGTGGCGCTGGAGCTCCATGTAGAGCCTGTCGCCGAACATCTCCTTCATGCGCAGAAGGCGGCCAAGCGCGACTTCCTCCTGCCCGCCGAGGATGGCCCGTCCAATCGGCCCATCCACACCACCGGTCAACGCGATAAGTCCGCCTGAGTGGGAAGCCAGAAGCGAGGCTGGAACGTGCGGGCGCACACCGGTTTCGGTATCGATGAAGGAGTGACTGACCAGTTCCACCAGATGGGCGAAACCCTCATCATCGCATGAGAGAAGAACGATTTCCGGATAGGCGTCGCCGGGCTTGCGGTGGGCAGCGTCGTCCCCCCAGTCGACGGCAAGCTGGCAACCGATGATCGGCTGGATGCCAGAACCGGTGGCCTTTTCGGAAAACTCAAGCGCACCAAACAGATTGCCGGTGTCGGTAATGGCCAGCGCGGGCTGGGCATCTGCTTGTGCAAGCTTGATCAACTTGGCAATCGGCAGCGCGCCTTCCAGAAGCGAAAAGGCGGAATGAACGCGCAGATGAACGAAACCGACATCAGCCATGAAAGAACCTTCTCCGATCAAACGGATCCGGGACATGGTCTGGCTCCCCCCTGCCGAAACCGGCCTCCTGCCGGGACGCGCCTTCTGCCGGGACCAGCCACCCACCGGATTTACGCCGGCAGGACAGGTCAACGGCCCAAGTCCGAATTGCGCAGCACGGGGGCGGACAGCAAGGGCCCATCAGGCGGCGATACGAACTGGATACGGGGCGATACAGGCACCGGGAGCGCGCGGCTTTTGAGCACCACGAGCTCACGGCAGGGAACGGGACCGAACCGTGGGGCCCACATGCCTCACGCGTCGAAAACGAATCCGGTCCCCAGTGTTTCGCGTCGGGCCGGGCCTGTCGATAAGCGGAAGCTACACTCTTCCCGCTTTCCACGGTCGACCGCGTCGGAAAATGCCTGAAGGAGCGAAAAACTCAGCCGACATGCAGCAGAACTTCGCCCCAAAGTGTGAGCGAAAGCCCAAACAGAATGAGAACACCAAAAGCGGCGGTATCGCGAGCGATCTGGACCATTTGTCTGTCTCCACAAGATAACCACTGTTTGATCTTATTTTGTTCTATCTTTGTTCCGTCTGCAAGATTTTATTGGCCGCTGCAATTTCGGAAAAATGTGTAGGTTAATCAGGGATTAAAACCCGATGCACCACCACCTCCGCTGCGGACTCGCGTCAAGGCTCTGGGATTCCACACAAAACGGCTGAAACAGACCATCGCCGGAGTGCCTTGCCGGAGATCCCGTGCGCCCGCATAAATGCTCAATAGCTACGATCAGTCGCGCGCCAGATCGTAGACCGCGATACCGTCCTTGGGACGACCACGGCCGACCCAATCGGGATGGCGTAGCGTACGGGCCACATCATGCTGGCCCGATTGCCAGTGCTCCTCAATGGAGGCGCGGGAGAACTCGTAGTCCTTTGACTGTTTGGTGTAGGGGGACAGGCGGTGGATCAGATGGACGATGGTCACGTCGGAATCGCAGCCCACTTCCTCCAGGAACTTTGCATCGCGATCATTCTTCAGATCGTCAGGAAGCTTGCTGTAAAGGCGGTTTGCGGCACGGCGGATGCGCTGCATCTCGCGGAAGCGGTCCGTATTCAGACGGGTACGCGAGGAAAAGCGGATGTCCTTGATCCGATGCTCCACGTCAAACAGCGTTTGAGGCACTTCTCCGCGTGCATCAAAAAGGTCGATCTGGAATAGCACCATGTCCTCGTGGGGGCTCGACTGTTCGAGCACATATTGCAACGGGGTGTTGGAGACGAGACCGCCATCCCAATAGAGTTCCCCCTCGATCTCGACAGGCGGGAAGCCGGGTGGCAAGGCGCCGCTCGCCATGATGTGCTCCACGCCGACCCGCATCCGGTCGGTATCGAAATAGACGAAGTTCCCGCTCGTCACGTTGACCGCGCCCACGCTGAGGCGCACGGCACCGGAATTCAGGAGGTCAAAGTCCACCAGCTCCAGCAGGGTCTTGCGCAAGGGACTTGTGTCGTAAAAGGAAATCGCGTTTTCCGAGCCGCGCGGCGCAAGGAAGGGCGACAGGAACCGGGGCGAGAAAAAACCGGTCAAACCAAATGTCGCCGTGAGGGCCGCGCTGATCTCGTTGAACCAGGACCGGAAGTCGGTTCCCTGCGGCGCGGTCGCAATCAGGTTGCCGGAAAGCCGGTGCCAGAACTCCGTCAACCGCTCCGCGCGTCTTTCGGGCGGATTACCCGCGATAAGCGCCGCATTGATCGCCCCGATGGAGATACCGGCCACCCAATCCGGCGACCAGCCCTCCCCCATCAGTTCCATATAGGCGCCGGCCTGATAGGCCCCGAGCGCCCCGCCGCCTTGAAGTACGAGCCCGATATGTTCCGCCCGCTCTTTTTTCGCCATCGTCCCGTCCTCAACAGTGCAGCAGGCGCGCGCCGCGCGCCATTCAATATGCTGCACTGCAAAATGGGGCGATAACGATACCGCGTAAAGAGGCGATCAGGACACGTATCGGTGAGCAGGGCCACCGGCCCCCGATTGCGGAAAACCGATTGGCGAGATGGAAAAGGCCGCCGAAGAGGCTATCTACATCTCCACCACCTGCCCCTTGGACAGGGTGATGCGCCGGTCCATCTTGGCGGCGAGGTCGAGATTGTGGGTGGCGAAAAGCGCCGCAACGCCGCTGGCGCGCACAAGCCCGGAAAGCGCCTCGAACACATAGGCAGCCGTTTCGGGATCGAGATTGCCGGTCGGTTCGTCGGCCAGCAGGACCCGCGGTGCGTTGGCGACCGCGCGCGCGATCGCGACGCGCTGCTGCTCGCCGCCGGAAAGCTCCGAGGGGCGATGCGCGGCGCGGGCTTCCAGCTTCATGTATTTGAGAAGCTGCATGGCGCGGGCGTTGGCTTCCTGCTTCGTCAGACCGCGCACCATTTGCGGCATGGCGATATTTTCCAGCGCGGTGAATTCCGGAAGCAGATGGTGAAACTGGTAGACGAAACCGATTTCCAGACGGCGGATGCGCGTTCGCGCATCATCGGAAAGCTTGCCGCAGGCCTGTCCGCCCACATAGATCTCACCGCCATCGGGTCGGTCCAGGAGCCCGGCTATATGAAGCAGCGTGGACTTGCCTGCCCCAGAGGGGGCGACGAGTGCAACGGTCTCGCCAGCGCGCAGCTCCAGATTGGCGCCCGTCAGGATATCGAGAGAGCGATTGCTCTCCTGATAGCGACGCTCCACGCCAACAAGTGCAAGAGCGGGGACAGCGGCCGAACCGTTCGTATCTTCGGGCTGGCGATAGGTCTCTTGTGTCTGGCTCATTCGTAGCGCAAAGCCTCCACGGGATCGAGCCGGGCTGCACGCCAGGCGGGATAGAGCGTGGCAAAGAACGACAAGGCCAGCGCCATCAACACGACGGATGTCGTCTCGCCTGCGTTCATGTCCGCGGGCATGCGCGACAGGAAATAGAGTTCAGGCGAGAACAGTTCGGTACGCGTCAGCCACGAGATGAACTGGCGAATGCTCTCGATATTCAGGCACACGATCCATCCCAGAAGGAACCCGGCGAAGGTGCCGATGGTTCCGATGCTCGCACCTGTGATCATGAACACGCGCAGGACCGACCCGCGTGTTGCGCCCATGGTGCGCAGGATGGCGATGTCGTGGCTTTTTTCCTTCACCAGCATGGTCAGCCCGGAAACGATATTGAGCGCCGCAACCAGCACGATCAGCGTCAGGATCAGGAACATGACATTCCGCTCCACCTCAAGCGCAGAGAAGAAGGTGGTATTGCGCTGTCGCCAGTCGGTGACGAAGACCGGACGCCCCGCTCCCTCTTCGACCAACGGCTTGATGTCGCCGACCGCGTCGGGATCGTCCGCGAATACGTCGATGGCGGTCGCCTGTCCGTCCATGTTGAAATAGAGCTGGGCTTCGGGGAACGGCAGGAACGCTATGGTGCCATCATATTCGGACATGCCGATTTCGAAGATGGCGACCAACTTGTAGCCCTTGATGCGCGGGGTGACGCCCATGGGCGTGACCGACCCACGCGGGCTCACCAGGGTCACCGTATCTCCAACAACAACACCCAGCGAGCGGGCCATGCGCGATCCGATGGCGATGCCACCGGACTCATCGAAATTGTCGAGGCTTCCTGCGACCAGTTTGCCGGAGACAAGGGGGAGATGGTCCAGATCGCGCTTGGTGACGCCGCGCACCAGCGCACCGAACGCGCCCGCGGGGCCGGAGACCAGCCCCTGGCCTTCCACAAACGGCATCGCAAACCGCACGCCCTTGACGCCCTCAAGGCGCGAAGCGACGGCGTCATAATCATCGAGGACCCCGTCGACAGGCTGCACCAGAAGGTGGCCATTGATGCCAAGGATCTTCGAGATCAGTTCGCCGCGAAAGCCGTTCATCACGGCCATCACGATGATCAGCGTGGCAACGCCGAGCATGATGCCCACGAAGGAAAAGCCGGCAATGATCGAAATGAACGTCTCGCGCCGCCGGGCCCGCAAATAGCGCCCCGCCAGCATCCATTCAAAGGCCGCGAAAGGTCGCGTCCCTGTCGGCTCGCTCGCCGCACTCATACCCTGCTCCCGTCTTCCCCGACACACATTTGCCGGACCTGTCGGCATCCATTGTGCAAACACGAATGCGCATGCCCGATCCCCTCGGACTGGTGCCCGAAGGGAATCACTTGTGCAGCATCAAGTTGACCGGTTTAGGACGGTGGCTGCAATGGGGCTACACATACTCTCCCGCATGCGTCGCCCTTTCCAAGGCGCTGCGGTCAGTTCTTGCCAGCCGTCAGACGCGCAAGGGCGGCCTCAACGCTCAAGGTCTCGCGTTCGCCCGTCTTGCGGCACTTCAGTTCGACCTCGCCATTGGCAAGGCCTCGCGGGCCGACGATGAACTGCCAGGGAAGGCCGATCAGGTCCATGGTGGCGAATTTCGCGCCCGCACGACCGTCAGTGTCATCATAGAGCACGTCGACGCCTGCATTGTTCAGCTTCTCGTAGATATCGTTGCAGGCCGCATCGGTTGCCGCATCACCAGCCTTCAGATTGATGAGGCCGACATGGAAGGGCGCAACCGATTCCGGCCACACGATACCGTTCTCGTCGTGGCAGGCCTCAATGATGCCCCCCACCAGACGCGAAACGCCGATGCCGTAGGAGCCCATGTGGACCGGCTGCTCGCTGCCGTCGGCCATCGCGACCTTGGCCCCCATCGGCTCGGAATACTTCGTGCCGAAATAGAAGATGTGGCCAACTTCAATACCGCGCGCGGAGACCTGGCTTTCCTCCGGGATCTCAGCAAAGGCCGCCTCATCATGCATCTCGTCCGTCGCCGCATAGGCGCGGGTCCACTCATCCACGATAGGCGTAAGATCCTGCGAGAAGTCCGTGTCGGCACCGGGCACAGGAAGCTCCAGCACGTCCTTGTGGCAGAAGACCTGGCTTTCGCCCGTGGAGGCCAGAATGATGAACTCGTGGCTCATGTCACCGCCAATGGGGCCGGTGTCGGCGCGCATCGGGATCGCCTTCAGGCCGAGGCGATCATAGGTACGCAGATAGGCCACGAACATGCGGTTATAGGCGTGGCGGGCCGCTTCCTTGTCGGTATCGAAGGAATAGGCATCCTTCATCAGGAATTCGCGACCGCGCATCACACCGAAACGGGGGCGACGCTCGTCGCGGAACTTCCACTGCATGTGGTAGAGGTTGAGCGGCAGATCCTTGTAGGAGCGCACATAGGAACGGAAGATGTCGGTGATCATTTCCTCGTTCGTGGGACCGTAGAGCATTTCGCGCTCGTGACGATCCTGAATGCGCAGCATCTCCGCGCCATAGGCGTCATAGCGCCCGCTCTCGCGCCACAGATCGGCGGACTGGATCGTCGGCATCAGCACCTCGACCGCCCCCGCACGATCCTGTTCTTCACGCACGATCTGTTCGATCTTGCGCAGAACCCGGTAGCCGAGCGGCAGCCACGAATAGATGCCCGCCGATTGCTGGCGAACCATGCCAGCGCGCAGCATCAGACGGTGAGAAACAATCTCCGCCTCGCGGGGGGCTTCCTTGAGAATGGGCAGGAAATAGCTTGAAAGGCGCATCGTGGAGCTCTTCGGTTCGAGGCGCCGCTAGAAACGGGTCTTACGGGCCTGTCTTGCGGGCAGCCTTGCATGGCAAACTGCGAGGGTAATTTGGCGAGCAGTCAAACCGCAACGACGCGCAAAAAACAAGCCCCACAACGCGCAAAGCGAACCGGTTTCTCGACGCTGCTGCCGTGCGCGGAGCTACCGGCCATAGGGTCATATTGTCGCCTTAAAAACGGACAACCGATTTGATGCACAAATTGTATGCACATGCCGCACAAATAGATGACAGAGATGCGACACTACGGTATCGTACTTAAATAACGAGGACGCCCACCTAAGGGAAAGTCCACAACGAGGCATCGCGGTCTGAGTCTTGGGAGGAAGAGCTCTCTGGCGCACCATAAGGATCGAAAGACCCGGAGGTTGCAGCCGCTGGAAACCGATAATAATCACGGCTTTCCATGCACGGGAGTTTTTGGACGCGGAACTTCAAATAAGCAAGGCTTCGGTCTTGCTTATTTTTTTACTTCCAGACTACATCACATTGGTTGACTTATTAGCCAGCGCAAAAGGCCCGCAAGTCCCGCCCCATCCTGTTTCCGGCTCCTGTTCGCTCCCGAATAGGCGCACATCTCACCATTTTGCCCAGATTAGAGGCAACTTTATCTCTTGAAGCCAAGCCGTTGCTTCAAAGTGTCTTTTGTACGCTCAACCACCCATATCTCAAGCGTCGGCAGGAACGAACTCCCGCGCCCCTCGCCTCGCCCTCAAGAACAGTGCGACAGCGGATAACCAGACGGCGATTTCCAGCAGGAAGCTCCAGTGTAGCAGAAAGGAAATCATGAAATGACCGTAGGTCGGCGGGATCTCGATGAGCCGGTAGAGCGTCGCATCCATCGGCGCGCGCCACATGATGCCCCCGGCGATCGTATCGAGCGCGAGATGCAGAAAGACCGCGGCCAGTCCAAGAACCGCGTAGAGCCGAAATCGCGTTCGCCATACGAGAGGGATCACCAGCATCCCCAGACATGCCCAGAAAAACGGGACATGCACCCAATAGCGATGATGGTGGAGCTTGCCGTTATCGACGAAGTGAAACCAGATCAGATCGAAATCCGGCAGCACCGAGCAGATCAGCACGGTTGCCAAAAGGCCCCGACTTGCCCGATGCGGCTTTCCCGCCAGCCTTGAAAGGCAATAGCCCGCGGGCAAATGTGCCGTAAGCAAAGCGCGCCCCCTCACGAAACCTCGTATCGAGAGGAAAGGATAGGCGGTCAAACGCGGCACGGGCATGAACCCGCGCCGGACCTTGGCGTCTAGCTGTAGGAGCCCTTCCTGAGAGTGCTCGGCATGGGCAGATCGTCGAAGGTCAGTCCAGATTGGGTAATGACCCAGTAGACGATCGCCGTCACGACGGCTGCCACGATTGTGGTGGCGATGACCTTGCGCAGCATGAGGGGCCGTGCGGGCGCGCCGGGCATGGAGCCCGGCTCGATCTCGATGCCGGCCTCTTCCTGGCTGCGTACGCCGAATGGCAACACTGCGAAGAGCGTCACCCACCAGATGATGAAATAGATCGCGAGCCAGGTCACGAATCCCATAAGAGGCCCTCCCCGACCGTCTTGACGTTCAGACCTGTTCCAGCTCGGTCAGCGTACCGAGGAAATCCTTGGGATGAAGGAACAGGACCGGTTTTCCGTGCGCACCGATCTTCGGCTCGCCGTCACCCAGAACCCGCGCGCCCTTCCGCAAGAGTTCGTCACGGGCTGCGATGATGTCATCCACCTCATAGCAGATATGGTGGATGCCGCCCGCCGGGTTCTTTTCAAGAAACTTCGCAATCGGCGACCCTTCACCGAGCGGCTCCAGAAGCTCGATCTTGGTGTTGGGCAGCTCGATGAAGACAACCGTCACACCGTGGTCAGGCTGGGCGGTGGCCTGCGAGACCTTCGCCCCCAGCGTATCGCGATAGGTGGCCGTCGCCGCTTCGAGATCCTTCACGGCGATGGCGACATGGTTCAGGCGTCCAATCATGTATTCCCCCTGCTAGGCCCCCGGGTTTGTCACCTGCCGGACGAACCTATCCGGTCTCCCGGGCCATACACAGTCATACGACGCTTACGAGGATCTTGCATACCGGCTTCTTGCCCCACCGCTGCACAACGGCGGAGCGCGCGGCACGGCGGGCGGCCTCGCGCACCAGTTCCGGGTCGCGGCGGCGCTTGCGCGGAATGCTCTCGATCGCGCCTTCGATGGCATCGATAACGATTTCCTCGAAATCATCGCCATCTTCATCGACCTCCGGGACGCCGATCACGACCACATCCGTATCCGCGACGATCTCTCCAGAGGAATTGAGAACGATGCTGCCGACAACGACACCGCCAAAGCTCAGGCGGCGCCGTTCCACCACGCCGGAGAACTCCGGCTCCACAAGCATTCCGCCATCCTTGAGGATCTGGCCGACGGGCACTTCATCGATGGCTTCCGCCTTGCCGGGTGCAAGGCGCACCATCGTGCCGTTATAGGCGGTTATGACCGTCTTCACCCCCTGCCTTCGGGCGAAGCGCGCATGAGCCTCCAGATGCATCGCCTCGCCGTGAACGGGCAACGCGATCATCGGTCGGATCATGTCGTAAAGCTGTTCCATCTCGCCAAGGCGTGGATGGCCGGAGACATGGACCAGACCGTCCCTGTCGGTCATCACGTTGATGCCATCGGAAACGAGCGCATTGATGATGCGGTTCACTTCGCGCTCGTTGCCGGGAATGGTGCGTGAGGAGAAGATCACCATATCGCCCGAATTGAGCGTGATGGAGCGGTGATCGTCGCTGGCGATGCGGGCAAGAGCTGCGCGTGCCTCGCCTTGCGACCCTGTGCAAAGCGCCAGTACCTTGTCGCGCGGCAGATAGCCATAAGCTTCTTCGTCGAGGAACGGCTTGATCCCGTCCATGTAACCAAGCTCGGCGGCCACATCGAGGGTACGCTTCATCGCCCGACCGATCACCACCACGTCGCGGTCGCAGGCTTCTGCGGCCAGCGCCACGCCCCGCAATCGCGCAACATTGGACGCAAAGGTTGTCACCGCCACACGGTGCTTGGCCTTGGAAATGATCTCCGTGAGCGAGCGCGCCACATCCGCCTCGCTGGGGCTCACCCCCTCGCGCGTGGCGTTGGTTGAATCGCTGATGAGCGCCAGAACCCCCTCATCGCCGATCTCGCGCAGACGCTTGACGTCGATGGGCCTGCCCACTCCCGGCTCCGGATCGATCTTCCAGTCGCCGGAATGAAGAACGGTGCCAAATTCTGTGCGGATCGCCAGCGCGGTCGGCTCCGGGATCGAATGGGACATGGCGATCAATTCGACGTCGAAAGGTCCGACCTGGATGCGTTCGCCCTGCTCAACAACGGTCACTGGCACATCGACGCCGCCGTGGCCATAAACCTTCGCCTTCAACAGCCCCGCCGTGAAGGGTGTGCAGTAGACCGGGACTTCAAGGCGCGGCCACAAGTCCATCAGCGCGCCGTAATGGTCTTCGTGGGCGTGGGTGATGATGATGCCGGCGAGGTTCTTGCGCTCCGCTTCGATGAAGCGGATATCCGGCATGATCAGATCGACGCCGGGCAGATCCGGCCCGGCAAAGCTGACGCCGCAATCGACCATCAGCCATGTTCGTTCATTGGCAGGACCGAAGCCGTAAAGCCCCATGTTCATGCCGATTTCGCCGACCCCGCCCAGAGGACAGAATACAAGTTCGGCATTATCGGTCATGTCTTCTCCTTGTTCCGGCCGTGCGCGGTTGGAAAGAACACGTCGCCGGCGGAAATCGTCATGGTTCCAGAGGATGTCTCCAGAAGTAGGCGGCCCTGCGCATCGAGCGAGGCGAAAACGCCGTCAATTTCGCGGTCCGGAAGCCGCACTGTTACCGGAGCGCCGATCCCGACGCAACGCTTCAACCATGCAGACCGGATTTCATCGAAGCGTTTGCCGCCTGCCCAAAGCTCCAGACAGCGCGCCATCGCACCGGCGAGATGGACAAAAAGATCGCTCGAGGCAACACGATAACCGAGCGCGGCCAGGTCCGTCGTAGCATAAGGCGCATCTGCAGGGTGGTGATTGCAATTGATCCCGAAACCGGCGGCAACCGCCACTTTCCCGTCGACCATTTGCTCCGATTCAAGGAGAATTCCGGAGACCTTCGCGCCTTCGATCAGCAGATCGTTCGGCCATTTGAGCGAGACCCAACCGTACCGGCCCGTGACTGCTTCCACGGCTTCCGCCAGCGCCACACAACACACCATGGGCAATTCCCCAAGGTGTGCCGGCTCGCAAGGCTCAATCAGCAAAAGAGAGGCATAAAGATTGCCGCGTTCGGAGACCCATGTGCGACCGCGGCGGCCACGACCGGCACTCTGCGTCGCGGCCGTGATCCAGAGGCACCCGGCATCGCCCTCGCGCGCGGCCCGCAGGGCCTCGGCATTCGTCGATCCGACCGTATCCTCATGCACCCGCCGGTATCCCGGCGCGGTGCCAATTGCTTGTTCCCGGCCTATCCCGTCCCTCGTCGTCACGACCTAGAAGAACGCCTGAGCGGCAACGTCAGCAGCCCCGCCAAGCGGCCCGGCGAAGAGGACGAAGAAGATCACGAAGATCCCCGAAGCACCCAGAATGACCTTCAGTTCGCTCGGCATCGGCACGAAGCCGGTGACGGGTTCGTCGAAATACATGACCTTGACGATCCGCAGGTAATAGAAGGCGCTCACCGCACTCGCGAGCACACCGATCACGGCCAGCGCGTAGAATTCCGCCTCGACCGCAGCACGGAAGACGAAGAACTTTCCGAAGAAACCGGCAAGCGGCGGAATACCGGCGAGTGAGAACATCAGAGCTGCCAGCAGGAACGCCATGAGCGGATTGGTGCGCGACAGGCCGGAAAGGTCCGCGATGTCTTCCACCATGCCTTCCTTGCGGCGCATGGCAAGAATGCAGGCAAAGGTGCCCAGCGTCATGGCCAGATAGACTGACATGTAAACGATCACGCCGCTGACACCCGACTGGCTGCCCGCCACGAGACCGACAAGCGCATAGCCCATGTGACCGATGGAGGAATAGGCCATCAGACGCTTGATATTGGTCTGACCGATGGCGGCGAACGCACCCAGCACCATGGAGGCGATGGAAACGAAGGCCAGCACCTGCTGCCACTCCGCCGCAACCGGCTCGAAGCTGGTGATCACCACACGCGTGATCATCGCCATGGCTGCAACCTTCGGAGCAGCCGCGAAATAGGCGGTGACGGGCGTCGGCGCACCCTCATAGACGTCCGGCGTCCACATGTGGAAGGGAACGGCGGAGATCTTGAAGACCATACCGGCCAGCATGAAGACGAGACCAAAGGTCAGGCCAAGTGAACTGCCATTGGCAGCAAGCGTCTCGGCGATCGCTGCGAAACCCGTCTGACCGGTGAAGCCGTAGACCAGAGACATGCCATAGAGCAGCATGCCCGAGGACAACGCTCCGAGGACAAAGTACTTCAGGCCCGCTTCGGTGGAGCGCACGGAATCCCTGTTGATTGCCGCGACCACATAGAGCGACAAGCTCATGAGTTCGAGGCCGAGATAGACCGCGATGAGATCTGTTGCAGAAATCAGCAGCATCATGCCGAGCGTGCCGAGCACGATGAGGACCGGATATTCAAACCGCTCGAAGCGTTCCGCCCGCCCGTAGGCGACCGACATGGCGATTGCCAGACCGGAGCCGATCAGCGCGAGAACCTTAAGGTACTGCGCAAAGGCGTCCTGAACGAAGGCCCCGCCGAAACTCTGGCCATCCGCGGGAATGGCGATGACGAAGATCGCGGTGAGCGCGATCAGCGCCGCCGACATGCCGGTAACGACCGGGGTGGACCGCTCGCCGCCGAAGGCGCCAATCATCAACAGCACCAGTGCACCGGCGGCAAGAAAGATTTCCGGCAGCGCCGGCATCAGATCGGGCATGAGAATGAGCTCAGGCTGCATCGCGGTTCTGCTCTACTGCACCACGGCGAGCGCGGCGGTCTTATGGGCCACTTCAAGCGCTGCGTGATAGTTGGTGATCAGATTGTCGACCGAAGCGGCCGTCACGTCGAGGATCGGGGCCGGGTAGACGCCGAAGAGGATCGTCAGCACGATCAAGGGCACCAGAATGACCTTCTCCCGCATTGACAGATCGAGGATCGTCTTCAGGCTTTCCTTGTCGAGCGCACCGAAGACAACCCGGCGATAGAGGTAGAGGGCGTAGACAGCCGACAGGATGACACCCGTTGCGGCACAGAACGCCACCCAGGTATTCGCCTGGAAGGCCCCCATGAGGGTCAGGAATTCGCCGACAAAGCCCGAGGTGCCCGGCAGGCCGACATTCGCCATGGTGAAAACCATGAAGGCCATCGCATACCAGGGCATACGGTTCACCAGCCCGCCATAGGCGGCGATATCGCGGGTATGCATCCGGTCGTAGATGACGCCCACACAGAGGAAGAGCGCGGCGGAGACGATGCCGTGCGAGAGCATCTGGAAGATGCCGCCCTGCACACCCTGCGCCGTCATGGTGAAGATGCCCATGGTCACGTAGCCCATATGGGCGACGGAGGAATAGGCGATCAGTTTCTTCATGTCTTCCTGCGCCAGCGCAACCAGCGAGGTGTAGATGATGGCGACAACCGAAAGCGTGTAGACGAATGGCGCGAAATCGGCGGACGCAACCGGGAACATGGGCAGAGAGAAACGCAGGAAGCCGTAGCCGCCCATTTTCAGCAAGATGCCCGCCAGAATGACCGAGCCCGCTGTCGGCGCTTCCACGTGCGCGTCCGGCAACCACGTGTGCACCGGCCACATCGGCATCTTCACCGCGAAGGAGGCGAAGAAGGCGATCCACAGCCAGAACTGCATGTTGGCCGAGAAGGAATGATCCAGCAGGACCTGGATATCGGTCGTCTGGGCATCCCAGTACATCGCCATGACGGCAATCAGCATCAGCAGCGAGCCGGTCAGCGTGTATAGGAAGAACTTGAAGCTCGCATAGACACGGCGCTGTCCACCCCACACACCGATGATCAGGAACATCGGGATCAGACCGGCCTCGAAGAAGATGTAGAAGACCAGCAGATCAAGCGCACAGAAGACGCCGATCATCAGGGCTTCCAGCACGAGGAAGGCGATCAGGTATTCCTTCACCCGCTTCTGGACAGAGTTCCAGCTGGCAAGGATGCAGAAGGGCATCAGGAAGGTGGTGAGAATGACGAACAGCATCGAGATGCCGTCCACGCCCATCTTGTAGCCGATGGCGCCGTCCAGCCATTCCACACTGTCGATCATCTGGAAGCCGGGGTTCGACGGATCGAAGCCCGCCCAGATGAACAGAGAGACGAGGAAGGTGAAGCCGGTCGTCAGCAGCGCGACCATGCGCATGTTTTTCTTGGCATTGTCGTCATCGCCCTGCACGACCAGGACGAACAGGGCGCCCACGAGCGGCAGCACCGTGACGATTGTAAGCAGCGGCCAGTCGTTCATCAGTGAGCTCCCCCGCCCGCAAACATGGTCCAGGTAACAAGTGCTGCAACGCCGATCAGCATTGCGAAGGCATAGTGATAGATGTAGCCGGTCTGCAGGCGGGTCACGCGGGCGGTCACGACCTGAACCATGCTGGCGATCCCGTCAGGACCGCAGCCATCGATGACATCCCCATCGCCCCGCTTCCACAGGATCCGACCGAGTTTCATGGCCGGGCGCACGAACAGGAAGTCATAAAGCTCGTCGAAGTACCACTTGTTGAGCAGGAACTTGTAGAGCCCATCATGGCGCGCGGCCAGACGCTTCGGCGCATCCGGCGCCTTGATGTAGAAGTACCAGGCGACCACCGCACCAAGCACCATCATCACGAAGGGCGATGCCTTCACCCAGAGAGGGACATGGTGCATTTCTTCAAGAACGTTGTTTTCCGAAGAGGTGAAGAGCGCCGTCTTCCAGAATTCCTCATATCCGTGGCCGATGAAGCCGCCGGCGAAGATCAGACCCGCCCCAAGCGCGCCAAGCCCGAGGACAGCGAGCGGCACCGTCATGACCGGAGGCGATTCATGCACGTGCTTCATCACATCGACGGAGGCGCGGGGCTTGCCGTGGAAGGTCATGAAGATCAGACGCCAGGAGTAGAAGGACGTGAACAAAGCCGCCACAACCGTCATCCAGAAGGCGTATTCAGCAAAGGGATTATCGCCCACAAAGGCGGATTCGATGATCGCATCCTTGGAGAAATAGCCCGCCGTCAGCGGGAAGCCGGTCAGCGCCAGCGTCCCAATGATCATCATCCAGTAGGTGAGCGGAATGTGCTTCCTGAGGCCACCCATCTTGCGCATGTCCTGCTCATCCGAAACCGCGTGAATGACGGAGCCGGCACCGAGGAACAGAAGCGCCTTGAAGAAGGCGTGGGTGAACAGGTGGAAGACGCCCGCCCCATACGCACCGACGCCCAGTGCCACGAACATGTAGCCGAGCTGCGAACAGGTCGAATAGGCGATGACGCGCTTGATGTCGTTCTGCACCAGCCCGATCGTCGCCGCGAAGAAGGCCGTCGTTCCACCGACCAGCGTGACCACGGTGAGCGCGGTGTGGGAGAGCTCGAACAGCGGCGACAGGCGCGCGACCATGAAGACACCGGCGGTGACCATGGTGGCGGCATGGATGAGTGCGGAGACCGGCGTCGGGCCCTCCATCGCGTCCGGCAGCCAGGTGTGCAGCAGGAACTGCGCGGACTTGCCCATCGCGCCCATGAAGAGCAGCAGGCACACCACCGTCATGGCCGACGAGGCTTCATAGGGCGCGCCAAGGAACGTCAACACAGGCGCTGCACCTTCTGCACCGCTCTCAACAAAGCCCTGTGCATTGGCGAAGATGGTGCCGAGGTTCACGGTATCAAAGAGATAATAGATACCGAAGATCCCCATCAGGAACCCGAAGTCGCCGACGCGGTTGACCACGAAGGCCTTCATTGCCGCGGCATTGGCGGAGGGCTTCTGGTTCCAGAAACCGATCAGCAGGTAGGACGCAAGCCCCACGCCTTCCCAACCGAAGAACATCTGAACCAGATTGTCGGAGGTCACCAGCATCAGCATCGTGAAGGTGAAGAACGACAGATAGGCGAAGAACCGCGGGCGGTGCGGATCGTGGTGCATGTAGCCGATGGAATAGACGTGCACCAGCGCGGAGACCGTGTTGACCACCACCAGCATCACGACGGTAAGCGTGTCGATGCGAAGCGCCCATTGCACATCGAGCGTGCCGGAGGAAATCCAACTCGCGATGGGAATGATCTCGGTTTCTCCGCCGCCATAGCCCACGGAGAAGAACGCGATCCAGGACAGCAGCGCAGAGACGATCAGAAGGCCGGTCGTGATGTATTCCGACGCCTGTGCGCCGATCTTGCGACCGAAGATGCCCGCAACCAGGAAGCCCAGGAGCGGCAGCAGGACGATTGCCGAGTACATGCCGCGTTAGCCTTTCATCAGGTTGATGTCCTCAACCGCGATCGAGCCGCGGTTGCGGAAGAAGACGACGAGAATGGCGAGACCGATGGCCGCTTCGGCGGCTGCGACCGTGAGGACCAGCAGCGCGAAGATCTGACCGACGAGATCGCCGAGATAGTGGGAGAAGGCCACCAGGTTGATGTTCACGGCCAGCAGCAACAGCTCGACCGACATCAGAATGATGATGACGTTCTTGCGGTTCAGGAAGATGCCGAACACGCCGAGCGTGAACAGGATCGCTGCAACGGAAAGATAATGTGACAGTCCGATTTCCATTGTCTTCGCCCTGACGGTGATCCGTCCCTCTTTGCTATTCGCGCCTTGCGGTGGCCGAACCACCGTTCGCATTGACTTTGCCTCAGCGGCGCCCCCGGCCGCCGGTCGAATTCATCAGATGCCCTTGCCGGACTCCACCTTGCGGACCTCGATGGCCGTGTTCGGATCGCGTCCAACCTGCTCCGCGATGTTCTGGCGGCGGGCGAAGGACTTGTGCCGAAGCGTGAGCACGATGGCCCCGATCATGGCCACCAGCAGCACAAGGCCGGAAATCTGGAAGAAGAAGATGTACTTGGTGTAGAGCACCGCGCCGATGGCCTCGGTGTTGGACATCTCCGAAAGTGCCGGAATGGGGTTCGCGGGATTGGCGACGACCTCGGCAGAGATGTGCCAGCCCCCCAGCACCACCAGAAGTTCCACCAGCAGAACCAGCCCGACCAGCGCACCGACCGGCAGGTACTGAAGGAAGCCCTGACGCAGCTCGGCGAAATCCACGTCGAGCATCATCACGACGAACAGGAACAGCACCGCGACCGCGCCGACATAGACCACGATCAGGATGAGCGCGAGGAACTCCGCCCCCAGCATCAGGAAGAGCCCGGCGGAATTGACGAAGGCCAGGATCAGGAACAGCACCGAATGCACGGGGTTGCGCGACGAGATGACCATCAAGGCCGAGGCCACCGTCACCGCGGCAAACAGGTAGAAGAAGAATGCGTGAAGGATCATCTCGGTGTGCCCCTGTAGGCCTTGTCTCGTTTGCCGATGAGAACCCTACCCTTTTCGGGCTCCCACCTTTGCCTCTTCCCGGCCTTGTCGGCCGCCCGCCTTGCCCTAACGGTAGGGCGCATCCATTTCAATATTGCGCGCGATCTCGCGTTCCCAGCGATCGCCATTCGCGAGCAGTCGCTCCTTCGAATAAAACAGCTCCTCGCGGGTCTCGGTCGCGAACTCGAAGTTCGGGCCTTCCACGATGGCATCAACCGGGCAGGCTTCCTGACAGAAGCCGCAATAGATGCATTTGGTCATGTCGATGTCATAGCGGGTCGTGCGCCGCGTGCCGTCATTGCGCTTGGGGCCGGCCTCGATGGTGATGGCCTGCGCCGGGCAGATCGCCTCGCACAGCTTGCACGCGATGCAGCGCTCTTCGCCGCTGGGATAGCGGCGCAGCGCATGTTCGCCACGGAAGCGCGGGCTCAACTGCCCCTTTTCAAAGGGGTAGTTGATCGTCGGCTTCGGCTTGAAGAAGTAACGCATCGACAGAAAGAACGCCGAGACGAATTCCTTCAAGAACAGCGATTTCGCGGCCTGGTCCAATCTCATGTCCGCGCCTTTCCTCACTCTTTGCGCCGGATGCCGGCAGCATCGGTTCAGCTTCTCAACCGACGAGGGTCGTCCCCATCAGGTAGCCGATGACCGGGAAGCCCAGCATCGCGATCACAAACAGAACACCGAGCACGGCGTTCGTGTTGCGTTCGAGCCAGTCAGCGAACGGCGCCGCCTGACCCGGTTTTCTCTTTCTCACCCATGCCCGGACGTATCCGGCCATGAGTTTGTAGTCGATCCACCCCAGATAGAGCCCGATGGCAGCGCCGACGACACCCGCAAGCGACAAAACCATCACATTTCACTCACATCGGGGCCCAGCCCATCACCATCAGGATCAGGGCTACGATGAACACCATTGCCAGCGACAACGGCAGGAAGACCTTCCAGCCAAGACGCATCAGCTGGTCATAGCGGTAGCGCGGGACCATTGCCTTCACCATGGCGAACATGAAGAAGACAAGCAGCGCCTTGATCAGGAACCAGAAGATACCAGGCACCCAGTTGAAGGGGGCGATATCCAACGGCGGCAGCCAGCCGCCCATGAACAGGATGGTCGTCATGCAGCACATCAGCGAGATCGCCGCATATTCACCCAGCATGAACATCATGTACGGGGTGGAGCCGTATTCGACCATGAAACCCGCAACCAGCTCCGATTCCGCTTCCGGCAGATCGAAGGGCGGACGGTTTGTCTCCGCCAAAGCCGAGATGAAGAACACCACGAACATCGGGAAGAGCGGCAGCCAGTACCAGTTCAGGATCGAAAGCCAGGGAACCCCCAGCATGGTCGCCAGTCCGCCATCGCGCTGTGCTTCCACGATACCCGTGAGGTTCAAAGTGCCTGCACACATCAGCACGGTCACGATCACGAAGCCGATGGAGACCTCATAGGAAACCATCTGTGCCGCGGAGCGGAGCGAGCCGAGAAAGGCGTATTTGGAATTCGACGCCCAGCCACCCATGATCACGCCGTAAACCTCAAGCGAGGAAATGGCGAAAATGTAGAGAATGCCGATATTGATGTCGGCGATCACCCAGCCATTTGCCACCGGGACGACCGCGAAGGTCGCAAGCGCCAGCGTCACGGAGAGAAGCGGCGCCAGAAGGAATACGCCCTTGTTGGCGCCCGCCGGAATGACCGGCTCCTTCAAAACGAACTTCAGCAGATCCGCAAAGCTTTGGAACAAGCCCCAAGGCCCCACGACGTTCGGGCCACGACGGATCTGAACCGCCGCCCAGATCTTGCGGTCGGCATAGAGAATGTAGGCGATGATCACCAGGAGCACGACGAGCAGCAGAAGGCTCTGTGCCACCATGATGATGAACGGGAAACCGTATGTGTTCCAGAAGTCGATCATGCCCGGTATCCGTTCCTCATTCGGCCGCGTCGAGCGCACGTTCGGCGGCAAGCGCCGAGCACTCGGCCATGGTGGCCGAAGCGCGTGCAATCGGGTTGGTCAGATAGAAGTCCCTGACGGGCGACATGAAGGGGTCGGTTCCCAGCCGCTTGCCGCCAGCCGTGATCTTGCCCACATCGCCTGCCTTGCCTGGCGCGATCCCGTCGATCTCCGCCATGTGCGGAACTTCCGCAAAGAGCAGCGCGCGCAGGGCCGGAAGGTTGTCGAAGCCCAGCGTCTTGTCGAGGCGCGCCGACAGGGCACGCAGGATCGCCCAGTCCTCGCGGGCCTCGCCCGGCGGGAATGCGGCACGCATGGCCATCTGCACCCGGCCTTCGGTATTGACGTAAAGCCCGGATTTCTCCGTGTAGGCCGCCCCCGGCAGGATGACGTCGGCGCGGTGCGCGCCCGCATCGCCGTGGGTGCCGATATAGACCACGAAGGCGTCGCCGAACTGTTTCATATCGATCTCGTCGGCGCCCAGCAGGAACACCACGCCGAGATCGCCCTTGCCGGCTGCCGCCATGATGTCCGCGGTGCCCAGACCGCCCTCACCCGGCACAAAGCCGATATCGAGGCCGCCAACCCGCGACGCCGCGGTGTGCAGCACGGAGAAACCGTTCCAGTCATCGCCCAGGGCGCCAACGGCCTTGGCGAGCTTGGCGACATTGGAAAGCACAGCCGCGCCATCCTTGCGCGCCAATGCCCCCTGCCCGAGGATAATCAGCGGGCGTTCGGCCTTGGAGAGCACCTCGGCAAAGGCGTTGTCGCCGGAGACGAGTTCAGCAAGCGTCGCAGGACCTGCGCCCAGATAGTCGTAATCGTAGGTCAAATCGGCCTTGTCACCGATCACGCCCACCTTCACGCCGCCGCGGCGCCACCGCTTGCGGATACGAGCGTTGAGAACCGGAGCTTCCTTGCGCGGATTGGAACCCACGATCAGGATCGCATCCGCATCCTCGATGCCTTCGATGGTCGAGTTGAAGATATAGGATGCACGTCCGAAAGCCGGGTCGAGAGCCGCCCCGTCCTGACGGCAGTCCATGTTCGCGGAGCCAAGGCTCGTGAGCAGCTGCTTCAGCGCGAACATCTCCTCAACGCTTGCCAGATCGCCGGCGATTGCGCCGATCCGAGACCCCTCAACACCCTTCACGCGGGCAGCGATGGTCTCGAATGCAGTGTTCCAGTCCGATGCCTTGAACTTGCCGTCGACCTTCACATAGGGCCGGTCGAGGCGCTGAGTCTTGAGCCCGTCGAAGATGAAGCGGGTCTTGTCGGAGATCCACTCCTCGTTCACCGCCTCGTTGAGACGCGGCATGATGCGCATGACTTCACGGCCACGCGTATCGACCCGGATGGCGGAGCCCACGGCGTCCATCACGTCGATGGATTCCGTCTTGATCAACTCCCAGGGGCGGGCCTTGAAGGCATAGGGCTTGGAGGTCAGCGCGCCGACCGGGCAAAGGTCGATGACATTGCCCTGAAGTTCGGAGGACAGCGAGGCTTCCAGGTAAGTCGTGATTTCCGCATCCTCACCCCGGCCAATCAGACCGAGCTCGGAAACACCTGCAATTTCAGTGGTGAAGCGGACGCAGCGTGTGCAGTGGATGCAGCGGGTCATGATCGTCTTGACCAGCGGCCCGAGGTTCTTGTTCTCCACCGCGCGCTTGTTTTCCGAAAAGCGCGAGGCGTCGACGCCATAGGCCATGGCCTGATCCTGCAGATCGCACTCGCCGCCCTGATCGCAGATCGGGCAATCGAGCGGATGGTTGATCAGCAGGAATTCCATCACCCCTTCGCGGGCCTTCTTGACCATCGGCGACTTCGTCTCCACCACCGGCGGCTCCCCGTTGGGGCCCGGGCGCAGGTCGCGGACAGACATGGCGCAAGAGGCGGTCGGCTTGGGCGGACCACCCTTCACTTCCACGAGGCACATGCGGCAGTTGCCCGCGATCGACAGACGATCGTGGAAACAGAAACGCGGGACCTCGGCACCAGCCTCCTCGCACGCCTGAAGCAGCGTGTACTCGGGCGGGACCTCAATCTCTTTTCCGTCGACGATGAGTTTTGCCATCGACTTTCTCCGGCTCCGTCCGTTCCTGTTACTCTGCAGCGACCAGCGGTGTTTCCACCGGCTGGGCATTACGCGTGTATTCGTCGATCCGACGCTCGATCTCGGGGCGGAAATGGCGGATCAGACCCTGAATGGGCCAGGCCGCCGCATCGCCAAGCGCACAGATCGTGTGCCCTTCAACCTGTTTGGTCACGTTGAGAAGGGTGTCGATTTCGCTCTTCTGCGCCTCGCCGCGCACCATGCGTTCCATGACGCGCCACATCCAGCCCGTGCCTTCACGGCACGGCGTACACTGGCCGCAACTCTCGTGCTTGTAGAAGTAGGAGATGCGCGCAATCGCGGCGACCACATCAGCCGACTTGTCGAGCACGATCACAGCAGCAGTGCCGAGACCCGACTGCTTGGCGCGAAGCGTGTCGAAATCCATGTCGAGGTCATCGCATTCGGCGGCCGGAAGCAGAGGAACCGAGGATCCTCCCGGAATGATCGCCAGGAGGTTGTCCCAACCGCCGCGGATGCCGCCGCAATGGCGCTCCACCAGTTCGCGGAACGGGATGCCCATTTCTTCTTCCACCACACAAGGCCGCTCCACGTGGCCAGAAATGGCGAAAAGCTTGGTGCCGGTGTTGTTCGGCTTACCGAGACCGGAGAACCATGTCGCGCCGCGACGCAGGATGGTCGGAGCGACAGCAATAGATTCCACGTTGTTCACCGTGGTCGGGCAACCATAGAGCCCAACATTGGCCGGGAACGGCGGCTTCAGACGCGGCTGGCCCTTCTTGCCCTCAAGGCTTTCCAGAAGCGCGGTTTCCTCGCCGCAGATATAGGCGCCCGCCCCGTGGTGGACGTAGATATCGAAATCCCAGCCGTTCTTGTTGTTCTTGCCGATCAGACCGGCGTCATAGGCCTGATCGATGGCCGCCTGCAGGCGTTCGCGCTCGCGGATGAATTCGCCGCGCACATAGATGTAGGCCGCATGCGCGCCCATGGCGAAACCGGCGATCAGGCAGCCTTCCACCAGATGATGCGGGTCATGGCGCAGGATCTCACGGTCCTTGCAGGTGCCGGGCTCGGATTCGTCGGCGTTGACGACCAGATAATGCGGACGCTCGCCGGGCTCCTTGGGCATGAAGGACCACTTCAGACCCGTCGGAAAGCCCGCGCCGCCGCGGCCGCGAAGGCCGGAGGCCTTCATCTGCTCGATGATCCAGTCGCGCCCCTTTTCGAGGATGCCCTTGGTGCCATCCCACAGGCCACGGTTCATCGCGCCCTGCAGACCCCAGTCATGCAGGCCGTAGATATTGGTGAAGATGCGGTCCTGATCCTTCAGCATCGTCTCACCCCTTGCTCGTCGGCACATCGCCGGCTTCGACGCGCTTGGAGAATTCCGTCTCCTCGCCAGACGCCAGAGCCTTGGCCTGTTCAACCCAGCCCTCGCGGTCGATCCGACCGCGGAACTTCAGCTTGCCGTCCACCCAAGCCTTCTCAGCCTCGCCCCAGGAGGCGATCTGGTCGAAATGGTAGACGCCGAGCTCGTTCAAGATACCCTCGATCTTGGGCCCGAGACCCTTGATCTTCTTCAAGTCGTCGGCTCCGCCCTTACGCGCCTTGTCCAGCAGCGCGGGCCTGCCCGCATCGTCTTCGGCGACCGACGCTTCGGCCTTAGCCGCCGCTTTCGCAGGCGCAGCCTTAGCGGGCGCGGCCTTCTTTGCAGGCGCAGCCTTTTCCGCAGCCGCCTTCTTGGCCGGAGCCTTCTTCGTCGGAGCCTTCTTCGCCTTGCCCGTCACCGGGACACCGGCCTCGCCACCATTGATCGACGTTCCGGCGAACACCTTGGAAGCAGGCTCGGCGCCATCGACGACATGGGGAAGCGGGTCGCCACCTACCGTGTCGTCTTCGATCTCGCTCAGCGTCGTCGCGCCCTCGATGGGGGCAGCGAAACGACGGCCATTGGCCGGACCGGGGGTCACTTCCTTGCCCTCGGCAATATCATCGAGAAGCTTCTCGAAATCTTCCGCCGTCAGATCCTCGTAGGTGTCCTTCCAAATCTGCACCATCGGCGCATTGGAACAGGCTCCGAGGCACTCCACTTCTTCCCACGAGAAGTTGCCGTCCTCGGACATCTCGTGCGCGTGGGCGGCAATCTTGTTCTTGCAGACCTTGATGAGGTCACCGGCACCGCGCAGCATGCACGGCGTCGTGCCGCAGACCTGCACGTGCGCCTTCTTCCCCACCGGCGCAAGCTGGAACATGGTGTAGAACGTCGCGACTTCCAGCACGCGAATATAAGGCATGGACAGCAGGTCGGCGACGTAGCGGATCGCAGGTTCCGGCAACCAGCCCTCATGCTGCTCCTGGGCGCGCCACAGGATCGGAATGACGGCGGAGGCCTGACGGCCTTCCGGGTAACGCTCGATCTGCTTTTTGGCCCAATCGAGATTTTCCTGCGTCAGCGCGAAATCGGCAGGCTGTTCGGAATGGAGGCGACGAACTGACATTTTAGCGATCCACCTCACCAAACACGATATCCACGGAGCCGAGAATCGCCGAGACGTCGGCGAGCTGGTGGCCCTGGCAAATGAAATCCATCGCCTGCAGATGTGCAAAGCCCGGGGCTTTGATCTTGCAGCGATAGGGCTTGTTCGTGCCATCCGAGACGAGATAGACGCCGAATTCGCCCTTGGGGGCCTCCACACAGGCATAAACCTCGCCCTCGGGGACGTGGAAACCTTCGGTGTAGAGCTTGAAGTGATGGATGAGGCCTTCCATGGAACGCTTCATCTCGCCACGCTTGGGCGGCACGACCTTGCCGTCGCGCGAAGAGACCGGACCGCGCTCGGTGGTCAGCTTCTCCAGACACTGTTTCATGATGCGGATCGACTGGCGCATCTCTTCCATGCGGATGAGATAACGGTCGTAACAATCGCCAGCCTTGCCGACGGGGATATCGAAATCCAGCTCGTCGTAGCATTCGTAGGGCTGGCTCTTGCGCAGATCCCAAGCCGCACCCGCACTGCGCACCATCACGCCTGAAAAGCCGTGTTTCCAGCATTCTTCCAGCGTCACAGCGCCAATATCGACGTTACGCTGCTTGAAAATGCGGTTCTGGGTGATCAGGGCATCGATATCGGCCAGCGCATCGAGGAAGGGATCGCAGAAATCCCAGATATCATCGAGAAGTGCCGGCGGTACATCCTGATGCACGCCACCGGGACGCATGTAGGCTGTGTGCATACGAGCGCCTGTCGCGCGCTCATAAAAGACCATGATCTTTTCGCGCTGCTCGAAGCCCCACAGCGGCGGCGTCAGCGCGCCGACATCCATGGCCTGCGTGGTGACGTTCAGGAGATGATTGAGCAGACGCCCCATCTCTGAAAAGAGAACACGAATGAGCTGACCGCGCTTGGGCACTTCCAGCCGCAACAGCTTCTCGACCGCAAGGACGAAGGCGTGCTCCTGATTCATCGGCGCGACATAGTCGAGCCGGTCGAAATAGGGCACCGCCTGAACGTAGGTCTTGTGCTCGATCAACTTCTCGGTGCCGCGATGCAGCAGACCGATATGCGGATCGACACGCGTGACCAACTCGCCGTCAAGCTCCAGCACGAGGCGCAAAACACCATGCGCGGCCGGATGCTGAGGACCGAAATTGATGTTGAAGTTGCGGACCTGCGCCTCAGCCATTGTCACTTCCCTGATCGTCTGCATACAGCGCGAAGACTTCGGCGGCCGTCATTTTCTGCGTGTCGTTCGCAAACGCGTAATTGGACGGCTTCTGGTCGTAGAAGATTTCGGAGGCAAAGGAGAACATGTCCGGAGCATCAAAAGCCTGCGCGGAAACAGCGACATGCGACCCATCTTTTGAACGCCACATGATGTTGGACCCGCAATGGCGGCAAAAGATGCGCTCCCCCCATTCCGAAGAATCATAGACCGACAGAGCATCCTCGCCGGACATCTCCACGTCGGTACATTGCACAGCCATGAAAGTTCCGCCGGACCACCGGCGACACATGGTGCAATGACACACGCCCATGTTCATGTTCGCGGGCACCGCTGAGAAGTTCAGCTGACCACAAAGACAATGCCCGGAAAGCCGCTCTGCCATGACCTAGCCCCCGTTCCCGTTCGCCTTCTCGTCGCCCGGCAGAACGTAGTCCGTCCCTTCCCACGGCGAGAGAAAATCGAAATTGCGGAATTCCTGCTTGAGCCGGACCGGCTCGTAGACGACCCGCTTCAGCTCGTCGTCGTAGCGAACCTCGACATAGCCCGTGAGCGGGAAATCCTTGCGCTGCGGATGCCCGTCGAAACCGTAGTCGGTCAGGATTCGGCGCAAGTCCGGGTGGCCCGTGAAAAGGACCCCGTACATGTCGTAGACTTCGCGCTCGAACCAGTTCGCGCATGGAAAGATCGGCGTAACCGAGGGCACGGCGCGAACCTCATCGGTCGTCACCTTGACGCGGATGCGCAGGTTCTGACGCGGGCTCAACAGGTGATAGACGATATCGAAACGCTGCGGACGGCTCGGCCAGTCGACGCCGCAGATGTCCACAAAACTGATGAACTGACAACGAACATCATCGCGCAGAAAGCGGAGCGTCTCGACAATCGAATTCGCCGTGGCGCGAACTGTCAGCTCGCTATAGGCGACATCGAAGCCGAGAACATCATCGCCGCGAACCTGCGAGATGTATTCTCCGAGTTCATGAAGCGTCTCGTCCATGGTGTCTGGAACCTGTGCGTGGTCGATAAGGGATTATCGTTCGATTGTGCCTGTGCGGCGTATCTTCTTTTGAAGAAGGAGAACACCATAAAGCAGGGCTTCAGCGGTCGGAGGACATCCGGGGACATAGATGTCGACCGGAACGACCCGATCGCACCCACGAACAACCGAATAGGAATAGTGATAGTAGCCGCCGCCATTGGCGCAGGAGCCCATGGAGATGACGTAGCGCGGCTCCGGCATCTGGTCATAGACCTTGCGCAGCGCTGGCGCCATCTTGTTGGTCAGTGTCCCTGCGACGATCATCACGTCGGACTGGCGCGGGCTGGCTCGCGGCGCGAAGCCGAACCGCTCCACGTCATAGCGCGGCATGGAAAGCTGCATCATTTCGATCGCGCAGCAGGCAAGACCAAATGTCATCCACATCAGCGAGCCGGTACGCGCCCACTGGATGAGGTTGTCCGTCGAGGTGACAAGAAAGCCCTTATCGGCAAGCTCGTCATTCATCTCCAGGAAAAACGGATCGTTCGAACCGACCGGCTTGCCGGTATTCGGGTCAATAATGCCCTTCGGCTGCTGCGCCACAAGGGTATTGGATGGGGTCAATCCCATTCCAGAGCTCCCTTCTTCCATTCATAGATGAAGCCGACCGTGAGCACCCCGAGGAATACCATCATCGAAACGAAGCCAAACCAGCCGAGTTTGCCAAAGCTGATCGCCCAGGGGAACAGGAACGCGACCTCAAGGTCGAAGATGATGAAGAGGATGGACACCAGATAGAATCGAATGTCGAACTTCATGCGCGCATCATCGAACGCGTTGAAGCCACATTCATAGGCAGAGTTCTTTTCCGCGTCCGGGCTTTTGTAGGCGAGCAAGAAAGGCGAGATGAGCAGGCTCAGTCCAATGACGAGCGCGATCCCGATAAAGACAACGATCGGCACGTAGTCTTTCAAAAGATCTTCCATGATCGATCATCCTTGCGCGGCGGTTCGGTTGTCCCGCGCGGACTCGGAATGGAGATACATGACGGGTGGAGGGCCCGCCCCACGCTCCGTCGGCATTCCGAACCACCTCCCGAAAAAGGGCAGCACGACCGGGGCGTGTCCTTCGCTTAGCCCACTGATCCGAACGTGGCAAGCCCCCATCAACGGAACATGGGCGCCAGCGAACTGTAACGCGCGCGCTCCAGGCCGCGCCAGCCGCAGAATTACGGGCTTGAAGCCAAATTTAGTTTTTCAACCCGGCGTGTTAAACCGCTAGCCGGCAACGCGTTCAGCCGTCCCTACTGCAACAGACGCAGTAATCCCCTCCGCCCACGCCAAAGCGGAGCAGATTGGTCATGTTTTCCCTTGCCGTCGAAACCGGGCAATAGCCTATCTTCCAGGATTTGACATATGCGTACTCTACGTTACGCCTCGTCCCGCCGGCAACGATCATCCAACAGCATTTGTCACTTCCAGCAATGACGCTTTGCTTCATATCAAAAACGCGAAAGCGAGACTCAGGAGCCGGGCGCAACGACCCACATCACGTCAAAAGGAACCCGACAGGCCCAACGCCGGAACGCCCTCCCCCTGCCAACAGGAATTGAGACCCCGACGACTCACTCACACGTAGCTGCCTGGAGCACCGGAAAGCGGGCCAGCTGCGCCGATGGACAGACCGAGCACACATCCGGAGGTTCGCAGACGAAATAGAACAATAAAACGTCCGGCACAAATTGTCGCACCAGAATCACAAAAATCCGTACAAACAGAGTCGCGCCTGCGCTGAACAACACGGCAAAGCGAACCCATTTCGCTCTGGAGCAAAACGCGCGAAGAAGCCTGTGAAGATTTAGGGAATGGGGGGGTATCAAGACGGCGCGCGGGGCGCCGCGCCACTTCCCTTTTCATTCGGGATCCGAGGATCCTGGTGGGAAGTGGCGCGAGTGACGGGGCTCGAACCCGCGACCTCCGGCGTGACAGGCCGGCACTCTAACCAACTGAGCTACACCCGCGTTTCGGAGCGGCTGGCCGCTGCGAAGTGGGCGTTGTTTACGGCGCCCCGCTTTGGAAGTCAACCACTCTCAAAAGGGTTCTGTGGGCAATTTTCTTTTTCTACCGACGAGACCGTGAAGCGAGCGCATTTTCCTTCGGCTTTTGGCCAATCACACCTGTGGAAAACAAAAACGCACCCGAAGCCCCAGCATCGCCACCTCCAACCTCAGCGCGAAAATACGGACCGTACAAGCCGACAAACAATTTGTACGGCCACGTTCTCGCTCCGAACACACCCCTGCCAAGCAATTTCATCCGCAATACTTCCTTAAACAAACCACTGTAGGAAAAGCCTATTCACGTGCACCTAACCGTGTCGTCCACCTGGAGCAAAATATGTCCTTCAAATTCCTCAAATCGCTCTCTGGGAAGCTGTACGGCCTCGTCTTCTTCTTCAGTATGTGCTTCGTAGCCATGCTCGGCTATCAGCTTTACGCCCTCTACACGAACCTCGATGAATTTTCGCGGGGCGAAATCCGCTCCGTGGTCGAAAACGCCAAGAGCATCGCCGCCGATTACGATCGGCGCGCCAAGGCCGGCGAAATGACGGTCGAGGAGGCCCAAAAACGCGCCCATGCCGCGATCAGCGCCATGCGCTTCGACGGGAAGAACTACGTCTTCGTCTACCAGTCGGACGGCAATACAGTTGTTCACCCGACCTACAAGCTCAACGCGAGCCGCTATGATGTTCGCGACACGTCCGGCCGCTATCTGGTGCGCGAGTTCATCAACACCGCCGTGAACAAAGGCGGCGGATACGTTGACTACGGCCACCAGGACAAGAACGGCAACTTCCTCGAAAAGACGTCCTACGTCACGCGCTATGCCCCCTGGGACTGGATCTTCGGCTCCGGCATCCTGATGAGCCACAAGGAAGCCACGTTCCGCCAGCAGGCGATTAACAGCGCGGGCCTGACCCTTGTCTTCATGCTTGGCGCGCTGGTCTTCGCTGTGTTTATCGCTCGTTCGCTGGCCCTTCCCATCCGCGCCCTGAACCAGCAGATGGCCTTGATCGCAGAAAACAACCTCGATCTCGAAGTGGAAGGCGTGAACCGCGCCGACGAGATCGGCGAAATGAGCCGTGCGGTCGAAGTGTTCCGCAACAATGCTCTTGAGCGCCGTCGCCTTGAGGGCCAGAGCAAAGAAGAGCAGATCGCCCGTCAGGAGCGCCAGAACCAGATCGAAGCGCTGATTACCGAGTTCAAGACCGACGTCGAGGCCGCAATGCTCGTCCTTGGCGAGAACTCCGGTCGCATGGACGAGGCTGCCAAGTCGCTGCGCGCCAACGCCGAGCACACCGAAGCCAGCGCAAGCGAAGCTTCCGGTGCTTCGCAGCAGGCCAGCCAGAACGTCCAGACCGTGGCTTCGGCTGCAGAGGAACTGGCCGCGTCCATCGGCGAGATCACCCGCCAGGTCTCTCAGAGCAACCAGGTCGTCACCAAGGCGACGACCAGCGCCAAGCAGTCCAACGCCAAGGTCGCAAGCCTTGACGAGGCCGCGCAGAAGATCGGCGAAGTCGTCGTCCTCATTCAGGCGATCGCCGAGCAGACCAACCTTCTTGCGCTCAACGCCACCATCGAGGCAGCGCGCGCCGGTGAAGCTGGCAAGGGCTTCGCGGTCGTGGCTGCGGAAGTCAAGGAGCTGGCCAACCAGACCTCCAAGGCAACCGAGGAAATCTCTGCCCATGTCGGTGCGATCCAGGGCTCGACCAAGGAGATGGTCGACGTCATCGAGGAAATCGCCTCCATCATGGAAGAGGTCAACGGCTACACCACGGCGATTGCCGGTGCGGTGGAGCAGCAGGGCGTCGCGACGGAAGAAATCTCCGTCAACGTTCAGGCGGCAGCCAATGGCACCCGTCAGGCGAGCGACAACATGGTCCAGCTGACCACGACCGCCACCGACACCTCGCGCACCGCCGAACTGGTGCTCGACGCCTCTGGTCAGGTCTCCTCCAGCACGAGCAACCTCAGCGAGCGCATCACGCGCTTCCTGTCGCGCGTCGCCGCGGCCTAAGGGCCGAAAGACCGACATCGCCGCTCAAAAGAGCGACAAACTGATAGGGCCGCCGCAACACCAGTTGCGGCGGCCCTATCTATTTTTGCAACAGGATCACGCAGCGCGGTTTGGACCAGCCAGCCGGGCTCCGAGCCGGGAGGCCCACCAGCACCCGCCTCGGATGAACTGCGCATGCAAAACCGCCCTGGCTGGCCATACCCCCTCTTTCCGACATCGCAATCGGCGCAGTGCGGGAAGCGATGCAACGAGATCAGCCGGAGGGCGGATCAGTTGCGACGGATGACGTGAAGGTCATTTGCGTTTAACGACGCAAGTCGCCACTGCAATAGACGGATACTCCGCTCCCCTGTTTTTCCGCATGTCGATTTAGGTAATACTACCTATATAACCACCGTATTGCCTGCCTTTCCGCTACGATTCTCACGAGACTTCACGATTGTTTCACCTTGCATCCGGCGCGATTTATTAACAGTCCAATATTTGATATAAAAGAAAATGACCGACTTCACTGTGTCCCAACCGATCAGTGCGAAGATGGGTCCGACGTCGAAAACTGTGACCTCAACCCCGTCAGCGGCGTCTCGATTATCGGTTTCACCGGTTTTTTTGGGAACCAGAACCGGCCAAAAGCGATTTTCATGACGTAGGTCACATAACGAGATGGCTCCAGAAGCCAAACTCGTTGACAGCAACATGAAGTTCGACAGGACGGATTTCGTGTTTGCCTTGCCCGGTCGATGTCCCGACAGAGGACACGACCAGCGCGCGCGGCGATCCCGCGCATTGCCTCGGGAGGCAGTCATGAATGGGAAGCGGAAAACAGAACGTTCATATCGGCTGCTATCCGGCCGAACCCTTGTAGTTGCGGCTCTCGTCGCACCGATGCTTACGGGCGGCCTGATCGCATCGAAGGCGTACGCGCAATCAAAACTCCCCCAGCCGCTGGTCAATGCCTCGGTTGAAGGGATGGAAACCTCGACGATTGTCGACGGCATTACCAATTCATCGGGCCGGGGAGACCGCCTCGCCGTCACGGTTGCACGGATTGCCGGTTATGACGGCAAGCCTGCCAACACAAGCGGTGACATGGATATATGGGTCGGTGAAGTGGAGCTTCAGGGTCGCAAGACCGTTTGGGTGGAGCTGATCGATTCCTACGGCGAAGTCATCTACGATTCGGAAGTGAAGAAGAACGAGACTCACCTGTTGCCGGACGGCCGCGCCATAGTTGTGCGCGCCTTGCCCGACGGCACACGCTACGCAAAGGCGGACACCGACCGGATCGCAACCGACGCCAATCTCGTCGTAACGCGCCGTGTGGTAAATGACGCCGATCACGCAGCGACCGTGGAGTTCTTCCAGGAAAACGCCACGACTGGTGCAAAGCCCGACAAGGAAGACACGGCCCTTGTTGCGGTGGCAAAGTTCAGCGAGCGCGTATGGACCGCAATTGTGGCGTATGTGTCGAGCGCGGCCGACAATGTGCGCTATGCCTTTCGCTGGCTGTACGACGTCGTCGCGGCCTGACCGATTTCGGCACCTGGCCTTGCAGGGCGGTTGGCATCTTGCCAACCGCTCTTTTTTGCCTCGCTCTTCAAAGGGACCCTTCCTTTGCCAAGCAGGCGTTGAAACAGCCCCGCCGGTCCCTAGATCGGGATGAGGCCACTTGTTGCCCCGCCAGCCGATGAGCATCCGTCCATGACCGTTTCCCGACCGCATATCGTCTGGTTTCGCGACGATCTGCGCCTCGCGGACAATCCCGCGCTCTTCCACGCCGCCCGTTCCGGCGCTCCCGTTCTGGCGCTCTATCTTCTCGAACCGGAAGATGCGTTGCGCCGCCAGCCCGGCGCCGCAGCGCTCTGGTGGCTTCACGGCTCCCTGGAATCACTGGGGCGAGATCTCGCGTCGCGCGGCGTACCGCTGTCGCTTCTGCGCGGAAGCGCCCATGCCACGCTTCCCGCGCTTGCACACAGTGTCGGTGCATGCGCGGTATCGTGGAACAGGCGCCCCGGGGCCTGTTCCCGCGAGAAGGACGAGATCCTAGCGGCCCCATTGAAGGATGAGGGGGTCGATGCGCGGCATTTTCCTGCCAATATGCTGTTTGAACCCGGTTCTGTGCGCACTGGATCCGGGGGGCCTTATCGGGTCTTCACGCCTTTCTGGCGTGCCGCCCGGCAGATGACGCCCGAAAGCCCCCTGCCCGTGCCGGAAGAGATCATGGGCTGGCGCGGAGCGTTCGAGAGCGACAATCTGGACGACTGGGCATTGCGACCGACAAGGCCCAACTGGGCCAGCGGCCTCGCGCAAGCCTGGACGCCCGGTGAAGCGAATGCGCGCCGCCGGCTCGACGCCTTCATGGAGGGAGCGATCCGCGACTATGGCGCAGGGCGGGATTTTCCTGCCAGCGCGGCAACGTCGTTGCTCTCGCCTTCCCTGCGTTTCGGCGAGATATCGGTGCGCGAAATCTGGTACCGCGTAGGCGCGGCGATGCACGCAAAAGAGGCGCCGGAGGCCGATGCAGAGAAGTTTCTCTCCGAAGTGGGATGGCGCGAATTCTGCCACCACCTGCTTTGCGACCATCCGGACCTCGCGACCCGCAATTTCAACTCTGCCTTCGATCATTTCGACTGGGCGAGCGACAGTCGGGGTTTGGAAGCATGGCAAAAGGGCCAAACTGGCTATCCGATCGTGGATGCGGGCATGCGGGAGCTCTGGGCGACCGGCTGGATGCACAACCGCGTTCGCATGATCACCGCTTCTTTTCTCACAAAGCACCTGCTGATCGACTGGCGGGAGGGGGAGCGCTGGTTCTGGGATACGCTTGTTGACGCGGATCCGGCAAACAATCCTGCCGGCTGGCAATGGGTGGCGGGATGCGGGGCGGATGCGGCGCCCTATTTTCGCATCTTCAACCCCGTGCTCCAGGGCGAAAAGTTCGATCCTGACGGCGCCTATGTACGCCATTGGGTGCCGGAGCTTGAAAGGCTGGACAAGCGCTGGCTTCACAAGCCGTGGGAAGCACCAGCAAGAATGCTCGCAGAAGCGCAGATACGGCTTGGCGAGACCTATCCTCAACCAGTCGTCGATCATGGCGCAGCCCGCAAACGCGCGCTAGCGACCTACGAGACCATGAAGCGCGATGCGCCTTGACACGCAGGGCCAGCACGCAAAGACTTGCTATATTTCGCAGCGTCACCGCCATGAATTTTTCCAAATGGCGGCCTTGTCTAAAAACCGGTTTCCTTGATGGGGGGCAACACGCGCCTTAGCTTGTGGCTCCACTTCGCAAAAGCCGAAGCCGGAAATCCGGCTCTCCAGTCAGCCACAAAAGTCAGGCATCCATGACCCTTCGACCCGCAATCGCGCCCTCCGTTATCGAGGCCATCGGCAACACGCCGCTCATCCGTCTCAAACGCGCGTCCGAGATCACCGGATGTGAAATTCTCGGCAAGGCGGAGTTCCTCAATCCGGGACAGTCGGTGAAGGATCGTGCGGCGCTCTCCATTATCCGCGATGCGGAGGAACGCGGCTTGCTGCGCCCAGGCGGAGTGATCGTGGAAGGAACCGCCGGCAATACCGGCATCGGCATCGCACTTGTGGGCAATGCCCTAGGCTATCGTTCGGTGATCGTTATTCCTGAAACACAGTCGCAGGAAAAGAAGGACATGCTGCGCCTGGCCGGGGCGACGCTCGTTGAAGTGCCGGCCGCACCCTACAAGAACCCCAACAATTACGTGAAGGTCTCCGGACGCCTTGCCGCGCAGCTTGCGAAAACCGAGCCGAGCGGCGCGGTCTGGGCGAACCAGTTCGACAATGTCGCCAACAGGCGCGCCCATATCGAGACCACCGGTCCGGAAATCTGGGAGCAGACCGCAGGCAAGGTCGATGGTTTCATCTGCGCGGCCGGCTCGGGCGGAACCCTTGCCGGTGTGGGTCTGGCCTTGAAGGAGCGCAACAAGGACGTGCGCATCGGCCTTGCCGATCCGATGGGGGCGGCACTTTACAGCTATTACACGACCGGCGAGCTGCGTTCCGAAGGCTCCTCCATCACCGAAGGCATCGGCCAGGGTCGCATCACGGCCAATCTGGAAGGCGCTCCGGTGGATGTCGCCTATCAGATCCCCGACGAGGAAGCCCTGCCGGAAGTGTTCCAGATGCTCGAGCACGAAGGCCTGTGCCTTGGCGGCTCCTCAGGCGTCAATATCGCCGGCGCGGTCCGCATGGCGAAGGACATGGGTCCCGGCCACACCATCGTTACGATTCTGTGCGACTACGGTACGCGCTACCAGTCGAAATTGTTCAACCCGGCGTTCTTGCGTTCCAAGAACCTGCCCATACCGTTATGGATGGAACGAAAGGTCGATATTTCGGTTCCCATCGAATAGGCGGCCGCCACTCGGAGGCTTGCCTCGGCAACGCCCTTGAAGTCACAGGCAGGCAGACACATGACGGCGTTGATAGCGCAGGTTGATTTGGTCATCCCGCTCGTGCTCGTCGGCATCTTCTACACAGCCGCCGCCGTGTGCTCCGTGCGCGAGCTTCTGTACGGACGGAGCTCCCAAGGCTCCATCGGGTGGCTGCTGTCGCTGTTCTTCTTTCCCTATGTGACGGTTTTTCTCTATCTCGCCTTTGGTTGGAAGCGTTTTGACGACTATGTCCGCCTGCGCCGCCGAGGTGGTCGCAACGATGCCGACAGCCAGCCCCACGACACACAATCCGACAGCGCCCTGCGGGTGATACACCGCGCCGAAGAAGCCTCAGAAGCCTGGCCGTTGCTGGTCAATCTGTCGCCGCTGCCATTTCTGGGCGGCAATGAGGTCGAAGTACTCGTAGATGGGCGGGCGACGTATGAATCGATCTTTGCCGGCATCCGCGCGGCGGAAAGCTATGTCCTTGCGCAATTCTACATCATCCGCGACGACGAAATCGGCAACCGGCTCGCCGACCTCCTGATAGAGAAGGCTAAGGCCGGTCTGACCGTTCTGCTGATCTATGACGACATCGGGTCGGCAGGGCTTTCGCGACGGTTTCTGGCGCGGCTTGTGAAGGCGGGCGTCAAGGTCAGCGGCTTCAATCGTTCTCGTCCGATGTTTCCGTTTCTCAGGCCCTTCCGCATCAATTTCCGCAACCACCGCAAGATCGTCATCGCCGATGGGCGGCGCGCCTGGATCGGCGGGCTCAACATGGGCAACGAATATCTCGGCCTCTCGCCGAAATTCAACCACTGGCGCGATACCCATGTGCGGGTCGATGGTCCGGCGGCGCAGGCCGCCCAGATTTCCTTTGCCGAGGACTGGCACTGGGCAACCGGTGGCAATCTGCCGATAGAATGGCCTCATCCGGAACCGCTGGACGATGGCGAGCCCGTTCTGGTGATGCCCTCAGGTCCGGCCGACACGATCGATACCTGCGCCATCGCCTTCACCGAGGCCATCGGACGCGCGCGGCACCGGCTCTGGATCGTCAGCCCCTATTTCGTGCCCGGGGAAGATATCCAGACCGCCCTTGCGGCGGCTGTCCTGCGCGGTGTGGATGTGCGGCTTCTTCTGCCCAAAAACCCCGACCGCTGGATTGTCGGACTCGCGAATGAGTGCTTTGCGGAAATGATGGCCGCCCAGGGAGTGGCGACCTACTATTTCCGCGAGGGCTTTCTCCATCAGAAGGTGATGCTGGTGGATGACGACCTTGCGAGCATCGGCACGGTCAATTTCGACAATCGCTCCTTCCACATCAATTTCGAGGTCACCTTGTGGCTGACTGACCCCGGCACGACCAGCTTCGTGACAAACATGCTGGAGAATGATTTCGCCCATAGCGATGAAAAGCGACTGGCTGACTACCGGGCCCGTCCGCTTTGGCGCGGCGTGGCCAGCCGTCTGGCCCGGTTGTTTGCACCGCTGCTTTGATGGTCGAGGCCACCCGCCCCCCCCTTTTGGGACCTTCGGCCACTTCCAATTTCCCCAACGTCTGTTTTAGGCTTCGCGTCCTGACAGCACACAAGCCAAATTGGCGGTTTCCATGACCAAACACCTTTTTCGCGACGATTCCTATCTGCGCAGCTGTGAGGCGCGCGTCACCGGTATCAACGAACGTGGCGGCCTCCTGCTCGATCGCACTGTCTTCTTTGCAACCGGCGGCGGGCAGCCGGGGGATACGGGCGAGATCGAACGGGAGGACGGGTCGCGCATCGCCATCGGCGCAACTGTATTTGCCGAAGGCAAGGAACAGATCATCCACGTCCCGGCGGGGGAAGGTCCGTTGCCGCAGGTAGGCGAACCGGTCGTGGCCCACATCGATTGGGCACGCCGTTACCGACATATGCGGATGCACACCGCACTTCACGTCATCTGCGCGGTCATGAAAACAAAAATCACGGGCGCCCAGATCGGGGATCAGGAAAGCAGGATCGATCTGAACGTGGAAGAGCCGCCGGAGCGCGAATCCGTGCTCGCAGCGATCATGGACGCGGTCAACCAGGACCACGCGATCACCACGGAGTGGATTACCGATGAGGAACTCGACGCCAATCCGGATCTGATAAAGTCGATGAGCGTTTCTCCGCCGCGCGGTTCAGGGCTTGTTAGGCTCGTCAGGATCGGCGAAAATTTCGACCTCCAGCCCTGCGGCGGAACCCATGTGAAATCGACGCAGGAAATTGGCCTTGTGACGATCACCAAGATCGAGAAGAAAGGCCGCCTCAATCGCCGTATCCGGATCCGTCTGGACGACTAGCCTTCCTCGAACCGTTACTGGATCATCTCCTCATGAAGCGCCGAAATTTCATCTCTGCCGAATGGCTTGAGGCTCATCTCAACGCCCCCGACGTTGTTGTGCTGGACGCTTCCATGCAGAAGGTAGGCCAAGTCTGTGACACCTTCGCGGAGTATCGCGAGGAGCATATTCCCGGTGCCCTGTATTTCGACATCGATGCGATTGCCGATACTGACAGCGACTTGCCGCACATGTTGCCCTCCCCCGTCGCGTTCTCATCGATGATGCGCCGCATGGGCATTGGCGACGGTCAGACCGTTGTCGTCTATGACAGCGCAGGGCTTTACTCCGCCGCCCGCGCCTGGTGGATGTTCAAGGCCATGGGGGCAGAACATGTCTACGTTCTGGAAGGCGGGCTACCCAAGTGGAAGGCGCATGGCTATCCGCTCGCAAGCGGACTGGAGACGCGCCCGGAGCGCCATTTCACCGCGCGCCTGAACCACGCCGCCGTGCGTGATCTGGATGACATGCGTCGGGCTATCAAGGAGGAACACCAGATCGCTGACGCCCGTGCCCTTGCCCGCTTCAATGCCGAGGCGCCGGAGCCTCGCGAGGGCATCCGAGGCGGCCACATGCCCGGAAGTGTCTGCGTTCCCTTTACAAGCCTGCTGGACGATACGTGCTGCATGAAGCCGAATGCGGAGCTGGAAGCGGTCTTTCGAGAAGCGGGGATCGATCCAGCCCGCCCCGTCATAACGACCTGCGGCACCGGCGTGACAGCAGCCATTCTGGCTCTCGCGCTGGATGAGATCGGCGCTCGCCATGTTTCCGTCTATGACGGATCATGGACCGAATGGGGTGGGCGCACGGATACGCCCGTGCTTTCCTGACGGCACAGAATGACCAGTTTTCGAGGCCCCCGAAGCGAACCGCTTTCGGGGGCTTTTTCATGATGATCCGCATTTTGACGGAACAATTTCGGCTGCCGCCCGGTTTCCACCTCATTGTGGGCCTTCAAATCTCTAGGGAAGGCAGATCGCAGTCTCGGAAGACAGCGTACCGCGACTGCGAAAGACGACATACCGCCGGAGGAACAATGACGCCCTTATCTCCCTTCATCTCAAACAAGGTCCTGTTGGGCACGTTGCTGGCAATCGGCCTCGCGACGCCGCGCATGGCCTTGGCAGATCAAAACGTCGACCAATCGATCCTGCTGGCTCAGGCATCCCCGGGCGGGTTGATCGTGGATTGTTCCAGATTTCCGGAGCTTCCCCCATGCAAATCCCAAAGCACGAATCCGCCCAAGCCTCAGAATGATGCAAAACCGGAGAAGAGAGCCGCGCCTCAAGAACGAACCCAGCCGAAGACCCAGCCCAGACCGCAGGAAAAGTCCCAGCCACGAAACCCAGCCAAGCCACAGGAAAGGGCGAAGCCACAGCCCAACACCCCACAGCCCAACGCCGGGGAGAAACTCCTGACGCCGCGCGCACGTGACCTTTTGCGTCAGGCGGAAGAGCGCAAGAAGCGGCAGCAGCAAGGCAACACCGATCGCAAGCCGCCCCGGGCGGAGCGCGATCGTCCGCGCGAGACCCCCGCGGAACGGCCTCGCCAGCGTCCCGATGACCACAACAAGGCGGAGCCGAAACCGAACCGCGAAACGCCGCGCACCGAGCGCCCCCGCCGAGACCGCCCGGAAACGGAGCGTCCCCGCACCGAGCGCCGCCCGGATGCCCGCCCCAGGCCGCGACCGGGTGATCGCGGAGATGATGCCCGGCGCAATGATCCCCGTCGCGATGACCGCCCCCGTGCGGAGCGTCGGCGCGAACGCCCGCGTCCCGACCGCGGCGGCGAGCTTGAGTTTTCTTTGCCGATCCCGGGCCTCGATGGTCGCGTGATCATTCGCAAGGACGGGGACATCACCGTTCGCTCGCGCGATGATGACCGTTTCGGGCGCGACCGTGCAAACAGGACGGTGCAGAAGCTCTCCAACGGCCGCACACGCGTTGTCGTACAAAGACCCAACGGCGTCTCCGTGATCACGGTGCGCGACCGCGATGGGGAGATAGTCCGCCGGATCCGTCGGATGCCGGATGGTCGTGAAGTCGTGCTGATCGACAACACGCGCGCGCGCCGCGACCATCGTCCGCTGGACTTCCGCCCGCTTTATCTCGATATCCCGCGCGATCGCTATATCGTGGAAGGAGACATCGGTCGAAGGCCCCTTGTGAAGGAAGCCTTGCGCGCACGTCCGGTTGAACCCGTCGAGCGCCCCTATTCTCTTTCGGAGATCCGCCGCAACGAACGCCTGCGGGCCAAGATGCGGCGTGTGGACCTCAGCCTGACCTTTGCGTTCAACTCAGCCGCCATTCCCGCCACCCAGTACGACAGGCTGGAGGTGATCGGCGACACGATTGCGGACGAGATTCGCGACAACCCGTCAGATGTGTTCCTCATCGAGGGGCATACGGATGCGCCGGGTTCCTACGACTACAACCTGCGCCTTTCCGATGCGCGGGCGGAGTCGGTCGCCATCGCACTGACAGAGTATTTCGGCATTCCGCCGGAGAACCTCGTCACCCAAGGCTATGGCGAGGCTTATCTGAAGATCGACACGCTGGAACGCGAACCGCTGAACCGACGTGTGACCGTGCGCCGGATCACCCCGCTTCTGGATGGCGGGCGCTGAGCGGCGGACGACGAGGCCGAACACGAATCAACGAGGGCCGCGGCATCCATCCGCGGCCCTTTTTTCTTCCCTCGCAACGATTGCGCCTTGCTGGAGCTATTGAACCGGGTTTCAGCCCAGCGCCCCAAGCCCCGTCGCATAGCGCTTCGCGTTTGCGACATAGCGGTCGGCGGATTTGCGCAAGCCTTCGATGGCCTGCTCGTCCAGTGTGCGGATGACCTTGCCCGGCATTCCGACCACCAGACTGCCATCAGGGATCTCCTTGCCCTCCGCGACGAGTGCGCCTGCGCCGATCAGGCAGTTCTTTCCGATCTTGGCGCCGTTCAGCACGATGGCCCCCATGCCAACAAGCGTGTTGTCGCCGATGGTACAGCCATGAATGATCGCGCGATGCCCAATGGTGCAGCCTTCGCCGATCGTCACCGGGAAACCTGGATCCGTGTGCATCACGGTCAGTTCCTGGATGTTGGTGCGCGCACCGATGCGGATCAACTCGTTATCGCCGCGAAGCGTTACGCCGAACCACACGCCCACATCGCGGCCAAGCTCCACCTTGCCAATAACATTGGCATCGGGCGCGACCCAGAAGGCGTCCCCGCAGGTCTTCGGCGTTTCGTCATCAAGGCGGTAAAGCGGCATTGTCTGGCTCCGAATTGATGTTCGACCCGGTTGGATCGACTGCGTTTCCCAATCGTCCGGCGCGCTCGGGCGCAGAGATGCGCACGTCTCACGCGACGTGAAACACCTAATAGCGATTTGTCGCAGTGTTGCCCACAGTCGCGCGCATGCAAGCATGCCTTGGGTTGGCGCGGGGTTCACCTGTTTCCGTCAAAAAGCACGGCATGTGACGTTACAATCACTTGAGGCAAGTCATAGCCTTCTGCAACTATAGGATGGACAATCAATCGGGAGTGAAACGGAAACTGCCTCACGTTTCCGCAAATGGGCTTTCACGCCACCACGCATGATCTCCGCCGGGCCACGCTCACGGAGCGGGTCCCCAGCGGCAACGCCTGCAAGAGGACGAACCGAAAAACACATTTCCTCCGCCCTCCCCCCTTCCGATCCATACGGGCCGCTCCCTCCCCCCGCGTCCCACGATCACAACCAAGCGGACGAATATCGTGACGAGCCATCATCGCATCGCCTCCATCGACACTGATGACCGGAATACGGTCGAACCCCTCTTCGATGCCGTCGTCGCCGCGCTCAAGGCGGACGGCGTATCGGTTGGCGGGTTCATTGAACGGGCCGGAGACGACCCTTCAGATGATTTGAAAACAAGCGTTCAGGACATTCAGACGGGCAAGCGATACACGCTGCTGCGCTCCAGCGAGGCGCCCGAGCGGTGCTGCCGCATCGATCCGCATGCGCTCGGCGAAGTGAACGCCCAGTTCGCGATCACCTCCCGCGCCCTGCAAATCGTCAAATCCAGCCCGGACCTTGTCCTCTTCCACCGTTTCGGCGGCATCGAGGTCAAGGGCGAAGGCCTGCGCATCGCGTTCGAGAAGGCATGCGAGAGCGGATTGCCGATCCTGACGGCTGTCGCAGCACAATATCAACCCGACTGGGCCGCCTATTGCAAAGGGAACACGACCGTTCTGCCCGCCGATACGCAGGCAGTCCTCGACTGGTGCCGCAACATCGCGGTTAAGAACACGGGACAATGACACCATGCCCGAACACCGCCCCCCGTCCGCCGGGGATGCCGTCAGGCGGCCCCTGTTAACCGACAGTTTCGGTCGCAAGATGACCTATCTCCGACTGTCGGTAACAGACCGGTGCGATCTGCGCTGTGTCTATTGCATGGCAGAGCACATGCACTTCGTCTCCCACAAGGATCTCCTGACGCTGGAAGAGCTTTACCGGCTTTCCGCCGTCTTCATGCGCCATGGTGTGCGCAAGATCCGGATCACGGGCGGAGAACCGCTCGTGCGCAAGAACATCATGTGCCTGTTCGAGATGCTGTCGCGCCATGTCGACAACGGCGATCTCGATGAATTGGTCCTGACCACCAATGGTACGCAACTGCCGCGTTTTGCCCAGCAGCTTCATGATTATGGCCTGCGCCGTGTCAACGTCTCGCTCGACAGCCTCGACCCGGACCGTTACCGCACGCTGACGCGTGGCGGCGACGTTCGCAAGGCGCTGGCCGGGATAGAGGCTGCCCAAAAGGCCGGGTTGAAGGTCAAGATCAATTCCGTCGCCATGCGCGGTGCATTCGAGAACGAACTGGACGGGCTCCTCCGCTTCACCCATGAGCGCGGCATTGACCTCACGCTGATCGAGGAAATGCCGCTTGGCGATGTTCATCACGACCGCTCTGCGAGCTTTCTGCCCCTCGACAGCGTGCGACAGAACCTCGAAACCCGCTGGACACTGACGCCCCTGAAGGCAAATACCGGCGGGCCGGCGCGCTATGTGCAGGTGGAGGAAACCGGTGGCCGGCTCGGCTTCATCACACCGCTTTCCTGCGATTTCTGCGCAAGTTGCAACCGGTTGCGGGTTAGCTGCACGGGAGATCTCTACACTTGCATGGGCAAGGACACCTCCGTCCCCTTGCGCGAGGCGCTTCGTTCTTCCTGCGGCGATGAAAAGGTGGAGGACGTCATCTTCGACGCCATCGCGCGCAAGCCGGAACGCCACTCCCTTTCCGTCGCCTCGGACGCCGTTTCCGGCATCGGGCGTCACATGTCCGTTCTCGGAGGCTAGGAATGAAAATTGTCGTCGTCACCATTTCCGACCGCGCAAGCAAGGGCGTCTATCAAGACATATCTGGCCCGGCGATCGTAGATTGGCTTGAGAAGGCGATCACCAGCCCCTGTAAGATCGAGCGCATCATCATTCCAGACGGCGAGGAGGTCGTGCGCGATGCGCTGATCGATCTGGCGGACAACCAGCAGGTCGACATGGTGCTGACCACGGGGGGCACTGGCCCCTCCCCGCGCGATCAGACGCCGGAAGCGATGAAGGTGGTTCTGGAAAAGGAGCTTCCGGGCTTCGGCGAATTGTTGCGCCAGGTGGGTCTCAGGCAGACGCCGACCTCGATCTTGTCACGCCAGACTGCGGGAACCCGCGGCAAGACCTTCTATCTCAACCTGCCGGGCAAGCCCGCTGCCATCGCCATGTCGCTCGATGCCGTGTTTCCGGCGATCCCCTATTGTCTTGACCTCATCGGTGCCGGACGCATCGAGACCGACCCGGATGTCGTGGTCAGCTTCCGTCCCGGAGGCTGAGCACACGCATGAGCAGCCCCCGTCCGCACGACGCGAGCCGCCGGAAACCCACGATCGACAGAATATCCGTAGCCAAAGGCATCAAGCTGCTTTTCGGCGCGACGATCGTCGTTATCGTCGTCGGAGCACTGCTCGGCGTTGCCCTCTCGTGGCGGCAATACATCAATGCCAGCCGCACAGTGGATCTGGTCGCCCTCGACCGGACGCTTTTCATTTCAGCCACGGAAACCCGCGATGAAATCGGAACCGTCGGGATTGCCTTGCTGGCAGAGGAAGACGCCCGATCCACAGTTGAGGGTGCCCTTCACAGGGTCGGCCGCATCCACGAAGTCGCCAGGCAGGCGGTGGAGCGAAACGACTTTCCCGGCGACGCCAACGATCTGGCTGCGCTTGAGGCGGCTTATGCTGACCTGCTGAAAGAGAGCGAAAAAGTGCGCGCGCAAGCCGCCCTTGCGCGCAGCCTGCGCGACGTCGCAGAGATTGAGGACTGGCGGCAGGCCATCTATGGAATGTCGCGAAGCTATGTCGACACATCGGTGGATGTGGGGACCGAGCTGAATGCCCGCACGCCCGCCCTTGCCGAACTTGTCACGATCCGCGAACTATCCTTCGCGATCCGGGACCGCTATTCGCGACAGTGCTCTGCCTTCCGCCGTGCGATTGCGCGGGACGAACCGCTCACGCAAGCCCAACGCGACCTGTGGCACCACGATATCGGCGCCTATGAAGAGCTATGGCGCCGCATTGCAGTGACCGCAGCCCACCTTCCCCACTATCCGCAATTGAGCGAGGCGGTGCGAACGGGACAAGCGGCGACGCGTGCCGCGCAGGCGAAGATCAATTCAAGGATCAACGGCCTTGCTGGTCGTGGTCATAGCCGGGTGGAGCCGCAAAGCTGGGCTGCCCACTGCTACGACACCCACGCCGCCATCAACGATATCGGCCATATGGCGTTGGATCTGGGACGACAGCAGGCAAGCTATAATCAGAAGATCGCCCTTGCCAGTGGCAGCGCATGGACGCTTTTTCTGCTCGCCGCGCTGACATTCAGCTATCTGTCTTCGAGCTTTCTGCGCCACCGTTTCTCCCGTCCCATGGCCTCCCTCACATCCGCAATCAAGCGGCTGGAGGGCGGCGATTACCAGACCCCCGTTCCCACGTCCGGACCGCACGACGAGCCCGGTGCGATCGGGGCGACGCTGGAAAGCCTGCGGCGCAAGGTTCTGAAGGCGGATTCACTGCGCCGCCACCTCGATGTCCTGCGCGACGATCTCGTCAAGCATGCAAGAGCGTCCAACCGCGCCAAGACGTTGTTCCTGGCGACCGTCAGCCACGAGATCCGCACGCCGCTGAACGGAAT